>JADFYU010000065.1 GCA_015232865.1 Magnetococcales bacterium
CGAGCAGATTGCCGGTCTGATTGACGAAAAAACCCGAGCTGTTTTTTGTGAATCCATCGGCAACCCGGCCTGTAACGTGGCCGATATTGCCGCACTGGCCGATGTGGCCCACAAAGCCGGCATTCCCCTGATCGTTGACAACACCGTCCCCTCCCCCTATCTCTGCCGACCCATTGAGTTCGGAGCCGATATTGTCATCCACTCCCTGACCAAATACATGGGTGGCCACGGCACCTCCATCGGTGGAGTCATTGTCGATTCGGGCAAATTCCCCTGGAAGGAGAACGGCGACCGTTTTCCCATGATGGTCTCCCCGGACCCCTCCTATCACGGCGTAGTTTATGTCGATGCCTTTGGCCCCGCCGCATTTATCGGCCGCTGCCGGGTGGTGCCGTTACGCAACATGGGGGCGGCGATCTCACCTTTCAACGCCTTCCAAATTTTACAAGGCATTGAAACGCTGCCGCTCAGAATGGAGCGTCATTGCAAAAACGCCCTCCATGTCGCCAAATATTTACAAAACCATCCACAGGTCTCCTGGGTCAGCTATCCCGGCCTGGCGGATAACCTCTATGCCCCTCTGGTCAACAAACAGATGAGCGGCAAAGGTTCCGGGCTGCTCTGCTTCGGCATCAAAGACGGACGAGAGGCCGGGGCCAGATTTATCGACGCGCTACAATTGATCATCCGTTTGGTCAATATTGGCGATGCCAAATCGTTGGCCTGCCACCCGGCCACGACCACCCATCGACAACTGAATTCCGACGAGTTGAAAACCGCCGGCGTCACCGAAGATATGGTCCGACTCTCCATCGGAATTGAGCATATTGACGATTTGATAGCCGATATTGAACAGGCTTTGGCGGCGGCCTCCGCTTAGACTCAAAAGGCAGTCGTCGGATTTCGCTTGGTAGTCAAAAATGAAACGTCCGCTTTAATGGGGTGTAACGGCTCCATTCCCAATCCCAGTCTTGGGGCCGGAATTTAGCCGTTACACCTGCAAAATCAATACATTGACATTACCAAACCGGCTTGACCTGCAAATCTGGAAGCATTGATTCTCAGCGGACACTGCTCTATGCTATGATTCCTGGGATTTACTCAACAGCTCAGGGGGTGAACGCCGTGGAAGAGATCGAGATCAAACATGCACAAGGGTTGACTCCAGAGGGCATCAACAAACTGGAGCGGCTGAAGGGCGAGTTGGAAAAACTGAACCAATCCATGCAGAATCTGGAGGGAAAAAGTCAATTCGAGATCGAAGATCACATCCGCTCCTTCCAGAATAAGGAGAGCGAGATCAAACATTTTTTACGTGAACTCGGCCTCCTCTCCTAATCCACTTCAAACCCTCCCTTTTTTATTTAAAGGCGTACATATATGATGAGCGAGATTTCCATAGTTGACGTGGGTGTCGAACAGTTTAACAGCGACCACAATCGTCTGCTGTTCTACGTGATGGAGTTTACCCGCCTGGCCAAACGGTTCAAGCAACGCTCCCCTTTTGAAGATGAGTGGGATCAGATCCGGGGCATCTTTCCCCGCCTGCAAAAATATACCGAAGACCATTTCAAATCTGAGGAAGATTTGATGCGTGAACAATCCTATCCGCTAATAGAAAGTCACCAAAAGCAACACCATCACCTCAGCCAATGTCTCTCCGATCTCAAAGCGGGTATCGATGCCCAAGAGCGTCAATATATCGCCCAACTGGAATCCTTTCTGGTTGACTGGTTATGCAACCATATCAACAAGGAGGATTTTAAATATCGCGGTTTTTTTCAAGGTGTAAAAACAAAAAAAATCATAGATACCGCCCTCTTCAACGAAATGATTTCAGCCAGTCAACTCTACGAAATCGTCTTGGCCGAGGTTGAAGACGCGATTATTCTTGACATCAGAACCACGACCGAACAACAAGAGGGGATCATCCCCGGCTCCACACTCTATCCCTGCGACCACAACCTGGAAAACCGTCAGGATACCGGGCCTTTCAATCGATGTTTTTCCTCCCATTTCAGGCGTGATCAATTTGATGAAACAAAACGGTATTTTCTGGTTTGTCGATCGGGACCACGGACTGAAATCGCCTTGGAGGCTTTTTTGGAAAACCAACTGATGGCCTGCGAGTTGATCGGTGGATTGGAGGAGTGGAAGCGACAACGATTCCCCCTGGCACACATTACGGATAAAACACCAAGACTGCGCTAGTCGGAGCCTCTTTTTTCCCAATGATCTCCTTGATCCTGATCGGCTTCCTGGCTATACAAACATAACCCGACAAAAAACAGCCTGGCCAGGTAAGGTGAACATGAAAAAAATTTCGGCTTTGATCTTCAAGAATAAAATGGCCACATCGATTCTCCTGATTGGGGGAGTGGCCGCTTATCTGCTTTCAACCGGTCAGAACTCTTTTTTCTCAACTGAACAAGCCGACAACCCGGTTAAAATCTCCCCCCCGGTCATCAAAGGACTGTTTATCGGCATGACGTTGGATCAGGCAGAGAGGGAGATCAAAAAAAATCTGGCCGATTTTCTTTTTGAGGGTGATGAGTTTATGTACCACCCATTTGAACCCGGTTCAAATGCCGATTTGGACGCTCAAATCTTACGGAATCAGATTCGATTCATCAAAAATGAACAAGGCTCCTTCGACTTCGGCGGAACCTTTAGTTTTGGCTACGACTCGGACTCCCTGCGCTCATCCTATATTCCGGTTTCCAAAATCATCGATCCACAAACAACACTTCACTCGGAACAACAGAGCTTTGGCTCCGGCCTGGTTCTGAAAGCCGATTCAAATCGAATCGTCCATCACATTCTGTTCAAGCCCCATTTTGTCAAGCGGGTATTCGCACTAAACAACCAATCCAACGAGGACTTTACTAGACGGTTTGTCGCCGACCACCAACTCCATCGATTAGGCAAAACCATCCAAGGTGGTTTTACCGGCGATCTGTCGGAAGTGTATGAGCAGACTGGAAAAAACGGATTTCGGGTCATCATCGATGAGGATTTGGAGATTCAAATGGACCGGACACCCCCTCTCCATCCCTAGCATTATCCCAAACTCGCACCATCCAGCCGGTATAGACTAAAAAACCAACAATATCATCGCACCAAATCGGACAGAGATCTGTCATGCACATCCTGCTCGCTCCATTTTTGGCGGATCTTCAGCATGTCGTCGATGGACTCCAAGAATAACGGGACCAGGTGCGGATCAAAGTGGCTGCCGGATTCGCCTTTGATCAAATCGAGGGCCTCTTCCAAAGGCCACTCCTTTTTATAGGGACGAACGGTGGTCAGGGCGTCGAAAACGTCGGCAATGGCGACGATTCGGCCTTCCAGGGGAATATCCTCTCCAGACAACCCGTTGGGATAGCCGCTGCCATCCCATTTTTCATGGTGGGTCAGAGCCACCACGGCAGCCAGGGAGAGCAACTCGGACTCATGGGATCCGAGGATCCCCGCTCCGATGACGGGATGACGCCGCATCACCTTCCATTCGATGTCGGTCAACTTTCCGGGCTTGAGCAAAATACTGTCCGGGGTGCCGATTTTACCGATATCGTGCATGGGCGCGGCATTGAGCAGAATATCCGCTTTGTCTGGACTCATGCCGCTTTTTAGAGCGAGCAAACGTGAATAATGGCTCATGCGGATGACATGCAGGCCGGTTTCATTGTCCTTGTATTCGGCTGCCCGTCCCAAGCGGCGGATGATCTCCAGACGGGTCTGTTCCAGCTCCTGATTTTTATTATCCAACTCAAGGGTACGCTCTTTGACCCGTTGCTCCAAAATCTCATTCTGTCGGGCCAACTGCTTTCTGGCCTTCATGAGATTGAGATGGGTTTCGACCCGCGCTTGAACCACCGGAGGGCTGAACGGTTTGGTGATATAATCCACAGCCCCCACCTGAAACCCCCGGGTCTGATCGTCGGATTCCTGTTTGGCCGTAATAAAAATCACTGGGATTTCTCTCGTAAGCGGATCATTTTTTAATCGTTCGCACACCTCATACCCATCGATTCCCGGCATCATGACATCCAGCAGAATCAAATCCGGCCGTGTAATCGGAATATCCTCAAGAGCACTCTCTCCATCCAGAGCCACACTGACGTCATAGCGGTCTCCCAGGGTCTCCAACAACACATCAATATTCATCTCCGTGTCGTCAACAACAAAAATCGTCGCTTCATGTTTCATAGTCAAGATATCCAGTTCAGTTGGGGATAGTCAGTTTCCCTTGTAGGGCATGCAGATCATTTTCAGCCTGTTTGAACTTATATTTTCTCGTATGTAAAATCAGATTCTGAGCATGCTCCACCCATTCGGGAGGCAAATGAAATTGTGTAAATTCATCCAGCAGTTCCCGGCTTTGACGAACCTGACGCTTTTGCAGGGTCGGAAGCAGGCGGTCCAAAAATCCCCTCATTTGCTCTGGAGAGACAAAGGCGACGGCACCCTTTTGTTCATCCGACAATACGGGAGTCACTACATGTTCTATGCCGGTAAAAACCCGTTGAAGTTCCGATTGCAGACGCGCCAACAGATCTGTAACATCCACCTGGCCCTGATCCGTATCCAGACGGTTTTCAATCTCTTCGGCCAAAGTGCTCAACCGGGTCGCTCCGATGGTTCCCGACAACCCTTTAAGGGTGTGAGCCAGCCGCCTGGCCGAGGGGATATCCTCCAAGCTCAATACCCGCAACTGTTCCAACACCTCTTTTTGATCCCGACTGAAATCCATCAACAGTTGCCGGAAAAGCGTTTGATTACCCGCCGCATGATGGATTCCGATCGGGATATCGATCCCGTCTATTTCCGGGAAGGTATTGCCCTCTTCCGGCCCATTTTCTGCCGAGTAGGCTGTGTTTAGAGTTGGCAACTTAAGCCATTTACCCAGGGTAGAATAGAGTCGGGACGGATCGATGGGTTTGGCAATATGATCATTCATGCCCGCCTCCAAACAACGTTCCCGATCGCCGGCCATGGCATTGGCCGTCATGGCGAGAATAACGAGGTTTTTATTATCCCCTTCGCGAATGAGGCGCGTCGCTTGAAAACCATCCATCACAGGCATTTGCAGATCCATGAGAATGCCATCATACGGATGCGGCCCGGCAACAAGATTGACCGCCTCCTGTCCGTTTCCGGCCACGGAGACCTTGGCACCAACCATCTCAAGCAACTCAACGGCAACCTGACGATTGACCGGATTGTCTTCGGTCAGCAGAATGTGGCAGTGAGCAAAATCATAGAGTGCTTCCGCTCTATCTCCCGGCCATTTTCTTTTTTTTACGCGTTGATGGCAGGAGGGGAAGTTACGACCTATCAAAGTGGAAAACCCATCGAACAGTCCCGAGGCCGTGATGGGCTTTTGGACAAACTCGATGGCTGGAATTGAGGTGCGAAGGGCATGAGAACGCTGATGGTCGTTATGGTTGGACATCACCAGCACCGGCAATGCATTTTGATTCGACAGGTGGCGAAAATGTTGAATGAATGCCACCGGATCATGGCTCAGGCTGCCGCCATCCAGCAGAATGATCAATGGTGGATCGGCTCTGTTCCGCTCACAAAATTGGTTCAACGCCGTACTGTTGGAGAAGGCTTGTACCCGGAAGCTGAGGGATTCCAACAGATTTGACAAAACACTCCGCTGCCGGTCATTGCCGGTCAGAAGAGCCACCAAGGCCCCACGAAGAATCTCCGGTATACGGACATGGCTCAGTCGTCGTGATCCCGGTTTGAGAAAAATGGTAAACTGAAAACGGCTGCCTTTGTTCAGTTCGCTATTGACTGAAATGGTTCCACCCATCAAGGCAACCATTTTTTTACTGATCGCCAATCCCAAGCCGGTCCCACCGAACCGGCGGGTAGTGGAAGAGTCGGCTTGACTGAAGGACTGGAACAATCGTTCGACCTGCGCCTCGGTCATGCCGATACCGGAATCTTCGATGGTAAAACAAAGTCCATTCTCCCCTTGGCTCTGCACCCGGACGACAATCTCCCCCTTGTCAGAAAATTTCACCGCATTGCTGGTCAGGTTCAAAAGAATCTGGTTGATCCGCAGGGCATCCCCAATCCAAAACCGGGGCAGGGTCGCCGGGACGTCATAAATCAGCTCCAACCCTTTCTCCTGCGCCTTGAGGGAGATCTGATTGGCCAGGGTTTCAAACATTTCATCCAGGCAGAACTCGGACTCCTCCAACTCCAACTTTCCGGCCTCAATTTTTGAAAAATCGAGAATGTCGTTGATAATGCGCAACAAGGATTGGGAGGCTTTGTATATCTTACGTAAATAATCCTTCTGTCTGGGGTCGGTTTCCCGAGATAAAGCCAGATGCCCCATGCCGATTATCGCGTTCATGGGGGTGCGAATCTCGTGGCTCATATTGGCCAGAAAGTGGCTTTTCGCCTCGCTGGCCGCCTCGGCCTGCTGTTTGGCCTCTTTGAGCTGTTCCTCCACTTTCTTGCGATCACTGATATCCTTGTGAATACCCGTGACCCGCGTAGCCTTGCCGGTTTCATTGCGTTCTGTAACCCGGCCGGACGATAAAATCCACACCCAGCCACCGTTGCGATGGCGCATTCGAAACTCAACTTCATAGTCCGTGGATTGCCCGGAAAGATGGACGATCAGTTTTTCAGAAACCCGTTGACTATCGTTCGGATGAATCAGAGAGGACCACAGTTTGCCCGTCTCCGATACCGTCCCTTTTTCAAGTCCCAACATGGCCAACCATTGTTCACTGAAAAAGGCAACATCGGTAACGGGGTTCCAGTCCCACAAGCCGGT
This sequence comes from Magnetococcales bacterium, assembly GCA_015232865.1. Next base: position 6,806 of record JADFYU010000065.1, read on the forward strand.
GTTGGAAGCGTCCAAAGCGATGGTCAGGCGTTGTTCCTTCTCCCGCAGCTCTTTTTCCAGCTCTTTTTGGTGGGTAATGTTGGTTCGAATCGCCACATACTCCACCGGTTTGCCCTGCTCATCCAAAAAAGGGACGATGGTGGCAGAAACCCAGTATAAGGTTCCATCCTTGGCCCGATTGCAAATCTCACCATTCCAGACTTTTCCTGCGGTGATGGTCTGCCACATGGTTTCAAAGAAACCGGGCTTGTGATAGCCAGAGTTGATCAGTTTATGGGTCTTGCCCAACATCTCCTCTTCCGCATAACCACTGATCCGAACAAAGTTTTTGTTGGCATAGGTGACCACCCCTCTGACATCGGTAATGGTGACGATGCAATGTTCGTCCAAGGCAAATTTTTGCTGCTCCAACCGATTGAAAGCCTGCTGAAGCCGTGTATTTATGGTGTTGTTTTCCTCAACCAGAGCCACCATGACCTGGGTAATCTGCCCCAGGTCATCCTGAACGGTATCCAGAGCGGGTTTTCCAGCCGCTTCCAGCAGATCGTTGGTGGTACGTTGCAACGAGGAGATCACCGCACTTTTAAGCTCAGCCTCCTGGCGCAACCGTTGGTTCAGGCTGTGTAATTCGTCCGAGCTAAACTGAAGACTGCGATTGCGCAACTCAAGGTCGCGCTCCTTATGAACATAGGACTCATCGACCCGCCTGATAAAGTCCGGCAACAGCCGGACAAACCCCTGGAGCTGGGGATCGTCTGCCCACGCCGCGGATTTTTCGGCTAGGCGATCAAGAATCTCGGATATTTCTTCCGGCTGATCAACTTTAAAAATCCGTTTGAATTGCCTGAGTAATAGACGATGCATCCGTTCAAGACTCTCCAATATAGGCGATCGTCATGGTTTGATTATGCAGCTTACAGGAGAGAATTTCACCTAACGGACCGATTTCGCCGTATGAATAGAAGCCGGTCAGGATGGTCCCGGCGTGTAGCACCGCCAACACCGCCTCCACCTCCTCATCGACATTATCACCCATAACCAGTTTTCGCCCGACACAACTGACCAGAATTCCGAGACCGGGGCTAGAAGAGGAGAGCTGTTTCAAAATCTCATGGGCAGCCGTTTCGGCCCCATCGACCAGATCATCCGTGTTGGCGTGCATCAAACGCAGATAACCATTTGGATCGATATCTCCGGCCAGAGTCAAACTGCCGCTCTCTTCATCAACCCCCAAAATCGTACGAATCAAGCCCAACTCAGAATGGTTGGCATCCAGCATTTCAAACGGAAACAGCAATCCCGACGCCGGAAGTTCACGGGCATGGTCACCCAGATATTTTTTATACAGATCGAAGGCAGATTCGCCATCCAGTTCATAGAGGATGTTTCCCCGGCACCGGGTAACCTTTCTGGCCGGACCAAAGGGAGACCAACCACCAAACGAGCTATGGGCAAAAATCAAGGCATCCCCACTCAAGGCAACCCCGACCAACCCCCGTGGGGAGACTCCGCTTGGAGCCAGGGTCAGCGTCTCTTGAAACCGTCCCCCATCTCCGGCCAGCCCTCCGGATATCAACACGTCCGGTCCAAGTTCGCTGATGACGCCTTTAATGACGGCGGAGCCATTGACATCGATACCCGGACCAAAAAGAGTGACGGCCTTGGGCTGGCAAGCGGCCAACTGACGGCCAAGATCGGCTCCAGACCGGAACGAATCGTCCAGGTTGGCAATCTGGGATTCGGCAACCCGGAGTTGTAGTTTTTCAAACGTGAGCGCCGTCAAAATGGCCCTGTCATCACTCACCCCATCATTGGCTATTTCACCCGCCGTACTGCAACCAATCAGTTTGGCCTGGGGAAAATTTTCTATCAGCGCAGATAAAAATTGCGGGTTGGAGAGCAAGCCAACCGCGGCAAAAACCAAAATCAAATCTGGAGAAATCTGTCGTAACGCCTCAACCTCCTCGGCTGAAAAGTTGGGTTTGGTCGTTTGAAATTGTTCTATTTTCATCTGTAATACTCCCCTATGCTGACGCAAAAAAAATCGCTACAACTCGATTTGACAGTTGACCGTTAAATCAAGACAAAACAAACCGTTACACCCATCGCGACGAATCGGTTATACCGGATCTGTATCCGGGCCTCGCTCAGCCAACTGGCTGCGCAACTCCTGATAAAGCACCAATGCCTGCTTAAATTTGTACTTATTGATTTTTTGATGAAGACTCTCCAATAATCCACTCCAGGGATCGGGCCAGTTTGATGCACAGAGATCCGCCAGAATAACCCGGCACTCTTTCGGACGACGACTTTGAAGCGGCTCCAACAAGGGGGCCAAAGCCGAATCCAACTGGACTAGACTCTGATTGCAAGCCACTTTCCCTTTGACATGTTTTGAGCGGTGCCATTTGACCGGCGGTAGCTGAAACAATACCTCCTGCAACACCCGGTGCCGTTCGGTCACCTCTTGCAAGGCGGTCTGGGCCTCGCTCGTATTGCCTTGCCGGAGGTGAACTTCCAGTGCGGCACAGGCTTTGGACAGGCTCTCCGCACCGATACTGGCCGACAACCCCTTCAAGGTGTGAACCATTCTCTCAGCGATCGCCAACTCCCCTGCCTGCATCCGTTCCGACAAAAGGATCGGCGCATCTCCTTGATCAAAAAAGAAATCGTGCAATATTTTGGCCAGTAGTTGATAATTCCCGGCACAATGATTCAGAGCTTTGACCAGATCGACGATGGATTGATCTGAAGCAAACAGCCAATCCGGTCCAGTCGGTGTGGTCACCTCCGGCGTCAAAATCGAAGGTGTCGCCAACGGTTTTTCCGCAGCCAGTCCGGTCGATGCGCTCCAGGCAAGCCAAAAAGCAAGTTTTTTGAAGAGTTGTTGAGGATCAAATGGTTTAGAGATATGATCATTCATACCCGCCTCAAGGCATTTTTCTCGCTCTCCCTGCATGGCATTGGCGGTCATGGCGATAATGGGCAGTTTATCGCCATGAATCAAACGAAGACGACGAGACGCCTCGTAACCATCCATCTGGGGCATCTGTATGTCCATCAATATGACGGCATAGCGATCCTCTGCTGTTTTTTCCAAGGCCTGAATACCATTTTCGGCGATTTCAACGGATAATCCGGCCATCGAAAGCAGTTCAAACGCGACCTGTTGATTGATTGTATTGTCCTCTACCAACAGGATGCGGCTACCGTCGAAACCGGATAACGATTCCAAATCGGAGCTGGCGGCCTGAGTGGATGAATCCACCCGCTGGATTTTACGGTTAAAGGCGGTTTGAACCGCCTCCAGGAAAGAAGAGAAGGTGACGGGTTTGTTTAAAAAGCCGTCACTCTCACAGATCAGGTTCCGGTTCATCTCCTCTTCCTGGCCGGAGGCCACAACCAGGATCACCTTGGGCGGTCGGCTCAAACCAGTGGCGGTTTTAATCTGGCGGCATGTTTCCAACCCGTCCATACCCGGCAGCAGCCGGCCCAACAATACCAGGGAAATCGGTTTATTCTTGGCATCAAATTGACGAACAACGGCCAATGCCGCTTCGCCACTGGCAGCCGATTGAACCTCACACTGGAACCGCTCAGCCATTTTACCGAGAATGATCCGAACCGCCTCACGATCATCCACCACCAGCAGAGAAAGCCCTGACAAATCCGAATCAATCGGCAGTTGGAGCAACCCATCAGGGGAAGTCAATCCGAAAACAGCTGAAAAATAAAAGGTGCTTCCTTCACCCGGAAGACTCTCCACCCAAATATTTCCCCCCATCATTTCCGCCAACCCCTGACTGATGCTGAGCCCCAACCCGGTACCACCATATTTCCGGGTGGTGGAGGCGTCGGCCTGGCTGAAACTTTGAAACAATCGCTCCACCTGTTCCGGCTCCATGCCGATTCCGCTATCTTTGACCGAAAACAGGAGTACCACCCGCTCGTCAGTGTGGGCTACCTGTTCGGTTCTCAGGATGATTTCACCTGTTTTGGTAAACTTGACCGCATTATTGACCAGATTGAGAAGAATTTGATTCAGCCGCAACCGATCACCAACCAGCGCATCCGGCACATCCCGTTCCAAGTCCAGCAAAAATTCCAAACCCTTCTCCGCTGTTTTGACCGAAATCAAAGAGGCCAGCCCATCCAACACATCCCGCAACTGGAATTCGACAGCCTCCACCTCCAACTTTCCCGCCTCAATCTTAGAAAAATCAAGAATATCGTTGATAATTCCCAACAGAGAATTGGCAGCCGCATGAATCTTGTCCAGATAGTCTTTCTGCTTTTCATCCTGAACGGACTGCAAGGCCAGGTGGGACAGGCCGAGAATGGCATTCATAGGGGTCCGAATTTCGTGGCTCATATTGGCCAAAAAATTACTTTTGGCACGCGTCGCCTCTTCTGCCGCCAAGCGCGCGTCGATCAGCGCGGTTTCAGAATTTTTACGTTCTATGGTCGTTCCCAAGGTGCTGCCAACCGATAGCAACAGCTCTTTTTCAATATCCGAAGGCTCATGGCCGGCGGAAACGTACAGCGTCAGAGCACCCAAAAGCCGCTCTCCCGAGCGGATGGGAATACAGTAATGGCCGTGGTCAGCCATACCATAAAAGCCGATGTCGTGGTCCAAATCCACATGGTTGACAAACAAAATTTCTCCTGAGGCCGCCATACGTCCGCACAGACAGTGGCCGACCGGAACAACCCGGCAAGCGGAACGAAGAAAATCGTCCAAGCCAATTTCAGCGCACATCTCCAGAGCATTTTCCTGGGGGTTATACAGGAAAATCACCCCTTTTTTTTCCAGTTTTACAAATGAAATCTCTAAAATACGCTGCAATGCCTGGGTCATCAGTTTGGGCAGGGGAAAGTCGGGAATCGGTAGAGCAAGCAGCCGTTTAAGCAACGATTGGCCTTCGATGGCATTGAAGAGTTGTGTTTCGGACTGTTTGCGCTTGGTTATATCTCGCACTGTACCAACCATGCGCAGCAAAACACCAGCAGAATCCCATGTAACACCAGTCCCTTTGGAGATCACCCAACGCGTTTCACCGTCCGCTCTGATGATGCGATACTCCACCTCATAGGCGACACTCTTGCCGGTACGATACTGCTGTCCAGCCAATCGAACCGACTCTCGATCCTCTGGATGAATGGTCTGACTCCAGACCTGCTGTGTCAACTCCAGGCCGGTTTCAGGTTGACCATGAATCTCGACATATCGCTGATTGACCACCGTGAGACCGTTGGAGAGATCGACATCCCATAAACCCAACTCTCCCCCATCCAAAGCGAGTTCCAGACGATGTTGGCTCTCTTCCAGGGCAACGCCACTCGCTGAGATGGCCTGCCCCTGTCGCCAGATCATGATTCCCGTAATCAACAGTCCCAACAACCCGGCAATGGTCACCCATTGAGCCATCTGCTCCTCGTTGGTACGGGCCTGGGCAACCATAATCTTGACATTGGCCTCAAGGGCATGAAGCAGCACGAGATTGCGCTCTTTCATATCCTCATAGACCGGCTCCGAAAGTAACTCTGCGTGTTTGGCCCGCCAGATGGTCGCTGCCAACGGTTGCCAGAGACGACTGACCTCTTCAAGATTTTTTTTGACTTCTGGAGAAGGTGGTGGAAATCGTATTTTTCGCGGATCTTCAGGCGGTTGACGAATCCAAGCCTCTCCACCAAACTGCATGGCCTGCTGGTTTAAATCAAAAAACTTTGAAATGGAAATCAGTTTTTGCAGATTCTGCTCTGAGGGGTAGCCGCTGTAGATGAGAAATTCTTTTGTCAGCATCTGCGTCAACATGGCTTGCCGGCCAGCGACATCAATGCGCTGATTGCTCTCATCGCGGCTGTGAATGATGACAAAACTGACGCCGATTGTCAGCAATAAGGTGAGAAAAAGGGCAAAGTAGATCGTTGCGAGTCTCTTGTTGGCTCCGGCCATCGCAATCGGTTGAATTTTTGGAGAATGTCCAGAAAATGTTTTCATCCTAGAAACTTTGTTTCTAGGTTCAAAGACGCTGTCGTCATTTTGCCCATTGGCACGCTGTTATGCTCTATCATCCTAGATCCGGCAGTTGGAAGTGCGTAAGCGGTGCAACATATTGGTTTATCTGGTGAACTAGAAAAAATCGAAGT
>JADFYU010000066.1 GCA_015232865.1 Magnetococcales bacterium
CGCATCTTATTTGTGCATACTGTTTACAAGATTAAGCAATCAAGGAGGAAAACCGATAGATTATGTTGATAGGTATACTTTCTGATTCTCACGATCAAATAGATCATGTGGATCATGCGATTGAGATTTTCCGGCTAAGAGGGGTCGAACAGGTTTTTCATGCTGGAGATATTGGTTCCCCCTCTATCATTAAACAATTTGAAGGGTTGAAGCTAGGGGCCGTCTTGGGTAACAACGATGGTGAACGCGCTCTGATGCCGGTGAAAGTAAAACAGATCGGTGGCGAAATAGGTCTGGATGTGTTGCATGCCGACTGCCCGGAGGGAAAAATCGTGGTTTATCACGGGACGGTTCCTACTTTTTTAAATGCGTTGATTGATTGTGGGGCGTATCGTTTGGTCATCACGGGCCATACCCATAAAATTGTCAATGAATTGGTTGGTAAAACTCGGGTGTTAAATCCGGGTTCGATCCATGGATTCAACAAAGGTGCGACTTTCATGATCTACGACACGGCCCTGGATGAGGCGGAAGTGCTGGAGATTTGATTGTCGGTTGACTTAAGAATTTTGAGGCAAATCGTTTGATTGCGACAGATTCTTATGTTGACTGTCAAGGTCAACTTGAAGGTAGATCAATAATGAGTGATATCCCCCTGTTTTTTGTGGTTGATGACGATGCTGTCACTCGACTGATGCTCTGTCGTTTTCTGGAGCAACTGGGGTATGCTACCCGTGGATTTACCAACGGCCAGGAGGCTCTGTCCGCCCTCCGTGAAAGTCAGCCGGACGTGGTGTTGATGGATGCCAAAATGCCGGTGATGAATGGTTTTGAAGCCGTTTCCATCATGAAGCAGCAGTCCGAAACCAAAAACATACCCGTTTTGATGATTACCGGCCTCAACGATGACGACTCCGTTGATGAGGCATACGCGGCCGGTGCTGTCGATTTCATCACCAAGCCGATCCATTGGGCGATCCTGCGTAACCGGGTTCGATATCTGCTCAAGGATATCGATGCCGAGCGGCGACTCTATCTGGCCTCGACCGTGTATGAAAACACCTCGGAGGGGATTGTCGTCACCGATAGTCAGGGCATCATCCAATCGGTCAACCCGGCTTTTTCAACAATCACCGGATATGCTCCTGAGGAGGTGATTGGTTCAAATATGAACAGGATCAGCTCGGGGCGGCACAGCAAATCCTTCTATAAAAAGTTTTGGGAATCCCTGTTGGTAAGAGGGCGCTGGCAAGGAGAGTTTTGGAATCGTCGCAAAGATGGTTCGGTTTTTCCGCAGTGGGTTACAATCAGCGGTGTTCGGGGCAGTGACAATCGCTATGTCAGTTTTGTCGGGGTTTTCTCGGATTTGTCGGCGCTCAAGGAGTCTGAGGCCAATCTGCTGTATCTTTCCGGTCACGACACGCTGACCGATCTGCCCAATCGACATCTCTTCCAAGAGCGGTTGGCCCTGGCTTTGACCGAATCCAAGGAACGGGATGGACGGGTTGGAGTCATGTTGTTGGACTTGGATCGGTTCAAGGTAGTTAACGAAACCTTGGGACATGATAAAGGTGATCAACTCTTGGTTCGGGTCGGACGGCGATTGGCCAATTGTCTGACACAGCCGGCGACTTTGGGGCGTATGGGTGGGGATGAATTCGGAGTGATCCTGCCTCGGCTCAGCCATTCCCAGGAAGCGGCGCAAATTGCCAACAGCATGCTGGAAGCGTTGAAAAAACCGTTTCAGGTCGATGGCGAAGATGTGGAATTTTTTGTCGGGGCCAGTATCGGAATAGGCCTGGCCCCTCTGGATGGGGAGGATGTCAAGACCGTTTTGAAAAGTGCCGATGCGGCCATGTATCATGCCAAGGAGCAAGGGCGGAACAATTTTCAATTCTATCGGGATGACCTCAATACCGCCTCCATGGCGCGAATGTTGATGGAGAGCAGTCTGCGAAGCGCGTTGGACAAAGAGGAGTTTTTGCTCTACTACCAACCCCAGATGGATGTGAAGACGGGGAACCTGATCGGGGCCGAAGCGTTGATTCGCTGGCAACATCCGTTACAAGGGATGATCTCTCCGGGTGAATTCATCCCTCTGGCCGAAGAGACCGGTCTGATTGTTCCCATGGGGGAGTGGGCGTTGCGAACAGCCTGTAAACAGATGCGAAAGTGGCGCAAACTCGGACTGCCTTCGGTTCGGGTTGCGGTCAACTTGTCCGGTATTCAGTTTAAACAACCGGATTTTACCGACCTGGTTTTAAAGGTTTTGCAAGATTCCGGTGTAGAAAATCGTTGGTTGGAGTTGGAGTTGACCGAGAGTATCGCCATGGGCGATGTGGAAGAGACTTTTGCTAAGCTCAACACCCTGGCAAAGGCCAATGTTCCGCTGGCCATCGACGATTTTGGCACCGGATTTTCGTCACTGAGCTACCTGAAACGATTTCCCATCGGTACGTTGAAAATTGACCAATCTTTTGTCCGAGGCTGCACCAAGGATCTGGAGGATGCCGCCTTGGTTAAAACCATCATCGGCTTGGCCCATAGTTTGGGTTTGACGGTGATTGCCGAAGGGGTGGAGGAGAAAGAACAGTTGGATTTTTTAAGGGGGCATCAATGCAATGAGATTCAGGGCTACTATTACAGTCGTCCGTTGTCTGCCAGAGATTTTGCCCAATTCATCAAGAATAATTCGGTTATGAAGGATGACGATTAAATCTATTTCAGTCCCTTTTCTTGCGCTGGTTTTCTTCGGGTTGTTGGTGTACCCTCCTGCGATTTTGTGTGCGAAAGAGTCGTCGGATATGGGGGGGCTCATAACGGCTCATCCCTCCGATCAGAGCCTCGTCAGTCAACCGGTTGTTCCACCCGATCCGGCGGATTCGACCTCTGACCTTGTTCCCATCAAACACTTTTTGACCGTCAAAATCGACCCGATTGGCCAACAGATTCAGGTGACGGATCGCCTGAGCATTTCGCCAGCCAACCGTCTGGCATTGAGCAGTCAGGGTCTGCTGCTCAATGCCGGGTTGACGGTTCGTGATTGGAAGGGGGGAAAGTTGCTCGGGCCTGAAACCCTGGAATCGTGTGGGGCGGTATCCTGTAAGCGTTACCGTATCCGGTTGGATTCGGGGCCGATGCCAAACTCTGATTTAATCGTCCGATATGACGGGCCGATCATCGATGAATCGCAGCCGGTTCGGGATCAAGGGGTGGCGTTGACCGGCGCGTCGGTCTGGTATCCCCAGCTTGGGGGCGAGTTGGTACAGTTTGAGCTGTCGGTTCGATTGCCCGAACAATGGAAGTCGGTCAGTCAGGGTGAGCGATTCCATCCCTCTGCCAGAGGCGATGAAGCGGCCCCAACCGGGAGTTGGAGCGGTTGGAGAACCAGGCAAGCAACAGATGAGATCTACCTGATCGCCGGACCCTGGTTCGAGTACAAAAGAAAAATGGCCGACGGAATTCAGCTCTATGCTTTTTTTCGTCAGAAGAACCAGACCCTGGCAGACTCCTATCTCTCTACCACGGATGACTATATACAACGCTATCAAGCGCTGATCGGTCCTTATCCCTATCCAAAATTTGCCATCGCCGAAAACGACCGGCAAACCGGTTTGGGAATGCCGTCGTTTACCTTGCTAGGCTCGAAAGTCCTGCCCCTTCCTTTTATTCTGCACAGCTCTCTTCCCCACGAAATTTTGCACAATTGGTGGGGAAACGGGGTTTTTGTCGATTATGAGGCCGGTAACTGGGGCGAGGGGCTGACCACCTATCTGGCCGATTATTGGATCAAGGAGCAACAGGGGGAAGGGCTGACCTATCGGCGCAACGCCTTGATCGCATACGCCGATTTTGTTCAAAAGTCCAACGACCTCTCTCTGAGCCAGTTTCGCCAACGCCACAATAAATCGGCTCAGGCTGTCGGCTATGGCAAAGGGGCCTTTTTCTTTCACCAGTTGCGACAACGGCTCGGAGATGAAGTTTTTTTGGCCGGGCTGCGCTATTTTTATCAACATTTTCGGTTTAAAAAAGCCGGATTCGCCCACCTGCAACAGATTATGGAGATGGTTTCCGGCCAAGATCTGGCCCGGTTTTTTGAGCAGTGGACACAACGTTCAGGTGCGCCATCCCTTGAACTACGCCAGGCCCAATCAGAACAACAGGGCGATGGGGGCTATAAAACCACCTTTACCCTGGTTCAAAGCCAGGACGAAGAGCCGTATCAACTAAAAATTCCGCTGACCATCACCCAGGTTGCAGAGCCTGTACCCCTTCTGTTCTGGCAAGAGATGACCCAACGCCAGCAGTCGTTTTCCATCACCACGCCGTTAAAACCGATCCGTCTGGATATTGATCCCAGCTTCGATCTGTTCCGCTCCCTGAAGCCCCAAGAACATCCCATTACCCTTTCACGTGCCTTTGCGGCTGAAAGAGGGTTGATCATCTATCCGGCCCAGGCAAGCAAACGTTCCGTCGGCATCTTTCATCAGGTGGCGGAAGCCTGGAATCTGGGTATCACCCCGGACGATGCGCTTTCAGAGTTGCCAACCCAACGGGCGGTCTGGTTGTTCGGGCGGGAGAATCGTTTTGAGCCGGAGCTGATGCGCTCTCTCTATCATTTTGACGTCGGAGAGGGGATGCAGACCAAGCGGATTCAGGTCCGGTCGGAATGGTATGACGAGAATAAACAGGGGATTGTCGTTGTCGGAAATAACCCGAAAGACCCGGAGTCGGCATTGGTTCAGGTTTTTGTCAAATCGGACAAATTCCCCAAACTATTACCCCGACTGGCCAAAAAATTGCCCCATTATGGTTCCTACAGCTATCTGGTCTTTTCCGCTCAGGATGGCGTGAACGTGGCCAAAGGTCAGTGGCCGGCGGTCGGCTCGGAACTCAGCGCCACCTTTGATACCCAGGGGCAGGCCAGCCCGGCTAAAATGGCTCCTGTTCCGCGCCCGGTCTCACCGTTGAAAATACCGGGTTTTACGGCGGTACACTCCGATTCTCAAATGATCCGACCTGCTCTGATCCCGGAACAACTCAACCCGGAACCTGTTTTGACCGAGCCAGAAAAGCGACCGCCTTCTTCCACCGAACCCGAACAATCACAGGGGGTTTTGCCCGGCCCATCCCTGGTGCCGCTCTCGACTATTTAATAAAACTTGGCAATTGAACGTATGCACAACGGCCAGAATTTTGATTCACTTGGCGAATTTAGGGTGATTTGTGATTTTTCTGGGCGTTGCCCCATAGCCTCACTGGGGCGGCGAACCGCCCCAGACCCCACCCTTTTTTTATTCGTTTTTTTCCGTGATCGGCGTTGCTAAAGCGTTGCTTCGGCAGAGGTTAACAAAATCGGGGTTCTGATCTCAGCCGGTAGGGTCGTGACGCTCTTTGCCAAGGTTTCTGGAATCAGGTGATAATGGATTTCGGCCCGAAAGAGCGTGGCTTGGGGTTTGGGTATCCGATAGTATAACACACGCTCCTCCCCGGCGGATAAGCGGCTGTCTTTAGATTTGTTGTCGAATGGGGCGCCGCTGCTGTTTCCCGGCTTGGCCAACAAGGCTTGTGGATCTTCCTGGCCGACATCCTGACGGAAATTCTGCCACAACAGTTGCCCGTCAGCTCCGAATGCAAACAGGTGTATTACGGCTTGGCGCAGCGGAATGCCGGTTGGAAAACGATGCATAAGCAGGTTGCTGACCGTTACGGACGCCATAATGTGGTCGTTCTTTTTCTCGGCCTCTACCTCCAGGGATACCCCCTGTCGAACCATCTCCGGGTTATGACCGCCAGGCATGGCATGGCTGACAAACCCTTCGGTATCCGGCATGTGACAGGATTGGCAGGTTGCCGATTTGTCGAAAGCGTGGAGTTCGGTTCCGGTCGAACAAACGGGTTGATTTTTTTCCGGTTCATAGGAGCCGTGGCAGCCGAGACAGATATCCGAACTGTCTTTGAATGTTTGTGGGTTGGCCTGATGGGTATACGGATTGCTGGCGACTTCCTGATCCCCTGATCCGGGCGGCAGGGTGGCTTTTAAACCGTGGGGGGTGCCGTTTGGTCCTTGAAAACGGGTGTTGTCATATTCATAGGCCTCTACGCCGACTTGGGGGCCGCCTTTGTGCTTCAATCGGCGAATGGTGTGACAGGCGGTGCAGTTGACGCCCTCTTGAAAATCATCCGCACTGCTTAAGTCGCTGTTTTCAAGCCGAGCTGCGTTGGGCGCGTGACAGTTGAGGCAGGCGGGAAATTGTTTGGTTTTAGGATCAAGAACCCCTTTTTTTTCGGGAGAACCGATTTTTTGTTCATAAAAGTGGCGGTGTAATGGGTTGGTCAACGGCGTGCTTTTGGCGTGCATGGAGCCTTTCCATTGAGCATAAATGGCCCCATGGCAGCTTTTACACGACTTCGACGGCAATCTCTGTAGATCGGGCAGTTCCCAGGTTTCCGATGCCAGTAGTGGCGTTACTGCGGCCAGAATGGTTAGAAAAAATGCAATCTTTGTTACTAATTTTTCCACAAAATCACCTTAAATCAAGGGTTTGATTTTTTTTTGCCGAATGGTTGAGGGCATTGTTACAGCATCTGATCAATCGTATTTCCGTTTTCCCAAATCCAGTTGCCTTGCGCAACCCTTATCTCAAAGAAGCCGGCAAAGAGAGGCTGGCACTGTTAAAATCGCCAATGTGATAATTGTGACAGCTTCGGCAGGATATTTCCGCTTTTCCCGGCGTGTGACACTGCGCGCAGACGGTTTTCCCGAGAGGGGCAAAACCGGGCGAGGGGAGTGATGGCGCTGGGGGTGCGACAGATTCCGGTGTGCCGGATCGTTGAAGAGCATGGCAACTCTGGCAATTTTGCGTCGGACCCAGGTTGAGGTGAGGCGCATGGCTGAAACGGCTGAAGCCATTGCCCATGATTCCCTGTTTCGGCTCAACGGTTTTCCAGGAGATGATCCGGTTTGCCGAATCGTCCTCTGAAACCCGATGACATTTGATGCAGGCACCAGGCACCGATTGACTCGTCAGCAGTTTGAATAATTTGTCAGAATCTGAAGAACGAACCTGGCCGGACAGTTCCAGCCAGTTTTTTAAGAACAGATCTCCATGACCGGTCGGTCGATAATAGAGTGCATATCCATGACGGAACCAGCCGCCGCCCGGACTCCAGGCTTCTCCCGTAATCGCCTTTTTTCGTACGGGCGAATCCGCGGCTGCCGATTGATTTGGATCCGTGGTATTCGCTGGCGTGTCATCTGTAAGCAGCTCGTCGCTCCCCTCATCGTTCAGAAGGTCGCTGTTTTCATCCCCGCCAAGCAGCTCGTCGCTCCCCTCATCGTTCAGAAGATCGCTGTTTTCATCCCCGCCAAGCAGCTCGTCGCTCCCCTCATCGTTCAGAAGATCGCTGTTTTCATCCCCGCCAAGCAACTCGTCGTTTGCAGGGCTGTCCAAGTCCGAAGAGGGGGCGGGGCGTTGGGACTGCTGTTGTGGTGCCGGGCTTAGAGATAAGGGCAAGGCTACGCCGTTGCGGTGTTGTACCAATTCGTCGGATAACTGAGGGAACCATTGCCGGCCGATCGCAATGTTGTCGGCGGACAACAAGCCGGAAATCCAACCCACTCTTGCCTTGGAAACAGGGGTGGGCAATCGATGATGCAGGCGCTCCTCCAGAGTGTTCTGACCGCCCAAGAGGAGATCTTCCCACAGCTCTTTCACCTGCCATCCCATGCGTTGGACCTGGGCCAACATCTGCAGATTGTCGGCGGGTAGTTCAATCAGGTCCCATTGCGACAGCTCCGCCCACTCTTTTTGAAAGGTGGGGTCGGTAGAGAGCAAAAAGGCCATGAAAGGGGATAGCTCCTCTTCGGAATCTTCTGGCCAGCTGCCTAGAGACATATTGGCTTGGTGCAACGTTTCAAGATCCAGACCTGGAACCGAAAAAACAGGGAAACCCTTGAATCCTGCCAACCCATCTCCGGCCACTTCTCCTGAATGACAGCCGTCACAGGCGGGGCTGTAACCAACGGTCTGCATGTTGCCCCCCCCTTGATCCGCTGTATGACAGTCGGTGCAGTTTTTGGGAGCCTTGATTTTATCCTTGCCCAGAAAATGTTTGCCAAGGTGGCTGGCATGATCAAAAAGAATCGATTGCGGTCTCTGGCCCATTTGCTTAGGAAATGGGGGGTGATCATCGGGAAACTGGTCAATTTTTTCCTGGTGACAGGTATTGCAAAATGGTCGATCTGAGCTTTCGACCAATAGATGGCTACGGCCTCTGTGTTCTCGGTGACAGGTGCCACAGGTTATGGTTTGATCTTTGTCCGGCAACGGGCGAATCAACTTGTCTATGCCGGTTTTCATCGCATGAACGATCGTCGTTTTATCGTTCTCCGCTGCCGGGCTGGAGCGGTCAGCCAGTCTGTTTGGCTCCATACCATGGGCCTTGGTAAAATTCGGCCCCATCTTGTGACAGACCAGACAGCGTTTATCATCCTGCTCGTCGGGGAGTTGACCAAAGGCGGTTTTAAACCAAACGTTCAAACCTTTGTCGTAGATACCGTGACACTCGGAGCAGGATTGAATGGCACTGTGGGCAGCGGTAAGTTTTCCCGGTGAAAAGAGAGCATTGGAACCCTGAGAGCCCAGAATCATGAAGGCCAATCCCAAGCCAAAGAGAAGCAGACCGCGACCCCACCAGCCCCGCTTATCCCGGATGGAGTGTCTGGGGTGGCATTTTTGTTCGGGTTGGCTACAGGTTCCGTCCGGGTTGGGACCGCGTTCGCACGGTTCGCCACTGCCGTTGGAACGGGTACAAAACCAGCGATCGCCCCGACGAATCGGTTGACAGGAAAAATCGGCTCCACAGCGACCGTTGGCTTTTGGGCCTTGACGGCAACTGGAACCGTCTCGTCGGTTGCAGATCCTTTTTTGCTCAGGCCGCTCATAGTTGCTCTGATTATGTTTGATCGGTTGAAGAGCGGTCATTCTAAAGTACCCCTCCCTGGAAAACATAGACCAGAATCAGATGCAGAAGAATTAAAGTCCACAGCACGATCGTCGCCGGTATATGGATGAAGAGCCAGAGTTTCAGGGTGCCTTGCAGAGCAAAGTGATAGTCCAGATCGTCTTTTTGGCCGACAAGGATTTTTAATTGTTCCAGGCTCCTCCGTTCCTGTTCGTTCATATAGCGCTCCAACGCGATCATCTCGTTGAAGAGGATAAACCGGGCCCGGTTGGACTCCAGCAGGTGTTGAAAGAGATTCCTGGGTCGAATAAAAAAGGGGTAGAGTCGCAAGCTGAAAAAATCGGATAGCGTGGTGGATCGGGTTTCGGCAACGGAGGAGAGCGCCAACGATTGAGCCTGCTCAAACAGTTGTGCGCGAAAGGCCGGAATCCGTTCAAAAATGACCTCCTCCCCCCGGCGTGCCAAACGACGGGGAAAAACCAGGGAGAGATAAAGACCCAAAACCCCGGAGAGTGCGGTTATGGCAAACAAAACCGCCAACCCTGCTTCCATTACGCCGTTGGGGATACGCCAGGAGATGTGCAGACAAAATAATAACATCGAGAGCCAGCCCAGATAAATATGGATCTGTACCCACTCAAATATCCGTCCCAAAGGTAACAGAACGGCCTTTTTTCGCCAATTCAATAAAGTCAGGAGAACCAGGGCGGTGAGCAAAATCCAGCCGGTAAAATAGCCGGTCTCTCGCAGAGAGGCCCGATAGAGATCGGTCGCCAAAACAGCCAGGAAAAACAAAATTGGCACAGCCAGCAGGTAGCCGGGTTTTTTCGGGGAGAAGCGTTTCATGAGTTCAACCAGGCACGAAAATCGCGAGTATTACCCATATCCGCTCGCATCAAGGCATCGTGAGGACAGGCGTTCTGACAAGAGGGGCCGCCGGGTTTATCAAAGCACAAATCGCACTTGGTCGCTTTGATCTGAGCCAAACCGGTCTCTTGATTGATGTGGAATTCGCCATTATTCTTTCTGATTTCGACCATTCGAATGTTGTCGTATGGGCAGCTGGTGGCACAGGTGGCACAGCCGACACAGGCCGAATCGTTGATGATGACCTCGCCTCCCAACGCGTGGCGATGAATGGCTCCGGTTGGACAACCGATCAGGCAGATCGGGTCCATACAGTGCATGCAGGCGTTGGTGATCATCAGGGAGTCGTGGCGGGTGCCATGGCGGATAAAACGGGGGTTGCCGGAGTGGGCCGTTGCACAGGCACGGACACAATCGTCGCAACGCACGCAGCGCTCCAGATCGATGATCATGGTCGAGGTGCCGTTGATAAAGCGATGCTCGACCAAAAATTCCAGAAGGCTTGGGTCTTCCCCCTCTTCATTGCTGGTCGGAAAGGCTGATGTCTGCTCCAGAGGACTGGGGGCTTTATCCGGGGGCAGGTGAGGCAACACATGTTGAACGATCAGGGCCGCCGGAATACGTAGAATATGCACGTAAGAGAGGGCGCGAAGAGAGAATTGGAAGGGGATGGTGGTTCCATTTTCGGCGTTGTAGCGTATTTCGCGCAGGCCAAAATTTCGGCCCCGACCGATGAAACCGACCGTGCGATGACCGTTGTTGAAGCGCTGACTGATCCGGGTAAAACCGGAATGGATCAAAATCAGACTGTCGGCATAATCCCCCTCCTGGATGATCAGGGGTTCCAAACTCAAATTGTTGGTGGAATCCAAGCGTTGGCCTGCCGTCAGTTGCACACCGTGACCGTCTTGATCACCATAGGTTTCGAAGGAGACGGCGGCCTCGACTTCCAATAGTTGCTCCTCTTTCAAACCGTGGAAAAGCCGAGACTCTCGCAAATATTGCTTGATGGACCGCTCTTTGAAACGCCGATCCATCTGACTTCTGAATTCCGCGTCGTATCGAATAAGATCGCGCAAACCTTGCCAGCGTAGATCGAGAAGTTCCGTATCGGTTTCGGCAAAAACGCTGACGCCGCGCGGAAATCGTGTCAAGGCACCAATTTCTCCAAACAAAGCGTCTGTGTGAAGGGTGACGGTTTCATATTTTTCCAGCACCTCTTGGACGGAGGAGAGGCAAACTCGAATTTCGGCCTCATCACCGTCTCTGCGAGTAGTAAAAGGCTGTCGGAGCGGGTTCTCTTTCGTTATTTTCCGAATTTCTGGATATCGGGGCCGATGCCAAAGGGTCGAGAGCAGATTGAAAAAGCCCTTGCGTTTTGGTGTCGAGCGTCCCAACAAAGTGTCGGGCAGTCCGGGCTGCATGACGATATGAACCGTACCGGAGATAACCAAAAATGCCGAATGACCATAATCCCCGGCTCGTACAATCAGATCCCCAGATTGAAACCGGCGCAAGCGGGCATGCTTTCGGAGAATGACCTGCGGTGGATTGGAGCGGGGAAATGTGCTTGGGTCCATGGCGCTGAAAAGAGGTCGCTGTAAAACGCGCTCCAGATCCTCGGAAGACATTTCATTGGAGGGGTCCCAGTTTCCGGCCACTGAATGGCGGGGAGAGAAGGTTTGACTCATCTCTCTAATCGTTCAGTTCTGGCGTTTTTAGATTGAAAACAGGAACCTTCATTTGAGCCACTCATGTTGCGGTGTTGTCAGGAGAAGCCGGAACAGGAACCGCCCATTCCGGCTTCGTTTGAACCGATCACGCTGTTAAGGTTGAAATGGCATGACCGCATCCAGTGCCGCCCACTTGCTGCCATCATTGTTGCTGGCCAACAGCTTGGCCTGATGGGCAACCAGGTCGGCCAACCGGTTCAACTCCGTCGCATTGTTGAGTTTCAGTTGTTGTTTGATCTGGCCCAGGCCACTCAAGGTTGCCTGAATCTCGGGAATGGCGACCGTATCGTTAATGAAAGTCAGTTTGCCGGACACCTTTTTGGCCCGACGGGCCATTGTTTTGGCAAAATCCTCTTTTTGGGTGGATCTTCCAACCGCTCTGAGGGCGTACTCCATCTCCAGGAGTGTGCCCAGAACAAAAAGCATGCGTCGACGGGGAGCCGGGGCGATATCATTGGATTTGGTGTGCCACACATTGTGTCGGATCGACTCGCCGTCGCCAACTTTTCCCTGGGTCCAGGAGACCAGTTCAATATCGCTTCCAGCCGTATGTCCGCCTTTGTTGACCAATTCTTCATCATGTCCGAGATGACAGTTGAAACAGTTTTGAACCATTTTGAACAGATCGTCAGGTTTGATCATGCCGGCTGCTTCCGAACGACTGATCCGCGCCTGTTTGTGGGCGGCACTCTCCTGGCTTTTTGTCACATCCTTGCCACCAAAATCTCCGTGAACCGAGGACCACTCCTTGCCTTGTCCGTGACAATCTTCGCAAGAGGGGCCGGAGATGGTCTTGATCTTGTTCCCGTCCTGCTGCCGGGTAAAGTGGCAGGTAACGCAGCGCTCTTCCCGTTTGAAGCTCTTGATTCCCATTTTTTCGGTGATTTCCATCGCCTTTTTGGAATCAGGCAGTTTGTTCAGGGAGAGACCATGTTTGGTATTTTTCCAAATATCCGCCTCCACTTTGTGGCACTCCTTGCTGCATCCTTCCAAGCCGATCACCAGTTCGGGGTTTTGTGCCGCTCCCCCCGCAGCCCGGGCATTGAGAGAGTTGACCATCACCAACAAGAAGGGGATGAACAATGCGATGAGGAAGAGCGAACGGCGTAAACCGGTTGTTGAGCGTGCTTGTCCCTTGCTCTGCTTTTCATGAGCCATATTCAATGGATTCGTCCTTTCCCAGATAAACCCTACAGTTGCATAAACAATAAAGTACACACAGAAAAAACCATGTGAAATCATTGATATAAATACTTGCAATAC
>JADFYU010000067.1 GCA_015232865.1 Magnetococcales bacterium
TGCTGTAACCCTTGGCTACAGTCCCGTGTACCGGGACGACAGAAACTACTCGTTTCAACCACCCCTTGCAAGTAAAATAATTAATAAAATGTGATTATTTTAAAAGTCACATGAAAACAACAAGTTCTGGTTGGGTGTGTTGGCCGGCTAATTCTGGGAGCCATCTAGTGCGGGCGGATTAAAGAATAATGTCGGTGACAAACTTGACTCCCAGAAATGCCAAAGCCAAAAACAGATAGCCCAATATTGTAAACTGCGAGGCCTTCTTGCCGCGCCATCCCCAGAGTCGATGGCCGAGCAGCAGGGTGCCAAACAGTAACCAGGTGGCCCAGGTAAAGAGTACTTTATGACCAAAAATGAAGAGCTGGTCATATTGAAGGAAAGAGTAGACGGACCCGGTCATGATGCTGAGTGATAGAAGGATAAAGCCCATGTTGACCATGAGAAACAAGGTCTCTTCGAGGGCGTAAAGAGGTGGCAGCATGTTGAAAAGTTTGCCAAACCGTTTGGTTTTTAAAGCATGTTCCTGGAAGGCGTCCAACAGGGCCAGGATAGCGGCAATGCTTAACAGGCCGTAGGCCAGTAGGGAAAGGGCCAGATGGAATATAAGTACGGGATTGGTCAGGGTATGGATTTTTGGTTCGGTTGTTGGCAGCAGGAGGGCGGCCCCCAATGAAATGACCATGAACGGTAGTAACAGCAGTCCGACCGATCGAGTGGTTTGCCTCTGTATTCGCCAACTGATCAGATAGAGAAGGCCCATGGCCAGGGCTGAAAGACTGAGAGCGGCCGTAAAGTTGACGGAAAGATTGTGTTGGGATAGAAAAGTTTGAACAGAAGCCGTACAGTGAGCGAGCCAGCCGGAAGCAACCAACCACCAGCCGGGTATGGACGGGTGGTGGTGTCCGCGCAGATGGTTGTAGGTAATCAGTACCGCTGCACCGGAATAGGCGATAATGGCCCAGACAAAAAGGATGTCACCCATTTTTTGCTCCGTCATGATATCAACAAGGTTGGACTTGAACAGTGGAATTTGGGTGTACCTGAATTCCGCTGGTTTTATAAGGCTGATCTTTACTATACACCTTGAATGGAAATAACGACATGATCAAGAGAGATTTAATCACCTTCCTCGTCGTTGCGGCCGGACGAGGTCAACGTTTTGGCCCGGATTTGCCGAAACAGTACCAGTTGTTGGCCGGGCGGCCCATCTTGTGGCACACATTCAAAGCGTTGCAGGAACATCCACTGGTTGGAAAAATCGTTCCCATTATTGCCAAAGAGGGGCAGGAGCTTTGGCGGAAGGTGATGGGGCCTGAAATATCCGGTTTTTCAAAACTTGCTCAGCCGGTAGCAGGCGGGTCGGAACGGCAACTTTCTGTGGCCAACGGTCTGGCCTCCTTAAGTCTGGATGACGATCAATGGGTGGCCATCCATGATGGCGTTCGTCCCCTGGTCAGCCATTCCCAACTGGATCGGTTGTTTGATGCACGTCAGGCCGGGCGGGCCTTTTTATCGGCCATACCGGCAAACGATACGGTTAAACAGGTTGGAAACGAGGGGCGGGTTGAACGGACGTTAAACCGGGATTTGATTTGGTTGGCTCAGACACCGCAAATGTTTCAATTCGGTTTGATTATGTCCGCTCACAAGCAGGCAAAAGAGGCGGGGTTTGTCGGAACGGACGACGTTTCTCTGATTGAGTGGATGGGAGAGTCGGTCCAGGTGGTGATGGGGGATGGAGCCAATATCAAAATCACCCGACCAGCCGACCTGCTTCTGGCTGAAGCGTTGTTGGCGGAAAGGACGGAGGGATAATTAAATGGATATGCGGGTTGGGCAGGGGTTTGATGTTCATCGTTGGGCGGAGGGACGGGCGCTCCGTCTGGGTGGGGTGGATATACCCTATCACTTGGGATTGTTGGGTCATTCGGACGCAGATGTTTTGCTTCACGCCCTTATGGATGCACTGTTGGGAGCAGCGGGGATGGGGGATATTGGTCGGCATTTTCCCGACTCGGATGCCCGTTATAAAGGGATCGACAGTTGCGATTTGTTGCGACAGGTTGTCGCGAACCTGATCGGTGAGGCTTGGCAGGTTGTCAACGTGGATGCGACCGTCATCTGTCAGCAGCCCCGATTGGCCGCACATATTCCAGCCATGGAGCGAACCATCTCCTCAATTTTGAAGGTTTCCGATTCAATGATCAACATCAAGGCGACCACCACGGAAGGATTGGGATTTACCGGTCGGGAAGAGGGGGTTGCCGCTCAAGCCATCGTCTTGTTGACCCGATTGCGGGCTTGATTGCTGTTTTTTGCAAAACATTGTTGTTTATCAATACATTTTTAACTTTTCAAAAAGGGTGTTCTAGTCGGCTTGTATCAGATCCTTTGTTGCTTATAATGTTAAGAAAAAACATGGAGGATTGAAGCGGAATCGGTTTCCGGTTACGTTGGCAGATTCGAATGGAGTGACTGATCGGGTTGCTTCGTGCTCGCCAAGCGAGAGATTGACATTTATCCCAGAGGTGTGTTGTGCGGCGTATTATTGAGCAGTTGGTTCAGGGAATCGTTCAGCAGTTGCTTCGAGAGGGGGTTCTGCCTCCCGGAGAGTTGCCGGAATATAAGGTGGAGCGACCTCGGGAGAAATCCCATGGAGATTTTTCGACCAATGCTGCCCTGGTTTTTTCCCGTTTTGCCAAAATGAAACCACGGGACCTGGCGGAAAAAATGGTGGCATCCCTGCCTTTGGATCAACAAGAGGTGGATCGTTGGGAGGTGGCCGGGCCGGGTTTTATCAATTTTCACATTTCAGCCTCTCGTATTCGGCAGTTGATACCCGATATCCTGACGGCGGGCAACCGTTATGGTCTCAGTCAGGTCGGTTCCGGTCGTCGGGTGCAGGTGGAGTTTGTCTCGGCCAACCCGACCGGTCCCATGCATGTCGGTCATGGGCGGGGTGCGGTGATGGGCGATGTCATCGCCAGCCTGTTCGATGTGACCGGGCATACGGTCGAACGGGAGTATTACATCAACGATGCCGGCGCGCAGGTCGGAGTGCTCGGGCGATCGGTCTTGTTGCGCTATCGTGCTCTTTTTGGTCACGATATCGTCATGCCGCAGAACAGTTATCCGGCAGAATATGTCATTGATATTGCGCGAGCGCTCCGCGATCGCGATGGGGACCGTTGGCTGGTGGCCTCAGAAAACCTGGATTCATCCATCCCGTCTGAAGTCGTCTCTTTTGCCATGGAACAGGTTCTGGGCTGGATTCGCTCGGAACTGGCTTCCATCCATATTCACTTTGACAGTTGGTTTTCAGAACAATCCTTGCACGAGCAAGGCAAGATCGAGATGGTCATCTCCCGGTTGGCGGAAAAAGACTTGATTTATGAAGGGGTGTTGCCCCCCCCAAAAGGAAAATTGTTGGAGGATTGGGAGTCCAGGCCGCAATTGTTGTTTAAATCGACGGATTTTGGCGATACGGTTGACCGGCCTCTCAAAAAATCGGATGGCTCTGCCACCTATTTTTCGGCAGATATCGCCTATCACCTGGATAAGGCGGAGCGAGGCTTTGACCAACTGATCGATATCTGGGGTGCTGACCATGGCGGTTATGTCAAACGGGTGAAGGCCGCTTTGACGGCGCTGACGGGCAAAAAACACCTGCTGGATGTCGAGTTGGTCCAGATGGTTAATCTGGTTCGGGGTGGGAAGCCGGTCAAAATGTCAAAACGGGACGGAACCTTTGTCACCCTGAAAGAGGTGGTCGAGGAGGTTGGCAGTGATGCGGTCCGTTTTCAGTTTCTAACCCGATCTGGTGGCGCACCTTTGGATTTTGATCTGGAGTTGGCTGTCAGTAACAGTAACGAAAATCCGGTTTATTATGTGCAGTATGCCCATGCGCGGATTTTTTCAATTTATCGTCAAGTGACAGAAAAAGGGTTGTCCTTGGAAGAGGGGGATTTGTCCCGGTTGGAGAGCGAATCGGAATTGAGTCTGATTCGGCTGTTGGGAGCCTACCCGGAGCTGTTGGAAGGGGCCGCAGCCAATCGGGAGCCGCATCGGGTGCCCTATTATCTGATGGAGTTGGCTTCGGCTTTTCACACCTTTTATAACAGCCATCGGATTTTGGATGAAGATACGGCTTTGATGGGGGCGCGGCTGACTTTGATTTCAGCCGTTCGTCAGGTTTTGGCAAACGGTTTGCGTTTATTGGGTGTTTCAGCTCCGGAAAAAATGTGACTACACCACGGTATCCTACTTCAGCTAAATATAGACGGCACAAACCAAAATCCTATCTGGTTCCGGCCTTGATGGGGTTGTTGTTTGGCGGTGGTTTTTTTGTGCTGGCTCAATTTTTCGGCTCCGATGAAAAACCCTTGAAGGCGATTCCTCTTGCTGAAAATCAGGTTGGGGAAGAAAAAAAACCGGTAGAGAGTCAAATTGTTCCTGAGGGCGAAGATTCCAGTCAAACGCGGGTTTCATTGAGCCCGATGGTGCGTCCGGTATCGAAGAATAACAGTGTCACCCAGAAAAGCAGTTTGCTCCCACCGACACCAGCCGTCAATTCTGCTCCGATGAAGGGGCAGTTCTCGGAAAAATTGACCTTTACCCGTGCTGATCTGGACGGTCATGCGTATGAGTCAGCCACGGAGGAGTTGGTGGACTCGGACGAGCCTGTATCGGTTGAGGTGCCATCGGCCCCCAGTGGTTTGGCCCCGCGCACCAAAGACCCGGATATTGAAATCACCTTCTATGAGGAGTTTCCTCGGCGAAAGATTGTCGTACCGAAAAAGTTGGATGAAGAGGATGACGCGTTTCTTTCCGCTCAGAATCTTATCGAAAAATCAAATACCAACAGCCGGCGACCCCTGCCACCTCCACCCGGCAGTGATCTACTCGGAATTTATCAGGTTCAGTTGGTTATCTTTTCAAGCCAGCAACGGGCTGATGATGTTGTGAAAGTCCTGCGTCAGCAGCGGGCTCCGGCTTACTCGGTCATGGTCAGCGGAGCCAAAGATGTTTTTTATCGGGTTCGGCTTGGTCCGTTTTCATCCCAGGCTGAGGCGAAGTGGGCTATGGGGCGTTGGAAAATCAAGGGCAGTTCCCCACTTATCTTGCGTCAGCGTCCCTAGGAGCCGTCAGACGGCTTTGCCGCATTGAGTTCCCGTGAACCAGATCGATTTTTCCAAAAACGGCTGTTGTGAATACGCATCATACGTGCGCTCTTGCGCATAAAGAGGAAAGGTTCCCTTTTTTGTGCGAAAGCTCTACACTTGGTTTGAATATAGGCGCAATCAACAGTTTCATTATGTTTATTGGTAGTCCAGGAGCATCAGGCTACTTCAAGATGATTCAGCGTAAGAAATTTTTTGATTCTCTGTATAAAGATCCATGAAAAATCAGGGTCCGATCTCTATTCTGAAAACAAACAGCTCTGAAGGCTCTTTAATCTAAATTCGGCAGTTGAACGGATGTATATGGTCCAACCTGTTGATTAACCAGGATAATTGAAAAAAAACCATGTCACCGATCAGGTGGCTACGTTTTGTTCCGATTCACCAGGCAAACCAATATCTTGCACCGGCCTGACCCGTTCAACCGCCGATTTCAGGTGTAAAGTTGATTGATGGGGGAAATGACTGGACCGTTTCTCGCTCATGGTTGACAAAACACCCGGTTTCCTTGATACACTGAGACTTCCGACTTGGCGTTAGGGGGTCGTGTGGACTTATAATTTATCTGAAAGAGCAAGGTAGTATTCTATGGGATTTCCAACAAAAACAGGTTTATACGATCCTCAATTTGAGCACGACGCATGTGGTGTTGGTTTTGTCGCCAACATAGATGGTCATAAGTCTCATGAAATCATCCAGATGGGGTTGACGGTTCTTGAAAATCTCACCCATCGAGGTGCGGTGGGGGCCGACCCCCTGACCGGTGATGGGGCGGGCATCCTGATTCAAATGCCAAATAGATTTTTTCAAGCCAAGGCCAAACAGCTGAAAATCACGCTCCCCCCCCAAGGAGATTACGGCGTTGGCATGATTTTCTTCCCGAAAACCAAGCATCTGAGAGACTCATGTATCCGACTGGTTGAGCAGATGATTGCCGAAGAGGGGCAGTTGCTGCTCGGTTGGCGTCGGGTTCCCATCAGTGAGGAGGCTCGGATTGGCTATACGGCGAAAGGGACGGAACCGGTCATCCATCAGGTGATTGTCGGGGTGAGAAACCGTCCGGATGATGCCGACGACCTTTGGTTGGAACGCAAACTGTTTATTATTCGTCGCCGAATCGAAAATGCGGTTTTGGGATACGGGGTTGAAGAGACCGCTTCATTCCATATCTCCAGTTTTTCGACGCGGACATTGCTCTACAAGGGGTTGTTTCTTGCTGAGCAGGTCGGACAATACTATCCCGATCTGAGTGACCCGCTCATGGAAACCGCTTTTTCCATGGTTCATCAGCGTTACTCCACCAACACGTTTCCAACCTGGGATCTGGCGCAGCCGTTTCGTATGATCTGTCATAACGGCGAGATCAACACCCTGCGCGGCAACATCAACTGGATGCGGGCGCGTGAGGCGGCTTTGTCTTCGCCGATGTTTGGCAATGATATCAAAAAACTGTTTCCCATTGTCCCGGAAGGGATTTCCGATTCGGCCTCTTTCGATCGGGCGGTCGAGTTTTTGGTTGTTTCGGGACGTTCTCTTCCCCATGCCATGATGATGATGATTCCGGAAGCCTGGGAGAATCATCAACAAATGGATGAGGACCGAAAGGGGTTTTATGAGTATCACGCCTCGGTCATGGAGCCTTGGGATGGTCCGGCTGCGGTGGCCTTTACCGATGGCCGTTATATCGGGGCCACTCTGGACCGTAACGGATTGCGCCCGGCTCGTTATCTGGTGACCAAGAGTGGTCTCTGCGTCATGGCTTCTGAAGCGGGAACGTTGACCTTCCCCCCAGATCAGATTGTCCACAATGGTCGTCTCCAGCCGGGTCGGATGTTTGTCATTGATCTGGAAGAGGGGCGGATCATTGGTGATGAGGAGATCAAGTCAGGCATTATCGGCCGTCAGCCCTATAAGCAGTGGGTTGATGACGGATTGATGCCGTTGGACGCTCTGGCCGAGGGATCGGCAGAGTTTCAAGAGCCGTCGTCGTTGTTGGTTCGACAGAAAATCTTTGGTTATACCGAGGAAGATCAATATGTCATTTTGACCCCCATGGCCGTAAGCGGCCAGGAACCGATCGGTTCCATGGGCAATGATGCGACGATTCCGGTTCTCTCTGAACGGCCCGTCCTGGTTTTTAACTATTTTAAACAGCTTTTTGCCCAGGTAACCAATCCGCCCATCGATCCCATTCGTGAAGAGTTGGTCATGAGCCTGCGCATGCAGTTGGGGCCAGTCGGAAATTTGCTGGATGAGTCTCCGTCTCACGTCAACCGGATTTCCCTCAATCAGCCGATTTTAACCAATTCGGACCTCGAAAAAATTCGAGCGGTTGATCAGAAAAATTTAAAAGCCCAGACTTTCTCCACCCTGTTTCCGGTAGCAAGCGGGGCAGACGGAATGAAAGGGGCGTTGAAGGTGCTCTTTGAAGAGGTGTCTGAAGCTCTTGATACCGGGGTAAACCTGATTATTCTCAGTGATCGGGGCACTAACTCAGAATTGGCTCCCATTCCCATTTTATTGGCGGTCTCCTCTGTTCATCATAGCCTGATCCGGTCGGGTGTTCGCAATATGGCCAGTATCATCGTTGAGACCGGGGAGGCTCGTGAAGTTAACCATTTCGCACTGTTGGCCGGTTATGGTGCTGGAGCCATCAATCCCTATCTGGCGTTTGAAACACTCTCGGATCTCAAGCGAAAAGGCTTGCTTCCGGCGAAACTGACTGAAGAAAAAGCCCACTACAACTACGTCAAGTCCATCAACAAGGGCATGTTGAAAGTTTTCTCGAAGATGGGTATTTCGACTCTCTTCAGTTATTGTGGCGCCCAGATCTTTGAAGCGATCGGCTTGAACCGCAGTGTCACGGAACGGTATTTTACCGGAACCGTCACCCGTATAGAGGGTATCGGTTTGGACGGTATCGCCAAAGAGACGCTGATGCGTCATGATCAGGCCTATGGTGAGAGCTTGTCCAACCCCCACGCGTTGGACGTCGGCGGTGAATACCGGCTTCGTCAAGGTGGTGAAAATCACATGTGGAACTCGGAGACCATCTCCAAGCTTCAGCATGCCACCCGGGGCAATGATTTTGCCCTTTACAAAGAGTTTGCGGAGTTAATTAACGACCAATCCAAACAATTGTGTACCATCCGGGGGCTTTTTCAGCTGAAAAAATCCCGGAAACCGGTTCCTTTGGACGAGGTGGAGCCGGCTTCAGAGATTGTTAAGCGGTTTGTGACTGGGGCGATGTCTTACGGTTCCATTTCCAAGGAGGCTCATGAGACTCTGGCTATTGCCATGAATCGTCTGGGCGGACAATCCAATACCGGGGAGGGGGGCGAAGACCCGGACCGCTTCAAGCCGTTGCCCAACGGTGATCTGGCCCGCAGCTCCATCAAACAGGTTGCCTCTGGTCGTTTTGGTGTTTCCAGCCACTATCTGGTGAACTCCAACGAGATGCAGATCAAAATCGCCCAAGGCGCCAAGCCGGGTGAAGGGGGCCAGTTGCCAGGACATAAAGTCAACGACGTCATTGCCCGGACTCGGAATACCACGCCGGGTGTAACGCTTATTTCACCACCACCCCACCACGATATTTACTCCATCGAAGATCTGGCGCAGTTGATCTTCGATCTGAAAAACGTCAACCCCGCCGGACGGGTCTCGGTCAAGCTGGTTTCTGAGGTTGGGGTCGGTACGGTAGCCGCCGGGGTCTCCAAGGCCCACGCAGACATGATTTTGATTTCTGGTGCGGATGGTGGGACCGGAGCCAGTCCGGTCAGTTCGATCAAACATGCCGGGGCTCCTTGGGAGTTGGGATTGGCTGAAACGCAACAGACACTGGTTCTCAACGATCTTCGTGGTCGGGTTCGCCTTCAGACCGATGGCCAGTTGAGGACAGGACGAGATGTCGTGATTGCCGCCCTGCTTGGGGCTGAGGAGTTTGGCTTCGCTACGGCTCCTTTGGTGGTGGAGGGGTGTGTGATGATGCGTAAGTGTCATCTGGGAACCTGCCCGGTCGGTGTCGCGACCCAGGACTTGGGATTGCGCAAAAAATTTACCGGACGACCACAGCATGTGGTCAACTATTTTTATTTTGTCGCCAATGACGTCCGGCAGATCATGGCGGAGATGGGGTTCAAGACCATCGACGAGATGATTGGTCGTGTCGATTGTATTAACAGCAACCGGGCCATCGGCCATTGGAAATCCAAAGGGCTGAACTTCTCAAAGATTCTGGCCCGACCCGATGTTCCCTCCAATATCGCCATCCGCTGTGTGCAGCAGCAGGACCATGCCATCGACAAGGTTTTGGATCATAAACTGATGGAGTTGGCTGACCGTGCCTTCGACACCTTGCAACCCATCGAGATTCGCCTGCCCATTCTCAATACCGATCGAACGGTCGGAGCCATGTTGGGCGGAATGATTTCAAAACGGTTTGGAGCGGGCGGTTTGCCGGAGGATACCATAAAGATCTTCTTCTACGGCGTGGCCGGACAAAGTTTTGGTGCGTTTAACGTCGGCGGCGTCTCACTGCATATTTTTGGTTGTGCCAACGATTACGTCGGAAAAGGCATGTCCGGTGGACGTATTGTCGTTCAACCGGACACCAAGAGCGAGTTTGTACCCGAAAACAACATTATTGTCGGCAACACCCTTCTGTACGGCTCGACGGGGGGGGAGGCTTATTTCCGTGGTCTGGCAGGAGAACGGTTTGCGGTGAGAAATTCTGGAGCCTTGGCTGTTGTCGAGGGCGTGGGTGATCACGGTTGTGAATATATGACTGGTGGTGTGGTCGTGGTGTTGGGTCCGACCGGACGGAATTTTGCGGCCGGTATGAGTGGCGGCATCGCCTATGTTCTGGATGAGATGAACCAGTTCAATTCACTTTGCAACCACGCCATGGTCGAGCTGCAAAAAATTGACGACGAGGCTGATCAGCTTCAGCTCAAAGAGATTGTTACCAAACATCGACATTTTACAGGAAGTGGAGTGGCCAGTCGGCTTTTGAAAGATTGGTCAAAATCAGTCACCCAGTTTATCAAGGTCATGCCTTTGGAGTACAAGCGTGTTTTGGCTGAGATGAAAGAGCAGGAGTCGGTCAATGGGTAAGAGCACAGGATTCATGGATATTGATCGGGTCAACCCCCGTGCGCGCAGTGTTGCCAGCCGCATTACGGACTGGAAGGAGCTTTACCTGGAGTTTCCTCTTGGAAAGCTCCAGGAACAGGCGTCTCGTTGTATGGATTGTGGAATTCCCTTCTGTCATAGCGGTTGCACGCTGAGCAACATTATTCCTCAATGGAACGATTGGGTCTATCGGGGACGTTGGGAAGAGGCCAACGAAGCCTTGCACCGGACCAATAATTTTCCCGAGTTTACCGGACGGATCTGTCCGGCGTTGTGCGAGGCCTCCTGTGTGGTTGGTCTGAATGGAGAGGCGGTGTCCATTCGCCAAATTGAACTGACTATCGTTGAAGAGGGGTGGAAGCGGGGATTCATCAAACCGGAACCCCCGACCAGAAAGACCGGCAAGCGGGTTGCGGTCATCGGTTCCGGTCCGGCGGGTATGGCCGCCTCCCAACAATTGACCCGAGCCGGACATGACGTCACCCTGTTCGAAAAAAATGAGCGGGTCGGTGGACTGCTTCGATTTGGTATTCCTGATTTCAAATTGGAAAAGGAGGTCATCGACCGTCGGTTGGAGCAGATGCAGGCGGAAGGGTTGACAATCAAAACCGGCGTCAACGTCGGAGTCGATATTTCCGTGGCCCAACTCCGAGAGGATTTTGACGCGGTTATGTTGACGGGCGGTTCCGAAAAACCGCGCGATCTGCCGATTCCCGGTCGGGGGCTTTCGGGTATTCATTTTGCCATGGATTTTCTCTCTCAGCAAAACCGACGGGTTTTCGGCGATGATATTCCAGAGGAATCGGGTGGTATTCTAGCCACGGATAAGCATGTCGTCGTTATCGGTGGTGGTGACACAGGGTCCGACTGTGTCGGGACTTCCGTTCGTCACGGGGCCAAGAGCGTAACCCAACTGGAGCTTTTGCCTAAACCGCCGTTAGACCGCTCAATCGAGACTCCCTGGCCTCTGTGGCCACATCAATTGAGAACCTCGACATCTCATCTGGAGGGGTGTGAACGGATCTGGAGTGTTTTGAGTAAATCGTTTGATGGTAACGATGGTCAGGTCTCTCAGCTCAACTGTATTCGCCTGCGTTGGAACGAACAGGAAAACGGTCCTTCCCTGATGCAGGAGATTGTTGACAGTGAGTTTAGCCTGAAGGCGGATTTGGTTCTACTGGCCATGGGCTTTTTACACCCGGAGAAGAGTGGGCTGTTGGAAGAGTTGGGCGTCAAGCTGGACCCTCGTGGCAATGTTCAGGTCAATCAGCTTGGCATGACCAGTGTTGAAGGGGTTTTTGCAGCGGGAGACATGGCCACTGGGCAATCTTTGGTTCTCAAGGCCATCAATGGCGGACGCATTGTCGCCAAGCATCTGGATGCCTGGCTCCGTGGTTCAGCATCGGTTCTTCCCTAGCACGGAATCCGTGGCTTGAAGCTGGATTCAAAGGTTGGATTTTCCCGGATTCCGCAGTTGGCCGGGCCGGAGTGAACGGCTGAATCCAGGAGAATCTCTAAAATGACTTTTCCTTTGTTGCACAGGATAAGAGAGTGATCAGTGTTACCTATAGAAGTCCCGAAAAAAATGTTCAGTCCAAGCCGGTTGGTGGGGATGCGGTGGTTGAAAAAACGCATGTTGAGGCAAATAAAGTGGAGGCTGTAGACGAGATGGAAAAAAGTAGCGCTCTTTTGGATCGATTGGAGCAAAAAATGGATGCGTTGAACGAATTGGTTTCGGGATTGCGTCTTGAAAAAGTCTCCTTGACAGAAAAACTTGAAAACAGAGATGATAATTATTCTCGTTTGCAGCAGGAAAATGCCGAATTAAAGAGCAAAATGGCTGAATTGACCGAAGAAAAAGAAAAAACTATATTAAAGCTCGAAACATTGCTTGCTCGTTTTGATGGTTCTGGACAATAATAGGTCGATGTCACTCCAATTTGAGACTTGGTATGTCAGAACTCGTTGAGGTTCATATTCGTGGACACCGGATTAGAATAAGAACCGGAGCGGATACGAACAAGGAGTATATCCGGGAAGTGGCCCACTATGTGGATGAGGTAATGGAGGAATTGATGGATCAATCCACCGGTTCCTCCTACGATAGAATTGCGGTGATGGCTGCAATTCGGATTGCGGACAGCCTTTTCCGACGTAATCGTTGGCACAACCAAA
>JADFYU010000068.1:0-8492 GCA_015232865.1 Magnetococcales bacterium
GTCAAGTTATCGGTCGCAACACCATCGATACCGCTCTAACCACGGGCAAGGATAAAATTCAAGACGTTACCAAACAGAGCATCCAGACGATTCTGGATAGTTATAATAGCGGTATCCAAATTATTGCCGTACAGCTTCAGCAGGTTTCACCTCCTGCCGAGGTGGTTCATGCCTTCAAGGACGTGGCGAGTGCGCGGGAGGACCGGGTGAGAGCCATCAACGAGTCTCAAGGCTACGCCAACGACATTCTGCCCAAAGCACAAGGTGAAGCGGCCCGTCAAATCCAAGAAGCGGAAGCTTACAAAACCGCCAAGGTTTCTCGGGCTGAGGGTGATGTGCACCGTTTTCTGGCTGTCTTGAAAGAATATAAAAAAGCCAAAGACGCAACAGAAACCCGTCTGTATCTGGAAACCATGGAAGAGATTCTGCCCAAAATAAATAAAGTCGTCGTCAGCCCCGGCTCGACCAATGGTGTTTTGCCCTATCTGCCATTGGGCGGTAAAGGCATGCCGAAAGCGGGATTAGGAGGTGTTGGACAATGAAAACGAAACTAAACTCTGGAATTCTGGGCATTGTTGTTGCCGCCCTGATTGTCCTTTCCCAATCCATTTTTACCGTACACGAAATCGAACAGGCCATCGTCATCCAACTGGGTAAATCGGTTGGCGATCCTATTACCAAGGCCGGACTATACTTAAAAGTGCCCCTCATCCAAGAGGTGCACAAATTTGACAAACGGTTGTTGGTTTTTGATCAAGACCCACAAGAGATTCTTTCTTCGGACAAGAAAAACCTTAAAGTCGATAACTATGCCCGCTGGCGGATCATCGACCCGCTGACTTTCTACCAAACCGTTCGCAACGAAGCCGGTGGAAGCGCCCGTTTGAATGACATCATCTACTCTAATATTCGTGAAGTTTTGGGTCAATCAACCATGATGGAGATCGTTGCCGGAACTCGTGACGAGCTTCGGGATAGAATACGCAGCAAAGCCAGCTTGCAGGCCTCCAATTATGGCATCGAAATTGTTGATGTTCGCATCAAACGCACCGACCTGCCTCCTGAAAACTCCAAGGCTGTTTTTAAACGGATGCAGACCGAGCGCGAACGCCAAGCCATGCAGTATCGGGCCCAAGGTCAGGAAGAAGCCGTCAAAATCCGCGCTGAGGCTGATCGGGAGCGGGAAGTTGTTTTGGCGGAAGCCTACAGAAAGGCTCAAGAGCTTCGGGGTAATGGGGATGCCGAATCGGCTCGGATCTATGCTGAGGCGATTACCCAGGACGAAAAATTTTATAAATTCAAAAGAACTTTAGAAGCCTACGGAAAAGTTTTTGCAGAAGACACGACAGTCGTGTTAGAACCATCTGGATTTTTCAGATATCTGAAAGGCCCAGACGTAAAAGAGTGATTGATCGTCTAGCCAAAATGAATGCAAGATGAATGATTTTTTAACGGCGTTGGGGCTGGTTTTAATCTTGGAAGGCGTACCTTATTTTCTTGCGCCGACCAAGATGCGGGCGTGGGTCGTGCAAATCGTCAAACTACCAAATACGGCCTTGCGTAAAACCGGCCTGACACTGATGATACTGGGCCTGCTGATGGTTTATATGGTGCGCTCATGACCCAAGCCCCCCAAAGCGAAGGACAAGACAGAAATATTCCGCTCGCAACAGAACTTCAAAGAGACATCAGCACTCTATTGATTGAGCTGAACGCCGGAGGGCGTGATGCCTGGCACATTCAAGGCCATATTCCGGCTGGGAATTTGCTTGAATTATCTAATGAAGCGACGGTTGATGGAGCCGGTGCGGTAGAATTGAGCATCAGCAAGCAAGAAAAGTTATGGCAGGTCAAAGGACAACTGACAATTCCCATCGTCCTCCCCTGCTCTCGTTGTCTCGCTGACTATGTCCGTCCCCTTGACATTGCAGTGAATCGTTTTATCTCGACCGGAGAAGACCCGGCTTTGTCATTGGGTCAAACAGAGATGGAAGAGGATGTCGTCTATCTTGAAAGTGGCGAATTCTCTGTTTTACGATTTGCAGAGGAGGAGTTTATTTTGGCTCTACCCATGTTCCCACTCTGCAATGAGGCGTGTCTTGGTCTTTGTCAAAGTTGTGGAGCGGACAAGAACCAAGAGCCCTGCACCTGCCCTTCCGTTGAGAAAGAGACCCCTTTCACGGTTTTAGAGCAGATTAAATTAAACTGAGTTACTTGATGACGGGTTAGCCTGCCGGAGCAAGCCCCCTTTTCAAGAACCCAAACTACTGAACAACTTGATGTTTTTTTAGGAGAAGTTAAGATGGCCGTACCAAAAAAGAAAATTTCCTCTGCTCGTCGTGGCGCCCGTCGTGCACACAACGCACTAAAAACCAACGCTCTATCGACCTGCTCCAACTGCCAGGAATCAGTCATGCCTCATCGTGTCTGTCCGAAGTGTGGCTGGTATGATGGTCGTGAGGTTGTTGAGGTAGAAGAGTAATCCTTTACCTGGATTCGGACGGTTGGACACACATTTGATGGTAGACCATCTTGGTTTATGCGGTAAGGCAGAAAAAAGGGAAGTCGCCTTATGGGAGACGAGCCTTTTTTCTGCTTTACCTGGAGAATCAGAAAGGTCTATCGATGAGAAAAAAGCGGACAAATCCACGTTTACCAAAAGAGTAGAAGGGTCCCTTGTTTTGTGACTATTCGAATCGCACTAGATGCAATGGGCGGAGACAATGCCCCAGCTGCGATGGTTGAGGGTGCCATTCAAGCAAGCAAACTCAATCCAAACACTGAATTTATTTTGGTTGGTCAGGCTGATGAAATTCAGCGGGAATTGGATCGTCTGAGGTATAATGGCGCCCAATTTCGTATTCACCCAGCCTCTCAAGTGGTCGGCATGGGGGAAAAGCCAGCGGTTGCCTTGCGAAAAAAAAAGGACTCTTCCATGCGAGTGGGTTGTAATCTGGTTAAAGAGGGTCAGGCGGATGCCTTTGTTTCATCCGGCAACTCTGGTGCTCTGATGGCAACAGCCCGTTTTGTTTTAAAAACCCTGCCCGGCATTTCTCGCCCCGCCATGGCTTCCAACGTACCCTCCATCAGCGGACAAACTTTGATGCTGGATCTGGGGGCCAACGTCGATTGCAATGCCGACAATCTTTGTCAGTTTGCTCTGATGGGAAGAATCTATTCCACAGCCGTTGAGGGAATCAAAAATCCCCGTATTGGCTTGCTCAACATTGGCGAAGAGGATGTCAAGGGCAACGAGGTGGTCAAAGAGGCTGGGGAGAGATTGAAAGCAGAAGAGAGTGCCGGGTTTATCGGCAATGTCGAGGCGACCGATATATTCCAGGGCACGGTAGATGTGGTGGTCTGTGATGGTTTTGTCGGCAATGTCAGCCTGAAAACCATGGAAGGGGTGGCCAAAATGTTAATCCACTTCCTGAAAGAGTCTTTCTCTGAATCCTGGATTTCCAAACTGCGTTATCTCATCGCCAGACCGGCTCTCAAGAGTTTTCGCAACCGTTTCGATCCGAGAGCCTACAACGGTGCCATGTTGTTGGGCTTAAACGGTGTCGTCGTCAAAAGTCATGGCGGGGCCGACGGTTTTGCCTTTGCCCACGCTATTCAGTTGGCCCAAGATCTGGTTGCCGGACAAGTCAACGAAAAAATCCAGAGAAACCTCACCTAATGCACTCACTTATCGCAAAAGTTATCGGCACCGGATCTTATCTTCCTGAAAAGCGGTTGACCAACGCAGACATTGCAGTAATGGTCGACACCACCGATGAGTGGATTTTTAGCCGCACCGGTATCCGAGAACGACGCATCGCCGCTGAAGGTGAACTGACCTCGGACCTGGCTTTAAAGGCGTCGCAGAAAGCTCTGGAAGCTGCCGGAATATCGGCTGAAGGTCTGGACCTTATTTTACTGGCTACGACCACGGGCGACCTTCTCTACCCTTCTACCGCCACCATTCTTCAGCAAAAGCTGGGAATCTCCCACACCAAAATTCCCGCCTTCGATCTTCAAGCGGTCTGTGCCGGTTTTATGTTTGCGCTCTCAACCGCAGATGCCTATATCCGTTCCGGAATGGCCAAACGTGTTTTGGTTGTCGGAGCCGAGACCAATTCTCGCATCATCGATTGGCGTGATCGAGGAACCTGCATTCTGTTCGGTGATGGAGCAGGCGCAGTTGTCTTGGAATCGTCCATCCGGGAGGGGGAGCATCCAACAGGCTTGATTTCGACTCATATCCATGCCGATGGCGCCCACTGTGACCTGCTCAAAACCTCCGGTGGTGTCTCAGTCGGCGCTCCAGAACCAGAAACCCCACAGGGTAGCGGGCTGGGTGTGGTTCAGATGCGGGGCAATGAGGTCTATAAACAGGCGGTCAAGGCCCTGGGGCAGATTGTTGACGAGACCCTGGAGGCCAACCAACTTGAAAAAGGCTCCATAGACTGGCTGGTTCCCCATCAGGCCAATATTCGCATTATTAACAGCACGGCAAAACGGCTCAATATGAGTTTGGACAACGTGGTGCTCACCGTCGAACGGCACGGCAACACGTCAGCAGCCAGTGTTCCCCTGGCCCTGGACGAAGCGGTCCGAGACGGTCGCATCAAACCCGGTCAACTGGTTCTACTAGAAGCGTTTGGAGCGGGTTTCACCTGGGGTTCGGCATTGATTCGCTGGTAACAAAGCGGGCGTTTGGAGAGGCCCAAAAAAACGGTTCTTGGTGGGGCGTGCCAAGCACAAACCATCCCCAGTTTATCTTTCCACAGCATCGCAATCCAGGGTCTCTGTCTGCTGTCTAACAAACTGACCAAACTTACGATCCTCCGTCAAAATATGAATTAATACCCACTCTTTCATCACTTTTTCCAGGTTGATATGACCTCTTTTTCCTCGGCCAGCCATTTCTTTTTGAATCTGTTTGATCTTTCCCAATAATCGCTTGTGGTTTTTTTTATGCTGCTTGGCTTCTGGAAATCCATATTCATCCAACAAAGCCTCTTCTTGTTCAAAATGTTGCTGCGTAAAATCGACCAACAGGCTTAACGCCCGCTCCCCAACCGTTTGATCACCCAGAGAAAAGGCTTGCAGAACCTTATGGGCCATTTCAAACATTCTTTTGTGTTGATCATCCATCTCTTCTATTTCAATGGAATACTCTTCATTCCATTGAAATAGATAGTCTTTACCAGCAACCGATTCAAACCATTCTCGACTTTTTTTATTGTAGGACTCCAGTAGTTTCCAGCGAATAATGGGAACATTCCGAATGGATTCGTGGGGAATTTTGTAGGCTGACAATGAAGTAGAAACCCGTAATCGGAAAAGATCGGAGGCACCGAAAAGCAACCGAGATTCCCCAAATATATTCTGGGGACCGATAGACTCCAAAACTTTTTTTCCGATAAAACGCTCAACACAACCGGAAAGAACAAAATAAATTGACGGGCTCTTTTCATCCTGCCGAATTTCATCTCCAGCCGAGAAGGTGCGCAACTCCATGGACCGGGCAATCCGGTTTTGGGTCAGATAGGAGACCCCCTCACCGAACAACCAAGAACTTTTCAAAAACTCCCGCTGCTTCTGTACCCGCTCCAACCGCTCATACAGATTGTTTTTCTTGATGAACTCGACAAACAGATTACAAGGAATCCGCAGCACATTGACATAGCTCATGGCTCGGTAGGTGACACCGGATGGACGACTGTCGATACCGGACATTTCACCCAAGATGGAACCTGCGTACAGAGTATTGTTGGAATCACTGCTGGCAATGAGCGCTTCGACATTGCCGCTTAAAACCAAAAAAATAGAGCGGGGAATAACACCCTCTTTCAGAATGATCTCCTCGGGATGAAAACTTTCGATGGGGTTATTTAGTAGTGTGTTATATTGATGAGGTTGGGCATTGGCAAAATTGCTGGTCAAGAATTCTCTCGCACAGCGTAAAAAATAGTTCTGATTATCTGGAATCAAGGTGTCGTACGCCCCGAAAGGAGCACCGGATCCGACTTTTTTTTCTGAATGATTTAAAGGCCGGCTCAGATGACCCAAAATGATTTTATGAGAGCGATCTCCTTTAAAATCCTCCGCCTCGCCATGGATCATTCCACCTCCGACATCAATTTTTTTCAGATCAGCGGGGGTGAGATAATCCCGAACAATGCTTTTGTAGTCACCCGGAGACATCCCCGGTTTTGTTTCGTCTTCCGTGACCATTTTTTCCATAACCGATTGGGAGGTGATATCTGCAAAGTGGGCATAACTCAGATAGCCGCCCTCCCAGAGGGTTCGGAAAAAGAACATGGCATTTTCAACCGGGTGGGGAGAGTGAATCGGCTTGACTTCCAATCCGTTGACCGAGTTCCAAACCCCAGACTCCAAATCATGAACTTCAAAGAAATCACTGAAATAGTCCTCGTCAAAATCTAATAAAGCGGCCAATTTTTTGGTGACCGCCGCTCGGACCAAAGCGGTAGAGAAATATTTAATCCGGCGATCTCCCCGAATCAAATCCGCCAGACCGGCAAAATGATCATCGTGGGAGTGGGTATGAAAAATCCCCTCAATCTCATTGATTCCGATTCCGAGGGCCACCAGGTTATTCACCACATTGGGTCCGGCATCGACCAAATAGATTCCGCCTTGGTAGACAATGACCGAGGAGAGGCTCGGTCGGTCAAAATCCCAGCCATCGCCAATTCCGGAATGAATAACGGAAAAATAATCTCGGGGCAGTGAATAGTAGTTGAGCGGATAGGGAGAGGGATAACTCTCCGACTTTTTTAAATTCAAGTCGACCGTGACCGACTCCCCGGCATATGAAATTTTAAAGCGGTTGGTCTCTAAACGTTCCAGCCAAACCCCTGAATAAATTTCAACACCGACCTGCTCGACATATCGGACATCCAACAGCGTATCGGTGGGTCTGATCTGCCCAAATGCAAAAAACAGCTTCATCCGCATCAAATCTTTGGCCCAACTCTCCGATACACCCGCTTCTCGAATTTCCCGTTCGGAAACCAAACCGTAATTTCCTCGGTAGATATAGCGAATTTGCGCCTCTATCTGTTGCCTGCTTCCGATCAAAATCGGTTTTTGTCCGGTGTTGTTGGGATGGTTCGGAATAATCATCCCCTGTCGATAGAACATTTGCAGGACCGGAAACTCGGAAAGATTGGAGAATCCACCGCCTTGCAACATAATGTCCGAAAGCAGAATGGCATTGGGACCGGTCTCATAGGAGACACCATTTTTTTCGGTCGTAGCGATCAAACCTCGGCGCATGATATGTTTGACTACATCCCCTGGACAGCCGCACAACAGACGCAAGTCAACATCAGCGATCTCAACCCATTCGACCCCATCGATAATCCGAAGTTTATTAATTTTGGACATTTTTTATCTCTAATCAATCAAGTTGGGAATAGCCATTGTACCGAGATAAACACGCAATTATCTTCTCGTCAACAGAACATCAAGCGAAAATAAACTGTTTATTTTCTGGTAAAATAGCATTTATATTTCAAGCAGTACACATCATTATCAGGCAATCTGCATCACAAATCCAGCAACCAATACAGCCGGGGGTTGGTCGATGAGTAGACTGTGCAGACTGAAGCTGGCTTGGAACATTTGTAGAAATAAAGAGTTGACATGACCAATTGAGTTGTTGCCAACCTCCGTTAAGATGATATAATAAATGAAAGCCAACAAATGAAGATGCCTAAAAAAAATGATCCGGAAGGGTTTGAGAAGAGGATGAGCAGATGATTGTCAATACCTATAGCAATTTTGCCCAGAGCTATATCAATACTCGTCAGCCTGCGCAAAAGTTCAGCTCCACCATGAGCAACCCTCTTTTGCTCAGCACCCCGGACGCCCTTACCTTTGAACTGATCGACAGCCTGGATTCGGACCATTCCGGTGGTCTGGGACACTCTAATAGCGGTCTTGACAACGCTGAGTTTTCTCAACTGGAGAATAATTCTGGTGGAGAGGTCGGTTTCGATGAGCGGCAACAGCAGGTCAGTACTGAACGAAACACCTACGTTGAACTCCTTTTCATCAACGCCCGGTACTCGGCCTTCAGCGGCCTCTCCGAAGACGGTTATTTACAGATGGTCGATGCGAACTCTGAAAATAGCAACCTGATGCAGGATATCTTCAAAACCCAAGAACGGTCCGACTTTCAGAAGTTGACTGCCTTCAATCATAGTCTGGGCTACCACACCAGGCTGGACCCAGTTCAACAAACAGCCAGCGCCCCCCTACCTGATCCTGAGAGTGAAGCCAACCCGATTTCAGAACTTTACGCCATTCTAGCCCCACTCAAGGAGTTGGAAGCCCAGGCAGCCCCAGCCTAACCCAAATTCGACCCCCCACTCTCTTCAACCTACCCCCCTAAAACTTCTAAAACTTCTAAAACTTCTAAAACTTCTAAAACTTCTAAAACTTCTAAAACTTCTAAAACTTCTAAAACTTCTAAA
>JADFYU010000068.1:8592-11878 GCA_015232865.1 Magnetococcales bacterium
ATGGCCAGAATTTTGGAATCAAGAGGCTGACAATGATCCAGACCAAAATGTTCAGGGGTACGCCAACTCGGATAAAATCCCGAAAGCTGTAATATCCGGCCGACATCACCATCAAGTTGGTCTGGTAGCCCATTGGAGTGGCAAAAGCGGCGTTGGCTCCAAACACCACCCCAACCAAAAAGGGCATGGGGCTGACTCCGAGCTGATGAGCAATCCCAACCGCTAACGGGGCGAAAAGAATGGCTGAGGCATTATTGGAGATAAAGTTGGTCAACAGCATGACAAACAGGATAAACAGGGCCAGAATCCACTCCAAGGCCACTCCGGCTGAATGTTGAATCAAACCTTGGGCCAGATAGTCCACAGCCCCGGTTACGACCATGGCTTTTCCCAGAGCCAATGTGCCCGCCACCATAAAGACAATCTGGGGGGAGATGGCCCCATAAGCTTGACGAAGGGACAGGCAGCGGGTAACCAGCATTAAAAAAGCTCCGAGCAAGGAGATGACCAACATATCGACCAACCGGGTGGCCGCCAGCAACACAACAGCCAACAGAATAATAATCGATGTTTTTGCCTTGGCTGTGTGCTCGACGGTATCTTTGACGCCCCACAGCAAAATCATTTCCCGACTTCCCGAAAGAGAGTCCAGTTGCGCTGAGGTCCCTTGGACCAAAAGAACATCGCCTGCCCGCAAATTAATTTTTGAGATATTTCGTTTTCGAATATGGCGGTGTTGTTGAATACCGATTACGACAATGCCATATCGATTTCTAAATTCCATCTGGCTTAACGATCGTCCCACCAAGGAGGTACCAGGCATGATCACCAACTCGGCCAGATTCAACTGTTTTTTATTCTTTTCCTCCCGATCATCCATCGAAGTCGGTATCAAGGTTGATCCGGAGTCCCACTCCAATCTTTTCAGATCCCGGGCGCTTCCTTCTATCAACAACTGATCTCCAGCCATCAATATGGATCCCTCCTCCAACTTTTGGATGACTTTATCACCGCGCAGAATGCGATTGATGATCATATCTCCAAACAGGGCGACCACCTCTTCGTCATCCAACAATCGACCATCCAGAAAGGTGTCCGGAAGAATCTCCAACTGGACCAAAAACTGACGATGGTTCTGTTGGGAGCCAACAGGCGCATTTGCCGGAAGCAGGCGTGGGGCTATCAGCACCAGATAGAGCAACCCGGCCAACAAGACGATTACGCCCAGTTTGGAAAAGGTGAACATACCAAACTGACCAACCCCGGATTGTTCCGCAATGGCGGCGACCAAAATATTGGTGGATGTTCCCATCAAGGTACACGTGCCGCCCAAGATGGAAATAAAAGAGAGCTGCATTAAAAATTTTGAGCTGGAGATGTTTAATTCGTCGGCCAGACTGACCATGATTGGCAAGAAAATAACGACAATGGGCGTGTTGTTTAAAAAAGCACTGGCAATAGCGACAAAGAGCAACGAGACCGTCAGGGCCAGTCGCCAATCACCCAAGGAGAGATGCTGAATCCACGAAGCCACCATGTTGACCGAACCGGTATTGGTCACACCTTCGCCAAGAATCAATAGAGCAACAACAATAATCAAAGCCGGATTAGAAAACCCGGCGACAAGAACCGAGGGAGAGAGCAGGTTGACCCCGGTTTCTGGATCGTTGTAGGGGAAAATTTGAAATATAATGATCAGTCCGACCAATAGCCCCAGAGAAAC
Source organism: Magnetococcales bacterium (assembly GCA_015232865.1). The sequence goes on from JADFYU010000068.1 coordinate 10,316, forward strand.
CAAGGCCATGGGGATACTCTCCTGAGCATAGAAGAGCACGGCCAAGACCAAAATGCCCAACGTCAGGAAAATATAAAACTCAGCCGGAAAAGCGGTCAGGTCCGGCGTAGCGGCCATCATAGGAGGCCTGAAAGGTCAACAACATCGGGTGAAGAAAAAGCCCAATCGATCCGGCCAGCCAACCCAGATTCGGCTACTGGGCGTACTCTAAGAGTACAACCGCTTGAATGATCCGGTAAACCAGAAACAATCAAAGCCACCTTGCTGGGCATCGAAGGAAAGTTTAACAACAGGGAATACCCGGTCATCTTAATTTTTCCAGGGCATGATGGGCACCGTAGAGATTGAGTTTTTCGGCGACCCGTCGACCAGACGGTCGCTGTAGATCAAATACACCAGCGTATGACGTTTTTGATCGAAGAACCGAACCACATGCAGGTTTTTGAATAAAATTGAGGTACTCTTGCTAAAAACCTCTTCCCCCTCCTTCAGTTCTTCCTGAAAATGGATTGGGCCAACTTGGCGACAGGCGATGGCGGAGTTGGACGGATCTTCTGCCAAGCCGACACTGCCGGATATACCGCCTTTTTTTGCCCGGCTCAAATGGCAGGAAACACCGGAAATTTTCGGATCGTCAAAAGCTTCGATAACAATCTTGTCGTTAGATCCCAGCAGCTTGAATACGGTACTGACACTTCCAATCTCCTCCCCGTGAGCAACAGCCGGAAACAGCAGAAAAAGCCAGAAGATTTTAAGGAATCGTTTCATTGTCTCACTTACCCGGCCAAGCCAGGCCCTTATGTAACCAATTAACCATCAGAGTTACTCAATCATTTTAGAACCAATCATTGACCTGCTGTAAGCCCCGTTTTTCAGGATTATCGATTTGTCATTTTCCGATTAACCTAGAAACGGCAGTTGTCGGCACGCACCTGGCACAACCCATTGATTCACCTGTTTCACCAGATAAATCAATGGATTGCACCATGAACGCACTGCCAACCGCCGTTTCAAGGATTAAAGAGGCATTCGATCGATCACTCACGATAAAAACAGATCTGTCGAGAGATAACGATCCCCTCGATCCGGTAAAACCGTAACAATAACAGCCGGTTTATCGCCATCCAACTCCGACGCCAACGTAACAGCGGCCGCCAGAGCACCTCCGGCAGAATGACCGGCAAAAATCCCCTCCTCTTTGGCCAGGCGCAAGGTCATAGTCTTCGCCTCTTCGGCGGAAACATCCATGATTCGATCGACGCGGCTCGAATCAAAAATTTTCGGTAGATAGGCTTGCGGCCAGCGGCGGATTCCCGGAATTTTTGATGTCTCATCCGGGTGTACGCCAATAATCTGAATATTGGGGTTGCGCTCTCTCAGAGCCCGAGAGACCCCCATAATAGTCCCGGTGGTGCCCATGGAGCTGACAAAATGGGTGATGGTTCCAGCGGTCTGTTGCCAAATCTCCGGGCCGGTTCCCCGGTAATGAGCCAACCAGTTATCCTCATTTGAAAACTGATCGAACATAATACCTTCACCGGCTGCAACCATCTCCTTGGCTCG
>JADFYU010000069.1 GCA_015232865.1 Magnetococcales bacterium
CCAATTCTCCTTTTGGTAGCCATTATATGTAGCTTATCCAAAAGAGGGAATTGTCGGATTCCAGCTGAGGCAAAACACTTTTGTGTCAGCTTCACTTTCAACGCCTCATTCTGCCGCCGGAGCGTGGAAGCCTCTGACCCTCTCTTAGGTTCGAATAATGAGGACATATTTTCAAACATACTCTTTTGCCACCGATAAAACTGGGTGGGGTGAATGCCGTGTTTGTCGCAAAGATCCGAGACCGGCACCTTGTTGATCAAATGATCTCGCAGGATAGCAGTTTTCTCCTGTGCGGTGTGCTTTTTCCGCTTCTTTCTGGACATGATCCAATTCTCCTTTTGGTAGCCATTATATGTAGCTTATCCAAAAGAGGGAATTGTCGGATTCCAGCTGAGGCAAAACAATACCTCCTTCTTTCCATCTATTGCCAAAAAAAACATGGTGAAAAAGTAACTGTAAAAAGGGTTAGAGAGTTACGCAATATGATAAAAAATGAATCTCGCCAACTCGATAAATATGAAAAAGTCTTTGGATCTGAAATAGATGGCAGGCGAGAAAAATCTCATTTACATGCAATAACTTAACCGGACATCACTGAGAATTTTGATAGAAAGTAGACCTATTTTGATCTGAATCTATCAGGATCATGCCTTATCAGGTGGAGTAATCTTTTTCTTGCCATCATTATAATCGTTCTGCCCATAAATTGCACGACAGGTCAATGGCGACCCCAAAAATACTCGCCAAGCCTTTCATGACCTTCGTCTGTTTTTCTCCTGCCTCCCGGAATATCCCGTAAGATCATTTGTTGTCCCGGCATCGCCTTACTCCTTTGTTTTATCTGTATTTTAACAATTTTTCCTGATTATATCTTGGTAGCCAAAAGGCGAGAAAAACCCAATCCAGGGTCTTTCTTGATATCGGGAAAAGTTCTTCATGAGTCCTGCGATAAAAAAATCAGACCTCCCGCCAGAGAACGGTATTCAGCAGTTATTACAGCGACCGGAATCGTTGGATGGAAGCACCTACAAAATCAAAACACACCTTTCTGATCATGCTCTTTATGTGACCATCAACGACATCGTGATTGAGGGAAAACACCGTCCCTTCGAAATTTTCATCAATACCAAAAATATGGAGAACTTTGCCTGGGTGATTGCTCTGACCAGAGTCATCTCTGCCGTCTTCCGCCGGGAGGAGGATGTCACATTCATGGTTGATGAATTGAAATCAATTTTCGACGGTCAAGGCGGTTATTTCAAAACAGGTGGAAAACGAATGCCGAGCGTGGTGGCTGAAATCGGGGAGTGCCTGGAAAAGCATCTGATCAAGATCGGCCTGATCGAGCCTTCCGAAGAAAAACGGAGGCCCGCATGAACGGCCTCGATCCCAGCCTCATGACCGCTGAGGAACGGCTGGATGAGGTGGCTGAGATTCTCTCTTCCGCTATTCTACGTCGACGCCAACGGCGGGTCAAAAAAAGTGATAAAAAAGCCAATGTTTCCCTGGATATGTCTGCCAAAGAGAGGCTTCATGTGTCTGACGAAACAGATATAACGGGAGACAGACCATGATGGAGAATGTAAGCGTATTGAAACAGGTGACGGCTCTACCGGGCATGAACCTGGCTGATCTGAAAATTATGTGGAAGGATCTTTATAATCAGGATCCACCATCCCACGGCAAACCCTATCTGGTCAGGAAGCTGGCTTACCGGATTCAGGAGTTGGCCTTCGGTGGACTCGCTGAGTCTTCTGAAAAAAGGCTGGATGCCATGGCCCAGGGAAAAACCGATCCAAAAAATGAGGCCAAAAAAGGCAGCGGAAGGAAAAAAGCCAACACGCCCGGACTCGGAACCAAACTGGTTCGTGAATGGAAAGGCCGGGAATATGTGGTGATGGTCATGGAAGGCGGGTTTGAATATGAGGGTCAGAAATACCGTAGCCTTTCGGCAATTGCCAAGAAGATCACCGGGACGCACTGGTCTGGCCCGGTATTTTTTGGCATCAAGAAAAACGGGGGTGGAAAATGAAGGATAAAACGATCCCTAAGATCCGATGCGCAGTTTATACCCGCAAATCAACTGAGGAAGGGTTGGAACAGGACTTTAACTCTCTGGATGCCCAGAGGGAGGCCTGCGAAAATTATATCGCCAGCCAACGGCAAGAGGGATGGACCTTGGTTCTGGACCGCTATGATGACGGTGGAGTCTCCGGTGCCACTCTGAAGCGTCCAGCTTTACAACGACTTCTTGAAGATATCGAAGCGGGTAAGGTGGATAGTATTGTCACCTACAAGATTGACCGGCTTTCCCGCTCATTGATGGATTTTTCCAAACTGGTGGAAATTTTTGATCGCCACAAGGTTTCATTCTCCAGTGTGACCCAATCGTTCAACACGGCCACCTCCATGGGTCGACTGACCCTCAATGTCCTCTTGAGTTTTGCGCAGTTCGAGCGCGAGGTGACAGCAGAAAGAATACGCGACAAGTTCGCCGCATCTCGGAAAAAAGGTCTCTGGATGGGTGGCCATCCGCCGCTGGGTTACGATGTCAGGGACCGAAAGTTGGTAATAAACGAGGATGAAGCCGACCGGGTCCGGCATATTTTTACAAGATTCATCCAGATCGGCTCCGCTACTATTCTGGTGAAAGAACTCAAGGAGGCTGGCAAGTTCTCAAAAACCAGGAAATACGCCTCCGGCAAGATACGACCTGGCCGTCCATTGGACAAAGGCACACTCTACAATATTCTCAACAACCGCACCTACCTCGGGGAGGCCGTCTACAAGGGAGATTCATATCCAGGTGAACACCGGGGCATCATTGAACAAAAACTATGGGATCAAGTCCACACGGTTCTGGCAAAAAACAATCGGCACAGAGCCAACGCAACACGAACCAGAAGCCCATCACCATTAAAAGGGATCATCCGTTGCGGCCACTGCAATCGGGCCATGCGCCCAAGCCATACCCGGAAGAAAGGCGTTCTATATCGTTATTACATATGCATGAACGCCTCCAAAAACAGTCATGCCGACTGCCCGTTGAGTACCGTCGCAGCTCTGCTGATCGAAGAGGCAGTTATGCATCGCATCAAAAATTTGATCCAAGCTCCTGAGACGATCGCCAGGATCTGGAAAAAGGCAGCCGCGTCCGAACCAGGCATCGGAGAGCGGACGGTAGTTAACGCCATGAAAAAGATCGATCCCATATGGGAGGAGCTTTTCCCCATTGAGAGAAATCGGCTTTTGCACCTGTTGGTGGATACGGTGGTCCTGACCACCACCGACCTGGAGGTTCATGTCCGGGTGGATGGGATCAATAGTTTGGTTACGGAATTGACCTACGACGACGAGAGGAGAACCGCATGAAAGGAAAACTCAGTCCTGACGGCAAGATCATCATTTACAAGATCCCCATGCATTTTAAACGCCGGGGTAGTCGCCGCATGGTGGTGCTGCCCGAACATGAAGCGGCCCGGAAACAATCGGATGGGCCGTCCGGCGATCCCATGGTCAATGCTTTGGTCAAGGCCTGGCGTTGGCAGAGGATGCTGGATAAGGGCAAAGCGGCCACCATCCGTCAGTTAGCCGAAATAGAAAAGGTGGACCACTCTTTTATGGCCCGGACTCTACGTCTCAACGACCTTGCTCCCGACATTGTTGAGGCCATCCTGGATGGTAAAATACCGGATACGTTCAATCTGAAAACCCTACGGGGAAATTTTCCATTGGCTTGGTCTGAGCAACGGGAAAGCTGGGGGTGTTCGCAGTAAAATAACAATTATCATTAATGTCCTTGATAACGAATCCAGTCTGTTTATGGTGGTGGCGATTCCAACTTCGTCAACATAGGAGCACCGCCATGGACAGCAAGGTTTCTCTCACCTTGGACCAACTGGATACGATCAACCGTAGTCTCAATAAATCCACAGCAATAGTTCAGGTGATGGCTGATTGTAGTGCCGGTAAACGCCACGAGCTGGATTCAACAGAGGCCGTTAATATATTTCTGGTCATGCAGGTGGTAGTTGAAGAGTTGGACAAAATTTGGGCAATTACCAAGAAGCTTGGAGATGGGGTGGAGGAGTAACTCAATCTCCAGTTGAACCACCGGTGGAAAGAAGGGGTTGGCGGTGGTGTGATGACCACAGCAGACCCGTTCTCAAATAGAGCGTTGCTCGACCACACTCTATTTTTTATGCTGAACATGTAGCGGTATGTTTTTACAGGATTTATCTGTCGGTTTGTTTTGCTGCCAGCATGTTTTGGCTTCACAAAAAAAATTACAAACTACAAAAATAGAAAAAATTTCAGTAAATTTTGTTACATATTGTTTTTATAGAATATTTTAGGGTGTGGTCTTCGGGTGTGGTCAACTTGCAGGAGGACCACACCCATTTCAGAATATCGGCAGACAGAGAGAAAAACAGGGCGAGAATGAGAGAGCCTGACCACACCTGAGAATTTTTCGCCACGGGGAAGTGTTGCGCTAACTATTGAAATTGTTGATGAAATTAGCCACAAAAAAACCGCCCCGAGAGGCGGTTTCTGAACGGAATGGATTCCGATTTTTTAAAAATGGTGGAGGTGGCGGGAATTTAGTGGACCCTTTTATCAACCTCCCAACATATTGATATCATTCAGTATGTGAGTGACCTATGTACCGACGATTTGTACCGAGAGTTTGTGCCGATGTCAAGCATATCTAAAGTTTTAAATTTGAGTCTGTATTTTTGTAACAGACTGATAATATGGGTATTATTATTTTGGTGCGAGATCGGTCAAGATTTGTTTGGTTAGTTGAATAGTTGGTGGAGTTGGTTGGGCTTGTGCCGAAATAGGAGTCGAACCCTCGTCCGAAAATGGGTGTTAATTCGATTCTGACAGAGGGACGGTCACATCTGTTCTCCGCACAATATGCGCTGAATCCGCTTGAAGAGTGCGGCGAATTGCACTATGATCTCCGCAAACTATGCGGAGAAACACTATGTATATCTGGCAGCAAGACAAGTGGCCCCATTTTCACTGGGATGCAGATACGTTATTGGCTCCTTTGGCGGAGGCACGCTATAAGCAGGGCCAGCTATTGGGCCGAATGCACCAACTTGGTTTTAACTTGCGAAGAGAAGCCGAATGGCGGGCTACCGTCGAGGACGTAGTTCGCTCTTCCGAAATCGAAGGAGAAAAACTGGATCGTGCCGATGTCCGCTCTTCCGTTGCTCGCCGCCTAGGGCTTCCAGATGCTGGCCTATCATCACCTGACCGTAAGGTGGAAGGTGTCGTAGAGATGATGTTGGATGCCATGCAACATCACGAACAGCCCCTCACAGCCGAAAGGCTCTTCGGGTGGCAAGCTGCTCTCTTTCCAACTGGTTACTCAGGTATGCGGAAGATAGAGGTTGGCAACTGGCGAACCGATACCGATGGCGCCATGCAGGTGGTTAGTGGAGCCGAAGGTAGGCAAAAGATCCATTATCAAGCTCCTCCTGCTAAAGTCATTAAATCCGAAATAGCCCAGTTCCTATCCTGGTTTAATGCACCTCCGTCGATGGATGGGTTGTTGCGAAGTGGGATAGCTCATCTGTGGTTTGTCACATTGCACCCCTTCGAAGATGGGAATGGACGTCTGGCCCGTGCTATTGCTGATCTAGCTTTGGCACAAATGGAGACCACTGGACAACGCTTCTACAGTGTCTCTTCTCGTATTCAGCAGGACAGAAAGAGGTACTATGATGTTCTGGAGCAGACCCAAAAAGGCGGGCTAGATATCACTGGGTGGCTAACTTGGTTTGTCGAGTCATTCAGTCTGGCTGTCGATACAGCTCAGGACCAAAGCCGATCAGTATTAAGAAAGGCAGAGTTCTGGCAGAAGTTTGGCGAAGAGCCGTTGACTGCTAGGCAAAAGAACATTCTCAACCGATTCATGGATGGCTTCGAGGGAAAGCTCACGGCACGCAAATGGGCGGCCCTTGGAAAGTGCTCTGTGGATACCGCTAACCGAGATATCAATGATCTGTTGGCTCGAACTCTTTTGACCCGTAATCCGGGTGGCGGAAAGCGCACAAGCTATTCGGTCCCAGGGTTTGAAACTGAAGACCAGTCAGTATGAAATATGCTTAGAGTAAAAAATGATGGAGCTTAGGAGAAGTTGTGATGAGCAAACGAATAGAAGCTGAACAGAGTAGTGGGAATGTCTTTGCTGATTTAGGGATGGCTGATTCAGAAGACCTTTTTGCCAAGACTGAATTGGAGATCAAAAACATAAAAACTGCGAAAGCCATTCTGGAACTCGAAGAGGGAAGCGGAAAAACATTCGATTCCAAAGAGACTCTGTTTGAAGATCTTGGCATCTGAATTAAGACGAGAGGATCTATTTAGAAAACCGAACAAGCCATTTGAACATGTTCATGCTGGTACACCTAACCCAGGGTCTCTGTATTCAACGCCCAATTAAGTCCCCAGCCTATTGCACCTGTTGGACCGAGCTTCTCGTAGTACAGGCGGTCTGGGATGGGAATGTATGTATGTGACAACTAACAATGATCTTCAGGCTGATGAAACAAAGATGGTTAAAACACCAAGGTTAGGAACCAACAAAACCACTAACAATCAATTTGGGCTCCTTACCAGCACCACAACGTCAGGAAGATGAAGCACAATAGCCTATACCTCAGAACTGCCTACCAAAGATCATTTCGGAGTCTACACCAGCACCACTTCACGGCCCACCAATGTCTCCAGTATACGCTTCGTCGTTTTAGGACCAAACCTGGTCAAACATGAATCAGACGGTCCTCTTTTCCCATTAACCCGATACTGAATTATGTCATTTTTCCATATAGTATATATACATGGAACCTTGTCATATTTCCTTTCCCTTTCTATGCAGGTCCTGGCGTGTCTACGATTGTTAAACAACAGTGGAAACCTAGTGTGGAGCCACCCATGATTAAGCGGCATCACCCGTGCTCCCAACTGTTCCCATGCCCTTTGGAGTTCCGATGGCCCATCCAGAAACTGTTTGAGCACGACCAACTCATCAATCTCCATGTCGAGTGGAATATTTGACAGAATATAGACCGGCTTTGGCTCCCCTGTACCCTTGTGGACCACCCTGACCCGGTCGATACTTTGTTCGCTCTCACTTTCCCGTGCCAGCCGCATAAATTGTTGTACACGAGGGTCAATATGCTGTTGGACCCACGTGCCGACCCGGTAGCCGGACCGTATTTGGTAGCCCGCCGGTAGTTTCTCCAGGTTGTCCTGTGTATCAAGTGGAACCAAGTCGTTACCGTAAAATGCCCTTGCCTGATCCACCATAGACTCGGTCGGCGGTTGATTACGCCCGATAACCACGACATACCCGCAATGTTCCCACTCATTAAGCCCCAAGACCCCACCGAAATGCGCTGTTTCTACACCACTGGGCACCTTAAGGCCTTCCATAAAGCTCCTCTTACCGACCACCAGTCCGGGGCCGGGGTGTAGACGGTTGATCCTCCTGAGAGCCTTTTCGATCCGGTTTTTTAGGCGTTTGGCCTCCTTCTTACTGGATACCGTATCGGACTCCTTGGGATCAAGTTTACGGTTGGGCATAGCGGTGCTGCAGATCTGTGTGACTTTGCCCAAATTGAACCGCCCAACCCGGATACAGTGGTGTTCGAGCTCGGGAAAGAGTCTGGACAGTGCATCACTCGCCATAGATCCATCGATGATCAAGATGGGGATGTCTTTCAGGCGGTCAGGCATGAGGAGCCATGTTGCCTTGAGCACGGGTTCGGTTCCACGTTTCTTTCCCTGTATCTTGTCGGGCAGCCCACACCAGATAGCCCTGGTATCAGGTGCCCCGATCTCCAGGGCCGTGAGCAGGGTAGTCAGAAGGTTTAAAGGTGAACTATGCCTTAGCTGTTTGAACTGGCTGAGGGCCAAAATACCGGCTTTCTGGCTCATGCTAGGAACGACATTGGGCAGATCATGAGAGTCCTTCTCTATTTTCTGGATGAGGGTTTCTACCACTGATTCAAGGTCCGGGTAGAGTTTGCGGAGTGCAGGAATAAGCGGTAGTCCACGGTTGACCAGTTGGGCAATATCTCGGACCAGTTTGTGGGGTGATCGCATCAGACCAGCGATGTTCCATTCCTCCTTGGCAATGATGTTCTGGATGAACCGCTCATCGACCAAAGCTATATCTGGCCTATCGGTATCTCTTGTATTTCTGGACAAGGGTAGATGGGCAAGGGTCAGAATTTTAATGGGTGTTGGTTCATGCTGTTGGAGATATGGACAGTCGTTGAAGTGTTGGCAGACAACAGGGTCTTCATCTTTTTTCCGCTTTTCACAAACAAGACCATAAACACCGTGGACCCCAATTTTATTAAGTTTCTCGACTAGTTCAAACTTTTCACACATACCCCCGATATTCCGCCCGACAACAGAACAGGCTTCTACACCGTATTGGGCCTTTAGGCCTTCTGCTATCTCCTGAGCTAGATGGTGGGTCGGTACGTATGCCTCAACCTTGAGACCAGAACGGATCAGTTCTTTCCAGGTCAAAGATGTTTTTCCGAAGCCAGGAGTAACGTCCAGGGCCATCACCCGTCTTTTTCCCTCCGGGTTTTTGGGGTTGCGGATTAAGTTTCGGACTAGCCCCCGGAACTGTTTCTGACCCTTTCTGACCGATACGTCACGGGCCTCTTTGTCGGGACTGGTACCACGGATCAACCCACGCTGATAAAAACCTTTTAGACGGGCTAATTCGTAGATCGAGGGGAGACCAACACCAACACCATCGCCACCAAATGACGCCCATTTATATGCCTGGTGGTCTTCATCGTATTTATCGGGACACATGCTGCTCCACTTGTTCCATAAACCATAGGCTTCTGGCGCACCGGTTGAGTGCAGAGCCATTCCCACCTTGATCCATATGTCGTAAGGGACTGCTGAGATACGCCGTAGAGCCAACCGTATTTTTTTTCTGATCTTTGGGGGAAGCGGTGGTCCCTGAAGCTTCTGGTGGGCCTTACGTTGGTTACTCCGGCTTTTACGTGTTGGCTTGGGTGGTTGGGTTGGGTCGATATTGAAAGCCCGGAGAAACTCATCACGGCCATATGCCGGTCTACTTGAACTCTTAATGACACGGGTCCGATACGGCTCTCCTTTCCGGTGGAGAAAGCCGGGGAGCCGCATAACCCTGGGCAGGTCATTAACCGAATTGTCAGCATCAAACTTGAGGGCCAATGCCTTCTGCATCGGTTTGAACTCTTCTAGCTCAATATCATCGGTGAGCCAATAGGCATGGTAGCGGCCCGGACTGGACCGAACGACAATGTGGGGGGCGAGAGGGCCATTGATCACCGGATCAACGGGTGTGCCATCCAGATCAACGAATAGACAACGGACCCTAGTGACGTTCTGTGTGCTGCGGCCCTGGAGGTCTCCCTCGTTCACCATGAAGAAAATACCAGCTCTCTCATCATTGAGCCGGATCAACCGGTTCTTATGCTTGTCGAGTGAGCCGTGGAAGATACGGGCGAGACTCCCATCTTGCCGGTCTTTATCGTCGTCGAAGGTCTGGAAGGTGATGGGGCTGTTGGGGGCGAAAGTGGATAGGAATCGTTTGGTCTTGGCAATATCTTGCAACATTTTTTTCTCCATAAACAGTAAGTTGGTCCGTTTCAAATTACTGTTTACAGAGCGTTCATTGTTATCTTGACCAAAAAAAACCGCATATTCGAGATGTTGGATATACGGTTAAAAATTTGGAAAACAGAACTGCATATGTTGAGAGAAGTGAGGGTCGAATATTGCTTGCTAAGACTATTCTTCTGACTTCACTTGTGGTATCTCTTCGGGCCAGCGAGTATCCCAACCATTGGCCCGATGAAATTGGTTGATGCGCCGGGGCAACACATTGATATAGTAGTACATACTTATGATATGCTGATTTATCCGTTTTAATTTTTTAGTATCTTCATCGTCAAAGTCTTCATAAATTAAAAAGTCATCCAAACTGAATCCAAATACCTCATCTAAATATTTGGTAAATGCATCAATAATTTTCTTTGGTGTCCCATCAAAATATTTGGCATTTTTAACATCTACAATCCTTTTATGGACTGGTATTTTCAAGACTTTATTGATGTTCTTATCGGAAACAAATTTAATAGAGCAACTTCTAAAAACATCTTGCTTCCATGTTGTAGCATCACTACTATGGATAGGAAGCCTCTTCAGCTTATCTTCGCTTGCACACCCCATCTCATGGCATTTCAACCCACTATTATTTATCATAAGGTAGACCCAATCTGTATTAAAGTGAGTCGGAATGCCCTTTTTATCTTCTCCAATTGCGCAAGCAATAAATGGGTATTTTTTCTCCAGATAAAAACTTGGTTCAGTAGTTGTTATAACTCCATTCTTGCCATAATAATCTGGATGATGTATGACAGGAATAGGTTTCAGATTTGAGTTGCAGTTCTTAACAGTCTGTTCTATTTGTTGGAGCCAGTTGATATTTTTCGACACTGCCTCATCGCAACGTCGAAGATCCCTGTCCCACGTAACAAAGTATTCAATATCTGCAATATTTTTAGAAATAAATTTTTCATAGAGTTCAAAATGTTCAAGGTTGAACTGATTTTCATCCTCATCTCCTTCCTCTGCTTCATCTCCATTTTCAGCTTTATACACATCATCAACTGATTCATCTCTCTGAGAATATGTTCCAGAGTCGATTATTAAGCTGTTGATTCGTCCTGCTTTTTTTTCTTTTATGTAGAACTCAATTTGCTCTTCTCGATCTATCCTGGCTTTTTCTGATCTATATGAATATGCAATTAGGATGTTAGCATTGTTAACTTCATTTTTCTTACCAACAATCTTCCTATATCTGTCGTAGTGTTCGGTATTTACATCAGCTAGTAGATCGTTCCGTAAATAACATTGCTATAAAAGGAGGTGTGCGCTACCCTGATCCTTAATGAAAGTAAAAACTTCAAAGGGGATGATGTATGGCGAAACGAGGAGCTTTGCAGTTGTCAACCAGTGTTCGGGCAGAACTGGATCAAATAAGCCGGAGTCGTACCGAATCGGCAAGCATGGTGCGGAGAGCCGAGATTCTTCTTTCGTATGCAGATGGCAACCGAATAACGGCAATTGCACGCCTGTTCAAAACCAACCGACCTCTCATTGAGCGTTTGGTTGATAAAGCGTTTGCTTTTGACCCTTTG
>JADFYU010000006.1 GCA_015232865.1 Magnetococcales bacterium
AATTGAAAGTAGCATCGTTCCCAGCACATCACGTTTTGAGGGGGCATTGGGGCTTTTGTACTCCAAAGGACTCTCTTCCACCCACGGCTCAAAAAGGTCGGCCGTTTTTAAGAATTCGATAAAAAACGGAAGTTGTCCAAGGGGAGTCACAGCAGCTTGAGGATCCCACTCAACATGGAGACGCCCACCAAATGTATCAACGGCAACCGGCGAAGAAGTGGTCGCCAACCCCTCACCCAATAGGTGAGTCAAAATAGAGAGTGTTTTTGTTTTCATCTCCATATTATTTCAGAGTTTATTGGTATTTTCCAGGATTCTAACTGCCGTTTTTAGGATTAGACCATGCAACCTAAACTCGGCAGGCCTGTTGCGTGCACAGAGCCGGATCACTTCTCCTCTGATTCAGGATTTTCAAACAGACGAAAATAATGATCCAGATACCAGTCGGCAATCCGCTCTTTACGCCGCGCATGATTATCCAGAATAATGCTGGCCGCCACTTTGCGACGTTCCAACTCATCCTGATTGATCAAGCCGGCCTTAAACTCCCGAAGATCCTCTCGGGCCATCTGCTCCAAGCGCGACTCCAACTCCCGGCTCTTGATACTGCTCATCACCTCATCCAGAGCCTCATAGACGGTAAAGTCAGCCTCTGGAGGAGCGGGGGTTTTAGGGGGTGGGGCCTTCAGGGTGACAACAAAGTCATCGACTCGCTTGGTTGGAGCCGATTTTCTGACGTTGTTGACATGGTAATCAAACTCCGAGACCCAGCCCTCAGGCGTTGGAGGCATCTGTAACTGTTCATCCAACGAGATTTTGCGCCCAGATTCATTTCGTACACCATGAACGATATAATCTCTGTAGGAGACCCATCCGTCTGGTTCAGTATATTGCCCCACAATACTCTCCCATGCTTTTGATCAGGAGTGAACAACCTTATTGACATACTAATCGTCCAAATTCAGGTAAAACATAAGCAAATCTGTCTTGAAAAGATCTGAAATGTAAAATGAAATTTTAAGATGTTAATATATAAGATTATTTTTTAGCCAGGATCTGAAAAGAGCCTGTTGTGGCTGGCTATAGACCCGCCGGGCCTGAATAGAAAAAGCCAGAAGTCCAGGGCAAAAAATCGCCCCGGAAAAAGCGACCAGTCAACTTGGGTCGGTCCATCTACCAGGTTGAAGTTGGATTTGGCCGTTGTCCGCACGCACGTAAACGGCCAAATCCGGGGTGAAAGCAGCGGTTAATTAGACGCTGTAGTACATTTCAAACTCAGCCGGATGCGGTGTATGTTCGACCCGATGAACTTCTTTCATTTTCAGGTCAATCCAGGCGTCGATCAGGTCATCGCTGAAGACGTCGCCTTTGGTCAGGAACTCACGGTCCGCACTCAGGGCTTCCAGCGCTTCACGCAAAGATCCGCAGACCGTTGGAATACCGGCCAACTCTTCAGCAGGCAGGTCGTAGAGGTTTTTATCCATGGGGGCGCCTGGATCGATTTTGTTCTGGATACCGTCCAAGCCTGCCATCATGATAGCGGAAAAACACATGTAGGGATTGGCAGTCGGATCGGGAAAACGGACTTCACAGCGCTTGGCGGCTGGGTTGGATGCGGCTGGAATCCGAATGCTGGCGGAGCGGTTACGGGCGGAGTGAGCCAACAGAACAGGAGCCTCAAAACCGGGAATCAACCGTTTGTAAGAGTTGGTCGAGGAGTTGGTAAAGGCATTCAGGGCACGGGCATGTTTTTTGATGCCGCCGATGAAATAAAGCGCCTCTTGGGAAAGATCTGCATATTGGTTGCCAGCGAAGACCGGCTTACCCTCTTTCCAGATGGAAATATGAGTGTGCATACCGGATCCGTTATCTCCCGCCAATGGTTTTGGCATGAAGGTGACAGTTTTGCCAGCAGCGTGGGCAACATTGTGGACGACATATTTATATTTTTGGATGTTGTCGGCCATATCCAAAAGCTGGCCGTATTTCATGTCAATTTCACATTGACCGGCTGTGGCAACTTCATGGTGATGGAACTCGATGGTGATGCCCATGTCTTCCATGACCATACACATTTCAGAACGCAGGTCGTGGAGGGAGTCAACCGGAGCGGTCGGGAAATAGCCGCCTTTGATGCCGGGGCGATGGCCCATGTTCCCGTCTTCATAATCGGTGTTGGAGTTCCAGGAACCCTCTTCAGAGTCCAACTCGACCGACGCATAGTTGATGCCGGTTCCAAATCGTGCTGAATCGAAGATGAAGAATTCCGCCTCGGGACCGATCAAGACCTGATCGCCAATGCCGGTGAACTTGAGATACTCCGATGCACGTTTGGCGACAGCACGTGGATCACGGGCATAACCTTCACCGGTGAAGGGATCGACGATATCGCAGATAACGATCAGAGTCGGAACGTCCGTAAACGGGTCCATCATTGCGCTGCTGGCATCCGGCATGTAAACCATGTCAGACTGGTCGATCACACACCAGCCGGCAATGGAAGAACCGTCAAAACCGAAGCCGTTGACAAAGGAGTCTTCATCGAC
Source organism: Magnetococcales bacterium (assembly GCA_015232865.1). The sequence goes on from JADFYU010000006.1 coordinate 2,547, forward strand.
CATGGAGGCCGGTGCGGTAATGTGCTGCCATTTACCATGAAAATCGGTAAAACGGAAATCGACAAACCGGGCATCGTTTTCCTTCATCATGTCTAATGCTTTTTTTACTGCTAATGGATCTGACATTGCCAAGCCCTCTATAAAAAGGTGTTATAATTTAAATGGAGAAAAAACATCTCAAAATCAGAAGTTGTAACCTCGTTCATCGTGAAGGACCAAATCAAGTCCTTCTGTCTCCTCGTCCGAGTTGACCCGCAAACCAACCAGAGCATCAACAATCTTGAAGATAATGTAAGACAGAACGCCACTCCAAACAATGGTCGCCGTCACCCCGATCGCCTGAACCTCCAACGAAGTCAAAAACCCGCTGCCCTCTGCATATCCCAAACCGCCAAAATAGGGAGCGGCAAAAAGAGCGGTCAGCAGAATGCCGACTACTCCACCAACGCCATGAACCGGAGAGACATCCAGGGAATCGTCAACCTGCAAACGCTGTTTGAGATGTTGAGTGGCGAGATAACAAACGACGCCGGCAATCAATCCGATCAAAACACCGCCGGCCGGTCCGACAAATCCTGAGGCCGGGGTGATGGTGCCCAATCCGGCAACCATTCCGGTTACGATGCCCAACAAGCTGGGTTTTCCATGCCGAATCCATTCCATTACCATCCAGGAGAGAGAACCGGAAGCGGCCCCCAGATGGGTAACCAGCATGGCCATACCTGCGGAACCGTTTGCCGCCAGCGCACTGCCGGCATTAAACCCATACCATCCGACCCACAGCATGGAAGCCCCGGTAAAGACCATGGTCATGTTATGGGGCATCATCGGTGTTTTGGGAAAGCCCTTCCGATTGCCCATGACCATTACCGCGACAAAAGCCGCCATACCGGCATTGATATGGACGACGGCCCCGCCGGCAAAATCACGAAATCCCATCTCTGCAAGCCAACCGCCTCCCCAAACCCAGTGACACAAGGGAGCATAGACAATGATCAACCACAGGGCGGAAAACAGCATGACCGCAGAGAACTTCATCCGTTCGGCAAATCCACCAATTACCAGAGCCGGGGTGATGATGGCAAAGGTCATCTGAAACATGGCAAAAACGGTTTCCGGGATATCGCCAACCAGATTATCCAGGCCAACGCCGATCATGAAGCTTTTGTCAAAACCTCCGATAAACCCATTCAAGCTTCCACCATCTCCAAAAGCCAGGCTGTAGACAAAACCATACCAAAGGACTGAGACCAGACTGCTAATCGCAAAACACTGCATGAGTATGGAGAGAATGTTTTTGGTTCGGACCAAGCCTCCATAAAAAAGAGCCAGGCCGGGCAGAGTCATAAACAGTACCAGTGCCGTGGAAGTTAATATCCAAGCGGTATTGGCCATATTCAAGCCGGCCCCATCATCGGCCAAAGCGACGGTTGGAACAGAGAGAATCGTTAATAAAACAGTAAAAAACTTCATGTTTAAAATATGTTTCCCTATTTGATGGATCGATCTCAAAGGATCATCCGGTCGAAATCAGAGTCCTGAAAAGCCAGGCACAATTGCGGTTGCCACTGCAAAAGAAACGCCAGTCACTCTAACCTTCCATAAATGGTCATTTTTTCAAGACAAGGTCGCATATAAACAATGCTAAACGGGAATGGGGGTGATCAAAATTCGAGCGATCAGCCTGTATTTTGATCATTTTTTGTTTTTGCAGCACAAAAAAGAAGCACATCGAATTCAGCCGTGGACCGTGAAGCGGTGCGACCCCTTGCAGGTGAATCAAGCGCTTGTGCCGGTTGCCCATCGACAACCGTGTGATCCCGGATTATTTGTCCAATCGGATAATGCGAAAACCAACCATATTATTGCACATTCTTGGTGAGACCGGCTGACGGTTGGTCGGACGGCAATCTTTGGCTGACGAGGCCCAACTCCCCCCTCTGACTATCCGGTTTTTGCCGACATCACCAGCTCTGGAGGGGTTTTTAATAGGGCTGTTTTCATAAAAGGTCGCACCATACCAATCCTCGACCCACTCCCAAACGTTTCCGAGCATATCGTGAAACCCCCAGGGGTTGGGTTGTTTTTCTCCGACCGGATGAGTGCATTTCTGGGAGTTGCCTTTGTACCAGGCATGTTCCTCCAAGGCTCGCCCGCCACCTTTGAAGGGAAAAATGGTTTGTGTACCGCTTCTGGCCGCATACTCCCACTCGGCCTCGGTGGGCAGACGATATCGGTGGAGGCCTGAGCCCATATTGGAAAAACGGGTGAGAAACTTCCTGATGTCCTCCCAGCGGATGCTCTCTACCGGATGCTTAGCTTTTTCCGGCTGAAACTGATCCGGTGGATAATTTCCCATCACCTGTCGCCAGACCTCCCAGGTAATGGGAAATTTTGACATCCAGAATCCGTCCAGACACACTTCATGAACCGGACCTTCATCGGCATCCCGACCCGGTTCACTCGGCTGAGAACCCATTTGGAACGTTCCCCCCGGTACCCAGATGAATTCCAGGCTTGTCAGGGAATCGATCTGATTGGAAACCGGCTTTTGGCCGAAAGAAGCGGCTGACGGAGTGGAGGGCGGAGCAGAAACGGGCGGATCAACCGGGAAAACCGTTTGAACAGGTGGCGTCATGGTTTTAATCGGAACCGGGGCTGCTTTGTCGGTTTGGTGCTGAGCCGTAAGAACCTCTTCCCGATTTTTCACCTCCTGCCCAAACTCGTTGACAGAGGCGATAAAGCTGCGCCAACTGCTTTTTTTGCGTTTTTTCAAGTCCGTTCCGGTTCGAACCAGGCCGGTTCTGCCTTTAATGACGGTGGGAGACTCTTGAATCGCTGCCTTTTTGATGCCCAGCAGACCATAACGCCACTCACCGACAGATTGAGGTCGATCGGTCTCCATAACCTGAAGCCCATCATCGATGGCTTTTAAAAAAGAGTCACTGTATCGGCCTTGGCCCATGAATTGGGCGGTACGCATGGGATCTTCCTGATTGCGAAGTCGAGAGGCGATGCGCATGGCGGCATCCGGCGGTTTTTTACCGGTAATACAGCGATACAAAACACCACTCATGGCATAGATGTCCGACCATGGCCCTTGTCTTTCGCCGGAGGAGTCGTATTGCTCGAATGGTGAATAGCCGAGGCTGAGCAGACTGGTCATCTCATCGCCTTGACCCGCGACCGACTGCCGAGCCGAGCCAAAATCCAGAATGATCGGCGTTCCATCTTTGCGAATATGAATATTGGGAGGTTTGAGGTCTCGATGGATATAATTGGCGTCGTGCAGAACCTCCAGACCATCGAGAAGAGAAGGGAGAATCTCTTTTAATTCAGGTTCTGGCAAGGTTTTTCTTTTTTTGAGGATAGAATCCAGCCCCTCTCCCTCCACATAGTCCATCACCATGTAGGCGGTATTGCTGTTTCGGAAGAAACTGACCACCCGGACAATGGCCGGATGTTTGAATCGGGCCAGGGTCTGAGCCTCCTTCAAAAAACGCTCCAGTCCCCACTCAAAGGTTTTGGCGTCCGAGGGTGAGTTGGGGCGCACCTCACGGGCTTCCGTGCGAGAGGCAAAAGCACCCGGCAGATACTCCTTGATCGCAACTAACTGGTCTTGATTGGTATCCCGGCCCAAATAGGTTATCCCAAAGCCTCCCTTGCCTAAAACATCCAGGATTTCAAACCAGAGCAATTTTGATCCCGGTGGAAGAGCGTCGGTAAATTGTTTGGCGTTCATAACGGCTTCTCAAGCCCCGTCAGGTTGCCAAAAAACATTAGAAATCAGGCCAATCCAATGCATCAATAATCCTAGATTCGGCAGTTGAACGTGCGCGCATGGCACAACCAATTTGGTATCTCCCTAAAGCGGATCTCAGGTTGGCCCAGTATCACATCAGACGGCTGCGGGAACAGTGGCGGTTCTGAAGCGTTACGAATGAATACAAACCAAGACCAACAGACCAAACATCATTATAGATGGGATTTTAGGCAATTTCAGGGCAAAGGAAAAGTTTTAGAAATGTCGACAGAGGGGAATTTCCAATATTTCCTTGATTTAACAATCACCTTTGCACAAAAAGAAAAGTGAATTGATCAATTCAACAGCAGATTTGTCAGAAAAAAAGGTCGTTGAGTATTTTAAAAGGGCACAATAAACTGGTTTATCTGTTCACCTGGATTCGGTAAATTTCCGAACGCTCATTCAACGGCCAATCCAGGTTGATTTACAGTTCAGGCGAGCGATTGGAAAACATGGAACGCAAAGCACCGGCCTGATCATACAGTTCATCTTCCTCCAACCCCACCTCTTCTTGATCCTGAGAGTCCATTTTACTCCATTCGATGGTATGGCGGATTTTATCCGGATGATTCGGCAACAGCTCTTCAAACTCCGGCTGGTCGATTCCAAACCCGGTAAAGCCTCTATTCATCGAAGAAAAATCGGAATATTCACCGCTTTCTAAAGCCGTAGACCACTCCGATGACTGAGGCTCAAGAAATCCAGCCCCCAAATCCGGCTCCACCCGACTGGACGAGAACAGGCCATTTTTCTCAGAGGGCGACATTTTGCTCTGCGCCTGAGAGACGTTCTCAATGACCTCCCGTCCTCCTCGAACCAACTCAACCATATGGGTCATGGTATTGCGAACCAGATCGGAAAGTCCCGCCGCGATGACAAAACCACCCTCCAAGAAGCGTGTGCGCCATTCACTGTTGTTGGGGTCCACTCCTCCCCATTGGTCCGGTTTCGCTTGACGAGGACGGTTCTGCACTGAAGGATTGGCAGCCAACGTAGACTTTCGATCCCGTCGGCAGACGTTCTGATTCTCCAGAATGGAAGGTTTACCCGCCCAGGGCCGCCCTCTCAATCCACGTTGAGCCTGAGCGCCGCGATTGGCCTGTTTGCGTTTTGGATAATTCTTGTTGGAGATCAACATAATCGGCTCTTAGCTTTTTGGTAAGAGTTGAGGTACAATGAACCTGTTGAGTCTTGATCGGTATCCATTACGACCCCCTCGTCGTTGGTGTGCAATCACTCAGTCCCTTGGAACTTGAACCATACCATCCACAGATACTATCATTTTGTATAAGAAATGGAACGGATAGATTTAAGTTTCGACAATTTTTTTAACGAAACTAAAATTTATCTTTATTTTCTGAAAACTTCCAAACGAGAGAAACCGTAAAAACCATGATGCCTTCTGCCCCCCATAGCCGTTCACATCCCAATCTCATCGGCTTATCCCCGAAGGAAGCCTATGAACTGGTTCAACAAAAAGAGGTCGTTTTCCTCGATATTCGTGCCGAGATTGAACACTTTTTTGTCGGCAGTCCTCCCAACGTCATCAATATTCCCTGGCAGGATGCCCCGGATTATGAACTCAATCCAGACTTTCTCGATGAGGTCAATCAGGTTGCCAGTAAAGATCAAACCCTGGTTCTCATCTGCCGTTCTGGTCATCGATCCATCGATGCGGGCAACACCCTCCTGGAGGCCGGCTTCATGAAGGTCTGTCATGTCGATGAAGGTTTTGAAGGTGATCGAGATGAAAATCACCATCGTTCCAGCGTCAATGGCTGGCGTTTTCATCAACTTCCCTGGGTCCAGTGCTGAACCTTTCTGACCTTTTGTCTCGACCGGAACAGACTGAAACGTTTGACGACCAAAGCAGCGGATGGCCATACCCGGTTCTGCCTGAACAAAGCGCATTCAATACAGACGCAGACAATTAACTGCATAAAGGATGCCAGATTATTAATGACAGCCAGAAAAGCCACAACAGATCCGCTTAACAAGTTGAAAAATAATGTTACTTTTCACAAAAAAAACCGCTCATCACATGAGATTGAGCGGTTTTTTTTATTTTCATACCGGACTTTTGACAAAAAACGTCGTTTTGGCCAATTTTTGTCAATACGCCAACAGGAGGTCAAGCGGCCACTTGAATTTCATTGGGAGCGGTTGCGACGGAAGATTGCAGAAAGGATTTCAACTCTCCCAGCAAAACACCGATGGGAGGGGCATACATACCCTCTTTTCCCAACCCCTCTTCGACAAAAGAGATGGTGTATTTGATTTTTCGCTCTGAAACCCCTTGAAGATTTCGGTCCCAACGATCCAACAACTTCATCCAGGCCTCAACGGTCAGATATCCGGTCGGCGACCCCTTACCATCCTCTTCAACCAGGGTGGACCGTAATTCATCAATCATGGAGACCGCACACTCAAGCCGCTCCATTCGGGCCTCCTGAGAGAGTATTTTAAGCGAATTTTGTATTTCACGACCAAATGCCGCGCCGATAGTATCCATTTTATGACCTTTTATTACGGTTGTTAACGTCGAAAATCGACCAAATCAGAAGAGATCACATCAACCCCCCGCACACTCGATGGATCGATCAACTCCCTTGAACTGTTTGAATAAATTTTGTAGGCCGAACGGGCCACACCCACCGCACTGTTAACGGCTATTTTTTGAAGGGAATGTTTGGCCATTGCCATCTGTTTCCAGTTGACATGTTGCTCCTTTCGCTCCCCCATCAGGGTTGCAACCTTCTCCAAGGAGTCGGTATCCAACAACCCCTTATTGTCCAACTGGCCAAACTTTGATGAGGAGTTTGATCCCTCAGCCGGTGCCACCAGGTCCAATACCTGATTGAACTGATATCCGCTTCTTCCCAAATGAATCTGCACACCGTTACGCTCTTCCGGCTGATTCAGCCTGGGTTGGGCCGTATAGGTTGTCGCTCCGATATTACCGTTCATAACATCCTCCATTGGTACGAATCTGACAGGGTAATTGCAAATCCGATACCAACCATAAATAATCAATCTTTCGCTAAATTTCATAAAGAAAAGCTGTCAAATAAAACACATTCAATCCAAATAATTACCGTTGAAAAACCCGTACAAAAAAATCAACAAGAGATTCTCAGCCAACCGGATCATACTTTTTTTTGAAAATTATTGGAAACATGGCTTGCCCCAAGAGCCAGAGCGAGCGACAATGGAAAGTCATACTGTTTTTTTTTTGACATAATGTTATAGTGTCGTTTTCAAAATATTGATTGACTTGCCAAGTTAAGGATAAAGCCATGAGTGACTCCATGGGAGATCGAGACGGAAAAATTTGGATGGATGGACAACTAGTCGACTGGCGGGAGGCCAAAGTCCATGTCCTGACCCATACCCTGCACTATGGAATGGGGGTTTTTGAAGGAATTCGCTGTTATGACGGGTCTCAGGGTCCAGCGATCTTTCGCCTGCCCGAACACATAAAACGCCTGTTTCAATCGGCGCATATTTTAGGCATGGAGATTCCTTTCAGCCAACAGGAGATTTCCGATGCCTGTGTCATGGCCGTCAAGGAGAACCACCTTCCTTCAGCTTATATCCGGCCCCTGGTTTTTTTCGGATCGGAAAGCATGGGTATCAATACCGCGGCCTGCAAGGTTCATGCGGCGGTGGCGGCCTGGGAATGGGGAGCTTATCTGGGAGAGGATGGAATGGCCAACGGCATCCGTATCAAAACCTCCTCGTTTACCCGTCACCATCCCAATGTCACCATGACCCGTGCCAAGGCTGTCGGCAACTATTCCAACTCCATTCTGGCCAAAACCGAAGCTCTGGCATGCGGCTATGAAGAGGCATTGCTTCTGGATACCGAAGGCTATGTTTCCGAAGGATCGGGGGAGAATATTTTCATCGTCAAAAACAACCGCCTGATCACCCCGCCCTTGGATTCCGCTCTGGACGGCATCACCCGTCACACGGTTGTAACCCTGATCAAAGAGATGGGCCTGGAGTTGGTTGAGCAGCGCTTCCCTCGAGATGAGGTCTACATCGCTGACGAGGCGTTTTTCACCGGAACGGCAGCTGAACTTACCCCAATTCGATCACTGGACAACCGAACCATCGGTAGTGGAACCGCCGGCCCCATCACCAAACAGATTCAAAGCCTCTACTTCGATGTCGTCAATGGACGGCACCCCAACCATACTCAATGGCTCACACCTGTCGGATAAATAATCATGGCTAACCCCCAATACATTTTCACCATGCAGCGTGTCACCAAGGTGGTGCCACCCAAACGGATTATTCTGGAAGATATCACCCTGGCCTTCTACCCCGGCGCCAAGATTGGTGTTTTGGGTCTGAACGGGTCAGGCAAATCCTCTCTACTTAAAATCATGGCCGGCCTGGATGATGATTTTAACGGCGAGGCCGCCCCCGCTGAAGGAGTCAGAGCCGGTTATCTTCCTCAAGAACCGATTTTGGACCCATCCAAAGGGGTCCGGGGTAATGTCGAAGAGGGGGTTGCCTCCACCAAAGCCTTATTGGACCGCTTCAACGAGGTCTCCATGAAATTCGGCGAGGTAACCGATGACGAAGAGATGAACGCCCTCATCCAAGAACAGGGTGACCTTCAAGAAGCCATTGATCAGGTCGATGGCTGGGATTTGGATCGCAAACTGGAGATCGCCGCCGACGCCTTGCGTCTTCCGCCCTGGGATGCGGACGTCAGCAAATTGTCCGGCGGTGAAGTGCGCCGGGTCGCCTTGTGCCGACTGCTCCTTTCCGCCCCGGATATTTTATTGCTGGACGAACCGACCAACCATCTGGATGCTGAATCGGTGGCTTGGCTGGAACGGTTTCTTCATGATTATCCCGGCACGGTGGTGGCCGTCACCCATGACCGTTATTTCCTCGATAACGTAGCCGGCTGGATTCTGGAACTGGATCGGGGTCGCGGCATTCCCTGGGAGGGCAACTATTCCTCCTGGCTAGCCCAGAAGAGCGAACGCCTGACTCAAGAAAAGCGCGAAGGTGACGCCCTGCAAAAACGGTTGAAGACTGAATTGGAATGGGTCAACTCCTCCCAAAAAGCACGCCAATCCAAAAGCAAGGCCCGTTTGCGATCCTACGAAGAGATGTCCCGGATTTCCAAGGAAAAACGCCATGAGACCAACACCCTGTTCATTCCCACCGGCCCACGCTTGGGCGATGTGGTTCTGGAGGCCAAAAATCTCTGCAAAGGATTTGGTGATCGGGCTTTGATCGACGATCTCTCCTTTCTGCTGCCACAAGGGGGTGTTCTGGGAATCATCGGTGGGAACGGCTCGGGAAAAACCACATTTTTAAGAATGTTGAGTGGCACGGAGAAACCCGATAGCGGCACTTTGGCCCTGGGTGAAACCGTCAAGCTGGCCTATGTCGATCAAAGTCGCGAAGGGATGGACCCGGAAAAAAATGTCTGGGATGTCATTTCCGACGATCAGGACATGCTCGACCTTGGCGACCGCGAGGTCAACTCGCGGGCGTACGTCTCCTGGTTCAACTTTAAAGGGGCGGACCAACAAAAGAAGGTCAAATTTCTCTCCGGCGGGGAACGTAATCGGGTTCATCTGGCCAAAGTGGTCAAGAGTGGTGGCAACGTTCTACTGCTGGATGAACCGACCAACGATCTGGATGTGGAGACCCTTCGCGCTCTGGAGGAGGCTTTGGTCGAATTCCCCGGAAGCGCCATCGTTGTATCCCATGATCGTTGGTTTCTGGATCGTATCGCCACCCACATTCTCGCTTTTGAGGGGGATTCGTCCGTCACCTTCTTCGAGGGCAATTATCAAGACTATGAAGAAGACCGCAAAAAACGACTGGGCGTTGATGCCAACAATCCCAAACGGGTGAAATATAAAAGGCTGACCCGCTAAGACCGAATCTCGGTTTAATCTGGATTCGGCACAGCCTGACAGGGCGAGGGTCCAACGTACTTGCCCGACCCATGAATCAAAAATATCAGCAAAAAAACCCGGTCTGAACAGACCGGGTTTTTTTTAAGCCCCAAAATGGCTTGGTTTTATTCAGGCAGGGGAATCGGTTTGGAACCGACTGTCGGAGCAGACTCCTGACTGGCCTCTGATGCCGTCGCTTTGGGCGGTAGGGGAATTTCCGGGACCGTCTCCGTCGGTGGCATTTTTTGTTCTATAGGGGCGGTTTCCATAACCGAGATCGACGGACTCTGATTATTGGTGAAGAAGGCCAAGGTCATGCTGGTCAAAATAAAAATCGTTGCAATACCGGCCGTCAACTTTCCCAGAAAGCTGCCGGAACCACGGGCGCCAAAAACACTCTCCGAGCCACCACCGAAGGCAGATCCCATATCTGCTCCACTACCTTTTTGGAGCAAAACAACAAATATCAGGGTAAAACACGCAATGATATGCGCGACAGTAATAACCAGATCCATAACGTACTCAACTCCATTTCAGTTTAAATTCCAGCACAACAACCAACGAAGATGCCGGTTAAAATTCATCCGGGTAGGCGTCGATAATGGCCAAAAAATCGACCGCATTCAAGGCAGCGCCACCAATCAACCCGCCATCAACATCTTTCAGACCAAAAATTCCGACTGCATTGTTTGGTTTAACGGAACCACCGTAGAGAATCCGGGTTTTTGCTGCCAGCTCCTCGCCCCGGTTTTCAGCTAAAAACTGACGGATAAATCCATGGACCTCCTGGATTTGATCCAAGCTGGCCTGTTTTCCGGTACCAATAGCCCAAACCGGCTCATAAGCCAGCACCAACTGTTGAGAGTTGGCCGGTTTCTCCGGCAAAAAAGGTAGCACCGCTGCCAGTTGAGCTTGAATCACCTCCAACGTGCGTGATTGCTCCCTCTGCTCCAGGGTTTCCCCCAGACAAACGATTGGAATCAGACCATCTCGATAGGAGGCGGCCGTCTTACGACCGATTGTTTCGTTATCTTCAGCGTTATCGGCCCGTCTTTCCGAGTGTCCCAAAATGACATACCAGCAGCCAACATTACGCAACATGATACCGCAAACTTCACCGGTGTGAGCACCATGTGGATACTCCGACATGTTCTGTCCGCCCAATTTAACGGAGGAGGAGACCAACAGTCGGTTGACGCTATACAAGGCCGTAAAAGGGGGACAGACCACAACCTCACACGGCATTTTAATCTCTTCACGTTCGGCCAGCCCAGATAAAATCTCCCCAGCCAACTCCTGAGCTGTCTCGATAATACCGTTCATTTTCCAATTTCCGACTACCAGTCGCCGTCTCATGGAACCCTCTCTTTTACTGTCGCAGGCTGGAAGATCAAAGGCTTATCTTATATTATCCAGAAAGCTGTGGCACCCCAGCAATTGGCATTTATCACGGTGAACAGCACATACTAATAACAAATTGAGTATTCATCAATTAAAAATGATGGTCAGATTCAAATTTCAACCTTTTATACTGAAAAACCATGCTCTGCCGAACCCAGGTTAAAGAAGCTGTTTTTTAACCTGTTCCACCATCTCGGACCGGACGCGCTTTAAAGATGGACGCTGTTCAGCTGAAAAAGGAATAGGCCGGCTTAGCTGCATGGCTTGAATGCCGACGCGGGCCGAAAGCAGACCGTTGGCCATCCCCTGCCCGGCTTTGGCAAACAAAACGGAGGCAACAGAGGTACCAACCGAATTGGTCGCCTCTTCGGTCAGAAAGCTGGTCGTGGCACTGAGCATCACCCCCTGCAAAACCCCTTTGACCAGGGAAATGGTGCCAACAAAACCGGGACGGAATCCGTAACAAAGAGCAATTTGGCGGATCATTCGGATGTTGCGCCATAAAAATAACAGGGCATCCAACCAGAGCATCGGACTGATCGCCGTCAACAAAGCCGAGACCGACGCATTTTTAACAACGATATCATAGGCTTTTTTATCAACCTGCTCAAAAACATGTTCCGAAAAAAGAGCCAGGATCTCCCGGTCATCCAGATTGGAATCCATTACCTCCTGAAACTGGCGAAAGCCCGGTTCCAGTTCCGTTCGGTTTCGATAGCCAGCCATTATTTTTGTCGTAAAAGCCAGACCGTTACCGTAGACCCCCCGTTGATTGATCTTCTTGACCTGATCTTGCAAAATGCTGATTTTTTGTACCGCCCGGTAGCTTTTGATCTCAGCAACAACCACCGCCAACAGAGCCCCACCAACCGCCATGGATAACAGGCCAAATCCCCAACCCAACGCTTGGCTACGGGCAAATTGGGCTTGCAGAAAAAACAGGGTGTCCTGGATGATGATGGCCAAAACAAAAACCAAACTCAACAGAAGAAACCATCTGAACGAACGATTTTTCGGTTCCCGCTCCCACCCCTCCCCCCAAGGCAAGGCCTCTTCAGATGACTCGGACTCCGTTAGCGGTTCCGCTTCCGGCTCCTGTTGAATATCATCCCCCTCCTTGATCTCACCAGGCAGCAAAAAAGGGGATATTTTGGAAACAACCGGCTTGTTTTCTTCACTGGAAACGGCCCCCTTTTCCGGCTCAATTTTCAGCTCAACAGGGGTCGCCCATTTGACTTGCGCGCTCATAGCAGTTTATCTCCCAAGAGAAACTCAATGGCCTGATCCATTCGCAGATGAGGAATCGTTGCCGTCCGACCAACTCCGACTTGAGGCTTAAAATCCAAAAAATTAAACCGGCTCTCAACCCAATCGGATGCTGAAGGAAGGGATTCTGGAATTTCGCCCGGAAACAACAAAACCTCCTCATCGCGATTTTTTGGCGTGCCTTTGACAAAGGAGAGTCTGCGCCCCTGATGCTCCCGAACGACGGTCTGGGTGCAGACCACGGAAGAGATCGCCAGGGTTTTGACCTCCACTCCCTGAAAAACCGCTTCATTGGTCGGGCGAACCACCATCTGGGCAAGCAATCGTTCCAGATTGGGATGCTGGTTGGCCGCGACATGGTCGGCCTTGGTGGCAACAAACAGCAGTTTATCAATTTTAGGCTGAAAAAGTCGGTTTAAAAGGGTCGAGTTGCCATAATTAAAACTGTTTAGAATCCCCTGCAACGCCCCCTGCATATCGGCAAAACTGCTGGGACCATGGTTCAAAGCCTTTTGTAGATCGACCAGAACGATCTGCCGATCAAACTGAGAAAAATGTTCTTTGTAAAATTTTCGAACAACGCGCTCCTTGTAGGATTCAAACCGTTTTTCCATCACCTCATAGATACTACCGGAGCTGATACTGGCCTCTGCGCTTTTTAGAGGGCAGAAAGTCAACAGCGGGGTATCTTTCAAATCCCCTGGTATTAAAAACCGACCGGGCTGAAGATAGCTCAAGCCGGTTTTCTGATCGCGACAGTCGAGCAAGAATTGGGTGAACAGGGTGCTCGCCTGACGCATGGATTGCTCATCCGCCTCTTTTTGACTATCGATGGAGTCGAGATAGTGTAGCCACTCCGAGGCCAAAGCTGCTCTGGGATTCTCCTGGCAAAAGCGGAACTGTTGCTCAGACCACTGTTGGAATGTCATCTCCAATAGAGGCAGGTCCATCAACCACTCCCCCGGATAGTCAACTATATCCAAGTAGAGCGTCGCCGTCGGCGAGAGCTGCCTTTTGATGAATCCGGTGGGTTGAAAACGAATGGCCAGCCGGATTTCACTCAAGCTATCGGTCGCGTTTGGAAATTGGGGTTTTTCTGCGGTCAGGGTGGTGATGAACTGATCATAACGAAAGGCCGGTATTTCCATGTTGGGTTGCAACATGGTCTTGGCTCCAAAGAACCGGTTTTGGGATAACGCACCAAAAAAAGGCAGGTGCCCGCCTCCCAATCCATGCAACAATTGATGAATAAGAGAGGTGATAAAGGCGGTCTTACCACTTTGATTCAGGCCGGTAACAGCCAGGCGAACACGTCTATCCAAAGCGAGATGGGTCAGATCGTTGATCGCCTTTTGCGACTCTGAAAAAAACCCTGTCAAGGTCATGTCAGTCAATTTTTTAAGGGAATCCATAGTTTTCCAGACAAACAAATGAGCGTTGCGCCGTTCTGACGCCATCTCCTTGTAGAATAAAGCGCAACAGGGACAGGCACAAGTATTGGTTGACTTCAGACAGTGGTTTTGTGCACTTTGCCTGCTCCTTTGACCCGGATAGAAAGCCACCTCCGTATTGCGCCTCCCCTGATTCGACCGTTTGGCGTGCAAAAGTGCTCCTTCCGCTTTTTTTATGCGGGTATTCTGCCTGTTCGATGATATGCTTTATTGGATTGAGTGGGCCAGGTGGCCGCTGGTTGACGGGTGCTTGCATCCGGTCAACTGGAGGAAAGTCCGGGCTCCGCAGGGCAAGACGCCGGGTAACGCCCGGCGGGGGCAACCCTAGGGAAAGTGCCACAGAAAGCAAACCGCCGGAACAGAATCTCTTCCGGTAAGGGTGAAAGGGTGCGGTAAGAGCGCACCGCGTTTTCCGGTAACGGAGACGGCACGGCAAACCCCGTCTGGAGCAAGACCAAATAGGGAAACGTTCAGGGCGGCTCCGTCCAGTTTCCGGGTAGGTCGCTTGAGGTGTCTGGCAACAGCCATCCTAGATGAATGGTCACCCCTCGACCCCATGGGTTGAGGACAGAACCCGGCTTATCGGCCCACTCTTTTTTTCCGATCACGATCGGCTGATTGAACCTGGAAACGGCGGTTGAACAGATAGACGACCAACCAACCCCTGGATCTGGGGTATGAGACACTGGCCAAACCAATTGTAGGCTGGGCAACTGGGCAAATTGGTTTTAAACGTCGAAGTAAAGATTCGATCCGAAATTCGATAAACACCATCGAGCAAAAAAAACCGACCAACGGATTGGGCAGGTTTCAGGAAAAAATGTTTGAAAAATCAACTCTTGATCGGAAAGGATTATTCACTTTTTCTCCGGCGTCGCCAGAAGAAAACTTTACCGCACGCTTCACATTTCCGAATATTGCCCAACAAATAGGCAACGCCAATAACACCAAACAGGGGGACAATGATTCGAGAGGCGGCGATAACCGGCCCCAGTCGGTTGTCTTCGCGGATCAGCTCATCCACATCCGCAATGCCGAAGGCTGTAATCCCGGCGATGATCACGCCACTGGAGATGATCAGAACGACGTTGCGGAACAAAGGTTTTTTAATGTGGCCCAACGGTTAGCCTCCTTCCATTAACAAAAAATGCAATTTTTTATAGTATAATCAACTGAACGACAAATGCAAGCGTCATCGTTATAATTATTAGGACCGGGTAAAAATTATATTATGAAATATATATTTTCGCAAAAATAGTGAAAAAATCCTCCGTTGACGAGGATTTTTCTGCTCCTGCCGCCCTTTGTTTTGGTTAATCATTGATACGATCAATTCAGAATGATTCGAACTGCCGCCAACAACCTCTTGCCGAATTTAACCCCGACCGCTCTCTCTCTTTTTCTAGCCGGTACGGTTGTCGGCATTCTATTTCTTCTGGCCCAAGATCCATCCGCCCGAACGGTCCTGATCTCTTCCGCTCTGTTTGTCGGCTTCTGGGCCGTCTGGCTGCGCTGGAAACAATCGACCCCTGTCGCTATGGCGCTTTTGCCCTTGGGCATCGGTCTGCTCGGCGGTCTTGGCGCATCCTTTTGGCATCTGGAATCAATACGCTCCAGCCAAATTGAGCAAAAACACCTGGAACAGTTGGCCTTGACCATTGACGCTTTGAAACAAAAACGGCTCCCATTGACCGGGGTAGTTGCCGACCGGGAGGACCGGTTCGGTTCCACCCGCATCTGGCTGGACCAGGGCCAGGTCTCCTCACACCATTGGCAAACTGACGGATTGTTGCAAATTACCATTTATAAAAAACCGGTTTTGGCCCTGCCTGGAGACCGGGTCTCCATTTCCGCCAAATTGTTTCCCCTTCGTTCACCCAATGCGCCTGGCCTGTTTGATTATGGTCAATTTCTGCGAAACCGGGGCATTGTCGGAACCGGATATGCGACGGAAGCGGTTCTGCCACTCTCCCACACCAATGGCTATCGGTGGAATCGACTGCGCCAAAAAATTTCTGATTGGGTTGGCAATACGGTGGACAAAGAGAATCAGGGCCTGGTCGAGGCACTGCTGGTCGGCAAACGGGGGCGGATAGAGTATTCCACCAATGAGGCGCTCTCTCTATCGGGAACCCTTCATTTAATCGCCATTTCCGGTCTACACCTGGGTTTGGTAGCGGGCTGGAGTTTTTTTTTGATTCGGTTTTTATTGGCGTTGATCCCGGCATTTTCCATCGCTCATGACAACAAACGACCCGCCTCCCTGCTCTCCCTGCCGCCACTGATCACCTATGCGTCGCTGGCTGGATGGTCTCTTTCCACCCAACGAGCGGCGATCATGATCGGCCTCTATCTGCTGGCCTATTTTTTTGCTCGGCATCGAGCCGGTTGGCGTGCGCTCATATTGGCCGCCATCATTCTGCTGCTCTGGCACCCATTTGAACTTTTCCAAGCGGGGTTTCAACTCTCATTTCTGGCCGTGGCTATTTTGCTGATTGGTGCACCATATCTTGAAAAATCATCAACCTGGCGCAAAAAAGTGCTCGATTTGATCGCCATTACCCTGCTCATGCAAATCGCAATGGCACCTATTGTTTTCTTCCATTTTCACCGTTTGGTTCCCTACGGTTTTCTGGGAAATTTTCTGGCCGTCCCCTGGGTCTCGCTGATCAGCGCTCCTTTGGGCTTGCTCGCCTTGATCAGCCAAGGATTACACCCGGTATTGGCGGATTGGTTTTTACACGCAATGGCGTGGAGCCTGTCTGTTCTACAACATTGGATCGAGTGGATTTCCGACCTTCCCGGAGCATGGCAGCGAGTCAGCGGCCCTTCTGCTGTGGGACTGGGGCTCTGTTTCTTTGGAATGGTCTGGGCAGGAATGCTGACCAGGATCACAGTCAAGATTGTGGTTTTTTGTCTGGCCCTATCCGCTCTATTCCTGCCAAAACCAGTCCCCTCGACTGAAGGAACCTTTCATCTGGCGATTTTGGATGTGGGACAGGCCCAATCCGCCGTTTTTCGTTCCCCCACGGGAAACTGGTCAGTATTGGATGCCGGCGGAACCGTAACAGATCGATTCAACGTTGGTGAGTCGATCATTTCGGCCTATCTGTGGCACTATGGCGTCGATCGGTTGCAGCGAATCGTCATCAGCCACCCCCAATCCGATCATATGGCCGGGGCCGGCCGTTTAATGCAAAATTTCAAGGTGGAAGAACTCTGGTTGGGTGATTTTCCTCTCCAGGAACAGGAGAACAAGAGCTACCGACACCTGCTGGAACAGGCCCACCTCTCCCAGGTTTTGGTCCGACGTTTCAAACAGGCGGAAACCATCCAGGACGGGCCGTTGCAGATTCAAGTTTTCCCTCCGCCAGTCGGGCAACTGTTCACCAATTTGAATGACCGATCCCTGGTTCTAAACATCAAAAATGGTCGACAGCAATTTCTCTTTCCAGGAGATCTGCAGGCCGCAGGCGAGGATTGGCTGTCTAACCAGGCCACTCTCACCCCCGTCACCTTGACCCTGGCTCCCCACCACGGCAGCAACACCTCCAGCACGCCAATATTTATTGGGAAAACCCGACCCCATCAGGTTGTCTTCAGTGTCGGCTGGCTGAATCAACACCGGTTTCCGCGAACTGAAGTACTGGAACGATGGAAACAATCAGGTGCCAGATTGTGGCGCACCGACCAAGATGGAACCTTGATTTTTCAAAGTGACGGAACCAGCCTGAAGCGAATCATAGCCGGGAATGAACCGCTCCTATTGGAGTAATTCCGGAGCCAAAACCCCCGGCGCAACAAACCACGGCTCCCACTCCGGCACCAGGCTTTTGGGCGGATGCTTATGGGAGCCTGACAGTTCCCAGAAAATTTCCAGTGCTTCATCCATCCGCCGAATGTTTGAGACGAGGCTGCGAGATCCCTCTGAATCATGAATCTCGTATCCCTCTTTATTGATCACAATTTGAAGTGAATTCACGTTTGATTCCTTTTTCCCGGTTGTTCAACCCAAATTCGGCAGTTGAACGTGTGTGGCTGGCGCAAGAAGCAGGTTTACCGGTTCAACCTAGGTTCAAGCACACCCAACCATCCGATTCAGAATAACTGGTTAACGATGGACAAGAAGTAAAAGCAAGAATCAAACCAGTTTATTTTCATTCATTTCAGTTTTTCTCTTAAGTTATCTTGTACCCTAGACGATAAACCCCCTAACATCCCTTGGACAAGGATGCTCTCAAAAGACCTGGTAACATCGTTTACCAGGTCTTTTTTATTTTTCCAACCCAACTTCAAAACACCCTGACATATTCCCGTCATTCTTTGCTTGGCCATCATCAGCCAGCTCTCCAATTTTGGATAAAATTTCTTGATATATCCGAATATTCAATATTTTAACTCGACAAAGATCCTTTGCTCTTTTTTCAAATTTTACCTGCTGAACATAAAAAAATGGATATTATTCACCCGGATTGTGCTATCCTGATGGGAGTTTTTTTATCAATTTTAACAATGTTTCTGAGAATGGATAACGCTTGAATAACGAAAAGCCCTTGAACGTGCTCATCGTCGATGATAACCCGGTCGAACGGGCGCTGTTGGCTGGCCTGTTAAAAAAAATCAAACCCTGGAATCTGACCGTCACCACCTGCGCCACCGGCACCGAGGTTTTAAATTGTCTGTCGGCCAAATCCGTAGACATTGCCTTTGTTGACTATCGCTTGCGCGGTGAAACCGGAACCGACCTTATTCGCAAACTGCGTGATAGTGGAAGCCGGGCCGGTTTTATACTCTTTACCGGCACAACCGGAGAAGAGGCTCTTCTGGAAGCGTTGCGTTCCGGGGCGGACGATTACATCCGAAAAACGGAGTTATCCTTGGACTCCATCAGCCGGGTATTGCGTCATACTTTAGAAAAAGTAGCCAATTCCCGAGCCCTTGAGGAGGCACTTGAGGCGGTTAGCACCTCCAAGATCAACTTGGAGGAACGGGTGAAAGAGCGGACCAAAGAGTTGCATGAAGCTCGAAATCGTCTGGATACCATCACCTCAACAGCTCACGATCCCATCCTTATGCTCGACCAGGAAGCGCGCATTACCTTCTGGAATCCGGCCGCAGAGAGACTCTTCGGCTATTCGGAACAAGAGATCATGGGTCGGGATGTATTTTGCTTGCTACCGGAATCAAATTTTCGGGAAAAACTCATCCTCAGTTTTCAAGATTATAAAACCACCGGCCAGGGAAGCATGGTTGGCCAGATCAGTGAATTCAACGTGATCAGCAAAACCAATAAAACATTCTTTGTCGGTGCCTCCATCTCCCCCATCAAACATCCAGACGGATGGCATACGGTTGTCATTCCAAGAGACATCACCCTTCGCCGGGAAAATGAACTAAAGCTCAAACGAGCCAAAGAAGAGGCGGAACGGGCGACCCAACTCAAAGACAAGTTTGTCTCGCTGGTTGCCCACGATCTCAGAGGACCGTTTACCACCATCATGGGGTTTCTTCAACTCATCGAAAAAGACAACAAAAACCCCTTGAGCAAAAAACAGAAAGGCTATGTCTCCTGGATTCTGGATAGCAGCCAGAAAATGTTGCGGATGATTGACGAAATCCTCAACATTGGCCGTTTGAAAACAGGAAAGATCATACCAAAACTGCGATTTATCAATGCCCGTTCTCTCTGCGAGCGGCACATCAGCAACATCACCCCTCTCGCTGACAAAAAGGGCATAAAAATAAGCAATGACATCGACGAATATATGCGTGTTTTTGCCGATCCAGACCTGTTCGGCGAGGTGATTCACAATCTGCTTTCCAATGCGGTCAAATTTACCAAAAAAGGGGGAACCATTTCGGTTTTTCAGCCCGACGGAAAGGAAACCAGTATTGCGGTTCAAGATAGCGGAGTCGGCATCCGCAATAAACGCCTGGAACTGTTGTTTAACCTGGAAGAAAAAACATCCACAACCGGGACGGCCGGAGAGCATGGGACCGGATTTGGCCTGCCTTTCAGTCGAGATTTAATGCTGGCTCATCATGGGGATCTACTGGTCGAATCCAAATACGGCATCGGCAGCACCTTTACCGCCACCTTACCGATTGTATTACCACGGGTGTTGATTATCGACGATGATTCCGATGTACGAAAACTGCTATCCAAAGATTTACTCAAAAAGCAGACCATCATCGACGAGACCTCCTCTGCCATTGCCGGACTGAAGATGTTGACCAAAAACCACTATCACCTGATCATCTGCGACATACATTTACCAAAAATGGATGGTTTTGAATTTTTGGCCTTTGTTCGAGGCGATCCGGCGACCAAAGACATTCCAACCATTTTGGTCACCGGTGATGAATCCATCGGCACACGCGAGAAAGCCTTCCAGATTGGCGCAGACGATTTTCTGACCAAACCCATCGATTCCCGCGATTTCATACCGCGTATCAGACGAATTCTCGGCTAATTTCAACCTGTCAACCACCCCGTCACGTTTGGACTTATCGTATGTTTCTCACGCCCAAACGTGACGGGTGTTGCGCTGTTTATTCGATGACGATATTCGGCATGGGGGCTGAATCGGATTGGGCATCGATCAGGTCAATGACCCTGGCCACAATGGCGCGATACTGCTGGCTGTGGGGACTATCAGGACGACTGATCAGAATCGGGTTGCCTGAATCCGCATCTTCCCGAATATGGGCGTCCAGGGGAATGTTGCCCAAAAAGTTCATGCCAGTATCTTCCGCCTCTTTTTTGGCCCCACCGTGGGAAAAGATATCCGCCTGATGATCACAGTTCGGACAGATGAAATAGGACATGTTCTCAATGATCCCCAAAATGGGAACATCGACCTTTTTAAACATGTTGACCCCTTTACGAACATCCGCCAAGGCAACAGCCTGGGGGGTAGAGACGATGATGACGCCGGTAATGGGCACCTTCTGGGTCAGAGTCAGCTGAGCATCACCGGTTCCAGGCGGCAAGTCGATGACCAGATAGTCCAGTTCACCCCAATCGACATCCCGGAGCAACTGCTCGACAGCCATTCCAACCATGGGACCACGCCAGACCACGGGGGTATCCTCGTCCATGAAAAACCCCATGGATATCGCTTTGATTCCATGCGCCATGACCGGGGGTATTTTCTCCCCTTCCTTGGCGTGGGGTTTTTCGTTTATGTTCAACATTCTCGGTATGCTTGGACCATAGATATCTGAATCCAGAATACCCACCGAAGCTCCGGTTTGCGACAGCGCTATGGCCAGATTGACCGCTGTCGTCGATTTACCCACTCCACCTTTTCCCGAAGCGACAGCAATGACATGTTTGACGCCGGGGATCAGGTTGGGATTTTCTTGTTTTTGTTCGTTCATTGCCGACATGGCAACTCTCCTTGAAGATTAAAATCTAATAAAGACAATGTGAATGAAGGATACCCTGACTGTCGAGGGAGTCAAGTGCGAGAAGGTTTGCAATAATTAATGGGCCATCAACCACCCAATAAACAAGATATTTTTTAAAATATAAAAAATAATCCGATAATTTTTCATTGTCGAAGTTTGCTGAGTTGGAGTATAAGTAATCGGTTATATAATCGGGAAAAAGTGGGGGGCGTACCTATCAGTAAATAATTTTGCGTTTATTAACAAGCTTAAGGAAAATACCAGATGACTGATTTTCTGCTTATTTTGGTCAGCACAGTATTTGTCAATAATTTTGTTTTGGCCAAATTTCTCGGGGTCTGTCCGTTTCTGGGCGTATCCAAAAAAGTCGAGACAGCCATTGGCATGACCTATGCTGTTATCTTTGTCATGACCCTGGCCTCGGTCATCTCCTGGCTGGTACAAAATTTCATTCTGGACCCGCTCAATTTGGGGTATCTCCAGACCCTCTCTTTCATTCTGATCATTGCCTCTCTGGTGCAACTGACAGAAATGGTTGTTCACAAAACCAGCCCGGTTCTCTATGCTTCTCTCGGCATTTTTCTACCTCTGATCACGACCAATTGTGCCGTATTGGGCGTCGCCCTGCTGAACATCCAAAAGGAGTTGGGGTTTTTGGAATCGGCCATGTATGGCGTCGGTGCCGCGCTGGGGTTTGGTTTGGTTCTGATACTATTCGCCGGTATGCGTGAGCGTATCGATCTCTCTGATGTCCCAGCTTATTTTAAAGGTTCTCCCATCTCCCTGGTCAATGCCGGGTTGATGTCGCTGGCCTTCATGGGATTTGCTGGAATCGTCAAGTAAGGAGACTCTTAGAATGTTGGAAGCCATCATCAGTATGAGCGGCATGGCCTTGGCCGCCGGGATTGGATTGGGCTTTGCTGCAAAAAAATTTCATGTGGAAGGCGACCCGAAAGCGGATGAAATTGAATCTTTTTTGCCTGCCACCAACTGTGGAAACTGCGGTTACCCCGGCTGTCGTCCCTATGCCGAAGCGTTGGCGGACGAGAGTAAAGGCGAGGATATCAGCCTCTGTTCGCCGGGGGGCATCGAGACCATGGAAAAAATCGCGAATTTCCTGGGCATCGAACCGGTCGATATGGAAGCCGACACCGGCCCGAAAATCGCCTACATCGATGAAGTCAAATGTATCGGCTGTACCGCTTGTATCAAAGCCTGTCCGGTCGATGCCATCATCGGGGCCAACAAACAGTCTCACACCGTCATTGCCGAAATGTGCACGGACTGCAAAGCCTGCATTGAGCCTTGTCCGGTTGACTGCATAGAGATGGTCCCCATCAAACAGACCATCTATGACTGGATGTGGGAGAAGCCGGCCGGGCCTCACGCCTTCAACTAAAAAAAGCCTCTGGATGATCACTTGTCCGCTTTTTTGGTTTTAATGTTTCATCTTAATTTTTGAGCGAGGACGATAGGTATGGGAATCGTCGCATCTGTTTTGCGGGCCTTTCACGGAGGGGTACACCCGCCAGAAAACAAAGAGATCACACAGCACTGTGCCATCGAACCCCTGGCCATGCCTACACGGCTATACGTTCCTCTGCATCAACATATCGGCGCACCGTGTGAACCCTGTATCTCACCGGGTGATACGGTCAAAAAAGGTCAATTGATCGGCAATGCCACCGGGTTTATTTCCGCTCCGGTTCATGCACCGACCTCCGGCACCATCATCGACCTAAAACAACACACCGTTGGTCATCCTTCCGGTCTGACCATGCTTTGTGCCGTGTTGGACCCGGATGGGAAAGATACCTGGATTGACGGACTGGAGGGTCTTGAAAATCCGCACCGTGCCGATCCCAAAGAGATCCGCAATCGAATTCGAGAAGCGGGGATTGTCGGTTTGGGTGGTGCATCCTTCCCCAGCTTTGTCAAAATGTCCCCCCCTGAAGACCGGATTGTGGAACTGCTCCTGATCAACGGTGTCGAGTGTGAGCCCTATCTCACCTGTGACGCACGTCTGATGGAGGAGCGGGCGCGGGATCTGATCGAAGGCATCGAGATCATGCTGCGGGCGTTGCAGACCAAAGAGTGTGTCATCGGTATTGAGAACAACAAACCCAAAGCCATTTTTGCCATGCAAAAAGCGGCTGAAGAGTCGCCCTATACTCGGGTCGTGGTTTTGCCGGTCATGTATCCGCAAGGCTCGGAAAAACAGTTGATTGAAGTGGTGACGGGACGGCAGGTCGGTTCAGGCAAGCTACCCTTGGATGTTGGTGTCATCGTTCACAACGTCGCCACGGCGGTGGCCATTCGGGATGCGGTTAAATTTGGCCGCCCCTTGATCCAACGCCTGGTCACGGTAACGGGCCGGGGAATAAACAGACCGGCCAATCTCGAAGTGCTTCTGGGTACCCCGGTACGAACCTTGGTAGACCATTGCGGCGGTCTGAAACAGGGGGTTCGCAAGGTCATCAACGGTGGCCCCATGATGGGAACCGCCCTGCACACCTTGGATGTTCCGGTGGTCAAAGGCACCTCTGGCATCCTCTGCATGATGCCGGAAGAGACCAGCGAAACGGTCGAGCAGGCCTGTATTCGTTGCGGCTCCTGTGTTCAGGTCTGCCCCATCAGCTTGGTCCCTTGCCAAATGGCTTGGCTGGCTAAAAATGACCAATTTGACACGCTGCCAAAGTATAATCTGTCTGACTGCATTGAGTGTGGTTCCTGCTCCTACGTCTGTCCCTCCAATATTCCCCTTGTTCATTATTTCCGCTATGGAAAATTTTCTCTTGCCGCCATACAAAAGGCCGAACAGAGAGCCAAAGCCGACCGTGAACGCGTGGCTTTAAAAGAGCAAAGAATGGCCCGGGAAGCCGAGGAAAAAGAGCGCAAAAAGGCCGAAATGAAGGTCAAAACCGCCGAGAGGCTGGCGGCCAAGAATGCGGTAGAATCTGCCGCCGCCCAAAACGACAAAACTCAAGCCACCACCCCGGAGCCTGTCTCCAACTCAGCGGTGGCTGAGGAGTCGAGTCCATCCGACAAAGCGGCCCGAGCCGCCAAAGCAGCTTTAGCGGCCAAAGCGGCCCGCGCTGCCAAAGCCGCCCGAGAAGCCAAAGCGGCGGGAGGGGCGACCTCCGCCGCCCAAGAGAGCGAGCCTGCCTTACCCTCTCCGGCATCCCAAGCAGCGGAGACCGCGCAAACAAAACGTGCGGTTCCTTCGGTCCCAGTAAAAGAGGAACCTGTTGCCCAAGAGAGCGAAGCAAGCTCAATTGGTGACGCAGAAAAGGCTGCAAAGATCGAACGTGCAGCCAAAGCGGCCCGAGTTGCAAAGGCCGCTAGAGCGGCCCGAGCCGCCAAAGCGGCAAAAACCAGTGCAGAGTCTGCGGATCAATAATACTGGATCTGGTCGAAGCTTCTGTTGACCAGATTTTGGATAAACTACGGTAACGGGAAGGTTCCATGAGTGAATCGAATCTGATCTTATCCTCCTCGCCTCATGTTCACGGGGGGGATTCAGTTCCACAGATCATGAAATATGTCATATGGGCATTGATACCAGCCACGGCCATGTCGGTGATGGTGTTCGGATGGCCGGCATTATTGGTCATTGTCATTACCACGGCGACCTGCATGTTAACCGAGCGGGTGCTGAACACAATGCGGGGTCGGGCGTCTACTTTGAGAGACAACTCCGCCGCTTTGACCGGCCTTTTGTTGGCTCTGACCCTACCGGCACATGCGCCTTGGTGGATCTGTGTCGTGGGTGGCGTCTTTGCCATTTTGGTTGGCAAGCAGATCTATGGCGGTTTGGGCTACAACATGTTTAATCCCGCTTTGATCGCACGGGTTTTTCTGCTGATCTCCTTTCCCGTCGAGCTGACATCCTGGCCGGGAGCAACCGGTTTCTTCGGAGAGAACGCCTACGGACTCTCCGAATCCATCGCCATCATTTTTTCGGGAAGTCATGGCGTCCCCGAACTGATGGACGCAGTCTCCATGGCAACCCCGTTGGGTCAATATAAAACCGAAGTGGGGTTGGGACGCTCGGTCATTGAAGCACTGGGTGGCAACTATGGCTTCAGTCATATTGGCGCTGCGGGCGGACTGGTAACCGGCTCTCTGGGAGAAACCTCCGCGATTCTGCTGGCACTGGGCGGGGTTTACCTGATTCGAAAAAGATTGATCACCTGGCATATTCCACTCTCGATGTTTGTCGGATGCCTGGTGCCGGCGGCTGTATTCTGGGTTATCAGCCCGGAAAAATATCCCGATCCCCTCTTTCATCTGGTTACGGGTGGATTGGTGATGGCCGCTTTTTTCATGGCAACAGATATGGTCACCTCTCCGGTCACCCCGAAAGGTCAAATCTGGTTCGGTCTGGGCTGTGGTCTTTTGACCTACGTCATTCGTACCTGGGGCGGATATCCCGAAGGGGTCTCGTTTGCCATTGTCATCATGAATACCGCAGTGCCGCTGATCGATCAGTACACGCAACCGGTAATCTATGGTAAAGCCAAGTCAAGATCATAGGAGTTGATTATGCCCGATTTTATTAAAATGGGTTTGGCGTTGATGGTTGTTGGGTTCGTCGCCACTTCCATTTTAGCAGTAACAGAATCTGTAACCCGCGAGCCCATAGCGGAGGCCAAGCGACTGGAAATCATGCGCGCATTGACCCAGGTGCTTCCCACGGGTTTCGACAACCAACCCGATAGCGATAGCGTTCAACTGGCCGACGTCCGGCTCAACAGAAAGCTAAAACCGGTTACTTTTTATCGGGGACGCAAAGGGGGCGCGAATCTGGGTGCGGCTTATGTTGTAACCGCACCGGATGGCTATTCCGGCAACATTGAAATTATGATGGCGGTCATGCCCGGTGGCGTAATCTCCGGCATTCAAGTGGTTGTTCATGCCGAGACACCCGGACTGGGTGATAAAATTGTCATCACGGATTGGCCGAACGCCTTCAAAGGCAAAACCCTGGAAAATGCCAAGTGGGGCGTAAAAAAAGATGGCGGTGAATTTGATCAATTTGCTGGAGCCACCATTACCCCCAGAGCCGTTGTCGGCGCCGTCAAAAGAGGGCTTGAGTTTTTTATTGAGAACGAAGAAAAGATTTTTCAACCAGCGGTGACCGCCTCTACGGAGAAATCAAAATGAGCACGACCAGAGAAATCATCACCAGCGGATTTTGGAAAAACAACGTGGTGTTTGCCCAGCTTTTGGGTATGTGTCCGTTGTTGGGCGTCACCACCACCGCCATAAACGGAATCGGCATGGGCCTGGCGTCCCTGGCGGTGCTGTTGGGTTCCAACGTTGTGGTCTCTTTGGTTAGAAATCATGTTCCGAACGATGTCAGAATCCCCTCCTACATCATTATCATCGCCTCTTTCGTGACCATCATCGACCTGGTCATGAACGCCTATTTGCATGATCTTCACAAGGTTTTGGGACTGTTTATCCCGCTGATCGTTGTCAACTGCGCTATTTTGGGACGTGCCGAGGCTTTTGCCTCGAAAAACACTGTGGTTCAATCCGCAATTGATGGCATCGCTTCCGGTCTGGGCTTTACCTTTGCCCTATTTTTGTTGGGAGCCTCCCGCGAGTTGTTAGGCTCCGGGCAACTATTCGGCCAGGATATTTTTGGTGCCTCTTTTCATCCAGCCCTGGGGTTTGTCCTGCCACCGGGCGCGTTTATTGCCTTGGGCTTTATTCTCATGATCATCAAATGGCTGGAAGCCCTACGGCCAGAGAAAAAAGCCGTGGCATCCGCTTCCAAAACGACTCTTCAATCGGAAACGACCGCTGCATAAGTTGGGGTTGATTGTCAGTTGGCTCAACAAACCTTCAGCAACGGGTGCCGCCATTTGCGGCACCCGTTTCGACTCCAGCCTGACTTATTTCGGTTACCATCCCGCCAACCGCTGTTTCCAGATTTATAAAACTATCTCTCACGGAACGATTTATTCACAGAGGAGTAGATTGGTTTCAACATGTACTCCATCAGGGTTTTAGCTCCGGTATGGATGTCGGCTTGAACAGTCATTCCCGGCAACACCTGGTTTTGACCGGGATCGCCGCCGACATGGGATTTTTCCAAACGAACAATCCCCTTATAGTAGGCTTCCCCACCCGCCGGATCGTCAAACGTGGTTGGCGAAATGGACTCCAGAACTCCGCTGATTCCGCCATAACGGGCAAAATCATAGGTGCCCACCTTGACGGTCACACCCTGGGCGAGCTTGACGTGGCCAATATCTCGGGTGCTGATTTTTATCTCCACCCGACGGGTTTCATCCAACGGAATGATCTCCATGATCACACTGCCAGGTGCAATGACGCCGCCGACCGTTTTGACTTGCAGTGCCTTGACGATTCCCCAAGCCGGAGAGCGGATTTCCAGACGGCTAACCCGATCTTTAAGACGGGACAACCCCTGAGAAATTTGGGATAGTTCGGCTGTAACCGTACCCAACTCACGGAAATTGGCCTCGGCGGTGGAATCAATCAAGCCATCCATCTCACTCAGCGATTCATTCAAATCTTTTTGGGAAGTGCTGACATCCCCTTTGATGCGAACCAGTTCCGACTCAACCCGAACTTCGTCACGATTGGCTGAAATAACCATCAGACGCGACATCAACCCTTTGTCATAACCTTTTTGGCGAACGTCCATCTCCTGCTGGGAATAGGCCAACTGTTTTTCAAGGGAGCGCTGTTGATCAAACAGGTTTTCCAGTCGTGATTTTATACGATCTATCCGGGTTTCATACAGCTCGATCTGGCTATTGTAGGCCGAGCGTTGGGCAACCAAGAGATCCTGCTGCCCTTGAACAATCGAGTCATACTCGTCTGGAATATCTGAAAAATCTGGATTTCTTTGTTCGATCAGAGCCGTCAATCGCTCCTTCTGCGCCATCAGGGAAGCTTGACGCGCCCGCATCTGGTTTAATTCCGCCCGAGCCGCTTCGGGATCAAGCCGAATCAGCAGTCCGCCTTTCTTGATGATCTGCCCCTCCTCCACCATGATATCGGCAATGATGCCCCCTTCCAGATGCTGGATGATCTGGGCCGGGCTGTTGGGAATGATGGTCCCAGTCGTCGAAGCCATTTCGTCAATACTGGAATTGGCCGCCCACAACAGAAAAACTGTCACAAGAACGGTAACCAGCAAAATGGAAGAACGAACCAGGGTCGACAGACCGGACTCCTCCAAAACAACCGATTGAGATAAAAACCGATCCAACTTCGTCCCCTGTTTGAGCTTGGGAACCTCCTCCGGTTTAGGCACCAACAGGGATAACAGGGATTCTGGATCTTCATCAGAGGTGATCGACCGAATCGCCTCGGCTTTTTTATCTTCCAAAGATTGATCGACCTCCGAATCCGGCGCAGCAGTCGTGACTGGCGCCGTCGCCTGGGCAACCGGCGCCTGACCGGAAAGAGCCGGCCCGCCCTTTTTGGCCGGACTGGCTGCGTCATCAGCCGGCCCCGTTCCATTATTTACGGCTGCGGCCTTGTTGGCGAGATTTGCTGTTTTGTCGGTCGATTGACCGGCTGATTGTTTTGACGCCTGCGAACCTATCGTTGGCTTCGTCGCTTGGGCCTTGCCCTTTCCGGCCTGGTCACTGAGTTGCTTCGGCGCAGACGAACGGGCCGGCACACGGTTTCTGGCCGTTTCTGGCTGAACGGCAGATCGAGTCGGCTTATCCTTTCCTGTGCCGTCCGAAGCCTGTTTTTCGGGATTTGATTGAGAGGGGGCCGCCTCGGTTTTGGCTGGTTTTTTTTGACCCATTGTTATGGCCAAGCCCGACTTCTTGGGCTTCTGCTCTTGCCTGTTCTCGGAAGAGTTGGAGAGGGTGTCGGCACGATGGTTTGGTTTGAATTCACTCATGACATACCTGCGGGAACTTGTGGCATTACTTCGTTGGGAGGACCGGCCAGCTTCAGATAGCCCTGTTCAAAATACAAGACCGTATCAGCAACCTTGATATGGCTGGGACGATGGGTCACGATAAATATGGTCTTTTTACCCCGCATGGAGTTGACATATCGAATAAATGCCTGATCTCCATCCCAATCCAGGGTATTGGCCGGTTCGTCGAACAACATGATTTTTGATGGTTTTAAGTAGGCTCTGGCCAATGAAATTTTTTGGATCATACTCGAAGGCAACGACGTCGCCTTCTGATCTCCCACCCGTGTCCAAAAACCTTTGGGCAACGCTTTGATCTCATCATAGACGTTGGCCATCCGACAGGCATTTTCAAGGTCTTCATCCGAGGCGGTCGCATGAGCCAGTCGCAGATTCTGGGAGATGGTTCCGTAAAAAAGCGAGCAGGTTTGGGGAACATAAGCCATGGCATGGCGCAATTCAATCTGATTCATCTGCCGAATATCCAGACCATCGACCCGGACGCTTCCGGCTTGAGGAACATACATACCGGCAATGAGCTTGATCACCGTTGACTTTCCAGAACCGTTTCCACCGATCAGAGCAACCACCTCGCCGGGTTTGACTTCGAAGCTGGCTCCCATCAACGCCGGCTCCGCATCCGGGCTATAGCGAATACTGACCCGGATAAACGAGACATTTCCCTTGAAGGTTTTGATCGGCTCGATATGAGCGTGTTCTTCTCTTTCCGGCGTCACCTTCATCAAACCGTTGATCTGATTAATGCTGGATCGCACCTGCTCCAGACGGGTCATGGCAATAAAAGCACTCTGCATGGGGGCCAGAACCCGCCAGACCAAAATCATGGTGGCCACCAAACCACCCGTCGTCATATCTCCATTCAACACCCGGAAAACCCCGAAGCCAATCGTCGCGATACCGGACCCGGTAATGAGAATTTGAGAGAGCGTACTGACCAGAGCGTTGATCAGGGATGTTCGAAAACTGGCCATGGCCGCATCGGCGGTCAGTTTTCGGTAGCGGGCCATCCAGATCTGCTCGACTCCGTTATATTTAATCCCGCGAATTTTTGCCAAGGCTTCAACCAAAAACTCCTGTCTTTTAGAGACAGTTCGGCGACTTCTGGCCTCCTGGGTGCTGACCATGGGCATCATGACCATCCAGAGAACAACAAACAGGGCCAAAGTCACCAAGGGGATGATCGCCACCGAGCCAGCCAGACCGAGGATGACAACAAAAAAGACAACGGTAAACGGAAACTCGAAAAAGACCATCATCAGCGGGCCGGTAAAAAACTCCCGGACCGTGTCGAAATCCTTGATGCGGGAAACCTGCGCACCAATGGGCGCCCGCTCCGTAAAGCTGGGGGTTAGGGAGAGAATCCGCATAAAGATGGCATTTCCGACGATGGTATCCATTCTGGCTCCGACATACATGAGCATTTTCAGTCGGATTTTCCGCAACATCCAATCAAACAGCATCACCGCCCCAATGCCAATCAGCAGGCTGACCAATGTGGAAACAGAACGACTTCCAACCACCTTGTCGTAGACCGACATGACAAACATCGGCGTGGCAACCTGAAGCAAAGTGATGAAAAAGGTCACCACCATGATATAACCGATTAGCTTTCTAAACCGTTCGGCAACCATGCGAAACCAGCCGATCCGGTTGCGGGTTGCGGTAATCTCTTCAACATCGACCGACTCGAAGAAATAGGCGGAACCTTTGAGTGAGCGCAAGGGAAGTTTTTCTACCCGGCCAAGTTCCCCATTAAAAACGATGATGGCATCGGCGGTTCGTTTGAGCAGAACCAAGGTGCCGGCATTGTCCGGGACAAACAGGCAGGGCAGAAGACGAACATCGATTTGCGTCACATTGATCCGACTATGCCGACTCTTGAAAGAGAGGTTGGACATCATGTTTCGAAGGCCGGTCAGATCCAACGTTTCAGCAAAATGGGGCAGTGCTTCGGCAACATGCCTCAGGTCGCCTCGGTAGCCCAACGACATGAGCAACGGCAACATACAGGAACCAAAATCGGACATTTTGGAAAATTCCTGGAGCACACCGGTTACTTGCTGGCAGGGCAGCAACATTCGGGCAAAAGCCTCCAACTCCGGGTCACGATCATTGGGGATTCCAGTCACGGCTTTCCCCCTCCGGATTGAGGCGCAGGCTTGGAAGCCGGAGTCGGCGTTCCCCAAGGAGCCCGTGGCGGTTTAATGGAGACCTCACCATTTTTGAGTTGATAGACCCGATTCGACAGATCCAACAGAGAGGGACGAGCGCTGACCATGACTACCGTTGACTTTCCGCGCAAATTGGCCAAAACATTGCGCAGGTTTTCGTCGCCAACACCATCGAGGGCCGTATTGGCTTCGTCAAACAGAACGATTTTAGGGGCGGTCACCAAGGCTCTGGCAATGGTAATCCGTTGTTTGATTCCTTTTGGAATGGATTCGTCAGCACCGTCGTCGATAACGGTTTCATATCCCTTCGGCAGTTTGGAAACAAACCCTTCCAACTGTAAGAGAATCGATGTTTCAACAGCCATTTCTTCATAACCGGTTCTAAAAAGATGGATGTTTTCCAGAATCGTCCCTTTGAACAACATACCGATTTGAGGAAGATAAGCCACTCTGTGCCGGATGGATCGGGGATCATGGAGTTGCAGGTCATGACCGTCAATCAGTACCTGACCCTCGGTTGGCTTCAACGCCCCCATCATCAGCCAGAGTAAAATGGTCTTGCCACTGCCGTTCTCTCCCGAAATACCGATCATCTCTCCTGGTTTGACATCCAATGAGACGTTTTTGATGAGCGGCGGACCCTCAGGCGAAAAAGAAAAACTGACATTGCGCATTTCCAAGTGACCAACAACTTTAGGAATTTCCGGCAAACCATATCGAGATTCCGGTTTGAGTTCAAAGATTTTGGCCAGACGCCCCTTCGCCAGTCGAATGGTCTGGAATCGGGTCCAAATGCCCACCGCCCGTTGTAGCGGTTGCAACGCCCGACCAGAGAGCATGGTACAGGCCGCCAGACCACCAATGGTCAACTGCTGCTCAACCACCATGATGCCGCCAAACGAGACGACGCCAACCATGGAGAGTTGCGCAAAAAAAGCACCCACATTTTGCGCGTCCCCCCCCTGCATTCCGACATCTTGCGCCCCTTTGGCGCAAGCGTCCTGAAGTCGCTCATATCGCCTCAACATCATGGCTTCCATGGCCATGGATTTAACCGAATGGATACCCGTCAACACTTCGATGATGAAGTTGATCCGCCGGTCATCCGCCTCCATTTTTGTGCTGACCAGCTTGTGGAGCATACCGCCCAGATACCAGACAAAAAGCAAAAAAAGTACAAACATGACCACCGGCATAAGAACCAACGCTCCGGCCAGGTGGTAGATCAAGCTGAGATAGATGGCAACAAAGGGAAGGTCGAGGATAACCAAAACCGCTTGACCGGAATAAAATTCCTTCAGTGTGCTCAGCGCATTCATCCGCTCCAGATGCACACCAGCCCCCTCGCCTTCAAAATCGGTCAGATTGGTGGTCAAAAGACGCTGCATGGCACTGCAACTGGCCAAATGTTCAAATCGCGCTCCCAGCCAGCCACCAATATAGGAGCGACCCATTTTCAAAGCCGCCTCCAGTAGCAAAGCCGAAATAACCCCAATAATCAACCAACTCAGGGTACTCAAAGCTTCGAATTGCAAAATCCGGTCATAGACCTGAAGCAGAGTAAGGGGAAGAGCCAGTCCAAGCAGGTTGATCATGAGGGAGATCAGAACCAGGTCTCCCAAGGTTGAGGAGACCATGGAAAAAGGCGTCAATCGACTAGGCCACCCCTCTTTTGAAAAAAAATTGTCGTTACTCATTCCGTTACTCGTCTATCAGGAACATAAAGCGTTTCTGGCTAAAATACGTCAAATTTCAAACAAAAATACTGTCGCATCAACCAACGCTTATACTAACCGTATTTTTTCCACAATTCATGGTCTTAACAGAAAAAAATTAAAAAAATCTATCTAACCGATTCAGAGGCAGCCGCAATCTGAAGAGAAGGATCAACCCATTGATTCTTCTGACATAGCCACGACACCCCCTCTCCACCCCAACAATCAGAATGGATTTTTGGATTTTTTTCATTTTAAATCAGTATGTTGAAATATATAAATCCAGTATGTTGAAATATATAAATCAGAATCAATTCCCCCTTGGCAACAAAAGTTAATGCCAGCCAGCCTCACAAAGGCCGCTGCGACACCTCTATTTTATATTCAAATAGGCATAAATGTTGCTTATTAAATCCTGGATAACCACCCCATAGCCGGTCAACGTACGACAAGTTGAGAAAAACAGAACCTTTGGAACACTATTGATGAGCAAAAAATCGATTCACTTGCATGCCATTTTACCAGTCGTTGCCGGATTGATAACGGTGCCCTATGCGCCGATTTTTGCTCAAACCCTGCAAGAAGCCGTCATTACTGCGATTCGGACCAACCCGAAAATCCTGGCGGCCAACGAAGAGCAACAACTGTTTGAAGAGCGAACCAAGCAAGCATTTTCAGGCTATCTCCCGGTCATAAATTTAAGTGCTGCCCGTGGTGAGGAGTGGACCAGCAGTCCCTCTAGCCGAAGCAGCGGCCAGGGTGGAATGAGCCTAACCCGCTCTGAATTGGGCGTGACGTTTAATCAGGTATTGTTTGACGGTATGCAGACCCGATACAAGGTCAAGCAGGCTGAAGCCCGGCATGAATCTAAAAAGGCCAGCCAACGCAATGTCGAAGAGACTTTGGCTCTTACGGTTGTGGAAGCCTACCTGGATGCCCTGCTGGAACAGGAGCTGTTGACACTTCATGACAAAAATCTGGAACTGCACAAAAAAATATTAAGCAAAGTAAAGGAGATGTCTGAAATAGGAGCGGGAACTGAGGTTGATGTCCAACAATCCGAAAGTCGTCTGGCACTTATTGCCTCCGACCGGGAAGCCTCTCTGGGCAGCCAACTGGATGCCCAATCCCGTTTTATCAATAGCGTTGGCGAAAGTCCGGCAAAACTGGTCCGGCCAACCTTGAAAAAAAAGCTGCTGCCGGTCTCCCTGGAAAAAGCACTGCAAATGGCCCTGGACAACCATCCGAGCTTAATTGTCTCGGAAATGGAGCTGGAAGCGGCCATTGCTGAAAGAAAAACAGTCATATCCAGCTTTCTACCCACGGTCAGTCTGGCATTGGGAGCCAGCAACACCAGCAACACCAGCGGCACCAAGAGCTATACCCACAACGCCTCCGCCATGCTGGAGATGAACTACAACCTGTTCAGGGGTGGATCTGATCTGGCGAAAAAGAGAGAGTTAAAGAAAAACATCAATAAATCCATTGAAAATGTCGAGGATGCCAGACGCAAGGTGTTGAAGGAGGTCGAGAGCGCCTGGTTTGCCCTGGACACATCTCGCAAAAGAATTCGTCATATCGAAAAACATCTTCTGGTGACTGAAGGGGTGACCCAGTCCTATCACGATCAATTTAATATGGGAATCCGTTCTCTTTTAGATGTTCTGGACTCCGAAGGGGAGCTGCACACGGCCAAACGATCTTTATTGACCGAGCAGTATAAATTCATCAAAGGAACATTCAAGCTTCTCTCAGCCATCGGTATTTTACATCAAACCCTGATTCGCCCTTCAGAAGAGGTGATGCAAACCTTTACCACCCAGAATGAACTGTTCAAGGCCAGCAACCAGATCATAGACAATGTGGTCGAAAGTGATATTTTTCTTCCGCCACTGGAGTGGATGATCGAAAGCAACAAAGATCCGTTATCAACCGAGAAGCCTTCCGATGACGAGGGTTCCACCACAACAAAGCGGGCTGCAAAAATCGACAAGATCGGAATCACCGTCCAAACCGAAGCAAGCTCCCAGCCGGAACTTTTGCCAAAATCAGTTCAGACCCCGGAAATCTCAGCCATGATTGATGGCCTGGATGCAGACGACAACCAGACGGCCGCCCCCCTCTCGCCTCCAGAACCTTTTCAAGAAAATTCCAATCGTCAAAGAGAAGAGCAATTCTTTGTCTCTCTCTTGTCTGAACAAATCTTTGCCAAGCCTGAGCGTCATCATCCAGAGAGCGGAACGAGTGAAGATCATATTCAGGTTGAGGCATACCCAGGTTCAAACATTGTGAACACATCACAAACACAACCTATTGATTTGCTAAACAAACGAAATTGTTGTAATCTTAATGCCAAACCCGGGATAACTGAGGGCAACACGGTACAATCGTTGCGTTCAGAAATTCAGGCCAGCATCCAATCCTTCGAAAAAAGCCGGGATTCCGTGGAAACCATCACCGTTATCGACTATATCTCCCTGATGGAAAGCCCGCTGATTCATCCCTGAACCGGATTTAGCCCCGACAATCCCATTCACTTTGTTGCCTGTTTTTAAAAAATTAATTATAGTTTGGTCCGCAAAAGAACTTTTTGAGATAATATCGCACTTAATACTGAATTCGGCAGCGTCGAATCACTGTGACTTTCAGAGCGATCCAAAACAAAAACCGTGATTGTACATCAGGATCTAATAACAAGGAGTTCCATAATGAAGCGCTTCCCCCTAAACCCAGCAGTCGGACCCACCCCCGTGACGCCCCCTCTCGACTCCCTGGGCAAAACAGAAACTACGACCTGCACCTCTGGCGAATCCAGGTTCAAGACAACCTCAAGAGTAGCGGTAACCGTTTCTCTGATTGGGTCACTTTTTTTTCTGACCGGCTGTTTTGATAATAAAGCACAATCGGGAGCCGGAATCGGGGCATTGGGTGGTGGATTGGCCGGAAGCCTGCTCGGCCCTTCAAAAAACAAAGAACAAAACGCCTTGATCGGTGCTGTTTTGGGTGGGTTGATTGGCTATACCGTCGGCAACGAGATGGATAAAGCCGATCGTCAAATGGTCAACCAGGCCTTTGAATCCAAACCATCATACGAAACCGCCGAATGGGTGAACCCGGACACTGGAAACGCCTATGCCGTCACCCCTCGTCCGGCCAGACAGATTGGTACGCAAAACTGCCGCGAAGCCGAGATTGAATCCGTCATCGATGGAAAGCGGGAGACCGTCGTCACGACAGCTTGTCGGCAACCAAACGGGCAGTGGAAAATTCAATAATATGGCTTGAATCGTTCAATTTAAATTTGGCAGTTGGGCGAGCGAACTACTGCCAAATTCAAGGAAACCCTGCCCCTCCTCTTTTTTCATAACCCCAAGGGAGTGCTTGACAATCCACGACAACGCCATCGACACCCACGCCCACCTCTGTGACGATCGGTTTGACCCGGACCGTTCAGAAACAATCAGACGTGCCTTTGCCGGGGGCGTATCCGCCATCTTCCTGGTGGGTGAAACCATTGACGATGCCCATTTCAACCTGGCTTTAAGTCGGGAACAGCCCGGATTGTATGCTCTGGCTGGACTCTATCCGGCCCATGCGGATCTGGAGTCATCGGCCCGAATGGTTGATTTTATCAAGACCCATCATCAACATCTCATCGGCATCGGAGAAGTGGGACTCGACTTCATGCTGGCGACATCAGAACCGGAACGATCTATTCAACAGATTGTTCTAAAACAGTTCGTCGATATTTCGATGGATTTGGACCTGCCCCTCAACGTCCACTCACGCTCGGCGGCAAAAGAGACCGTCGCCCTGCTTCTGGAAACCGGAGCAAAACGGGTGCAACTTCACGCCTATCACGGCAAACACTCAGTGGCTTTGCAAGGGATAGAAGCCGGATATTTTTTTTCCGTTCCGACCTCGATTGTCCGCTCCCAACAGATGCGGGATTTATTCCATATTTTACCCCTCTCCCAGCTGATGCTGGAGAGTGACAGCCCGGTATTGGGGCCTGTCGCAGGAGAACGAAACGAACCGCTCAACATTCTCCAATCCATTCCCGTTCTCGCTCAAATCAAGAACCTGTCCATTCGAGAGACAGCCGATCAACTGTTTCAAAACAGCCTCCGTTTTTACAGCCTGGAAGATTTGCCATGATCGTCCGAATCGCCATCGTCCTCATTATCGTGTTTGCATTGGTTTCCTGGTATTTAAGAAAAAAACAGATCAAAATCGGCTTGACCCCGATGGGAAAACGGGTGGGCATCCATATTTTACAAAGAGTGCTCCGTCTATTATTATCTAAAATCGGACTGTGAACAGAGCGGCTGTCCACCTCTGCTCAAGCTAACTCCGACAACACTCCCAAGGCAGAAAAACTGCCACACCTATTTGAGAATAGCTATGAATACAAAGAAGAAACTGTTTTTTACCATCGGCTTGGTCGGTGGAATAAGCGGTCTGGTCCTGGGGTATGTCATCAATGCGGGAGTGGGAAACGATGGCTTTGATTATCTGCATTTCTGGGCGCTGGCCGGGGTTGTCACCGCCCTGATCCGGGCCAAAATCTCCCCCTCTCTAAAGCACCATTTAACCTAGATTCAGCTGTCGGGAAAAGAGAAGCAAAAAAACCACGCAAAAAAATGCGGTGCCTGATTTCGACCGTACGAACCACTGGATTGGTTCGTACGGTCGAAAGATTTACGGACGCTTCGGGGTCTGGTATGGAGCCACTTTTTGCATCTCTACCCAGATGGTTTCATAGCCGACAAAGCCCTTTTCATTCGGCTGTTTCTGCCGAGTGGTGAAAAATCTGGTCTTGCCATCTGGAACTTTCGGACGAGTTTTGATTGGAGCGCTCATATATCACCTTATTTCTCTACAGTTGGGATGGTCATCACTTGCCAGGGGCAAGGACTGATTCGATTCTTCATCATACCATATTGCTGATTGGAATGGAAACGTAGAAAATATGATTTTTCTTCCGAACGCAGTCAAAGCACTCTGCTGAATAAACTCTGACCGTTCGCATTTTTTGCATCGGCTGAATGATCCGAGAAACGGCCGCTGACGGTAATAGACGACATAAACAATTGATTAATTTTAAAAAACAGGAGAAGATCCGTTTATCAATACGGCAACTGGGATTTTCTTCAGTTGATCAGACAAACCGAACGAATTGAGGGGCCTCAGACCTGATGCAATTTGTCTGTTACAGCACATGGGATCAACTTCCTGAAAGCGCCGACGCTCTGTTTGCCAAGGCTGAACAGGAGAGCCTGTTTCTGTCGCGAGCTTGGTTTGAAACCCTGGCGGAGACGGTTCTGGCTCGGGATCAAACTTTGTTTCTGGCCTGTGTGGTGGATGATGGGAGCGTGCTCGCCATTCTTCCTCTGATGGCCCGACCCGACGGAAACTGTGAGGCTCTGAGCAATCATGTCACTCCTCTGTATTCCCTGTTGATTGCGGAAAAAAATGCCAAAGAGACTTTTTCGTGCCTGGTAGGTGGTTTAAGCCGCTTGCCGAACCGGATACACCGTTTTCTACCCATTGACGCCAATGACCACAACATGAACCGTTTGCAGCAGAAGATGGAATCGGTCGGGTTCGAATGCCGTCGATATTTTCGAATTTACAATTGGGTTCATGAGATGCAAGAATGCTCCTTTGAACAGTATATGGCTGGCCGACCCGCACTGCTGCGCCATACCATCGCTCGAAAAAGCCGAAAGTTGGAACGGGAACACGGCTACCACATCCGCCTCTTCGTCCAGGACGATCTGCAACAGGCCATATCCGATTATCAGACCGTCTTTCGCGCCAGTTGGCAGGGAACCGAACACTTTGCCGATTTCATTCCGAATCTGGTCAACCGTTTGGCAGAGCGTGGCTGGCTAAGACTGGCCATACTCTACATAGGCCGACGCCCCGCCGCCGCTCAACTCTGGTTTGTCGCCCATCGAAGAGCGAGTATTTTCAGACTTGCGTACGACAAATCCTGGAAGAGCTATTCGCCAGGCTCCATACTGACCCGATACCTGATGGAACAGGCCATCGACGTCGACAAGGTAAAGGAGATCGATTTTCTGACAGGAAACGATCCTTACAAGCGGGACTGGATGTCTCAATGTCGGAAACGCTGGGTATTGGGCTGCGGAAACAGGCGCAAACCGCAAAGCCCGCTTGCCCGTTTGCTGGCATCCTTAAAAAAACGACAGCTCCGCTTTCAGACCCGATGGACAGAATTTCGGTCCGCTTAAAAGCGAGTGCGTACAACCAGAAAAATGGTTGGAACAATGGAAATCAAATGTATGATCCTGCTCGCTGACGTGGTAGCATGCTGTGAAATATACTACCAGGAAACGGCGGGTCAAGCGGTGCGGGTGGATAAGCGCTGTTTTCAGTATTATCAACGAACTCCCAAGCAAGACAAGACAGCTACGGGTCGGTCATGCCCTGCCGGGTTGAGTTGAAAAAAGTATCAGCAACAACCTCATATCCAAATTAACTGAAAAAAAACCTATGTTTACCGTTATCAGCCATTTCAAAGTCATGCCAGGCTGGCGTGAAAAAGTAGAGCAGGCTTTTTTAAATCGACCTCACCTGGTGGAACAGGCTGACGGCTTCATCCGAATAGACGTTCTGCAGAAGCAGGATGATCCCGACCAGTTTTGGCTCTACACCCAGTGGCGAGACGAGACTAGCTATGAAATCTGGCACAAAAGCCATCAATATCAGGAGTCACACTCGCATATACCGGAAGGGCTGAAATTGCAGGGTGCCTTTACGGATATTAAAAAATTTACCCATCTATGTTCCTGAATTCCAAGAAAACCGAGCAGGGAAATCATACCATGGAAAACAGCGACTCCACACAGCAGCAGGCTGTTGACTATCTGAATCGTCACAAAGAGATCATCTCCTCTCTGACTACCGATGCCTTTTGGCAAAAAAACCCACAATGGGATCGCCGTTTTGGCGAACAGGGAAAAGAACGCTGCCGTGACGACGCCCTTTATCACCTGCGTCATTTGAGCGAATCCATTCAGGCCGGAAGCCCCCTCCTCTTCTACAAATACCTTGAGTGGAGCCGCACCCTGCTGGAGAGTTTGAAAATTGAAGAGGCGCATCTGGACTCCTTCCTGAAAACACTGCTGCAATCTCTACCGGCAGAAAAGGGCAGCGACGAGGTAGTCGCGTTTTTACGTTCCCAGTTGGAAAATGGCCGAACCCACTTGAAAAATGCCCCTTTCGATGGAAAATTCAGTTATCTTCCCGAGGAGGAACCCCTGGCATCGTTGACCAGGAAATATCTGGATACCATGCTGGCACTCAAACGGCGGGAAGGGTGTCAACTTATCTTGAACGCCGTGGAGAACGGCACCTCCATTCGAGATATTTATTTAGGGGTGTTCGAGCCGGTCCAACATGAGATCGGCCTGTTATGGCAGACCAATAAAATCAGCGTGGCAACAGAGCACTACTGTACGGCAACAACCCAGTGGGTTATGTCCCAACTTTATCCCCTGATTCTCAGCGATGTGGAACCGGAAAATCGCGTGATCGCTGCCAGTGTCGGTGGAGAACTCCATGAAATCGGCATTCGAATGGTCGCCGACCTGTTCGAGCTTTCCGGGTGGGAATCGATGTTTCTCGGGGCCAACATCCCAGCGCAAGGATTGATTGCGGCCATTGAGGATTTTCAGCCTCATGTGCTGGCGCTTTCCGTTACCCTGCCCTACCACCTTTCCCTATTGAAAGAGATGGTCGGTAAAGTTCGAGAGGTCTACCCGGAAGAACGTCTCCCGATTCTGGTTGGTGGTCAACCATTCAATCAAGATCGGGATTTATGGAAGCTTATGGGAGCTCAGGCTACGGCCACCGATGCGGGAAAAGCGGTAACGGAAGCGAATAATCTTATTATGAGAAACATGAATTTTGCATCATGAACCTTATCGACAAAAAAGATGAACAGGGGCTAGCCCTGATCTGTCGTTTGGATGGAACGATTTTACAGATCCTGGTCAACAGCCCCTTCCTGAGCAGAGTCTGTAAGGTCGGAACGTTATGGACATCCATCCTGGTTGAGAACTCAATTGGAAAAGGGTTGGATTTCCAAAATAATTTGGCACGAACCGGGTTTGCATTGGGTTGGGAATTAACCATCCATTGGGAAAATCATCCGGTCAATATCTATGTCAACGGTCTGGTTCAACAGGATGAACTCTACATAATCGGATCTATCGACCCCCATGGAATGGAGCGGCTCTGCTCTGAAATGGTGGCGATTACCAATACCCAGGCCAAAGAAATCCGAGAACTCCACCGAAAAAATCGCCCCAACAAAACCCGTCCCACCAAACCACTCAGACCAGCCGACCCGGTCCCTTCTTCCAAAGCCTCTCATTTCTCATCCCACATCTCCTCTCAAAGTGACGAGACCATCGCCCAGTTTGAAGAAATGACCCGGCTACATAACGAGCTGAACGGCACTCAACGGGAGCTAGCCAGAAACAACAAGAAATTGAGAAGACTGCTCAACGAAAAAGATAGGCTGTTGACAAAAATTGAAGAGTTGGCACAAAAAGCCGATGCAGCAAACAAAGCCAAAAGTGAGTTTTTGGCCAATATGAGCCATGAAATCAGAACCCCGATGAACGCCATCATCGGCTTAAGCCATCTGTGTCTCAAAACATCGCTCACGTCAAAACAGAGCGACTATCTGCATAAAATTCACGACTCAGCAACCTCACTGTTAAGAATAATCAACGATATCCTTGATTTTTCAAAAATTGAGGCCGGTCGTCTGGAGATGGAATCCACCCTTTTTTCCATAGAGGAGGTATTGGGGAACCTGTCCACAATCGTCTCTCTCAAAGCAGAAGAAAAAGGGTTGGAGTTTGTCCTTGATGCCGCCGTTGAAATTCCCCACGCCTTGATTGGCGACCCCTTTCGATTGAGTCAGATTCTCATCAATTTCTGCAATAACGCCATCAAATTCACTGAGAAAGGAGAGATTCTCCTCTCTATTGCCGTGATTGAACGAGGAGAAGATTCCATCCGCCTTCAGTTTGCCGTCACAGATACCGGAATCGGCATGACGCCAGAACAAAAAAATCGGCTATTCCAATCGTTCAGCCAGGCTGATTCCAGTATCACTCGAAAACATGGCGGAACAGGATTAGGCCTTACCATCTCAAAACAGCTGATTGAAATGATGAACGGTCGCGTCGATGTCGTTTCAGTCCCAGAAAAAGGTTCCCAGTTTATTTTTGATGTTTTGCTTGGTGTTTCAGAAAAACCACTGGGAGAGTTGATTTTCAAAGCGCCGAATTTGGAAGGAACCAAAGCGTTGGTGGTGGACGACAACCAGAACTCCAGGCGTGTCATCTCCACCTATCTCTCTTCCTTTGCCTTTAAAGTGGCTTCCGTAACAAAAGGCACCGAGGCCATCTTGGCCATTCATGAAGCAAATGAGATCGATGACCCTTTTGATCTTGTGATCATGGATTTCATGATGCCGGAAATGGATGGTATCACCTGTTCGGCCAT
The DNA here is from genome assembly GCA_015232865.1 of Magnetococcales bacterium. Next base: position 45,196 of record JADFYU010000006.1, read on the forward strand.
CATCAAAAACAAAGTGAGCTTAAAGCACCCCCCTCTGATCATCATGGTTTCCGCCTATAGTGACGATACGATCGTCAGGCGGGCCGCAAAAGAGGCGCATGTAGACGGATTCTTGGTAAAACCCATCAACCAGAGCCTCTTGTTTGAATCCATCGTCGAAGCTTTCGACCACAACAAGCCGAACACCAAACGCTCAAGATTCCCCATTGACGCGGATGAGACACATCAGAACCTTCTTGCCGGAGCCAAGCTTCTCCTGGTGGAGGATAATGAAATAAATCAACAGGTTGCCTGCGAGCTTCTTGAATATGCCAAGGTTTCGGTCCGCATTGCCCCGAATGGAAAGGTAGCGTTGGACATGATTCGGAAAGAGTCATTTGATGGAATATTGATGGATATGCAGATGCCGGTCATGGATGGCTTGGCTGCGACAAGAGAAATTCGTAAAAGCCCCCAATTCAATGCGCTACCCATCATCGCCATGACAGCCAATGCCATGATTGGTGATCGCGATGCCTGTTTGACCGCCGGCATGCAGGACCACATCACCAAACCCATCGATCCGTCAGCCCTCTATTCGACACTGGCCAAATGGATCAAACCCTCTGTTGCCAGACATGAACAGTCTGTCAAAAAGATGGATTCCAGACCGAACGTAATGGATTCACGCTCTGACAATCAACCGCTTCTTGTTCCCAACCTTCAAGAAATCGATACCCGCCAGGGTCTGCTTCGGCTGTCTGGTAACGCTAAAAGTTATATGAGACTATTGGTCAGTTTTCAAAAAAGCCAGAGAGAAGCAACGTTGACCATAGCTTCGGCACTCCAACTCAAAGATTTCAACTCCGCCGAACGGGTAGCTCATACGTTAAAAGGGCTTGCCGCAACCGTTGGAGCAAAAAAACTCTCCGAAACGGCATCCCCTTTGGAAATCGCCATCAGAGATCGTTCTCAATCGGACCATATAAACCATTTACTCAAAAAAACCCAAGAAGAACTGGATAAAGTCCTTCTTGAATTGGAGAGCATCCCCTTGGCATACGAAAAAAAACGACCCGCCCCGGTAACAAGCCTGTCAGAGCCGGACCTATCTAGACAGACAGCTCTGCTTAAAAAATTGAATGAACAACTTTTAGTTTTTGATTCGGCGGCAGAAGAAACTCTTAAGATGTTGCAAAGAGAGCCGTTGACAGCAAACATTCAGACGCTTCTCGAACGGTTGGACGAGCAAATCAGAACGTTTGACTATGAAGCCGCAAGCGATACCCTCATAAAAAACATCTCATTCAACCCAGATTGAACCACTCATTCCACCGGAAAGATTCCGCAGGTCTCACTTTTCGGATCAAACCGGATTACCGCTTGACCCTGTTTGATCTGTCTTACCACCTGGGCCACTTTCTCCGCCAAAGAGATATCCACTTCGCCATAATCAGTCCCCTCGCGGGTGACAAAATCCTCTGCAATGGCGTGCAACACATCTGGATTCAGTTGCTCAAAGGGTATCTCCATCCATTGGTCCTTTTTTTCCCAGGCACGAGCAGAAGAAGTTCCACTCCGGCAGACTGCCGTTTGCCGGTTCAATTGCCGGTTTTTTTGCGATCACAGGGAGAATACCGTCATTCCCAGGAAAACTGCAAATATAGATTGTCAATGGATTGAAAAATCGATAGGATCAAGGGAGATCCTCTATGGGTTTGAGTGACAGACACGGAACCTTTCGTCTGTTTGGTTCGCTTTTGTATGGGAACCTCGCCACATACGACAGTTTTTTGCTGATTTATTTGCTTTTTTCTTAAAATAATCTAATATTCCATAATAGTGAACAGGTGAACCACAGGAGAACTCTCAGGTCTTTGATTTTTTTATCTTTTGAGATACCCAAACATCTTCAACCAGACGATCGGGATTTATGATGGGCAAAAAATGTACGGTCAACAAGATCGCTTCACGAAAATCCGGGGGATATTCCCTGATCGAGTTGGTGTTGGCGATTGTTATCTTGGGTTCCTTGGCCAGCGCCGTTGCTGCCAATCTGGATTTCAGCACCGCCACGACCATGAGCGCTGCCCACAACACGTTGGAAAATGCCATCCGAGAAGCTCAATCCTTCTCCATGTACCAAAAACCGGGCTACACCATCAAAATGGATACGGACATCGGTCTACAGGACCGATATATCACCAAAGATGTGGACGGTAACGTCATTCCAAGAATGGTTGGATTGGCTGTCGCCGACGACGGTACGACGTACGACGGGGTACTTCTTGCCGAAGGAACCCATATCCGCCCCACCCTCGACATCACTTTCGACCAGTTGGGAAGGCCGGGAACCAATGGGACTTTATGGACCGACTCCAAGGAGTTTGAGGTGTACAGCTACTCGGACCCGGATGCTCCGGACGAGGACCAGACCATTTCGAGCGGGACGGTCCATGTGGAAAAAAACACAGGCGCGATTTGGACGGTGACTCCATGAAAAACAACCTCCCCAACACGGTGGCGATTCGCCAAAGGAATGCCGGTCTGACCCTGATCGAGTTGATCGTCTCCATTGTCGTCGGCAGCGTTGTCGCCGTCGGACTCGTGGTTCAGGTCAACCAGGCGATCCGGTTTGCCCAGAGTTCCCGTCAGGAAATCCAAGCGGCCATGTTGTATCAGGAAAAAATTGAAGAGCTATCCTTTTTGGCCAGGCAACAGAACTTTGCTTCGGTGGTCGCCAGCAGTGAGACTCCGGTGACGGGTCTCGATGAGTACGATCGAACGGTGACCATCGTCTCTGCGGCCGCCAATGGTACTCTTGCTGCCAGCAAGGAGGTGACGGTTGCCATTTCGGGAAATTCCAGTTTTTACTCCGATCAGCCTCTTTTTTATTCCAGGACTGTTACCATATACTGCACGGAGACACCGACTGAATGCGCGGGAGGGCTGTGATGAACAAGCAACGGATTGACCCCATGAACAGCACGACGTTGTCATCAGGCCGAAACAAACCATCTGGCCACAGCGGCTTTACCCTGTTGGAAATGGTTTTGGTCATTGCGATCATCTCCGCCATCGCGGCCGCAAGTTGGCCAACGATTACCCTGGCCGTTCAGAGCGCGCTCATCTACGAACAGATCTCCGATGGGGCGGATCAAGGCCGTCTGGCTATGGAGAGGCTAAGCCGGGAACTACGGGAGGCTACCCCCCGATCCAGCCTGATTATCGGAACCAGCAGCGAGATCACTTTCACCTCTACCGCCACCGCTAGCGACACCCTTCCCGGTGGCGAAACCGTCCGTTTCTATTTGAAGGACAATGGGGGAGAAAACGGCACAGACCTGATGCGGCATGTGACTTCTGAATCGGGATCGGGAGAGATTCTCGCTCGAGGTATCAGCGATCTGGCTTTCAGCTATGATACGGCAGATGCCAATACGCTCAACTATGTCGCCTTCGAGATGAGGGTCAATACCGACATACCGGGGAGTGGTGTCGGTGCCATCTCCTATTTACTTCGCACTCGAATCTATCCAAGGAACCTCTAAATGAACAAGGTAGATCGTCAACGTGGCACCGCCTTAATGATCGTGCTTTACGGCCTTGTCTTTTCGGCTGCGGTCAGTGCCTACCTCTATACGCTTACCGAACAGACCAACCAATCGACGTTGGCTCAGTTGCAGTCGATGGATAGCCTCTATCAGGCTGAAGGTGGCTTGAGTTTGGCTCGTTCGGCCATCCGAGAAATCTGTGAAAGCGGAACGTTGCCGACCAACATTGCCCATTCAACGCAGCCGCCGGCGGGATGTACACTACCCAGCAATTGTACCAATCAGGTCACCTTTACTGAAACAGCCGTCGGTTCGAACATCTATGATGTGACAGCCTGTGCCTTCGATTATTCCTATTCGAATGAGGGCACCTGTCAGGTCACTTCACGAACCATTGAAGTCAGCAGCATGCAGTGCCAGATCGTTACCGATCTTCCCGATTGTAATGAGGATGAGGGAGAGGAGGAAGGAGAGGAGGAAGGAGAGGAGGAAAGCGAGTGTGTAGAAGAGGTGACGGACGACGAAGATGAGGGTGAAGAGGACGCGGACGAAAGCGAGGAGGACGAAGAGGATGAGGACGAGGATGAAGACGAAGAAGAACTCAACATCATCGTTATTGACAACGGCTGGCGCGAACAGGTTAATTGATTGATGAACGGCGTGTTTGGCGCAAGTTGGTTGATTGACACCTGATTCCCTGACTTCAAGGCGGAAACAGGGTGCAGCACTTGGGCTGAATTGTTTGGATTCGGGTGATATTAAAGGCGGAGCTTTAGGCCCGCCTTTAATATTTCGGGAGGATGGCAATCTGGTTGTCAAAAAAAATATGGAACCGAAGCGGGCATCTGTTTTAAACGGTATTTCTCTAAAAGAGAGCCATTGGGATCTGATTTTGCCGGTGGTTCTGGTTATCGGCTGTCTGTATCTGTTTGGCAAGGGAGTCGGCTCTTACGCTCTCTGGGATCCTTGGGAACCCAAATATGCCCAGGCGGCCAGAACCATGCTGGATCAAGGGGATTTTATCACTCCTCGATATGAAGGTGAAATTCGTTGGTCCAAACCCATATTGATCTACTGGGCCATCGCGGCCTCGACCTGGCTTGGCACTGAGAGCGAGTTGTTTATTCGTCTGCCCTCTGTGCTGGCGGCCACCCTGGCTGTTTTGTTCCTCTATTTTGCTTTAAAAAAAATACGCAGTCGCCCAATGGCCATGATGGCCGCCTGCATTCTGGCGACAACCCCGCAATTTTTCTATATGGCCCGTCAGGCCACGCCGGATATGCTCTATGTGCTGTTTGTCGTCGGCACCATGGGTTTTTTTGCCTTGGGTCGTTTTGGTCAGGGTTCTGGTCGGACCTATTTTCTGCTCTCCTACGTCTCGCTGGCCCTGGCTTTTCTGACCAAAGGGTTGGCTGCCGTCGCCGTCGCTTTTTGCGCAGCGGTTCTGTTTCTTCTTCTGGACTGTCAGGTTGACGACCCGGACAATCCCCGCTCACTGGGTTTTCGACTGAAAGAGAGACTCTCAACCTATCAGGTTCCACTGGGCAGTCTGCTGTTTTTATTGGTTTCCGGCATTTGGCTTGTTCCGGTATATCTCCAACATGGCTGGGCTTTTTTCGACCATTTTATCTTTTATCATCATGTCGTTCGGTTCAGTGAGACGCTTCTCAACCACAAAGGTTTTCTCACCTATTATCTGCAACCCCTTTTTCATGGAATGTATCCTTGGTCGGCCCTGCTGCCCATCTCTCTTATCTTTCTTTTCCAGGATCGTCAAAAACTGGATGAACAGACCCTGCAACGGTGGTATTTTTTGGCTTGGTTCCTGGTTGTTTTTTTGCTCTTTACTGCGGCTGCAACCAAACTTCAGCACTATTTCCTCCCCGCCACTCCGTTCGTGGCTGTTTTGGTCGCCTTTATCTGGGAAAAACAGATGGAGGAGAAACCGAACTACTGGCTGGCTCCGACCTTTCTGCTCTCCATCCCTGTTTTTTGGCTCATCATCCAAGATTTTCTCAACAATAGCAGCAGCTATCTGTTTTTTAATTTTAACAATAACAGACGCTCTATCGACAACAGCGACTCTCTGGAATCCTTTTTACTGACCCTGTTTTTTTTCTGGGCGGTTATCATGGTGCTGGCCAGCTTTCGCAAGTTCTCCCGTTTGAATGCGACCTATGCCGTTATCGCCGCGTTGGCTAATGGAATTTATTTCTCTCACAACGTTCTTCCCGATCACAGCATCAAGCGAACCTTCAAGTATTATGTTGCCCAATTTCAGGAAAATCGAACGGACGCCGGAGAGATTTTCCATATCAGTGGAAGTCACAACACATTCACCTACTATTGTCCGAGCAAAGAGTGTCACTATTTTTCCTGGAGAGATCGAGAGGCATTTTTTGAGCAGGTTATTGGTAAAGCGGACGTCCATATCATTGTCAAAAAGAGACAGCGCAGAAAATTGGTTAAAGAGCTTTCGCAAAGAACAGGCATGTCCTGGCATACCGTGGCCAGCGATCATCCACACTTTTCCATGATTAAAAATCGTCCGAATTAGTGACAAACAGATTATTCCATCTTTGGCAACCGGACGGGCGCAGACGGTCCACACCGCCAACTCTCAGAAAGCAATAACAATGGTTGGAGAACAGGTATTGCTCACAGGTGGCACCGGATTTATTGGTCAAAAAATTCGCCGGACTCTTGTGGAACAGGGCTATCGTGTCCGTTTTCTGGTTCGAGACCTCCAGGCTCTACAGGTCGAGGGACCAGGCACCCCATTTGTCGGTGACCTCTTGAATCCCGACACTCTGGTGGGAATTGAGGCGGATATCGATTCGGTGATCCATTGTGCGGCAATTCTGGGCAAATGGGGGTTTGACGAAGAACAGCTCAATCAGGTCAATGTCACCGGTTCCTTGAACCTTCTACGACGATTCGAGGGCAAAAGTTTACGCCGTTTTGTCCATATCAGTGCCGGTGGGGTCAGCGGTCCGCTCACCTCTTTGGTCGGAGATGAAACAACCCCGTGCCATCCAACCACGGCCTACGAAAGAAGCAAGTGGGTTGTTGAAGGGGCTTTATTGGCCCAGGCTCAGGCTTTTTCTCTGCCGCTGCTGATCGTTCGACCGACTTTTACCTATGGGCCGGGTGATCGACACAAACTACCTCTGTTCCGATCGGTAAAAAAACGCCGATTTGCCTTTATCGGCTCAGGAGACAACCTCATCCATCCGGTCTACATCGAGGATGCTGTCGCCGGCATTTTATTGGCTTTGGAGCGGGGTAGAGACGGTCAGGTTTATATCATCGGCGGGGAGAAGCCGGTTTCCTGGCAGGTGTTGGTTTATACCATCGCCAAAATCCTGAAGGTTGCCCCTCCCCACTGGCAGGTACCAGAACAGTTGGCGCGGGTGGTAGCCATTATTCTGGAGAATCTGTCCCAGATCATCCCGTTCGATCCACTGGTTACCCGCACCCGTGTTCAGATGTTTACCGGCCATTATGGCTACTCCATCGACAAGGCCGCGGCCGAACTGGGATATAAGCCGGCTTTCAGCCTGAAAGAAGGGCTGGAGAAGACCATACAAAACTATCTTGAGAGCGGTTTTCTTTAGATTGGGCCACAAACAGGCGGTCTTGATGCCGTTTTTAACTAACTTTCAATTCAGGGTTGAAGCATGGCCGAAAAGATCAAAAGTGATGACCTGGAAACAGCGGTTGGCGGCAAGCGTCTGGCACACCCCATTCATCCTAGATTCGGCAGTTTCACCGGATCAATCAATGGATGACATCATGAGCACACCGCCAACCGCCGTTTCCAGGACAAAATGGCTCGTCAATGCCGATGATTTCGGCCTCTCTGTCGGTGTCAATCACGGCATTATTCAGGCCTATCAGCAAGGCATAATCCGCTCGACCACCTTGATGGCCAATATGCCCGCTTTTGACCATGCGGTCGAACTGGCAAAAGATCATCCTGGTCTGGGGGTCGGGGTCCATTTAAACCTCTCTTGGGGCCAACCGGTCTCCAAACCTGCTTTGGTCTCGACTTTGGTAAAGGGCAACGGAGATTTTTATTCCAGCCTGCTGGTTTTGGCCGGTCGGATTCAATCGGGTTTGGTGGATATCAACCAGGTGGAACTGGAGTTTAAAAAACAAATTCAAAAAGTTTGCCAGGCTGGAATCGTTCCGACTCATCTGGATACCCACAAACATATACACCTATTGCCAACTGTGGCCCGTGGGATGATATTGGCGGCCAAGGCGTTTGCTATTTGTCGGATACGCCGACCTGTCGAAACGGCAGCTCCCTTGCCGATCATCCATGGTTGTCGCCGTTTCATGGTTGGCATGGGCAGCAGAGGATTGCCGACTTTATTGGATCAGTTCAATATGGTCACTCCAGATTGCTGTGCGGGTATTGCAGCCAGGCATGGACTCACCAGCGAATTCTTGCAGGGGTTATTGGCTTTTCACCACCAAGGAATAATGGAAATAGTCTCTCATCCGGGTTATGATGACGCCGAGTCGCGGCACTATTCCAGACAAAGACTGGACCGGACGGCAGAGATTGGTATTTTGACGGATCGGCGTTGGCCTACTCTTCTTGCAAAGAGGGGCATAAAACTGATCAATTATAGGGATGTTTAGCTTGGGTCATGAGTAGAATACCAACAAAAAAAACCATATCTATTGTGCTGCCTGTCTATGATGAAGAAAAAAATTTGCAGCCTTTATACGAACAGTTGGTTGCGGTTTTGCAAACCATGGACGTGACCTATGAAATCATTTTTGTCGATGACGGCAGCCGCGACGGCTCTTTTGAGATCATACAAAAGCTGCACCAGGAAAAACCACAGGTCAAAGCCATTCAGTTGCGAAAGCATTCCGGCAAAGGCATGGCCTATGTTGCCGGGTTTGAGCAGGCCGAAGGCGAGATAATCGTCACCTTGGATTCCGACCTTCAAGATGACCCCAAGGATCTTCCGGCCCTGTTGGCCCATCTCCAGAGCGAAACCGATGTGGTTATCGGCTGGAAAACGACCGGGAAAGGCCACTGGTTTCGTTCGTTGGCCTCTCGACTGTTCAATCGGGTTGTCTCCGGGTTGGCGGGAATCTCCCTGCACGATGTCAACTCGCCCTTTCGGGTGTTTCGCCGTCAGGTTCTCGAAGAGATCGAGATCCAAGGGGACCAGTTTCGATTTATTCCGATTTTGGCCGCCTCTCGCGGTTTTTCCGTCGTTGAGGTTCCCATCCACAATCGACCTCGTTGCCACGGCAACTCAAAATTTGGCGCAGCCCGCTACTATCGTGGTCTGTTGGATCTGATCACCGTCCTTTTTTTAATCCGTTTTTCTCAGCGGCCCCTCCATTTTTTCGGGGTCAGTGGCCTGCTCTGCGGTTTGAGTGGTTTTTTTATTTTACTGTTTTTCTCTCTGGCCCATCTCTTTCATATACAGGGATTTTTACTCGACAGCTCCTGGAATTTGCACAACCGACCACTGCTCAGCCTGGGGATTCTATTGATTATTGTCGGCATCCAGCTTGTTTCAATGGGTCTTCTGGGTGAGTTGATCATCTCTCGCGACCAAACAATCCGTCATCGTCCACCCATTCGCCGCAAGCTGCCTGAATCGTAACATGCGTATCGCAATCGTCGGGCTGGCCCACCCATTTCGCGGGGGAATTTCTCATCACACCACCCGATTATGTCAGGCACTTCAAAAACAACATGAGGTGCATCTTTTTTCCTTGAGCCGCCAATACCCAAGCTGGCTGTTTCCGGGCCAAACCCAGATCGATCACTCCAAAAAAAGTTTTTCCTTCCCCAATACCGCCTGTCTGGACTCCATGAACCCTTTCTCCTGGATCAACACCTGGCGAAAAATTCGGGCGTTCAAAGCCGATGCCATTCTTTTTATCTGGTGGCATCCTTTTTTTGCGCCGGCTTTTGGCACGATAATCCGCTTGCTCTCCTGGTTTGACGCCACGCCATCGTTTCTTCTCTGTCATAACGTCAAACCCCATGAAAACAGCAGAGCAGACCGGATACTTCTCAACTTTGCCTATCGACGAGCCAAAGGATTTCTGGTTCACTCAAACCAGGAAAAGCAGATGTTGCAACCCTGGGTTCCGGGTCGGGATATCGTTGTTCATGGCCATCCGATCTATGACCAGTTTATGGAGGAAAAACCGATTGATGCGCAGATTGCCAAAAAAAAATGGGGGCTTTCGGGAAAAAAGGTGGTGTTGTTTTTCGGCTTTATTCGGCCTTACAAAGGGTTGTCGGTATTGCTGGAGAGTCTGCTGTTACCGCAAATAATCGAAGAGACTCATCTGTTGGTGGCCGGAGAGTTTTATGAAAGCGCCCACACCTATCGCCCGGCTCTGGATGCTCTGGCCGGACAAGGGCGGTTGACCCTTCTCGATTATTATCTGCCAAACGAGCAAGTTCCCACCATCTTTGCCGCCAGCGATGTGCTGGTGGCTCCGTATCTCTCAGCCTCCCAAAGCGGCGTCATCCAGATCGCCCGCGCCTTTCATATTCCGGTGGTTGCCAGCCAGGTTGGCGGACTCTCGGAAATGGTCAACCACGGTGTCGATGGCTGGCTGGTCCCGCCTGGAGATGCGCAGGCTTTAGCCCATGGAATCCAATCCTGTTTGACAAAACTGCCACCCCGGTCGGGTTTGGCCGCAAAAGCTGACGAGAACGGGCCGGACTGGGAGAACATGGCCATGGCGGTAACCGATCTGATGCAAAAACCAAGAGGAAATCGTCCCTAAATGGATACGCCTATCAATCAATCTCCGGTCGTCATGGAGGGCAAAGGGCTGGATTATGAGCGTTTTGCCCTGCAAAAACTGTTTGGAAAACTGGTGGAAAAAGAGGGTCTGAAATCGGTGTTGGAGCTTCCGGCCAAAGGGGAGAAAGCCATGCCCTCCCTCTATTCGCTACCGTTTGCCAAAGCCGGATGCGCGGTAACCCTGGTTAACCCGGTCGAGCAATCCATGTGGGCTTGGCAAGCTCTGGAACTTCCGCTCAAACAGTTCTCCTGTTCAAACATCGTGGCGACTGGATTGGAGCCGGGTGGCTTCGATCTGGTTTGGAATTTCATGACGCTGGCCCAAATCGACCAAAAAGAGGCGTTGGTTGCGGAGATGGCGAGATTGAGCCGCCGTTTTGTGATGGTCATGGCGGTCAATCGCTTTAATCCGGGTTTTTTTGTCCATCGCCTGGTTCATCGGATCAGCGGCACTCCCTGGAGTCACGGTGATGTAGCCTTCATGAACCCGTTTTATACCGCAAATTTTCTAAAAAGCCAGGGGTTGTCCGTGGTCCGTGTCGGGACGGTGGATACCCCACCCTATCCCGACTCTTTGGGGTTTCGGGATATGCGGTTGCACCGGATGAATGTGGATTTGAACACCGTAAACTGGGACAGTCGGACGATTGGCTGGATGAAGAGTGGCCGTTATCCCATCAAACTGGAGGCACTCTATCTGGCAGAACGGCTACCGTTACCCCTCTGGTTGAAACTGGCCTATGCTCACCTTTTTTATGTTTTGGCTGAGGTAAAACAACCGGAAATTGTGGACGTCCACAAACATACAAAGGCTTGAAACAATATGCGTTTACGAGATTATCTGATCGAAGTGGCTCCGAAATCTCCACTCTATTCCGCTGTACGACGGGGTTGGATAAAGCCGATAGCCCCACTTACCCTGACCTTTTCGGTAACCCCGGCCTGCCAAAGCCGCTGCTTGACCTGCCAGATCGGTCAACGTTTTGCAGAACAACCCAGATTGACCCAGAAAAATTTGAGCCTGACGGAGATCGAGACGATTTTCAGTTCGTTGGGACCGATCTATTTTTTTAACATCTCCGGTGGTGAACCCTTCATGCGCACCGATCTGGCCGAGATCATCCGACTGGCCTGTCTCTACCTGAAACCCCGCCTGATCCACATTCCGACCAACGCCTTGGAGCCTGAAACCATTGAAAAGAGCACGCGGGAGATCTTGGCTGTAATCGACGAACATGGCCCCTCCTCGGTCTCGTTGACCATCAAACCCTCCATTGACGGAGTGGGCGAAATCCACGACAAAATTCGTGGATTTGCCGGTAATTTCGCCAAACTGGAGCAGACGTTGGATCGTCTGCTGGCCTTGAAAAAACACCACCCCCGGCTGCATGTGGATCTGGGAACCGTCATATCGGTTTATAATATCGATCATATGGATGAACTGGAAAGTTGGGTCCACAACCGGGGGGTAGACTCCTATCGGCATGAAATTGCCGAATGCCGATATGAGTTTCACAACCAAACCGACAACATTACCCCAAGCCAGGCGGTTTATGCGCGGCTAATTGCCGGATTTCAAGATAAAATAAAAGGACATCTTCACCACAAAACCCGTCTGACCCAGGCGACCGAATCGGTTCGATTGGTCTATTACGAGGTGGCCTTGAAAATTATCCAGGAGGGTCGTCAGGTCACCCCCTGTTATGGGGGGATTTCCAATATTCATCTCAACTACGATGGCGAAGTCTGGCCCTGTTGCGTGTTGGGCAGCGACAAATCACTGGGCAATGCGCGTTCCTATCACGGAGATATTCGACGGTTGTTACAGTCCGATCAGGCCACCTTGTCCAGACGTTTTATTTCGGAAGGGGGGTGTGCCTGCCCTTTGGCCAATCAATGGCTCAACAATATTTTACTCCACCCTCGCTGGATGTTTCGGGTACTGTTCCAATTTTTGGCGGTTTTGATTCGTTCTTTCAAAGTTTCCACCCATTCGACACCCTGACAAAGGAGTCGATCCATTGATTTCAGTCATCATTCCCTGTTTTGACTCGGCAACCACCATCGGCGCGACCCTGAACGCCATAACCCGACAACAAGGGGTGGATTTTGAGGTGATCGTGGTCAATAGTCCCGACCCGAAAACAGAGGCGATCATCCGCGAGCAATTTCCCCAGGTCACCCTGCTGCAACAACCACAGAAAACCAGCGCAGCCGAGGCCAGGAATCGAGGCACCCAACAGGCTCAAGGAGCGTTTTTCGCCTTTTTGGACTCCGATTGCACGGTTGACCCCGACTGGCTGCAACGCCTGTTGGCGGTCTACGATTCCAAACGGTATTGTGGGGTGGGTGGACCGATTAAAAACGGCAACCCGGAGAGTCACATCAGTTGGGCTGGATATCTTCTTGAGTTCAGCGATTTTCTGCCCGATGGCACACGGCAAACAGTCTCTCATATCCCCTCAGGAAACCTCTTTTTATCCAGAGAGGTATTTAATAAAAGTGGTGGATTTCCAGAACAATTCGGCTATGCTCAGGAGGATCGTCTTTTTAGTCTGAGATTGGTGGAAGAACAGGGCAAACCTTTTTTGTTTAATCCGGAAACAGCCGTTTATCACCAACAGCGCAGCCAGGCTCACGCCTTTCTTCGTCATCAATACCATATCGGCCAGGGCGGGGCGGAGATTTTAAAAAGGGTCTCCCTACGCGGTTCGGCTCTGGTGGCCTGGCGTCAATGGATCTGGTTACTCCTCCCGCTGATCCCTTTTATCAAACTCTCAGGCTGTTTACGTCGGGCTATGCTCTGGCAACCGAAGCTCTTCTTGCAAAAACCGCCTATTTTGTGGTGGATGTTACGAGGAACCTGGCATTGGGCCATCGGGTTTTGCAGCCGGATCAGCAGCCGTTCCTAGAGCGGGTAGACTTCCGGGCAATCTGGACAATTTAATTTTTCCGCGACCCTTAACTCGATTTTGGCAACCACCACGCCACCCACCCCTTGGGTAGATGGCTGGACAGTATAGCCCGCTCCTCACGAGTAATGGGTAACACTCTCGGGGCGATCAGAATCAGGACAAGGGCAAAAGAGAGGGCGAGAACCATTAGCGCAAACAGACCGGGTTCGGGGTAGAGGCGGGTCGGAGCGGCCAGGAGAGTCGACAATACCAAAAACAAAACGGAAAATTTCAGGGAAAGCCGGTTTGCCAAGCCGAAAAAGAGGTTTGGCTTCTCCTCTGTCACCTTCACCGCCGTTTCCAGGGGAGCGACCACCACCAGTAGATTGACCACGGCGGCCAGTGCCGCACTTCCGGCGGTGGCGACAACCGCGCCGATGGCACCAAAATAGTGGATGAGAACAATCCCTGAAATCAGGTTCAAAAGCCCTTGAAAGGCGTTCAGGTAGAGAAAAACCGGCTCTCTGTCCAGGGGGAACAGCAAATCCTGGGTGGTCTCCCCTGCCAGAATGACGATCAGGATCTGAAACCCGGCAAATAACCGGATCAACACAGCGGCATCCAGAAACTCCTCAGAATAAAAAACCAAGATTAGATGGTCGGCGTGGATCAACAAAAAGACCAGAACCGGAACAGCCAATACCACGGCCAGTTTACTGATCTGTTGCCAGATTCGAACCAGCCCGCCGACCCCATCCTGAACTAGAGCGGAAGAGTAGAGGCTTGGCGACAGACGTTCCACGGAGGTCAGCAACACCATGCCTCCGTACAGAACCAACATATAGGCGACTTCATAGTGGGCGATGACTTTTTTGTCGTTGATCAAAAAGAGAAGCAAGAGCAGGTCAATGCTTTTCTTCTGCATGAAATTGAACAGGGTTCCCAACCAGACCCATCTGGCAAATTGCCTGACCCGCCCCAGGGAGAACGACTCTGGCGACGGGTGCAGAATGGTCCGACTGCGAAATCCATAAAATAGCAGTTGCAATCCGTTCACCACCACCATCAACCACAACAGATTCTCTACGGCAATGCCAATTTCGACCAAAAAAAGAACACCCGCCAGTTGGGCGATTGAGACCCCGATCTCTACCCCGGAGTAATACCGCATATCAACTCGGGCGATGACGATAAAAATAAAGCCATCCATGGTGCCCCGCATTAAAAACAGCACCAAAAGAATGGAGAGATACGACTTATCCAGATAGGTCGCTAACCATACGCTTTCGTTGTGTAGAAAAAAAAACGTGCCTCCTACAACCAAAATCAGGAGAAACCGGCGAATCAAGACCTGTCTGACCAGATAACTGCACTGCCCTTCCCTGTTCTCCAACAACAGACGGGGAATATAGACGCTAAAGGTGGTGTATAGCCCCATATCGGTCAGCTTGATCAACAATTCGACCCAAGCAATCAGAGCGACGTAAAGACCAAAAGATTCCGCCCCCAGAGCTTTGGCCGCCAGGATGGAAACAATAAAAGTGAGCAGGGTGCGCCCGGACATTCCGATCTGTCCCCAAAAAAGAGCCTGAAACGGAAAGGAGGATTTGATCATGGACAGACCTCCCGGACCACTTCCCGGTAGAGCGTGGAGATTTGCTCGATATAACGGGAAGCGGTATACAACGCTTGGGCGCGCTTTTGTCCGGCCTGCCCCATGCGGCGTGCCTGTTCCGGGTTGTCGAGCAGGAAAAGAATGGCTGCACTCAGGGCGATCGGATCGTTGGCAGGCACCAACAGCCCGGTTTCACCATCCACAACCAATTCGGCCAGTCCGCCGGTTCGACTGGCAATCACCGGCAAGCCCATGGCCATGGCCTCTGCCGTGGTCATGGACGACCCTTCAAAAAGGCTGGGTTGCAGATAGATATCCAGACCGTGGTAAAGATTGGCGTTGTGACTTTGACTGCCTGAAAACAGAACCCGTCCCTGTATATCCGAACAAGAGGCCCGCTGCCGTAAAGCGCTCATCATCGGTCCATCTCCGGTAATGCGCAGAGTGGCCAACGGGTTTTGGATCACCACCAACGCCAGGGCTTCCAACAATACCGGCAGCCCTTTTTGCCACACCAGACGACCCACCGTACCCAGTCGGGCTTGAAATGAGACCGGAGAGGATGACGAATAAAAAAGATGATCGTCATAGGGGGCCGGAAGTATGTGCAGGCGGGGATCTGCCCGGCTGTCCGCTTCGATGGCGGCTACCGCATGAGAGACGGCGATGAGACGATGATTGAGCCGGTTCATACGAACGTTACACAACGGGTAGATAATCTGCTCGACCCAGTCGTCGATCTTTGACAACGAGGCCCTCTCAAACGGCTGGCCAAAGGCAAGCCGCCAATCCCCCATATCGTGGTGGGTGGTAACCAGAGCAGCGCGACCATAGAGCCTGGCGGCAATCCGACCATGAAAGTTTGCCTTATTATTATGGGTATGGACGATATGCGGTCTATAAGCACGCAACAACCGCCAGAGGCTCACGGTGGTAAATGGATCATAAATAGCCCCACGCCGATTTAACGGAAACAGTTTGGCGGAAAGATTGTGAAAAGGGGCAGGAATATCTGACAGGGCGTTTCGGATGGAACAGATGGCCATTTCAAAACGGTCGGGGTCCAGGCGTTGAGCCAGTAGATGCAGATTTTGCTCGATACCGCCGTGGGAGAGCAGTTGGGTGGTCATGTGCAAAACCCGCAACCGCTCCATTACAATGGACCCTCCAGAGTCAGCCGGGTTGGGGGCTGGGATGGATCAATGGGAATACGGGTTTCGCCCGCTTCAATCACCCAGCCGTCCAACTCTTCTCCGGTCTCCGTCGTCACCCGGTTTGCCGCAAAGGCGACCCGTAACCAAACAACGCCCGTGGCGGAACCTACCAAACCCGGATTTTTGATTTGCAGAGTTAAACGACCATCCGCCTGAGTGTCGGCGATCAAGGGGGTTGATAGCGTCCAAGCCAGCGCCTCCAGGGAGGGAAAACGGTCTATACCAGCTTTTTTCAGGGTCATAATCTGCTCTTTGAGCCAACCGACTCCGTGGCGAACCAGATCAAAATCGTGAAAAACCAACGTCGCTGGATAACCCGATTGATGCCAGGCCTGTAACTGTTTCCACTGTTCGGGATAGCAACCCGGAAGAAACCGGTTTTCTGAAATCCGGGCCGTCAGGGGGATGATTCCCCGACTGGAGATCATTCGATAGCCCGCCTGTTGCGCCAATACCGGTGTGTTTGTCGTCCGTTGGTGACCTGACGGGACAAAAATCAAGGGACGTTGGCCACACCAATCGGCAATGTGTTGGGCACTCAAACGCAAACGGCGGTGCAACTCAACGGCGTAGGAGCCGTGGTCGGGTTTGGAAAATTCCCGATACCAACGGGTGTTGCGATAGCGGTCTTTCGCCTGAGACCATTTTTTTTCCTGGGGTGTTAAATGGGTCAAGCCGTGGGACAACGGAGTGAGCAATCCCCTGTGAACACCGTTCAGCATGGCGGCAAACATCTCCCGATAGTCATCGGTTCGGTTGTTCTGATGAGCGTGATAGACCACTTCAAAAGAGAGGTGGTGATCTCCGGGGCTGCGACTGATCATCTCTTGACCGGCGACTAGAAGGCGGCCTCGCTGTCTATCGCCATCATCAACCCAGCAGGGAACGATCGCCACGTTTAGATGGGCTTTCTCCCGATCCAGCAGAGTCAAAACCTCACGCCAAAGCGCCCCACTCATCACCCCCTGATCATATCCGGCCAAAAAAACCCGTTCCGACGAGCCTGGATCATCCATACGCAGGAATGCCGCCCCGTGCCAGCACCAACCACAGGCGATGGCTGGGCCGCTCTGTCGCAACAGGTGGCTCAAAAAACCGTGCAAAGGGGCCGGATGCTGCAACACCCAGGCCGGGTTGAAATTCAACAGCAGGTTTCGAGCCTCACCAAACGGGTGTTCCAGAATGGCCGGGCGTCCCTGGCTCCACCGGGCGACAACCCGTGATGAACGACTCCATTGAATCGGGTGCAGCAGCCAGTTTTGCAGCAAAAAACGCAGCAAAGGGCGCAGACCAAAATCCCGGCCCTGGCTGGAAAAGGGACGGGATTGGCGTTGGAACAAAATCTGCCCGGACAGATTTTTCATGCCGGGTGAGGCAAAGCCGGGATGACCCCGTAGGTGCAGACCAAACGGCTGCCGGGCCGTTTCCTGGTTTAACAGAGCCACATCGGCCACCAGGACCAGCCCCTTTTTGTTGGAGAGTTCCAGCAACAGTTGCCGAGTTTGGGTCGATATTTTTTTCCACGGCAGGGCCAGTATCACCACCGAGAACAGCAGATGATCCCCATCCAATATCCGTTCTCGGCTCAGCTGGGAGGCAGCCAGGATTTGATGAGGAATGGCCTGCCCCGTCAGCCACTCCCGATAGACCCCGGCACGGTTACGTGGCAAGAGCCAAAAGGTGTCCAGCCACCGTTCCGAGGTCAGAGGCGCGGCCTGGAGCAGAAGAACTTCAAAGCGACGGATCATGGTGGCGAGATATCTTTATTCAACCATTCCGGGCGCATCCGCTCGGCTATTTTCTCGGGATTGGCCAGAAGAGCTTGGAACTCGTTGGATCTGGCCCGCCATTTAATGACCAATACGACCGGAAGAGTCAGGCCGTAAAACAGAACATATTCGCTTTCCATCTCAAAAAAAGCGGCCAATATCAAAAGGTAGACCATCCCTGTTTCGGAATGGGGAATGGCCAGAAATTGCTTCAAGGTGGGACGGATGGTTGTCGGCTCCGAAGTGGCGGGGGTGGATTTGGCCTCCCCATTTCGACGAATATAAAAAAGCAAAGAGACATTTTTTCGCAATCCGTCAGCCTGCGAGGCCAGGGCCGTGGCCAGGATTCCGCCGATCAGATAAAGGGGCGACCCTCCATCCAACATCAGCCGACAGGTCAACCCAGCAAAAATCAGCACCGGCAGCAGTTGATGGCCGAACAGATCCAGGAAATCTCCCCAGGCGGAAAAACAGTTTTTTACCCGAGCCAACTCGCCGTCCACGTGGTCCAAAATACCCGCCAGCCAAAACAGCCAGGGCGAGATCACCATCAACAGCGGCGAAGAAATCGCCAGACCGACCCCACCAAGCAGAACCAGAAAAACCCATAGAAAAGTGACTTGATTGGGGGTGACGGCGGTTCTGGCCAGCACAAAGGTGATGTAACAGGAGAGACGACGGGAGAAATAGATCTGCTCCCAATTAAGCGGGTCGGCTCGAAAGGCCGCCGACTGCCACTCGGCCTGCCAGGCGATCCGACGCAATTGAGCCAACTTCATCGCCGCAACCCGAGGCTGGAGACCAAACCGCTCTTCAGCCCGGAAAGATGGTTTTTTTTTATAACGCCAGACCAACCAAACGGTTGCACCATGCAGGCACCGCCAACCGCCGTTTCCAGGTTAAGATAAAACAACTCAATCAAAATCAAAAAGCAACCCCCTATCCCTACTCTTTCTAGCTGTCTGTTTGTATCATGAGCCATTACAACCAGGAAAATCCAGAGCAGTCAACAGCAACTTTGTTATTTTGCAGAATTCTGGAAGGCCAAATCCTTGCCGGACTTAATCCAGAACAGGGCGTCGTGCTCCATTTTTTTACATTCACCCCTCACCCAATTGGATTTTTTCAGAGACGCTGTTCCAACCGACGAATCCAGGAAAAGATCAGGATCTATGGCTCTTGACTATCGCATCATCAAAGACCCGGACCGTTTTGCCAAACTCTCTTCCGACTGGAATGAACTTTTGGGTCGCAGCACTTTTCCCAACCCCTTTTTAACCTGGGAGTGGCAATTTAGCTGCTGGCAGGCGTTTGGGGGCGACCTTTTTCTGATTTTGGTCGAAGAGCAGGGAACCTTGCTGGCTCTCTTTCCTTTTATCAGCAAACAGCGGCTGTTTTTTGTCGAACTTGTCCCTTTGGCTGACCCCTACTCGGATTATCTCAGCCCTCTGATTCAAGCCGGGGAGGAGGAGCGGGTTTTGGATGGCCTCCTCTCCACTTTTCTTCCAACTCAACCCCAGGTGGGCCTGTTGACCTTTGCTGAAATCAACGAACGGTTTCCCTTCAAACTGTTTCAAAAGGAGAGGGCCGGAGCCTGGCGGTCGGTCCAGACCAAGAACAGCGTCTGCCCCTATCTTCCACTGCCCACAACCTTTAAAATCTGCCTGGACAGCTTGTCTCCCCAAAGCCGTTATGCCATTCGCCGCAAAGAACGGACCCTGCAACGGGAATGTCAGGTGACCTGGGGCGTGGTCGTAGAACCGAAGGAGTTGGAATCCAGACTGTCCAGTTTCATGGCCCAACATCAGGCCCGCTGGCATGGTCGAAACCGCCCCGGTGCCTTTCACACCCGCAACATAATCGACTTTCATCAAACGGTTTCCAAACGGTTTTTACAGACCGACTCTCTACGTCTCTATTATCTGGATATCGACGGCCAGCCAGCCAGCAGTTATTATCTGTTCAAACAGGGAAAAACACTCTTTTTCTATCTGAGCGGGTTCAACCCGGAACTGGCCCGGTTCAGCCCCAGTTCCGTTCTGTTGGCCAGAATCATCCAGACAGCCATCGAACAAAACATGGCTGAGTTTGATTTCATGCGCGGAACCGCCCATTTTAAATTCAACTGGACCAAACAGACCCGAACCAACTATTCCTATCAGTGGCAGCGGCTTCACCCAACCGTCAGGGTTCATCTACACATGGCCCGACGGCTAAAACGGATGGCGATCTGGATCAAACAGGGCTTGTCAACCGAAACAAAGCATTGGATACGTGATCGACTGCCCAAAAAATGGGTCACTCTGTTGGACCCGTTCTTCCGTTGACAGCAGACAAACCAATAGCTGTCGCCATAAACGTCTGTTCAACCACCGTTCCCAGGTTGCAAAGATCCGGAAAAAGTAGATTTGTATTGAAAAAAAAAACAAACACTTGATAATCTATATTTATAGACAAGTGTGCCTGGACTCCACGGATGGTCGTTTGTAATCTGCACAACTGTATGATTTATCAAGATTTTATTACGATTAGCAGGGGACGACTTCCAAATCCGGGTTGGGAGTTTGTGAGCAACGATTTTTTTGATTTTTCGATTTTTTGTGAAGAAATTTTTTTCAAACCGGATCAACAAATGGGGCGGGGAACCTATTAATGAGAATGATTCAAGATGGTATCGGGGATGATGCGCCACTCATTCTGATTGTTGAGGATGAGAAGGATGTGGTGACACCGATGGAAATAAAACTGCCATGGAAGGATACCAGACCCGCTCGGCGTTAACCGGAAAATCTGCTTTGATCGAGATTTTTCGAGACCCGGTTCCAGATCTGGTCTTGTTGGACATCATGTTGCCGGACATTTCGGGGCTGGATGTCTGTATGCGTATTCGAGAAGCCCCCCAAACCAGTCAAATCCCCATCATCATGTTGACGGCCAAAGGAGATGAGATCGATCGTGTTGTCGGTCTGGAGGTGGGAGCTGACGACTATCTCGTCAAACCGTTCAGCATTCGAGAACTGATTTTACGCATCCAGGTGGCGTTGCGCCGGACTCTGGGCAGTGCCACTGACACGCCGAGAAAGAGCCATTTTGGTGCCCTGAAAATCAATTATGATACTCACAGGGTCTATATTGACGATGAGGAGGTCTCTCTCACGGCGACCGAATTCAAACTTCTTTCAACTTTCATCGAACGGGCCGGTCGCGTTCAGACCAGGGACATTCTTCTGGATGTCGTCTGGGGTGTCCAATCCTACGTGCAGACCAGGACCGTGGACTCCCACATCAAACAACTTCGCAAAAAACTTGGCCCGGCCGGTGATTATTTTGAGACGGTTCGGGGTGTTGGCTATATTTTCAACGCTCAGTCGGGAAAATAGATTCAGATGACACTTGGCATACGGGGCAAACTAATCCTGGCTTCCATCGCATTGGATCTTTTCCTCTTATTGCAGGTCGGAATATCCATTGAATTGAACCTGGAGGAGCACCTGGAAAATGTGGTCAAGGAGCAACTTCTGTCCCACGCCAAATCGGCACGGGTACTTTTGTCCAATGTTTCAGCAAATCTGACCATTCCTGAGATGGATCGGCTGGCGGATGATCTGGCTCACGCCGTCGCCGATCGTCTGACCATCATCGATGCAAAAGGGCAGGTATTGGGAGACTCGCAGTTGGAACCGGGACAGATTCTACAAGTTGATAATCACAATGATCGCCCGGAAGTTTTGGCCGCCGCCAGAGATGGCTATGGTCTGGAAAAACGATATTCAGACACTCTCCAGGTGGATATGGTCTACCTGGCTATTCCTGTTACCATCAAGGACCAGACCATGGTCGTTCGTGTGGCAAAATCCATGATGGAGGTTCAACAAGCCATCCGTGATCAGCGGCATTTTTTGGTAAAAGCTCTTCTGCTGGCCATGATCATGGCCTTGATCCTGACCTTTGTTGCTCTGGATTTCATGACCCGGACCTTTCGAAAGTTGGTTCATCGGGCCAAGAAGATCAGCCGTGATGTCAGAGAGCAGCCTCTTAAAATTTCCTCAACAGATGAAATCGGCGGTCTGGCCACCTCTTTCAACACGATGGCCGAACAATTGGACAGAACCGTCGTGGAATTGGCCCAGGATCGAGCCTGGATGAACGCGATTTTGGAGGGAATGAATGAAGGGGTTATCGCCCTCAATAACAACAAACGCATCACCCTGATCAATCAGTCGGCCAGCAAGATGCTGAATCTCAAAGCCTCTTTCATCGGCGAAAATCTGGATAAAGTCGTGCCAAAAGAGGTGTACGAGAGAGTTGCCGGTCTGGGTGAGAACAAGCGCTATTGCAAAGTAAACTTTGATTTTGTTACGACCAACCAACGCTATTTGCAAATTTTTGGCGCGATGATGAAAAATCGGGGGTGCGTTTTGGTTTTTCGGGATGTGACGGAGTTTCGACATATCGAGCAGATACAGCGCGACTTCGTCTCCAACGTCTCCCATGAACTGCGCACCCCGCTCCACTCCATATTGAGTAATGCCGAGTTATTGGAAGAGCTGATTCCCGAAGAGGAAAAACAGCTCAAAAAACTGGCAATAGCCTTGGAACGAAACACGGTCAGGCTCTCACGGATTGTCTCCAATCTGCTCTATATATCTAAATTGGACGCCAATAAACAGGCGTTACACATTACCGACACCCCACTGCTCTCCATCGTCAGGCAAGCCATCGCTAAAGCGGCAGAATCGGCCGGCAACAAGCAGATCAAAATCTCTTGTCTGGTCGAACCATCCATCCAATTTTCAGCCGACTCCGACGTTTTATCACAGGTAGTCCTGTTCAACCTGATCGATAACGCCATCAAGTACTGCCCCGAACAATCTGTCATTACCATCCGCACCCGAAAGATTGGCAAACAATATCGGGTTGAAGTCGAAGATAACGGCCCAGGCATTCCACCTGAGCATCAACCCCGTATTTTTGAACGATTCTATCGGGTCAGCAAACACCGTTCCAGCGATCTGGGAGGAACCGGGTTGGGACTGGCCATCGTCCAACAGTGGGTCAGAAAAATGGATGGGGAGGTGGGAATGGAGCCTGTTCTACCCCAGGGTTGTCTGTTCTGGATCTCTCTTCCCTCTCCCCCCAAAAAAAACTAATCCTTATTTGATCCGCCCCCTGTTCATCAGGTTTTGCAATTAAACCGCACAATCCCCGAATTATTTTCCTGAACTTCACACGTTCTTCATAAATCAAGTGTCTGCTTCATTATAACACCATAAATACGCTCTATAGTCCTCTCCAAATCAAATAATCTCCATCAATACACAATTTAGGAGGAAGTTATATGGACTTGAGAAAAACGATGAGCCTGCATGGCGTCAGTGTCGGACGCCGTATGGTACTGCTATTGCTGGTCGGCTTGGCAGTAATTTTTCCCTACGGTGACGCGCTGGCCGGAACAGAAGGGAAAACAATGGAATGGGGCACGATGACCATGACGCTGTTGGGCGGTCTGGCTCTGTTTCTGTTCGGCATGGAACAGATGGCTGACGCCTTGAAAGCGGTGGCTGGCGAGCGGATGAAAAACATTCTGGCGACGCTGACCAAAAGCCGGATCATGGGGGCGGTAACCGGAGCCTTTGTGACGGCCATCATTCAGTCGTCTTCGGTGACGACTGTATTGGTTGTCGGTTTTGTCACCGCCGGATTGATGTCCTTCTCTCAAACCCTGGGCATCATCTTCGGTGCCAACATCGGGACCACCATCACCGCCCAAATCGTCGCCTTTAAAGTGACCAAGGTGGCTTTATTGATGGTCGCAGTCGGCTTCTCCATGAGTTTCATCAGTACCAAGGAGAACATCAAACAGTATGGCTTCATGTTGATGGGTCTTGGCCTGGTCTTCTTTGGCATGAATGTCATGAGCGATGCCATGAAACCGCTACGTTCCTATCAGCCGTTCCTGGACCTGATGATCTCCATGGAGAGCCCCATAGTCGGAATATTGGTGGCCGCAGGATTCACCGGACTGATCCAATCCTCCTCGGCGACCACGGGTATCGTGATCGTCATGGCTTCTCAGGGATTTGTCACACTTCCGGCTGGTATCGCCCTGGCCTTTGGTGCCAACATCGGTACCTGCGTCACAGCACTGCTGGCCTCCATCGGCAAACCACGGGAGGCGGTACGCGCGGCACTGGCGCACATCATGTTCAATACTGCCGGTGTTGTTCTCTGGTATTTATTCATACCGCTATTGGCGGATTTCGTCACCTGGATGTCTCCAGTTTCCGATCACCTCACCGGCATGGATAAATTGGCGGCGGATACCCCACGCCAGATTGCCAATGCCCACACGGTGTTTAATGTGGCCAACACCATGATTTTCCTGCCGTTCACAACTGTTTTCGCCTCGTTGATCGAGCGTCTTCTGCCGGATCAGGCTGGAGGTATCGAAGATGCTTCTTTTTCCACGGGTCGTCCGCTCTATCTCAATGAGATTTTAATCTCTACCCCCTCTTTGGCTTTGGATGCGGTTCGTCGTGAAATCAAAAGCCTGGGTATGCGCGTCAATCTGATGTTGACCGACGCCATGCCCTCCGTGATCAATGGGGATTTGAAAGAGTTGAAAGATATTGAAAGACGAGACAATGAAATTGATAAAATGCACACCCATCTCATTAAATATCTAGGTAAAATCAGCGCAACCAATCTGTCCCATCAACAGACCAATGAGTTGATGGCTCTGATCAACGTCGCTGACTCTCTGGAAGGGATCGGTGACACCATCGAAACCAACCTGGTCTATCTTGGCGAACAACGCCTGACCAAAGGTGTCGTCATCAGTGAAGCGACGACAAAAAGCATCAACAGCTTTCACGAACTGGTCACCAAAGGTTTGGAAAACTCTTTACGGGCACTCACCGAAGATGACATCGATGCCCTAAAATCTGTTCAGGAACTCGAAGAGCAGATTGATGCCCGCATGTCTGAAGCGGCCATTCATCATGTTCAACGGCTGACCGCTGATGAACCGGGACGGGTCGCCGCCTATCAGGTGGAGATCGATATCATGGATAAGCTGCGGAGAATTTTCTACGCCTCCAAAAATATTGCCCGTCAGGCTAGTCATTTGATTGCCCAGCAAAATGATCGGGCTTTTCAACAAGCTGTTAGCCACTAGGTTCATGTCGATGTCGTAGCCCCATTCGCAATGGTAGGCAGGTACTTCTGAAGATACAAAGTACCTGCCACCTTCTTTCAGTGGAGAGCTGTAATGAACTTGAGTGATAGTGACAGGAAGAGAACCGTTGTCAAACCCCAATGGTACCAACACATATCGGCCCTTGCCATCTATTACCGGATTTTGGGAGTGAATGCGGTTGAAAAAGTGGCCGCGAAGGGAACGCCACTCTGGTGGATACTGGCTTTATGTTGGGGGGGGCTCAGTTTTGTCGTTCTCTCCAACTACTATCAATCCCAAACCAATCCGATCTACATGAACGAGCTTTGGTTTTTGCTCTCCTTGCTTTGGGCGCAATTTGGTTTCGCTGTGGCGTTCGGGGCTTTGGCCAATCGGAATATTCCCCTGCTTATTGACAAGTTGTTCATGGCGGTATTTCCACCGTTGATTCTACATTTCGCCATCTTCACCACCGTAATGTGATGATTTCCGAAACCCTGTTTTGGTTCGGGAATATTGATGTTCTTGATCGAGGAGACCAACATAAGTGTCTATAATATATGCAAAAAAAATATTGATTCCCCTGGACTTTTCCCCCGACAGCAGACTGGCTGTCAACGAAGGTCTGGCGTTGGCAAACCGGTTGGGGGCCCAGGTCACCCTCCTCCATGTCATACATGACTCTCTGGAGGATCCGGGCTTCTATTTGGATGGTAAAAAACTGAAGAAACAGAAAAAAATCTTTCAGCAGATTGATGATGCGGCCGTGGAAAAATTGAACGAGTTTGTTGAAAAAGATGGCATCGACAAACAGGCCAAGGAACTGGGGGTAACCCTTGATCTGCGTTGCCGTCGAGGTATTCCGGTTACCCAGATTGTCCGACTGGCCGAAAAAAAGGAGTATGGGCTGATCGTCATGGGCAGCAGTGGTCGGACCGGACTGTCTCATATTCTACTGGGTTCCGTGGCTGAACGGGTGGTGGAACGATCGACCGTTCCGGTGATGGTCGTCAAAAAAACCAAAAAAAGGTAGGTCGGTTTTTTATGGAAATCTGGACTGGATCAAGTCGGATGAGGATCGAGAGTGACAACGACAAAACGATCCTCCTATGAACATTCCGACCCCACCTACGTCATGGATTCAAAACCGTCTGATTGGGGCAGGCTCCATCTGGTTGGTGGCCTTTGTCGGGATCGCGCTGTCCCTCATCACATTCTGGGTCACAAACCACCAGTTGACGGTCCATAAAAAGTTGGATTTCAAATGGGCGGCTCAAAACCGCTTTCGAGCTTTTCAGAAAGGGGCTGGAGAGAGTTTGGAAGCTCTGGGGGAGTTGCGGACCATGCTGATCGGCTTTCCCGAGCTTTCACGTGATAACTTCCGGGTTTCGGCTTCGGCCATACTATTCAGTCATGCTGAAATCGAGGCGTTTATCTGGATACCGTTTGACAGCACAAACTGGGAACAAGAGGCCTTTCTTCAACGGAATCATGGTATGAAGGAGGAATGGGATTTGGTTCAATCGCCCAACATGGCTGGATGCCTTGAAAAAGCGGTACAAACCGGAAAGATGACGGCGAGCAGCCGGCTTTTATCGAGAAAAAACGAGGGTAAAACCAGGTTTGTCGCCTGCCTGCCGGTTTATCGCATCGATGCGGAACCAACCTTGGCGGTCGTACGCAATCGAAACCCGATTGGCTTTGTGATGGGCATCTATCTTCTGGAAAAACTGGTACAGACCTCTTTGGGTCCATTGGAACCCAGAGGTATAGATATTAAAATTGAAGACCAGCATATCGCAGAGCAGACTGGAGTGTTGTACCAATATTCCAGCAGACTCAGGGAGAATGGAGACCAGACGGTCACGGACATCCGCCTGCAACCGGATCTGGTCATTAACGAAACGGTCGATATTGCAGATCGTTCCTGGCATTTTACGGCTCAGGCCACCACACTCTTTCGCAGTGCCCAGGCCTTCAATGAAGGGCCGTGGATTCTGTTGACCGAAGGGGTACTGTTCACCATCGTATTGGTACTCTATCTTTTCCGGCTACAGATAGAAATGCGCAAACGCCTGCTTATTACCCAAGCTTTAACGGAGAGCGAAGAGAAGTTTCGCTCACTACTGGACTATTCACCGGATTTCATCATCTCTCTGGATGAAGAGGGGCGCATTTTGTTTATGAACCGGCCTTTTCCAGACGCAAAAACAGAGGTGAAGATCGGTGCCGATTTTTTAAATCTACTCCCTAAATCCCTGTTCAAAAAACACACGCGGGTACTCCAGGCGAGCATGGCAAACAACACAGTGGAAAATATACGTTTTTCCTTGCCGGATCTGACCTGGTGGGAAGCGCGCTATATCCCGATCAATTTAAAACACAGTGATTCCAAGACCATGCTCATCATATCCGATGTAACCCGAGATCATGTACTTCACGCCCAAGCCATTCGTAACGCCCGCCTGGCCTCGCTGGGGGTTTTGGCCGCCAGTGTCGCCCATGAGATCAACAACCCCAACAGTGCCATTCAGTTCAACAATACCATTCTTATGCGCACCTGGGGAGACATCACCTCGGTGTTAAAACGTTACAGCGACAATATCAGTCAATATTCCCTGGGCGGCATGCCGGCAGACGAGGCTTTGGAGGCCATTCCCCGTTTGATGAACGGGATCAACAACAGCACCCAACGAATCAAAAAAATTGTCGGCAATCTGAAGCATATGGCCCGACAGGACAAAGGCGGCATGGATCAGGTGATCCATATCAACGAAGTTCTACAGGACGCAATTTCCATTCTGCAAAACCAGGTCAGTAAATATACCGATTTCTGCCATTTAGATCCGGGAGGAGAGTTGCCTGTGATTCGGGGCAACGCCCAGCAGTTGGAGCAGGTGGTCATCAACATTTTACTCAACGCCCTTCAATCCCTCCCGGACCGCTCCCGCCGGGTTCAACTCTCGGCTGAGGTTGATGGGACCAGAGAGAATATTCTAATTCACATCAATGATGAGGGAGAGGGAATTCCCGAAGAGACGTTGAACAACATTTCCGACCCTTTTTTTACCACCAAGGAGCACAGTGGCGGGACCGGTCTGGGTCTTTCCATCTCCAATGACATCATCCGCAACCATGGGGGAAAAATCCATTTTGATTCGAAGGTTGGCGAAGGAACCCTGGTAACCGTTTGCCTTCCGATCATTCCCTCTGCTTTGGCCGGGTTACAAACATGAGCGCACGTTTGACGAATATCCTACCGGTTGTACTGGTAGATGATGAAGAAGAGGTGCTATTCGGCTCCAGTGTCTTATTGAAGACTTTTGGCATCTCTTCTGTGGTTACCATGTCTGACGGCAACGATCTGCTCCCCTATTTGGAACGGAATGCGTGCGGGGTCGTGGTTTTGGACATGCTCATGCCGAAAATATCCGGCCTTCAGTTGCTACCACAAATCGTCCAGCGATACCCGGAGATTCCAGTGGTGGTCATGACTGCTGCCCAAAATGTCGAAACCGCCGTGACCTGCATGAAAGAGGGGGCTTTTGATTATCTGGTCAAACCGGTGGAGGAGAGTCGATTTATCTCCAGTATTACCCGAGCCATGGAGATACGCACCCTGCGCCGTCAGGTCAGCAATCTGCGAGATTGCCTGCTGGGCGGTCAACACGACCGCTGCGGGGCTTTTGCCGGGATTGTTACCAATCATCCCAAAATCGACGCCATCTTCCAATATATTCTGGCCCTTGCCAGCTCCAATGAGCCGGTCCTGATCACCGGCGAAACCGGAGTTGGTAAAGGGCTGTTTGGCAAAGCCATTCATCAGGCCAGCAATCGGAGTGGAGAGTTAATCACGGTCAACGTGGCCGGGCTGGACGACAACATGTTCTCCGACTCTCTGTTCGGTCATCAACGAGGCGCTTTCTCTGGAGCGGACGGTCTGCGTGAAGGATTTGTCGCCAAGGCTGAAAATGGCACCCTGTTTTTGGATGAAATTGGCGACTTGACCAAATCATCCCAGGTCAAATTGTTGCGGCTTTTGCAAGAAAAAAACTATTACCCCCTGGGTTCCGACCTGCCCCGGTTGAGCAATGCCCGCATTATCACGGCGACCAATCAGGATTTGCGCCATTTGATTGTCCAAAACAAGTTTCGCAAGGATCTTTTTTTTCGACTTTCCGGCCATTGGATAGAGATTCCTCCTCTGAGAGAGCGTATTGAAGACATCCCCTTACTGATGGGATTTTTCCTCGATGAGGCGTGTAAAGCCATGGAAAAACCGGATCTTGAGCCACCACCGGAACTGATCACACTTCTCTCGACCTACGCCTTCCCTGGAAATATACGAGAGATGCGTTCGATGATTTATGACGCGGTCACCCGGCACAAATCCGGCTCGATCATCAGCATGAAGAGTTTTAAAAAAGCCATGCGTGCCAACGCCATCAACCAGCATGGCCATACTGACCAGGTTGACAGACAGATTCAATCTTCATTACGCACCACGGGTCGGTTTCCGACCCTCAAAGAGGCAGAAAACCTGATCATCCAGGAGGCGTTACGCCAAACCGGAGGCAATCAGGGAATCGCAGCTCTGTTGCTGGGCGTCTCCCGCCCTGCCCTCAATCGTCGCCTCATGCGCCTGAAGACGGAAGAGGTCAACCCGTGATCAACCCCGGATTCAGCAACGACAGTCGCGGCCATTTCGACGTTGGACCTGCATAAGCAGTCGAATCTTTCGCTCAGGGTCTCCAGCCGATTCCGGGGGTGTGCATTTTCAATGATGGCACCAGCCGTTTTATTTCAACATAAATATTTGAAATATTATAAAAACAACCTTCTTTTCCCCGCTATATTCTAAAGCGCCACCTCCATTTAGTTACACCCCCTCTTATTCGATCAATCCTCGATTTAACCATTATAAAGTATTGTTATTGTTATTCATTAACAATATCTCCCTCTATGGCATGGATTGTGAGATGTAATAAGGCAAACCTAACGGGGAATTTCCCCTTATTCAATTTAATAATGGAGATTGATCATGAACAGCCACCCCCCCTCATCTACAGCCTGTTTCAACCAATTGAACCCTTCATCGGCAGCGATGGTCAGCCGTTTTTCCACAGCGGGAAAAAAGAGTGGAATACGGGCCATTCTGGCGGTCGGTTATCTGGCCATGGCCGTTGTCGTCAACGAGACTGCTGGTGCCACAGGTCTGTTGGCCATGGGCTTTTTAATGCTGACGACCGCCTATGTATTGGGTCGTGCCGAACTACTCCGCAAAGACCGGATGCTCCAGGGTGCCCGGTTGAGCAGTTGATTGAATTTTTTCACACCAACCATGGAGCGGCAAACGCGATGTTGAAAGATCCACCCAATCATCCATTTTCTCATTCGGATGAGACTTTCTCCCCAGCATCGAAGCCCTGTTTCCTTTCGGAAGATCAACCAAAAGGCCCCATCATGATCCCAATCGATTTTTCTTTGGATAGCGTGGAAGCCGTCAAGCAGGGATATGCCCTGAGCACATTGGTCAAGGAGCCGATTTATCTCCTCCATGTTATTCCAAAGTTGGAAGAAAAGCCGAATCATGGAAAAAACAAAAAGGCTGGGAAAAAATTTCGTCGTCAACGGGATCGAGCGGCTGACCAAATGGCCAGATTTCTGCGCCAAAACAATATCCCGGCAGCCTTTGAAAAGGTGGGAATAAAATATTATACGACGTTAGCCAGGGGAGAACCTCTGACCGCTATTCTGGAAGCCGCCCAGAAGGTCAAAGCCGGATTAATCATCCTGGGTTGTGGTCGCAACTCAGGACCATCATCCCATTTATTGGGGACGACGACCGAACGGGTGCTGCGCCTTGCGCAGAGACCGGTCATGGTTGTCAAACACCAATTGGACCGTTAAAAGAGACAATAACAAGGAGACACAGCACAATGACTTTTTTAGAAATTCCATGGCTTAGACGGTTGTTGCCGGTCGCCATTATTTCCATGGTAGCGGCAGCCTTTTTTACGCCAATTCTGGCCCAAGCCGATAACGGTAGTGCCAGCATCGATTTTTTCACCATCACCATGAAGCTGTTCGGTGGTCTGGCCATCTTTCTTTACGGAATGGAGCGGATGGGCGATGCTCTGAAGATCGTTGCCGGCGAAAAGATGAAACAGATTCTCGGCACCTTGACCACCAACCGGGTCATGGGGCTGATTACCGGTGCCATCGTTACCGCAATCATTCAATCCAGCTCCGTTACTACGGTTTTGCTGGTGGGTTTTGTGACGGCTGACCTGATGTCACTTTCCCAGGCTATCGGCGTGATCCTCGGCGCCGATATCGGCACCACCATCACCGCCCAGATTGTCGCCTTTAAAGTCACAAAATTCGCATCACTGCTCATTGCCGTCGGTTTTGTCCAGATCTTCACCGCCAAGGACGAAAAGAAAAAGCAGTACGGATATTTGGTGATGGGTTTGGGTATGATCTTCTTTGGTATGGGTGAAATGAGCAACGCCATGAAGCCGTTGCGATCATACGAACCATTCATCGACATGATGCGCAGTGTTGACAATCCGGTCATCGGTATCTTGATCTCCGCCGCCTTTACCGGTCTGATTCAATCCTCCTCTGCAACCATGGGTGTGATCGTTGCTTTGGCCATGCAGGGCCTGATCTCTCTGGAAGGAGGTATCGCTCTGGCCTTCGGTGCCAACATCGGAACCTGCATGACCGCAGGTCTGGCTGCCATGGGAAAACCCCGTGCCGCCGTTCGGGTCGCTGTCGCTCACGTTACTTTTAAAATAGCCGGTGTTGCCATCGCCGTCTGGTTTATTCCACAATTGGCGGACCTGTGCCGGGACATCTCACCTCAATATGCCGATCTTTTGGGTCAAGATCGTCTCGCCGCCGAAGTTCCCCGGCAGGTTGCCAATGCCCACACCATTTTCAACGTGGTTATGGCCTTTGGTTTTCTGCCGATTGGCGGTCTCTTCGTTCGTTGGTGTGAATGGGTGGTGCCAAACAGGCCCGAAAGTGAATCTGTCGAGGAGGCCATGGCTGGGATATCCTACTCGCCAAAATACCTGGACGAGGCCTTGATCTCCACACCGTCTTTGGCCCTGAGCCTGGTGCGCCGAGAGGTCAACGTTATGTCTGACATCCTGGAAAGAATGCTGGCCGGTATCCCGGATGCCGTGTTCAAGGGTGATCTGGATAAAATGAAAGAGATTGCCAAAATGGATGATCGTGTCGATGAAATTCATCAAGCGGTCACCACCTACCTGGCTAAAATCGGAAGCGGCAATCTACCGGCCTCTGTTGCCGACGAGGTGATGGCGACGATCACCGCAACCAGTGAGATGGAAAATATTGGAGATATCATCGAAAACAACTTAAGCCACCTGGCCGAAGTCTGCGCCAACAGCAAGGTCGATTTATCAAGTGAAGCCATCCAGACCCTGACCGACTACCATGCTAAAATCTTTTCCGCCTTCAACGCGTCAGCGACCGCCTTTATCACCGACAACGAGGAAACCGCACTGGCCGTCATGTCCATGAAGGATGAAATCAGCCATATGGATAGCGTTTGCCAAAACAGACAGATGGATGCGCTGCAAAGGAATGAAGATTCGCCCATGGCAGACCTGGCGGCTTATACCTTGCAGATGGATATCCGTGAAAACCTGAAACGGATCTACTATCACACCAAACGGGTGGCCAAGGTTGTCGCACGAAGTAAAGAGGCGGTCATGGCGGCTGCCAAAATGAGATCCTAATCATAAGCCAATGTTGGATATGTGGCAGTTTCAGTACTCTTTAAATAAAAAAAGGGGGGGGGTTCCCCCCCCTTTTTTTGGGCTCGGTCGAGGGGAGCATCTCTATTTTGGATGGGTTGCCAAGGACAATGTAACCGTTAAAATTCAGAAGGAAAAATGAGTCTGTTTCCACTGAAAAATCAATCGGGCCATAGAGTCCGTTTCCCATCGTCAAAATTGAGGATTTCGACCGATTGACGAATTTTCCTGAGTATGTGACAATGCTCGGGCTGGTGAAATTGTGGACTCTCATGAAGAACAGGGGTAAACAGCATGTTGGCACAAACGCACAATAAAATTCGTGAGCTGTTGCAAAACCAGGGGATCGTCTTCTGCTACAGTGGATACATGACAGAATCCATTCTCTCCGGTATTGGCAAAGCAATCAGACAAAAAATGGAGTTGGAGGACACCGATACCAAAACTGTTCGGGGGGTGTTTAGTATTTTTGTCGAACAGATGCAAAATGTCATCCGATATTCCGCTGAACGGGAGCCTGAATCCGCGCCCGAAAGTTCTGTCTTGAGCTATGGCCTTCTGACGGTGGGCCGGGAAGATCATAACTACTTCGTAACCTGTGGAAATAAAATCCAGCAAAGAGATGTAGCCCGGCTGAATGACCAGTTGACAACCATTCAAAAAATGGATCGAGAGCAGTTGAAGACACTCTACAAGCAAATCCTCAAAGGTGATGTTCCCGAGGGCAGCAAAGGGGCCGGGGTCGGGTTTGTTGATATTGCAAAAAAAGCGACTCGGCCCATTGAGTTTGACTTTCTACCACTGAGTGAAAAGCACGCCTATTTTTCACTAAAAGCCTACATTTGATTTTGGATAGGGTAGATGACATGGAAAACATAAAGATTGAAAAAACGGAACGTTCTCCTGAACTGGATTTTAATTTCGAAGAAAATGTATTCACTATTCGTGGAGAGTCCTACCCGGAGGATGTACCCGCTTTTTACGGCCCGCACATTGATGCGTTGGAAAATCATCTGGCCGGGATGGAAACAGGCTCCATCTGCTTCAATTTTGAATTGATCTATTTTAATTCAACAAGCGCCAAGGTCATCATGCGCCTTTTTGACTTGCTGGATGGTACGGCCGTCAGGGGACTCGATGTGACCATCAACTGGCGTTTCGATGCCGACGATGACAATATGGAGGAGTTGGGAGAAGAGTTTGGAGAAGACATTGAAGAAGCGACCTTTAATTTGATCAGCATCGATGCCTGATACCATGAGCTATGACGTCTTCAAAGAGGAGATGGAGTCGATTTCCCAAGCCCAGGCATTTCTGGATAGTGGTGAGATCAAGTCCGACAAAGTCAAGCAGGAATTCTCTAAACTTCTAAAGAACTACCAAAAGCAGATTAAGTCTGCCAAACGGATCATGCGGCTATCGGATCGCAATGAAAAAAACCTCAAACAGGTGACAATGACCCTGGACGAAAAGAACGACATGCTGCAAGGGCTTTCTGTCAAGCTCTCCAAGTATCTTTCTCCCCAGGTCTATGAATCCATTTTTAGCGGAGCAAAACAGGTTGAACTGAGTACGGAAAGAAAAAAACTGACTGTTTTTTTCTCCGACATCAAGGATTTCACCGCCACGACCGACGACCTGGAACCGGAAGACATTACCTTCCTGGTCAATGATTATCTGACTGAAATGTCAAAAATAGCTCTGCGATATGGTGCGACAATCGACAAGTTCATTGGCGACGCCATGTTGATATTTTTCGGCGACCCCACCACCAAAGGGGTCAAGGAAGACGCGGTTTCCTGTGTGCAAATGGGAATTGAAATGCAGCGTCATATGATGACGCTCCGGGCCAAATGGACCGAAATGGGCTATGCCAGACCTTTTCAGATGCGGATTGGTATCAATACCGGATATTGTAATGTGGGTAATTTCGGCTCCGAAGAACGGATGGATTATACCATCATCGGTGGCGAGGTCAATCTGGCGGCCCGTCTGGAAGGGGTGTCCGACCCGGATGGAATCACCCTCTCCTACGAAACCTATGCCCTCGTCAAAGATTTCATCGATGCGGAAAAAGGCGAGCCGATTACCGTCAAAGGTATCCACAGAAAAATCACCCCCTATAAGTTGATCGGTATCTACAAAGATGTGGATAAGGATCTCCGTTTTTTCCGGGTGGAAAATGATGGCATGAAGATATTTCTGGATTTTGACCGACTGGATGAGGAGAGCCGCGCAAAAGCCATACAAGATATGGAATCCGCTATTCTTCGATTACAAAAACAAGAGGATGAGATTGCCAATCGGCATTAAATCTAGTTACGGCAGTAGTAAGCACGCAATCGACACAACATATTGATTCACCGCTTACGCACTTCCAACTGCCGAATCCAGGTTAAACGGATTGGGGGCGCTATGAGATGCCGGTTTTTCTGCCGGACAAAAAAAAACCCGACAAAAGCCGGGTGTGAATCAAACGATTCAGCTTGCAAAAATGAACATTCGTAAATACTGTTTAATACAACCAATCACACAAAGCAAGCGATACACTCAATCATTACAAAGATTTCACACAATCTTCACAAACCCTCTGTTTTTATCATTTTCCCCTGATTAAACGAGGGAGATTTTCCAAGCGGTTTTCCCCCGTTGGCCGCATTTTGTTCGTAAGTGCGGTTTTTACCCCAGGGCACCATTTGTTGAGCCATGGGGAATCTTTCTGTCTGGAGCCCGAACATGGGAAACCACGCTTACTCTTGTTCCATTATCCGCTCTTTTAAGGTACAATGGACCCAGTTGACATTCTGAGCTTACCAGTGCCCGTGGAAAAGACAAGGAATCGGTAATCCTGAAAACTGGCCTGTCAGCCCAACACTCATCCTAGATTCGGCAGTTGGAACTGCCGAATCTAGGCTCATTCAATTCGGTTGGGAAAAAACAAACCATGTCCAACCTGCCTCTCTCTCCAATCAGGGTCTTTTTTTTTATAGTCCTGACAGCCTTTTCATGTTTTACACCCGGTATGCTGCCTGCCCAAACCTTACAAGATCTGCACGCCTTGTTGCGCCAACACCCCTCGGTTCTGGCTCTTGAGCAGGAGGAATACGCGACGAGACAGGAAGCGGAGGGATTTTTAGGATTACCCAACCCGACGCTGACCCTGGGGCTCAACAACCTTCCGGTCGAAAAACCGACAGACTTTGATCAATACCTACCAACCAACAAGAGCTTGAATTTCAGCCAGAAAATTCCAGCTTGGACAGAACGGAAAGCCAACAAAGCCTTGGTTTTGGAAAAAAGCCGGTTGATTCGGCTTAAAAGAGGGGCTCGTCTGGCCGATTTACAGACCGAGTTGATAATCGCTCTGGCGGAAAAGGTCCGTATTCTGGTCAGTAAACAGGCATTGGATCGGCAAATCGAACTGCTGGACCAACTGGAGCTTTGGCTGAAGGGGCGAATGGAATCCGGTTCTGCCGTTTTTGGACGATTTTCTGAGTTGGATATTCAACGGGAAATGATCCAGGAAAAAATCATCTCTCTGGAGGGGGAGGAGCGACGATGGCAGGCGGATTTGAAACAGTTGATTGGAGAGGAAGATACCGAAATTGACCTTGGAGAGTTATCCTTGCTGGCCTGGACCGGAGAGCTTTCCCGATTTCTTCCCGTACGCCTCTCCGAACAAGAACTGAAGCTGGCCAATGCCGGCATCCGGGTCAAAGAGGCCGCGTTTGATTTTGACTACGGTGTGGGTGCAACCTATCAACAACGGCAGGCCGGATCAAATTTTGACGGCAGGGATTGGTTCTCCGTTCAGGCCAGTGCCAGCTTTCCCCTCTGGTTTGGCAGCAATCAGCAACCCAAGCTGGATGCCGCCAAGCAGGCGGCTGAAGCGGCCAGCAACCGATTGTTGGACGTACAACGCCGCACCCGCAGTCAATACGAAACCGCCCTGGCCAATTACCAGACCGCCGACCGCTTGATTCAAGCCATGAAAAAACGTCGAATCAGACTGCAAGAGTTGCAATCAGCCAATCGCAGCCGCTATGAATCCGGTGATGAAACCCTGGAGGCGGTGATTCGGCCGGGATTGGAGATGGCCAAACTAGATAGTGACCTGGCCCGTATAGATGCGGACAGAACCATTGCCGCCTCACGGATCAATGGACTGCTATTCATGGAAGGAACAGATAAATGAGCGCAAAAACCCAACGATTCACGGGGAGAATTTTCACCGTTTTTGCCCTGTTTTTTCTGCTGTCTACCGGCGTTTATGGGGCTGAAGAAAAGATCAGATACACCTGCCCCATGCATCCCCACTATATTGCCGAAGAGCTGGGAGCTTGCCCCATTTGCGGAATGGATCTCGTTCCTCTTGAAAATGGGCCGTCGACAACCGATGCGAGGGATGCCCTTGAGCAACGCCAAGCCGTTATTATTCCGGCTGAAACCATACAAAACATGGGCGTACGCTACGGACAGGTGGAAGAGGCCGATTTTGGCCGACGCATCCGATCTTTCGGAATGGTCATGGAAAACGAGCGAGCCCAAAACGTGGTATCCAGCCGGGTGCCTGGATGGATTGAAAAACTGCAGATTACGGCTGTCGGCGATCCCGTCAAAGACGACGAGGAGCTATACCGACTGTTCAGCCCGGAGCTGATTGCCGCGCAACGGGACTATCTGAGCGCAATAAACAGCAATGAATCGGGACGCATCCGTTCGACCGCACTCAGACTGGAATCTCTGGGTGTCGATAGACGGGTTCTTTCGCAGTTGCGTTCAAAACGGTCGGTTCTGGAAAAAGTTCCCTTTTATGCCGCCCATTCCGGGCTGGTCAGTCGTTTGGACGTTCGGCAAGGCAGCTATATCAAACCCGGACAGAGTCTGGCAACCATACAAGATTATGGAACAGTCTGGATCAACACCAGCGTCGCTGAAAAAGATTTGGCCCGCATCAATCTGCAAACAGCGGTTCAGGTCATCATGCCCCACTTGCCGGGCCGCACCCTGAGTGCCAAGCTGGACTACATCTACCCGACCATCGATGCCACCAGTCGAACCGGAACCGTACGACTGGTCTTGGATAATGCAGACCGAGCCTTGCGACCCGGAGCTTACGCCGACGTGGTTTTTGAAATCGGCATTGACCGACGCCTGGCCATCCCCACCGAAGCTCTGTTAAAAAGCTCTGAGGGTAATCATGTGATCGTGGCTTTGGGTGAAGGACGATTTCAACCCCGATCGGTCCGAATCGGACTCTCCAGTAACGGCTATACGGAAATTCTGGCTGGCCTCAACAACAAAGAGTCCATCGTCGTCTCCGGGCAGTTTATGATCGATTCGGAAAGTTCCTTGAAAGAGTCGTTCCGTAAACTGCAAAGAATCAAAACGCCTTTGGATGAACTGATATTGACCCCAGATGAACTGGCCATGGTAGACCATTTCATCGATGCCGCCCTATATATCCATGAAGCCCTGATTGATGGGTATGATATCGAAGAGCGGATGCTGCAACCGGCACGGGGAATTCAATCACTGTTAAAATCCAAGTTCGGCAAAACCAAATTGGGTTCCATCCTGAAACAGGCCGATGAATCCATGAGTCAGGCTCAGAATGCTCGGACCGAAACGGAATGGCTGGCCGCCTTGAACCAACTGACCAACGCCCTGCGTCCCTGGATCTTGGAAGGGGCGGTCCAACACTACCAAAAAAAGGGTCTTGTTCTCTTCCGAGATGAAAATCATGGGCATCTCTGGCTGCAAACAACAGCCCAACCGTTCAACCCCTATGGTGGCAAGGGCGGACTCCCCCTGACCCCGCCGAAAGCCCATTTTGAGCAGCCCGACCCAATCGGAGCGGACTCCACAGGTGGCAACCATGTCGGCCACTGAAGAAAATCATCTGCCAACGGGAGATGATCCGGCTCAATCGTTCGTCGCCCAGATCATCGATTGGTCCTGCCACAATCAACTGATCCTGTTTGTCCTGACTCTTGGCTTGACCATTGGCGGCTTGCTCGCCTTGCAAAAGACCCCACTGGATGCCATCCCGGATCTCTCCGATACCCAGGTCATCATTCGGACCGAATTTCCCGGCCAGGCTCCACAGATCGTCGAGGAGCTGGTGACCTACCCGCTTTCGACGACCCTGTTGGGGCTACCGAAAACAAAGGCGGTCCGGGGATTTTCCATGTTTGGCACCAGTTTTGTCTATGTCATTTTTCAAGATGAAGTAGACCCGTACTGGGCCCGCAGCCGGGTTGCCGAGGCGTTGAGCTCGGCACAAAAAAGACTGCCGGCCGCTGCCAGTGCCAGCATGGGGCCTGATGCGACCGGGGTGGGTTGGATCTTTCAATACGCTCTGGTGGATCGAAGCGGAAAACAGGATCTGGCCCAGTTACGCTCTCTTCAGGATTGGTTCATCAAATTTGAACTGGCGACGGTGCCCGGCGTATCGGAGGTGGCCTCGGTCGGTGGGTTTGTCCGCGAGTTCCAGGTTTTGATCGATCCCAATCGACTGCGGGCCTACAACATCCCCTTAATTCGGGTCCGTCAGGCGGTACAGGCGGCCAGTATGGAGGTGGGAGGTCGGGTGCTGGAACAGTCGGAGATGGAGCTGATGATCCGCTCCAAGGGTTATGTCACCTCCCTGAAGGATCTTCAACAGGTAGTTGTCTTCGCCAATAGCGGAAAACCGGTATTGCTGTCGGATGTGGCTCGGATTTTGGAAGGGCCTGAGTTGCGCCGGGGGGTGGTTGAGTTGAACGGCGAAGGCGAGGTGGTCGGTGGCATCATTGTCATGCGTTCTGGAGAGAATGCCCTCACCGTCATCCAAGCGGTCAAAAACAAAATCGCCGCGTTGAGAAAGGGTCTGCCTGCCGGGGTGGAGATTCAGACCGTCTATGATCGAGCACCGCTGATCCAGGGAGCCGTTGATTATCTGAACGATAAACTCATTGAAGAGGGGCTGGTGGTGGCTCTGGTCTGCCTGATTTTTCTTCTCCATGTTCGCTCCGCTTTTGTCGCCATCATCACTTTGCCTTTGGGAGTACTCGGGGCCTTCATCATCATGTCTTCTCAGGGAATTACCGCCAACATCATGTCCCTGGGCGGTATTGCCATCGCCATCGGGGCCATGGTGGACGCCTCCATCGTCATGGTGGAAAACGCCCACCGGAAACTGAGCAACCTACCTCAGCCTCAAGAGGCCAGGCTGCGTCAAAAAATCCTGATTCAATCCGCCAAAGAGGTGGGACCGGGACTTTTTTTCAGCCTGGTCATCATCACCGTCTCCTTTCTACCGGTCTTTGCCCTGACCGGAGAGAGCTATCGACTCTTCTCGCCCCTGGCCTACACCAAAACCTATGCCATGGCCTTCGCCTCCCTTCTTTCGATCACCATCGTCCCGGTTTTGATGCTCTGGTTGGTGAGGGGGAGGATTATGCCTGAGGAGAGTAATCCGCTGAACCGATGGATTACCGCGCTCTACAACCCCCTTCTCCGATTGGCTCTCCACTGGCGTTGGACAACCATTTTTCTGGCTGTTGCAACAATTGCCAGCATTTGGTTGCCCCTGAACAAATTGGGCACGGAGTTCATGCCGTCGCTGTATGAGGGAGAGTTGCTGTATATGCCGACCACCCTGCCGGGAATCTCTATTGACAAAGCCAAAGAGGTGTTGGCCCAGACCAACCGTTTGATCCGCACCGTTCCGGAGGTCGAGCGGGTTTTCGGCAAAGTGGGACGTGCCGATACGGCCACCGACCCGGCCCCGATCTCCATGATCGAGAGTTGGATCAAATTAAAACCCAAACAGAGCTGGCGTCCCGGATTGGAAATCGAGCAGTTGATCAAGGAGTTGGATAAACGTGTTCGACTGCCGGGACTGGTCAACAGTTGGGGGTACCCCATCAAAATCCGTATGGATATGATTTCCACCGGTATTCGAACTCCGGTGGGAATCAAGATATCCGGGCCGGATTTGGAAGAGATTGGCCGCATAGCCCTGGATATTGAGGCGGCGGTCAAAGAGGTGGAGGGAACCCGAAGCGCCTTTGCCGATCGGGTCTCCGGCGGCAAATATCTGGAGATCACCCCCCAACGCAACGAACTGGCCCGGCGCAATATCGACCTCGGCGTTTTTCAATCCATCATCCAAACCGCCATCGGCGGCATGAAAATCGCTGAAAGCGTTCAAGGACGGGAGAGATACAGCATCATCATGCGCTATGATCGACCTTTCCGGGAATCTGAACAGGATCTGGCTGACATTCTGGTCCCAACCCCCGCCGGCATGCACATTCCTCTGGGCGAGTTGGCCACCATACAATTTAGCGAAGGTCCGCCCATGATCAAATCCGAAGATGCCCGGTTGACCGGATGGGTTTTTATCGATATCGCCGGACGGGATATCGGCAGCTATGTGGAAGATGCACGAAACCACGTGACCGATGCCGTCACCTTGCCACCCGGATACGCCGTCACCTGGTCCGGTCAATATGAGCAGATGATCAAAGCCAGGGAGCGCCTTAAAATTGCCATTCCTTCCGCCATCGCCATCATCCTGGTTTTACTCATGATCCACTTTGGCCGAACGGACCGGACCATCATGGTTCTGACATCCCTACCCTTCGGTCTGATCGGTGGATTGTGGTCGCTCTACCTTGCCGAATACAACATGTCGGTCGCCGTGGCTGTCGGGTTCATCGCATTGGGGGGGATTGCCGTCGAAACAGCGGTGGTCATGCTTTTATATATCGATCAACAGGTTCGGGAAAACCGGCCAAAAACAGCTGAGGATCTGTTTTCAACCGTCATGGCCGGTGCCGCCATGCGGGTACGTCCAAAATTAATGACCGTCTCCGTTATCATAGCCGGTCTTCTGCCGATATTTTTTTCCGACGGTCCGGGGTCGGATGTCATGCGACGTATCGCCCTGCCCATGATCGGTGGAATGGTCAGTACAACGATCATGACATTGATCGTCATTCCTGTTATATACTATATCTGGGAGGCTCGTTTTTTAAACACCAAATCAGATGCTTCCCCTTCGGCTTAGAAAATATCACGCTCGTTATACAATAATGGAGAAAAACATGTTTCGCACTCTTTCCCTCGCCGCCGCCTTTGTCATATCCCTTGTTATCGTTCCATCCAACAACGTCTGGGCAGATTCTCAAGGTTCTGGATCGCAGGACAGCGGCATGAACCACAGCAACCACCAGATGCCCACCGAAGAAATGGACTCTGCGATGGCCATGAATCAAGCGGACGGTATGGGAACGATCCGGTCAATCAACAGGAAAGAAAACGTGGTCAACCTGTCCCACGATCCAATACCGGCCCTGGGATGGCCCGCCATGACCATGGATCTGCCGGTAACCAAACGGGTCGATCTCTCTCAATTCAAAACCGGTGAAACAGTCCATTTCACCCTAAAAAAAGGACTCGACAACCAATTTAGAATTATCTCCATGATGCCGTCACACTGATCGTTCATCAGAAGCGGAGTTTTCTCCCCCTCTAGGCAACGGGCTCTTTGCCTTGCCGTTCTTGGTTCAGAAAAGAGGCCAATTTTTTATCGGTGTTCAGAATGTGATTAACAAGCCAATCGTTGAGAAAATGGAGAAGATCACCGGCCGCTATTGGTGTGCCCAATTGCAGCCCTTCACGAACGGCTACCACCTTGGCCGAGAAGGAGCGGTGTTGTGACAAATGGTTTTTCGCCATCTGTTCATCGAATTCCCTGTAGTTGAATTCATGCATGAGTTCTTCTTCTGTTTCAAAGTGATACAAGGCATAGCTCAACAAGTTCTGGGTGACATCCTGCAAAGTCTGCAAACTTTGGTCCAGAGCCAGTTTTTCTGAAGCTTCGTTCAGGGTGTGGACGAGAATCATGTGCTGCTCATCAATTTCCGTAACACCGGTTGCATAGTTATCGTTCCAGACCAATTTAGGAGCTGCTGTTGTCATTTAACCATTCCTTATATCTATAAAAAATAGATTGACCCTACTGGGAAAACCCTTTATTGACGACAATCATATTTCTAAATCGTTGAATGGCTGCAACCAGTTTTTCACTGGCTGCTTTGAACCGATCAAGTTCAGCCGTTGAAGAATCTTTTTCATCCGCATTTTTTGTAATCAATTCTGCTCCAAGGTAATGAACATTTTGGTGCAGAAGATCCAACTCATGGAACTCAGGCAGTTCGCCAAAAACCTGGGCACCCTCGCCGCGATACCATTTTGTTATTCTATCGTTATCATATCCGTGTGGTGGTTGTTCCAAGGATACATTGCTCCGACGCATATAATGTTTCATCACTTTTTCAAACCAATATCGATGGGTAACCTCCATCAGGAGAAGATTAAAGCTTTGTCTGGAAGGATATTGTTCTTGAGCGGTCAACCAGAGCGGGTTTTTGTGGAAGTCATAAATCCATTGCGGCAGTTTTGATGCGGGCATGGGCCGGGCTATGCCATAGCCTTGCATCACCTCGCAACCCATTCCAAGCAGACTCAGAATCTGGTCGATTCCCTGCACACCTTCCGCGACCACGCGGCATTGAAAGGCTTCGGACAACCCGATAATACCCTGAACAATAGCGAGATCACCGGGGTCGGACAACATTTCGCGAATAAA
This sequence comes from Magnetococcales bacterium, assembly GCA_015232865.1. Next base: position 88,639 of record JADFYU010000006.1, read on the forward strand.
ACTCTGATCGATTTTCAGGGTGTTGGCTGAGAGATGCTTCAAATGTGAAAGAGTGGAAAATCCCGTTCCGAAATCATCCAAGGCAAAAGATATTCCGCGTGCTTTAAAGATGTTGATCAGTTCTCCAATTAACTTCATATCTTCCAAAACAGCGGTTTCCAGAATTTCAATCTCCAGTTTTTTCAATAACCGGGCCGGATATTTCTCAAACAGTTGATTGAGTCGTTCCTCAAAATTACCTCTTAACAACTGGCGGGCGGAGATATTGATGCCGATCATCAGGTCCAACCCCTCTTCTTCCCAACTTTGCAACTGTTTGATAGCGGTCTCAATCACCCAGTTTCCCAGATCGATGATAATATCATCCTGCTCAATCAGGGTAAGAAACTCCGCAGGAGTTCGGGTGCCGAGTACGGGGTGGTGCCAACGGATTAAAGCCTCGACCCCATGAACAACTCCTCGCAAACAATCCACTTGTGGTTGAAAATAGAGTTCAAATTGACCGGCCAGCAAAGCTTTGGCAATACGATTCATGGTGTTGCGGTTGGCCCGGTGACGGGATTCCAGGGTCGGGTTGAAAATGTGATAATCATTCTTACCCTGCGTCTTGGCCTGATACATCGCCTGATCGGCATGACGGAGAAGTTGCTCGTCGATTGCCAGATCATTTGGAAAAAAAGTGACGCCAATACTTGCCGTGACCTGTACCACCTGGTTTTCAATGGAGAAGGGTTGAGCAATCGTGTCTAAAACCCTTTTCAGAATCAAATCCCCTTCACTCTCCGTTTTCATCCCTCCAATCAACAATACAAACTCATCCCCCCCCAAACGAATAGCCGAGTCCTCCGATCGTAATGTTTTGAGCAATCGTCGGGCAATCTCGATGAGCAGATGGTCACCGGCTTCGTGTCCGAGAGAGTCGTTAACCGGTTTGAAACCATCCAGGTCCATCATACAGACAGCCAAAACCTCTTTACGACGCTTGCTGTAAGCCAAAGCCTGGGTGAGTCGATCCGTCAGCACACTCCGATTGGGCAATCCGGTCAGATTGTCAAAATGGGCCCGTTGTTCGAGCAGACGACTTTTCTCCAATATCGAGCTGATATCATGAGAAATGCTTAAAACAAGCGGTTCTTTTCCATTGTTGAAGGAGATCGGGTAGGCACTGAGTCGAAGCCAGATGGGCTTGTTCAAAGTGACTTGAACAACGGTATGGCCAGACGGCTTCCCCGTTTTGATTACGGCACTGACAGGAAATTGGTTATTCAGGAAGATGGTCCGGTTTTCATCGTGACAGCGACTGACAAAGGTCGCGGTAGAGATGGATGAGTTGTCATCCACCTCTCCAAAATGGTTCTGGGTAGCAGGATTGGCATACAACAGGTTACCGGACTGATCCCAAATTTGAACACCTTCTTCAAGTTGTGAAAAAAAATCGGGATCCAGACCGTCCATATTTTCAATGTCACGAAGAATCGTGTTGTGTGTAGATTTCATCTTTCCGTCTCAATCTGAGCAGGTCTGGTGTTTTTTAAACCGAAGAAAAAACGCAGGGCGTACTATGGGGACGGCAGTGGGATCAGTCTGACCCGACCACTCCACTCTTTGGTCTTTACGTCCACCGATATCGAGGCTGTTTCGTAGCCCGGATGGGAGATGGTTAACTGATAGCGTCCCAAACCCAGATACATCCCCGGTTTATAGATCAATCCCTGTTCTTCAAATTCAACCGTTGCCCCTTCTGGAACGGTGTCCATCCAAAACCGCGCCCCTTCGGTTGATAAGCGGAGCATCACTTGATGGGTTTCATCACCGATTATGGTTATTTCCATCTCTTTTTTTCCAAAACCAGGCAGAACCACACCGACCTTGTGGGAACCAACGGCAACCCCTTCAACCCGAGCCGGCGTATGGCCGGAGGGAACTCCATCCAACATCCATTGGGCACCGGACGGTTCGCTGCGGACCTCCAAAGTGCCGGTCTCCGAAACTCGGCCCCGCAATGCTCGGGACAAAATCAAACTGACTTGATTTTTTTCATGCGCAACAATGGTGACCGATTTTCCCCAGGATCGATAGCCGGGGAATCTGGCACGAATCTGGACCGGCCCAGGACGCAAATTTTCCAGCATTAATGGGGCGTGACCAACAACCTCATTATTGATAAGAACTTCGGCCCCACGTGGAATAACCTTGATGGAAAGAGAGCCGCTTGCGCCATCATCGGCAGCCAGGGAGTCAACCAGGTTGATTTGCAGGAAAACCAAGAAAAAAAACCAAACACCCAGACCGCACCAGCCGTTATTCGGACCACCCCTTCTCATACAATTTACCTGTAAAAACAAGACGTGTACCAACAAAAAAACCAATCGAAATAAAAAAACCAAAATCAATAGGTTACGCCAAATATGTGGAAACATCTGCTGAAATTTGGCTTATGCGCGAAGGCTAATCTATTTTTATATCAATAGCAATTGATCTCATTTTGCATAAAAGGTGATTTTCATGACCCCGAATTCACCCTGTAATGAATCCATGAGTTAGGCCATGGTGTCAATTTCCAGATACCGCTTGCAGTTTATTGTGGAATCAAGACCAATCGGAAGCCCAGATCGTTGTAGATAAAATCCGGCTCATTGTAAGATCGAAGGGATGAGCGCAGCAGCGTTGGCGGTTCACTCCACCCTCCACCTCTAAAAACACGAGAGCTGCCACGGTCGGGTCCGGTGGGATTTTTCTCCGGGCTGCCGGCGTAATAATCTGAACCATATCGATCCTCTACCCACTCTCTGACATTGCCTGCCATATCATAAAGACCGAAGTAGTTGGCTCCAAAACGCCCGACCGCCGAGGTTCCCGTATCGTCACACTCTTTATTATCATCAAATTGCGCACCATTGACGGCCTTACTGACACAAACCGGTTTATCATCACCCCAGGGATAGAGGGTTTGCGCCCCGCCCAGGCTGGCGAACTCCCACTCAGCCTCGGTCGGAAGGCGGAATTGTTGCCCCCCCTTTTCATTTAATTTCTCAATGAACTGCTTGATTTCAAGCCAAGAGACCTGCTCAACAGGATAAGCGGCCCCTCGCTGATGGCGAGAAGGATTTTTTCCCATGACGGCCCCCCACTCCCCTTGAGTCACCTCATATCTACCCATCCAGAACGAGTCCAAACAGACCGTATGTTCCGGCCTTTCATCCTGATCACCTCGATCATTCCCCATAACAAAACAGTCGGCATCGATCAAACTGAACCGATCTTTAAAAAACGCCGAATCAAATCGGCCAAATCCCATTAAATAATATTTTTTTTCCTGAGAAAAAATATAGAGATGATCAACGGTGCCATCCGGTGTAAAGTCAATATACAGGTGGTGTTCAGAGGCCCGGTTATAGAGTTTCTTTGCCTCTTCCCGTGACAGGTAGAGATAACTATCCTCTTGAGCGATCAAACCTTCAGACCACTCTCTCAGACTGATTTTGACCGGAAACTGACCGGATTGCTGATCATATTGCTCCTTCAGAAGAGAGACCTTTCCTGCTGAAAAGATTGGATTTCCCGCCATTTTATTAAATTGCAACAATTTAGCCAATCGACTTTGTTCAAACTCCAAGAGACGTTCTTGATACTCCTCATTGCTCTCAAAGGAGTCCTGTGCAGGGGGGCTTTTATCCAGAAAATCCAATACTGGCTCGCCATCACTACTGGCAATACTGGAAGCCGGAATCAACAGCATGGATTTACTCAGCCTGCTTCCCTCTTTCAGGTCCAGGCTGAACTGAACGGTCTGAAACCCCTCTTTTTTTAATTCAAATCGTCTTAATCCAGCCGGAAGTGTCACCTCAATCGGAGTCGATTCAGGCATCACTTTACCGTCAATCGCAACCCGAGATCCGGGGGGATCGGAAATCAACACCACTCGCCCCTCACCGGCATAACTGGCGAAAGGTTGTAATAACAGTATTATTCCGAAAAACATCCCTGACAAAATCAGCTTATGACATAAACCACCCATGCCTGATTGAGATTTATATTGTTTATTTTGCATTATTATTCTGCCACTTTTTCAATTTAGTAATCCCAATAATGATGGATTGAGAGAGAACCATACCGACAGGTGGTCAGTTGTTCCTTAATCCGTAATCGAATTACCAAGCAAGTAAAATACCAATATGCCGTAACTGCCGTTATCTTGTAAAAAGGCCAGTTGTCTGAAGAATTGGTCCACAAAAAGTCCAGCAGACTCCTGGGATGATCGATATGCGAGGGAGTGGCAGGGGGATTATTGGATGCTTTTTTTTATACCGTTGCTGAATCGGCCAGGATATGAGAGCATGATCGTGATTCCAGATTCGGCAACTGCCTGTATGCAAGCGGCGCAGCACATTGTTTTTGTTCAAACTTACCGGGAAATCGAGAGATTGTGTTCGGTGCGTGCAGGTACTGGAGAACAAAACTGAAAATTTGGGCGTAGACCCAATCAGGCAAAGAGGCGGGAGAGAGCTTTGAAAACCAAGATTGCAACCACGCTGTCCACCAATCAGTCCGTCGTCTTGCACGGACCGGGCGTCATCAAAGTCAAGGCGACCAATACGGTTGCCCTGTCAAAATCCGCCATCAGCCACCTTGGGGCCAGCCACGCGACCGGGTCGGCAACGGGAGCCGCAAAAATCGGCGCAACCATGACAGCCGTCACACCCCTGATCGGTCTGGCTATTCTCACCGTTGGAACCGTTTATCTGGTCAAGGAGTGGTTAAAACGGTCCATTTAACTGCCCCCTCGCCATTTTTTGGCTTTCACCTGTTCCACCTTTTCAGTAAAACGGCCTCCGTCCGCGCTTTCGACAGAGTGGCTCAAGCCATATGTAACCATATAGGGGATCGTGTAATTCCGCTTATTGGCGATGCGCACATCAAATTCGCCCCGTCTGGACTCCTGCTTCCAGATAATGCGGTAGTTGACCGACCTTTTCGGTGCCACACTAAAGCTCAACCGAACTCGCCGGGTCAATTGGCTACCCATGCGAACCCCCAAACTTCGAGACAACTCACCAGAGACTTTTGACTCCAATACCTGCCACAGATTGGTTCGGATGGAACTGCCCACCTCCCGACTGCGTTCAATGTCCAGGCTGATCGTGGCGGATCGAATAAATTCATGATCGCTTGAAAAGTTTTCGACGCCAAACCGATTATCCAGGGGAACCTCCTCAATGGCCAGAATCAAGGTTTCATCCCGCAAAATGCGCTCTTTGACAATTTCAACACTGACCGTTTGCCCAAATGAATCGGACAGCTTTCCCAGGCGCAACCCTCTCCGAGAAAAGTTCGCCATTTTTTTCCCGATCACAACCCCCAGTGCAGCGGAGAGACCGGCCGGAATCAGCAGTGGTAACATGATGATCTACCTTCAACAAAAATTTTTATTTTTATCTTCCACATTGCAAGATCTTCAAATACCATTTTCTTATAACTCAACACTCTCCTCAAAAATGGGTTTTGCTTGTTAAACCACAAAAAAAATCATACTTTGTACCAAATGGGACAGCGAACGGCATTCCAACATCTTTTTCCAGCATCGTAATATGTAATACATTATCTGAACAGATCATTTTTTAATAGAGTTTTTTTGCATTCCCCCTCAATCTATATTATTATTTGTGAGTTAAGAAGAAAATCTATTTGCAAATAATTATTATTTGCAACAAAACAGGATAACACACTTTATATACAAACGATTGGGGAGTATTGAGATGGCCGCTTCTGAGGCGATTTTATTTAAAATCAATGGGGCACAACAAACAACGCAGTTGGCTGCCCTTGAGGGAAAAGCCTTTACTGTCGGCAAGGTGTCTGCGGCAGGAAATACTGGGATATCCAAATGGTTATTTCTCAATCCGACCGATCCGGCCGCAGCAGCCAAAGGTTCGGTCGCCCTCAAAATCGAAGGAACTCGTCAAATCTCTCAACTTTCCGGGCTGGCCGGAAAGACCGTTACGGTCGGCAAGACACCCGCAACACTGGGCGGAACCGGTAAATGGTTGCTTCTCAACAGTGGCAAGGGGGCCGTCGTCAAAGGAGCGGCTGTCGCCGGAACTGCTGGCGTAGCTGCCGGCGGGGCGACTCAAGGCACCTCTCTATCTGAAATGATTCTGGTTAAAGCCGAAGGTGGTCGGCAAGCGGTTGATGCGACGGCCATGGCCGGTAAAACATTCACCGTCATGAAACAACCGATGATGGGTGGCATGAAAACTTCCAACTGGATGTTTCTTAAACCGGCTTCCGGTGCAGGTGCCGCCGGCGAAAAAATCATAGCTCTTCAAGTTCAAGGCGGAACAGGGACGACCAGCGTTTCATCACTGGTCGGAAAAAGCTTTACCGTCAGCAAAGCACCGATGGCTGCCGGAGCCGCCGGCCCCCAATGGTTGGCATTCAAACCGGTAGCCGGCGGCATGGCCTCCAAAGGAGCCGTCGCCTCTACAGTTGCCTTCAAGGGTGCTGGTGGTGGTGCTTGCCTGAATGCAACCCCTGTTGCTTTGAATGGTAACGCCGCCGGTGCGGTTGCACAAAATTCCGCAACTCTGGGCAAGGTCGGCGCAGGTGCGACGGCTGGCAAGTCGGTCACGGTCGCCAAAACAGTCGGCGGCGGCACCATCTGGAAAGGAACCGGCTTAAGCCTTGGCCTGGGTTTAGGGCTGGGCGCCTGGGGTCCGCTGCTTCTCGTCGGTGTGGCTGCATTTGGAGTCGGTGTCTACGGTTACATGAAAAACAACAAATCAAACGAAGAACAGATCGGCGGAGAGTTGGCTGAGCTATCCCTGGAGGGATAAAAGCCTCGACGATTTTCCAAACAAAGATCGGGCACAACAAAAAAGCACCTTGAGTAAGGTGCTTTTTTGTTGCTTGGCTTTTTTATCGCTTGGGAGCCTAATGGAATGGTCCGCCCCGCTAGCGGATGACCAACGGCGTCAGGAATACCTGAACCGTACCGACATGCTCCAACTCCTGAGAGATCTTTTGCGTCAGTACTTCGACAATCAAATCTCCCTCATAAACCTTCAACGTCTCATCCACCTCGATATTAATCTCCACATGCAGCTCCTCACCGATGGTTCGGGCACGCATATAGGAGATTCCCAGGATACCCGCCACCTTACGCGCAGCCCGATAGACCCCTTGCAGATCCTCCATCTCCGGGGACGCATCCATCAAACCATCAATGGAGTCGTTGATCAACTCCAATCCGATGCGAATGACCATGAGCGACACACCCAGGGCAGCCAGAGCGTCGGCTATGGGAAAACCAAAGGTGGCGAAGGCAATACCGACAAACACGGCCATGGACGAATAGGCGTCCGAGCGGTTATCCCAAGCGTTGGCCAGAATGGCCGGACTGTTATTCTCCTTGCCGACACAGCTTTGATAGCGAAACATGAACTCGTTGCACAAAATAGAGACCGCAGCCCCCAACAAAGCAATTTTATCCGGGGCCGCATAGTGACCGGCAACGATGTCTTTGATGGCTCCGATCATGATGAAAAATGAGCCGGTCAGAAGAATCAAGCCGACGATGGCCGAGGAGATGAATTGAATTTTTCCGTGACCGTAGGAGTGATTCTCGTCAGCGGGTTTGCTGGAAATTCTCAGGCTGATCATGGTTACCGAGCTGGCAATCACGTCGGCCGACGAGTGAAAGGAGTCCGCCACCAAAGCGGCACTGCCACTCAAAGCACCCAAGAGGCCTTTGAATATAACCAGAAAAATATTAACAAAGATGGAGTACCAGGTCACCTCCGTCTTGCAGGCTCTACAGTGGTCGAATTTCATTTATTTTCAGCCGATTCCTGTTTAATTTCTGCGGGTACGCTATCGATTGATTTTTCCTGTGCCATGGCCGGTTTTTCAGCAACCGGCATTTGGTTTTCCGCCATCCCGACCGGCAACAACCGGCTGAATCGATGGGTAGAAACATCTGGCATTTTAAACGCTTCGGCATTCATACCGCTACCGACACTGAAATAGTGGTAACGCTCGAACCCAGTTACATTAGCCAAGACATACCAGGGAAATGAGGAGATCAGGGTATTATAAATTCGAACCTCTTCGTTAAACTCATCCCGTCTCAACGCAATCCGGTTCTCTATTTCGACCAGCTTATCCATCAGTTGCTGATAGGTAACAGAGGAGCGAATTTCTGGATATTGTTCAACTACCGCCAGTAGCCGCGCCATGGCCGGCACACCGTTTAAACCAGCCATTATCTCTGTGGGTAGTTTGGAATTTGCAACCATTGAATGGTCAACCGGACCTTCAGGAACAGTATTGGCCGACCCAGAAAGCAACCCTTCTTGAGAAAGGGAGGGTTGCACAGCCATGCCCTGTCGCGGCGGTTCCACCGGACCGTGATTTTGTTGCATGCCTTTACCAATGTTCGAACGAACATCGGCCACATGGCGAAACACCTCCTGCTCCAAAGCCGATTGGTTTAAAGTCAGGTTGATCAAATTTTCAAACAGGTTGGACCGACGCTGCAACACATCCTCAACATGACCGTTGGCCGATAAGACACGCTCTTCCAAGGTCACGAACCGGTTGAAGTTATAGAGCGTCGTCACACCAAAGATAATAATGGAAATAAAAGAGAGGCTGACGATGAGTGATTTGGCTTTGATCGGGGGCAGCCGGAATCGTTTGCTTTCAAACTCCTCCTTGTAGAGTTCGCGCATCAGGCGTTTCATCCGCCTCATCCGTTCACTGTTCTCTGGATCCGGACCCAACTCATCCAGTCTAAAAGTATCTTTTCCCGCCACGATTATTCAACTCCAACAAAATGATCTAAACGGTCATTTTCCAACTGTTTTGCCTTCTTGAAATATGTCACCGCTTTTTCGCTGTCTCCAGCCCGCTCATAGGTGTAACCAAGTGAACGGCACACTTTGACATTTTTCGGATCAATTTCCAAGGCATTCTCAAAAGAGCGGGCCGCTTCCAGGTATTCACCCAGGTTATCCAATGATAACCCCAGACGATAATGCAATTCAAACTTATTGGGAAAATTTTCAAGAGCCTTCACCAGGTTCTCCACCGCTTTGGCATCATCTCCCCGGCGGCTATAGGCCAAGGCCAGTTTTTCATCCAGATCCAGCATACAACCATGAGCCTGGGCCTGTTCCAAAAAAGTGGTCGCCTTTTCCAATTGTTTCATCTCAAGATAACACAGGCCCAGCCGGGCTTTGACCTCACCAATTTCGGGATGACTGTCTAAGATCGACTCAAAATATTGGGCCGCCCGCCTGATGTGGCCGACATTGAAATAATGAATTCCACGCTCCATATAATAATGGTTGCGCGACCGGTCATCCAAGGTCATTGAAGAGAGGTAACCCTCGATAGCGGAGGCGGAAATGCGACGCAAAACATTCATTCCGGCATAGAAATAAAAACCCATTTTTTTCGACGCCAACGTTGGTATGATCTTCGTTTTCTGCAAAACCGGTTTTACCGAGCGTTTTTTGGCTGAGCGGCGTGGAACCGCCACTCTTCGTAAACGCCTCGGCGGACTGGGTTTTGCATCCTCCGAATCCAACTCATCCCAATTGTGATCCGGCACTGTAGAATGAGGGAACTCCATGGAGTCCGAATTAGCCGGGAACTCGTCCAGTGTCAATTCATCCAACGGATTAAACCTAGAAACGGCGGTTGGCGGTTGCGTCCTGGACTCTAACACCGGTTCGGATTTCAATTTTTCCGCGAATTTCCCGTCCAGCTCAGGTTCCCCTTGTTCGGAGCGTTCCGCTTCAATGTCGGAATCCCTGCCCTCTTCGAACCCCGTTGCCAGCTCAGGTTCCCCTTGTTCGGAGCGTTCCGACTCCAGATCAGGATCTGGTTTTTCTGCGGATTCCGACTCTACAATTATTCTGATCTCCATTTCAGAATCGCCGCTCTTTTCTCCTGGGTCCAGATGGGGAGAAAGCTGGATCACTTCCAAAGGATCAGGTGTTGGATTTTGGACTGAGGCCTGTGTAGAGTGATCCACCCCTCTAAAAACCAATTCTAATGGGTTGGTCTCTGGAATGATCGGTTGCACCGATTGTTTTGCTACAATAGAACCATTTAACTTGGAAACGGGCAAGAAAGGAGAATCATCAATGGGTTGCTCCCGGTCCGGGCCGACAGCCGCCGTTTCCAGGTTCAACTCCCCTGCTTCAGATTGTCCTTCAATCTGCTGGTAAATGATAAGATCCGGTCGCACCCGTTTCAAATCCGCCAATTCCTGATCCGCCTTGCGCTTTTCTGGGCGTTTGACCGCTTTACCAGAGAACGGCGCAACCCGATATAGTTCTGGAGGCGGAACCTTTTCCAATAGAGGAGAATCCTCCAGAAAGCAGCTAGCCGAAGAAAGGTCTGGAGGATTATCGGTATTGAACCGGTTGAAAGGCGGATTTGAATGGTTCAGGGCATTCAAAAGATGATCGGCTCTGGCTAGACGCGACATCCACTGTTGATCGTCAAAGCCGACCGGTTCAACCGAAATCGGATCCTGATCCAATAGTGCCGGGTCTGAAAACTCTACCATTGACCGATCAGCAACCTCTTCCTCAACGCAATCGACCGAATCGGTCATCGAACCGCGGCCAAAAGTTGAGGAGTACCATTTCTGTCCAGAATCTTCAATAAGCGGTTGTTCACCATCTTGTCCCTGAGGTACCCGCAAATAGTGGGTATGGGCCAGATCTTTTTTTGGATCGGGATCGGGGCGGACAGAATCCCATTTTTCGGTTGCGATAACCGCCTCAACCTCCTCTCCCCAAGGATTTACCTGGGTTCGCAAGGCGCGACGAGATGCCAGAGGTTTACCCTCAGGCGGAACAAAAATATCGTAAAGCGGCTGATCGCCCTGAGAAATGGTCAGAGCCTCCAACCCGTACACGTTTCCAGATGAGAAAGGGCGCGGTTGATGAATGGCTTTTTTTTCAGTCAAAGACATTGCATTTCTCGTTTGATCATCGCTAAAACAAAACCACCCTGAGTTTAAAAACTTTCATTTTACATTCTATAGATTGCTGGCCACACCTTCCAATAAACATCCCATTCTCAGGTTAGATTATCCAGACTCGGCAGGTGGACCGCAACGTGCGGACAACAACCAAATCCAGGATTACAGACCAATCATTGTCGGACGGAAGGTGATGATTGAAAGTCAATTTTACTGATACCGTTTAATTCCTGTTGATGATCTCGCAAAAGATGAAATCCCCAAGCAAAAGTGGAAAGAATGGCCAGAACAAGAATAACGGAAGGAAACTTCCAACCTTGCCGACAAAAAGGAATATTGACTTTTTTTCGTTTATAATCAGTCATATTATGGAGCAATCAAAAAAATGTAGAGAGAAGAGAAGCCTAAAAAAAGTACCAGTATCGGCTGTCCCCAACGAAAATATTCCATAAAATCCAATCCTCTTCCAGCCGGCATAAGCCTGACCATATCCGAATGCTCTTTTAAATATTCCTCTAGTTTGGACGCGGCGACCGATCCAGCCGTGGCACCACTCAAAGAGGCGGAAGAGCCAGCCAGGATTCCCAAAGACAAGGCCCACCACACTGTATCACCCGGTATGAATCCATTCAATTCCTGCGCAATCGGAATAAAAAAAGCGGTGGCCGGTCCCGCATTTAAAAACGGTGTAAGCAGACCGGCAAGCCAGAGCAGAGCCAACAACTCAAATACAGGTTCTCCACCACTGATTTCATTGATCAACCAGGAGATACCATCCAAAACCCCCGCTGCCTGAAGCCCTCCCACCATGACAAACAGTCCCAGGAAAAAAAGAACGTCCCCAGCACCAGTCACTTGAAAAAGCTCCTGATAGCGAAAAGGAGCCCAGATCAACAAAGCGAAACCGGCCAACATTGCCACCAAGGCCGGCCGGACCTGCATCGATTCCGCCAATAAAAATCCGCACAAGGTTAAAGATAACACCAACAGACCAAAGCGCAATCGAGCATGATCCACAGTTGAATCCGACAACACAGCGGAAGAAAGAGGCCGCAACCGAGCGCGGTTCGCCGCCAGGGGTTGCGGCAGAATTTCTCGTTTGCGACTCTGAAAATAAAGCAGCATGAGCGCCAAAAGAATCAGTGTCGGAACCATCATACCGCCGATAAAATCCAGAAAATGCAGATGCCCGGCAGAGGAGATGATCATATTGGGAAAATCCCCCATCATGGTGGAGGCTCCTCCGAGATTGGAGGCTATGATCTCAGCAATCACATAGGGCACCGGATTGAGATCAGCGCTCCGACAAACCTGAAAAGTGACCGGTAAAATGACCACCATGGCTGCTAGATTATTGACAAAAAGAGAGAAAAAATAGGTAATCAAAGCAAACAGAACCAGGATCAACCAGCCGTCTCCATTGGAGTAGTGGGTCAATCGCCGGGCAACCGTCTCAAAGTATCCAGATTTTGCCAGTGTTGCAGAGATGAGAGAGAGGCCGAAAATCAAGGCCAGAGTCTCGAAATAAATGGCGTTCCAAGCCATTTTCAGTGAATAAAAGTCGAGAACATAACCCAAAACGACAAATAAAAAGCCCCCGGCCAACATCAACAATCGACGGTCAAGCCGACTAAAAAGCATCAGGGAAAATACGACACCAAACAAAACCGTGGCCAGAAGAGGCACAGCCATTAGACAGGCTCCCGACCCAGCTTTTCCTCCTTGTCGATCTGGGTCAGCAATTCGATATCGTCTTGTATCTTCTCCATTTCAGGAACCGAGCCGGGCCGAGAGATAAAATGGACACCGATATCACCGACATGGGCAATGTGGGTCGCCAATTTTTCCTCAACGCGGCGGCTGATTATTTTGGCCGAGCCGACTGACAGATCCGGGTTGACACTGATGGTCATATCAATCCACAACTCCTGGCCGACATATCGAGTCCGAACCTGCTCGACCGACTCGACACCGGAACATCCCAGTGCTGATTTTTTGATCAGCTTGACCATTTGCGTGGGAGCAGCCGTGTCCATCAATCCCTGAAAAGATCCCCAGAAAACCGCTCCGCCCAGATAGAGCAGAAACAGAGCACCTCCCAAAGCAACCAGGGTATCCAACCAAGGCATGTTCAGGTATTGCCCCCCGACCACACCCAAAGCGACGGCGACAGAGGAAAACCCGTCGGTTCTGTGGTGGGTCGATAGCGTACCAACGATGGGGCTGTTTATTTCGATGGAGACGCAACGGGTAAAGTGATGCAAGAAAACATTGACCGCAACCGAAACCAAAGCGGTCCATAGCGCGATCAAATGGGGAACTGAAAAAATCCCCTCCAGAAGAGATTCGGCCGAAACGTAAAAAAGCCAAGCCGTCAACGCCATAAGAATGAGACTGATAACCAAAGCCAGAATGAATTCGGCTTTACCATGACCAAACGGATGCTCCTGATCGATGGGTTGCCGTGACACTTTCAAGCCGATGACGATTAGAGCCGAAGTGACCACATCTTTCGCAGAATAAAGAGCGTCCGCCATCAATGCAAAGGAGCCGGAGACGATGCCGATAAACAGTTTGAGAGTCGCCATGGCCAAATTGACGGCTAAACCGATCCAACCCACCGTTTCATTACAGACAACACATTGAGAATACCGCATAGCTGAATTATCGAGTCCTACTGGTTAGTGTTGCTAAAAATTGTACTCGTCGTCATCCTTTTTTGGCGCGCTGCGCACCAGAACCGTAAAGATGGCCAAGGCAAAACCACTGATGAATGCACCGGCAATAGCCAGAATCATTGGCATTTCAACAGGCTCGCCGAAGACAAGACGGACCTCGACCTCCTGCATGTTCTGAGAAGCAAAAATCAACAGGAATAGTGCGAAAATCAGAGAAAAAACAAGCCTGATCACACCTGCTTCCCTCTCTTTTCCAAGTTATCAGCGTTGCCATTCATGAGCAAAAAGGTCCAAATTTATTTACAGTTTTTCCGCTAATTTATGGATGACCGGCAACTTCCAGGCCCGACCCAATAATACTGAAATCAGACCCGCAACCGACAGAACAAAACAGAGCAAGCTGGAAACTTGAAAGGCCAATCGACCAACGACCGGAATCACCAGAGCAAAAACGGCCAACACCTCCCAAATCCAGATGATCAATCCCTGCCGGGAGTGAAACCGAACGTACGGATCACGACGATTGACAATCAGAGGAACCAGCGACAAAATTCCCAGATAGCTCATGGCCGCCATCACTTGAGAACCAAGGTCCGACTCTCTTTTCACCATTCCAAAAATATTCATCTATCTTCCCATTTTCTCTATCTATTGTGTAATTATGCCGGGTCAAACGAACCGGAGAGTCACTAGAGAATGATCGAACGCTTTATGCGCCGATGACATCCCCAACTTGGGTCCAATAATCCGGCGGCAACTCGGTTGCCAACTTTAAAGCGCCGGCCGCACCGGCAAAGTCCGGGTCTGCGACACGAATCACATCCACCTCCCCATGCTCTTTAAGATGCTCAACCAAGGCATTTTTCAAGCCGACGATCTGCCCACCACCACCAGCCAAAACAATGTTTTTCAGTGCCTCTTCCTGATCTTCGGGATCGAAAACCGTTATGAGACTCTCCACGCTTTCCAGAATATCAGGCAGGATCGTCTCGCAGGCAAATCGTATTTCTTGAGTCAAGTCATGAGCTTTTGGTCGCCCATTGGAACGCAACGTTACGATGGAGTCTCGGTTGATTTGACCAACATGACCAAACTGTTCCTTTATTTTTCTAGCCAGAATCGGAGTAATCTGTACCTCTGGATAAGACTCTGCAATGGCCTCCACAAGAATGTCATCAATATGATTTCCAGCTTTCAGGAGGGTAATTTGATCCTCAGGACCAGGAACAGTTCCCTTCATGGCACAAATATCGACCGTACCGGCACCGATGTCGATGATGATGGAATTGGTCAGCCGATTAAGACCATAGGCCACCATGAATGGTTCGGAGACAACCATAGAGAGATCCATAAGTTCGTCGGCTATTTTAAGCAGCTGTCCCTTATTGGTAACAGAGGCTCGGGCCGGCACGCCCAAAATGCCACACACCCGCCGACTTTTATTCGGGTTGACCAAGGAAATAACATGCTCCAACAACTCTTTCGCCGCTCTGGTCTCCCGATCGCTGGACTCCTTTAAAACGCCATCCTCCAAAGGATAATGGAGATTCATGTAGGATTTTTTTTCCAACGCTTCCTGACCAATAATCTTGGTATTGTTGAGCAGTCGAACCCCAATAATATCTTTCGGGTAGCCAACGACCGAACGAACCAACTCCTTACCGCCCTCATTGGAAAGAATCGCTGTCTGCGAGGTTCCCAGATCAATTCCCAGAAAAAGCGGTTTGGAACCATCAAGCCTTTTCATTTCGACACCTCCCCAATCAGTTTATGGAATAACAACACCCATTCGACCTAAATTCGGCAGATGGACGCGGACAAAAAGTACAACCCATCGGTTTTTCAGCTTTACAGAAAAAAATGACAGGTCACGGAATCGATAGGTGGTGAGCCGCCGAATTTCAGGTTCAATGATATCCGAATCAGTAAATAGTTCAGACCGTTGAAAGCAGGTTCGAACTATTTCTCCTTGCTCGACGATTGGTCGGTCAACAGACCAACGATCGGAGTCTCCTTGGCTTTTTCATCCCCCTGCTCTTTTTTGATGACACCGGTTACGGTCTCGTAGATACAGACCGCTGTGCCACCAAGACAACCGACGGTTCCGACGACGATCTCTGCACCTCCTTTTAGCACAGTACTAAAACCTCCCACCACTGCTTTCAGACCATCCGGGACGCTTTTTCCAAAATCCAAAAATGGATTTTTTGTATCAGTCTTATCTTTTTGGGCTGATTTGGCTGTCGATTCCGAGGCACCATCCCCAGTAATCCGGTCAACCCCCCGTCCGAGAACCGCTTTGGTCCTCTTGCCGGTCTTGACAAAACCACCGACCATGTCCCCCAACGCATTGACGATACCGATCGTCACACCTTCAACCGGAATCTCTTCCGTTACCGGTCTGACCATGAGTTTCCCATTTTTCGGTTCCGGGGCGGAGTCAGCCTTGGTTGCGCTGGCTTTTTTACTGCTGGATCGCCCCGTCGTCGATTGATCCTCCACCGGTGATAATTTTTCCGTTTTTTCCAGACTCTCCATCGACTCGGTCTGGCTTGAGCGGTCCGCTTGCTCCTCCTGAGCCGACTTCGTCTCTTTCGACTTGGACCAGGCGACCTGTTCATCTTTGGAGGCGGCTGAACCATTTTTGATTGAATCGGCCAATACCGGATCAATGTCGTTCCACTTGGAACGGCCGGCTTTTGTTTGAGAGTCCGAAGAAACAGCGGCCTTTCTCCGGGCGACCGGCACTTTCCGAGAAGAGGAGGCCGTAGACTCCTTGACGGATTTGACTGCCGTTCTTTTGCGGGGCGCCTTGGTCGCTGTCAAACTGCTCTTCTTGCTCTCGGCAGATTTGTCAGTTGTCGCATTCTCTTGAGAATCTGTCGTTTTGGATTCAGCCATTCTTCTCCCCCTTACTTATGACACATGACACAATACAACTCGCGTCAGACGCGATGATCTGGACCAACAAAAAGCAAAAACTATTGCAAAACCGTAAACAGACGCTCGCCACCTCGTTTAAGCTCCAACAAGACGCCGCTCTGGCCGTTGACTGACTTGATGGCCGCATCCAACTCGACAGCGGTGGGTACCGGCTGGCCATTGATGGCAACAATCAGATCACCCGGTTTCAAGCCCGCATTTTTTGCCGAACTACCGGCATTGACATCCCCGACCACCGCCCCTCTATTTTGAGCATTTTGCTGGTTGGCCCGCTTCGGAGCCGCTGTCGGTGTCAACTCCATTCCCATCCAATCGAATTCGGTTCGCAACGCAGCCGGAAGCCCCGGCGCTGTTTTGTTGTTCCCTTGACCACGCCCCCCGGCGCCAACCCGTTGAGTCGGACCGGCCATTCCCCCACCCGGACCGGCAAAGTTGGCCTGGGGTTGTTGCAGTGCGACCGCCACCGCACCGGGACGATCGACCAGAAGCATCAGATCCTGCCGGCCACCGTCTCTGACGATGGAGGCTCGGACAGTGCTGCCCGGCTCTTGCCCGGCCAAAAATTGGTTGAAGGCCTCGACACTGTCCATTCGGCGGCCATCCAATTTAAAAAGCACATCGTTGATCTGAAAACCGGCCAAATCGAAGGCCAATCCCGGCTGAATAGCCAAAACCTGAACCCCACCGGGTACTGGCAGGTTGTTTTGAGCGGGGTCGACAGTTTGCAAGGTGGCTCCGACACCGCTGTTTTCAACTGGCATCGATGCGGCTACCGGCAAACCAAATGCGCCCCCGGGAGAGGTAGCGTAAGGGCTGAATAGACCAGGGCTTTGTCCCTGCTCCCCCATACCCAACGCAACGGTTTGGGGGGCCGGAAGAATTTGATGGCATGCCTCACACGGTCCGCGATCACCATGAGGCATGATGGCGTCGGCCATAATGGGAGGGGCGCCGTTATTGACCGCCGCAATGGGTTGCGTGGTCGGAAGAATCTCGTGACAGGATTCGCACGGCCCCCGGTCGCCGTGTGGCATTATGGCATCAGCCATAATGGGAGGCGCTCCTCCGGCACCAGCGACAACAGCCATTCCGGGCAGAGCCTGATTGACCAACATCGGCTCGACTCTCGGCAAACGAATCAGCTCTTCCATGAACTCTTTGGCCATTTTCACGGGAATGGCAAATCCAACCCCGGAAAACGCACTGGTTGTGGTATAAATAGCCGTATTGATTCCGATTATTCGCCCACCCTGATCGACGAGGGGTCCACCGGAGTTCCCCCGGTTGATGGCGGCATCTGTTTGCAACAGGCCGCGATGCAGGGTTCCGCCAATATTCACCATTTTGTTTTTACCGGAGATGATCCCTTTGCTGACGGTTTGATCCAGCCCGTAAGGACTGCCAATGGCAATAACCGAATCACCGACCTGCATGGCATCACTGTCACCCAAGGCAGCCGGGGGCAGGTTCCGTTGCGGTGTTATTTTTAAAAGAGCCAGATCCCGCATCTCATCCTGGCCAATGATATCGGCAAAATAATGTTTGGTGCCGAGATCGTTGAAGACGGTCACACTGATGTGTTTCGCCAACTCGATCACATGAAAATTGGTTAAAATATGCCCCTCAGCCGTAACAATAACGCCGGACCCGATGCTCTCCTGAGAGATGCCGCTTTGAGGACGAGCGAAAGTCATTCCGGTTTGACCATTGGGGTCCGGTGGGCCTTGAACCGCTGTCGGTGTTGTTGCAGCCATGGTCGCACTGACATTGACAACGCTGGGCATGACGGAACGAGCAGATTCAGCAAAAGTTCGAATGGCCGCCGGAGCCTGCTGTTGGAGCATCTGGGCCGCTACCGGTTGAGCCAACGTCATCAGGGGTTGGTCTTGTGGAGCCATCATCCCCGGTACACCGTCACCCCTTGGCTGCATGACGGAAACCGGGACGGGATTGCGTTTGGAGTAATGCTCCACAAACCAATAGCTCCCGATCATGACCAGTACGGCGACCAGGCCGGTCAGGTAGAGGTATTTATGATAAATCTTGCCGCAGAATACATCAGATTTTGAAATCATGAACGATCACTCTTCAATAAATCGATACATCTATTTTTACAGCCCCTGTGCCCGAACTAAAACTCGTCGGAATCTGGGGCAGAGATCTGGTTACCTCTCATCCGGGTTACACCGGCTCCGATAGCGACCAAGCCCAAAAG
The DNA here is from genome assembly GCA_015232865.1 of Magnetococcales bacterium. Next base: position 107,474 of record JADFYU010000006.1, read on the forward strand.
AATCAGGCTGAGCGGTACAAGACCACGCAACAGTTCAACAATTGACCACCACCAAACAGAAACCCCCCATAGTCCCAGAGCCAGAGAAACCAATCCAAAAATTATGTTGGCCATTATCGATATCCTTGTAGAATTGGTATTCCCATTGGGTAATATTTTTTAGAAATCAGTCTATATTAATTCAGCATAACGCATCAGGTATACACTGATTTCACAAAAACATCTAAGAAGAAAAGAGTGCTCCTGCCAATTTTTTTTGCAGATTCTGACCCCAAAAAAAAACGAGAGGTTCAAGGCAGACTACCCGTCGTTGTTCTGAACAAATGATCAATGAAATGGAATGATACAATAAAACAATCTATAAAATACAGACCATCACTTGTAAACTATTGAACCCTATCGTTGCATAAATTTTCAGCCAATTGGGGCTATGCCACCTGATCCAATGCTTCGAGATAGTGCAGCAGTTCGTCCTGTACCGCCTCATTGGCACTCATAGCCAAGGTCAATTTGCCATTTGGTCGGACCAGTCGGCCAGCGCGGTTTATAAGGCGGTTTCTGAGAGTGTTGAGTTGGGTGAACACCCATAATGCAGGGCGTTTTGGAGCGGTTTTCCGTGCAGGTGGATTTGCCATCATCTGGAGCTCTCTGGTCAGGTTGTGAGCCAGAATAGTGGAGAGAAGGTACAGCTTGTTCCCCACCCAGGTTCGAGTGGGGATATAATCCA
>JADFYU010000070.1 GCA_015232865.1 Magnetococcales bacterium
AGCTTTGGAAAACATTACCGAGCGGGTTCAGGGCGGGCAGGGGTTGGCCAAAGCCATTCAGGAGCACCCGGAGGTGTTTCCCAATTTGTTCGCCAACATGGTGCGTATCGGCGAAGAGACCGGACGATTGGATGAGGCATTCAAACAGCTTTATGAGTATATCGAGGTGGACCTGGATACCTCCCGCAAAATCGCCACGGCGCTGCGCTATCCAAAAATTGTCATCTCCGGGATTTTTGTCGCCCTGTTTGTCCTGAACTATTTTGTCATTCCGACCTTTGCCAAAATGTTTGCTCGCTTGAATACCGAATTACCCCTGCCGACAAAAATTTTGATGGGCATGTCCAATTTTACCAAGAACTATTGGTATGTGATTATCATCTTCGTCATCGGTGCCATCTTTGGATTTAAACATTTTTTAAAAACCAAGGATGGCCGTTTATGGTGGGATGAAAAGGTAATGAGATTTCCTCTGGTCGGACCTATTATTACCCAAGCCGTTTTAGCCCGATTTGCCCGAACGTTTGCCATGGGGTCTCGTTCCGGGGTACCGATTCTGGAAACTTTGGATTCCGTCAGTCGGGCCATGGATAACGCTTTTGTTACGATGAAGATGCAGGATATCCGAAACGGTATTGAGCGGGGCGAGAGCATGGCTCAGGCCGCCAACAACAGCGGGCTGTTTACGCCGTTGGTTCTACAGATGATCTCGGTTGGTGAAGAGACCGGACAGTTGGATTCCATGATGCAGGATGTGGCGGAGTTTTATGAGCGGGAGGTCAGCTATTCGGTCAAAGCCATGGCCGATGGAATCGAACCGATCATCCTGACATTCGTCGGCATCATGGTGCTGGTTCTGGCCTTGGGCATCTTCCTGCCGCTGGCGGGTATGGGCAATGCGATGATGCACAAAAAATAGATCGCAGGGAAAAAAAACGGCGACGAAGCTCTGGAAAAAAGGGATCCCTCACAGAATTCCGCCGCCGGATTGCAGGAGCTAAATATCAGCCAGAGTCGCGGAATTCGTATTGGTTTCGGCCGTAATGGCTGCTGTACGAGCATCCGGGAAGGTGACGGTTGTACCTGTGCAGGTCGCTCCACCCATATCGTCAAGGTAGGACTCCAGGGAGGTGCAGTTGGTGATGTAGAGTTCATCACCCGTACCCGTGGCTGTAAGCCCTCTGGCTCTGTGCAGACCAAAGGCGGTCTGCATGGTTGATTTCAGGTCACCATGGAGTTTGTTCGAGACCGCAGCATCCGCCTCGGAAGTCACATCCAAAAATTGTGGTGTGATGGCGGCGGCCAGGATGCCGAGGATGACGATGACCATAATGAGTTCGATCAGGGTAAAACCGGACTCGGTACGGTTTCTTTTGTTCAACGGTGTACGCTTCATAATCATATCTCTCTTAAAAAATAGGGGTCAGACCCGGAAAACCAAAAAGCTCACTCTCCATAAGCTTCATTAATGAATAATAAATGCCCACTCATCTAGTGCTTCAGCACTCATAAATTGATGGGCAGGCCGAAGGCCAAAAAAACAATTAAAAAAAAAGTGGGGTCTGGGGCGGTTCTCCGCCTCAGTGGGGTGCGGGGCAAAGCCCCGAAAAAACCAACCCGTTTTAACTTATGGTCGTGCAGATTTTAACCTGTCAATTAACGAGAGCAAGAGCACTAGCATACGTTAGATGTCATCATACCATTAATCCAATAAAGAGCAAAACATTTATTTATATCGACCACACTATTCTTTAAGGAAATATCAGGCTGCGAACAACTGCCGGAAACGGTTTTTAACCCAGATTCGGCAGTTGTTCGTACATCACTGGCACAACATATTGAATAATATTAATTTTTAAAAAAAACCACCAATCTGGTGTCTACGATTTCTTCCGAATCACCAAGCAAACCAATATGCACCAGCCACGCACGTTCAACTGCCGAATTTAGCCTGATGGGGTTGGATTGCAGGGAAAATCAGCGATCTTGCCAAAATTTCAGGGTAAACAGGCAATAGAAGGCAAAAATAGCGAGAAGAGCGTAAAAAAGCAGATATTCCGGCAGATCCATGCTGAAGAGTGAGAGGCCGGTTAAAATAATGCCGAGACCAATACCCATACTGATCAGAACGGTCTGGTTGACACTGAGCCCAGATCGGAGCAGCAGATGATGAAAATGGTTTAAATCCGGTTTGGATGGATCTTCGCCCCGGATAATCCGTCGGGCAAATGAGCTGAACATTTCGATAAGAGGAACGGCGACCAGCCAGAGCGCGACCACAGCCGGAAAAGCCGAATCTAACGGTTGTTCACCGCCGCTTATCATGGTTTGCGAGAGAGAGATGGTAAACCAAGCCAAAAACAGTCCCAGTATCATACTTCCGGCATCACCCAAGAACAGCTTGGCGTTGGTACAGCCGAACAGGCGGGCGTTGAATAAAAAAAAGGCGACCAGGGCTGATAAAATCAACAGCAACAATTCGGCTTCTGCCGTGCGCTGGGCTGATATAGCCAGATAAAGCAGAGCCATAAAGGAGACCAGAGCCGACCCGGCAGCCAACCCATCGACCCCATCGACCATGTTGAGGGCGTTGATTACGCCGATGATACAGATGATGGTAAAAAACGATGCCCAAGGACCAAGGAAAACCTCACCCAGGCCAACCAGATCGCCCAAGCTCATGACCGTCAAGCCGCCGGCCCCGACAATAATCAGTCCGACGACAAACTGAGCGGAAAAGCGTATTCGAACCGAAATTCCGATGCGGTCATCCCAGATGCCGAGCGACAGGATAAGCAGAGCCGATAGCTCCAGTCTGTTTTGAAAAGGAACGGGATTGTCCAGCCCTATTATGGCCGGAATCAGGCCTAGAAAAATGGCGACGCCTCCCACCGTCGGTACGCTGTTGGGATGATTTTTTCGACCGCTGGGTATGTCCATCAATCCTATTCTTGGCGCCAGTCGGATTGTCAAAAACATCCAGAACAGGGTTCCGGTAAACGCAATCACCATTTCAGGGAGGGGAAATGTCCATTGATTCATCGGGATAATTGACGATACTCCAGTAAAAAAAGAGTCAGTTCCAACCAATCTGGGTTCGGCGATTGTCCGCAGGCAATCAGCGTTTTTGTTCGTCAAACTGAAGTTACGGATTCAGGGTTCATCCCGCTGTTGCGTTCCGTGTCCGCCTATTTTGACGACTTGATAATATTCTGATCGATCTTCCTGTTTTTCCAATAGCGTTCTTTGTTGCCCGGTTTACAGCTCTCTGGCAAAACCTTGATGGGAAAGTAGAATTGTTGGTTTTTTTCAAAGGTGGCAACCCGAATCCAATACTCCCAGACCGGCAACAGATAGACACCGGGTGCCATCTCAATCTTATACATTTGAGCTTCGGTGGGTTTGACTCTATCGACGGGCGTTACAGGACGTGCCTGGGCTTCCCAGCAGAACAGGCTCCCTTGAGGCAGATCTGGATCGCTCAGTATATAATTGATTTCCTTTGATTGTCTGAGCAAATCGGCTGGAAAGGGGGCATACTCTTCTTTGGCATTTTTATAGTGACAGGCCTCTTTTGGGGCGGTACGTTTAGGACCGTCTGGGGTGCTGCAGAGGTGGACGCTAAAAATTGACTTGGGAAAATACCAATAGAGTTCCGGCCTGACTGTCCAAATGGAGGCGGAGTTTGGATAAATTGCCCGCCAATGGCTTTTTTGCTCACGTCCTTTTAGCTCAAAAATGGCCAGTTCCCGATCATTGATCAACTTTTCCTTGATCTGTTTAAAGTCGTATCGGGTAATGTTTTGACGTTTGCCATTCTCGATAGCCTGTTTGAATCGATCTCTGTAACGGTTGTTGATGGTGTCGATGGCACTTTGAAGCTGTTGCCGGTTTTTGTCGATATCTTGAACTTTTTTCAGATTTTCCGAGATCTCCTTCAACTCCATGAACTGTCCATTCGTCATTTTAACAAACAGTCCCAGACTATCTGGAAGATCCTCCGCACTGTATACCGTTCCGGCAAAAAGGCTGAAAAGAAAGGAGAGGGAGATGATCCAGGTGAATTTCATGATTTAATCCAGTAGAAGGTCATTGGAGTGATCACTATCTTGCTCTAACGGAGTTGATGCCTCATCGGAACCCGATTGGGGAGCCTCGGGATTGATGATCTGGTTATATTTCTTGTCAGAAAAAATCATGCTTTGAGGTGGTTTGAGGGTCGAAACATAGTCGATTATGATTCGAAGATCCCGGTCAGAGATGCTGTCTAGCTGCATCATTTTGAGCGGATGAACATTGCGTCGCTTGTTCTCCTTCATCCACTGCACCTGGCGTAGGAGATAGTTGTAGTGTTGACCATGAATTCGGGGGTAGAACTCTTTGTCGTTACCTTCTCCTTGTTTGCCGTGGCATTTTGCACACAGCTTCAGGTAGAGCTTCTCGCCTGTTTCCAGATCCACTCCCGGACCTACCCCGTTGTTGGGAATCATGGGGAGATCCTCGATGTAGGCGGCTACGTCGGCTATAGCTTGATAACCGCCGATCTCGCTGGGTAGTGAAAAACGAAACATGGTCGGGTTGTCTCGGTTCCCCTCACGAATATCGAGCAGTTGTTTAATTTGAACACTGGCATACTGACCGGCGATTTGTGGATAACTACCGTCTATCAATCCCCACCCTTGAGGTTGATGACACTTGTTGGAGCAGAGATCGTCATATATCTGCTTTCCCCGCTTTTTATCTCCGGTAAGCTTTAAAATCTCGTTGTTGCGGCGTTTATGGTTGTTCCAATTGGTCAAAACCAGTTCAGTGATGGTTTTTCCATAGTGGGGGCTGTTTTTGTTGATGATGACCGTGCTGATCTGATAGGGATCATTCTCTTTTTTATATTCAATCTCCAGGGCCTTTTTATAAAAATCGCGGGATTTTTTGTAGGCCTTCTGGCGGCTGTATAAAACCCCCATATTCAATAGGGCGTAGGGATTTCCCGGGTCAAATTCAAGGGATTTCTTCAGATACTCCTCCGCCTTGTCATAATCGGCCTTGAGAATGAGTTGGTAGCCCAGGTTGGAATAATATTTGGATTTATTGCGGTCTATATTTTGAGTAGGATTGTTGTTCTGGCAAGGTGTGCGGCTGATGAAGGCGCGCTGGTCAGAATCGTAACACTGAAAAAAGTCGATGGCATGCGCGGATTTGATGGTGCCGAAAAACAGAGCGAGAGTGAGGGAGAAAAAATGCAGGAGAACGGATCTGCCAATTTCAATCCTGTACATGCTGCATCACTCCCCCCAAAAAAACAACGAACATTCTAATCTGAATTAAATTTCAATAAACCTGTTATAATCTCGACTTAAGTGTTGTTTCCACCTGAAACCAGCGTAACAGAGACAAGTCCCGCCATCTATTCGGGGAAAGTGATGTTTTCCGTTTTTCGAATATAATGTCCGAATCTGGTTTGACCAGGATCAACAAAATGATTGTACCTCATCACATATTACGGTGAAACTGGCCTGTTTTCAACCTGAAAACAGCCGTTTGCAAATAATCCTAGATACGGCAGTTGTAAGCACGCAATCGGCACAACCTCTTGATTCTCCTGGCAAACCAGAAAAAAGTCTCATCACCAATAAGGTGACCTCGATTTTTTCTAGTTCACCAGATAAACCAATATGTTGCACTGCTTACGCACTTCCAATTGCTAAATCTAGGATAATTGATCAGTGTATGAACAGCTCTTCTTCCTCTTCCGCTTTCAACCGTTTATCTTTTGCTTGCTTCCATCGATAGGCCAGAAGAATAAAAACGGCAAAACCGTAGACGTAGGGTTCTCCATTTTCATGGGTGGCGGCAAACAGGAAATGGAGGGCGACCAGAATGTTTAGAATATAGACCAGTTTATGGATCTCTTTCCATTTTTTTCCGCCCAACTTTCGAACCATGCGATTGGTCGAGGTGAAAGCCAGAATCGAGAGAATGATAAAGCCGACAACGCCAATAAGAATAAAGGGCCGTTTACCCACGTCAATGAGTATTTCCCTCATGTCAAAAACCCACTCTAACCAGATGTAGGTCAAAACATGCAGAAACGCATAAAAAAAAGCGTATAGACCGATCATGCGGGCGTACTGCATAAGCAGTTTGACCTTGGTTATCTCGGCAATGGGACGCAGGGCCAGGGAAAGAAGCAAAAAGTTGAAGGCCCAGTCTCCCAGATAACGGTTGATGAAACCGACAGGCATCTGTCCCAACGAGCTGCCCGGTGTGACACCGCTGATTAGAATCCGACCGACCAACCAGATGATGGGTAGCAGAGAAAACATGAAGATCAAAGGTTTTAGATTGATCTTTCGCTGTTTGACCAATACATGGTCCCGGCTCTCATCAACACCGCTTTTGACCAACCAGAAGGCGTAGAGCATGATCAGCAGATTGCTGGCTCCAATGACCACAAAGGGAGCTTTGGGGCCGACGGCATCAAAGTAATAACCGCCACTTTGTACCAGCATGACGATGCCGATGCCGCTGACCAAAAATAAAATTCCCTGAACCGAACCCAGAACATGTTTGGGAGATAGTTCTGCGGCCAGTATCTTAGGTCCGACCAGGCAGCTCGCCTGGCCGATGCCCACCAAAAGCAGAGGAAAGAGCAGTGTCGGCCAATCAAAGGGGTTGACCACCAACCAGCCCAATAAAACAAACCCAAGCCCCGCCAGGGACAGTCCGGCCCCAATGGCGGAAATTCGGCTATGGGTTGCCATATATTGACGCCAAATCGGCATGGAGATCAGAATGACCAATCCCAAATAGCCCAGCATCAAGCCGGCTTGCCCGGCGGCATAGGCCCGGCTGACGCCGACGACATCGGCAAAAGAGATAAACCAAAGAGATAAAAACAGACTGATTACCAGCATGTCAGCCCGCACATAAAAGGCTGCCGCAAAACAGAGCTGCATTCGTGGGTCGTTGGAGATCAATTCCCAGGCCTGAGCAAAGGGAAGCGGAGCCGAAACCTCCTCATGATGATCCAAGGGCAGATATTTTTTGACGGTTACAAAACCCGCCACTGAAACCAAGAACGGGATCAACATGATGGTGGGTACGCTGTCAATCGATTGTGGTATTTGCATTAAAATGGCGCAGATCACCGTGCTGCCCAGGGCCATCATGGTGATCAGGTTCGGCAGTAAAATCGGTTGTTTTTGGTGGAGAGTCGCATCACCGCCCAAGGTGGAAAGCTGCATCTGAACCGAGTCGGTTCCCAGTGAGACGAGGGAGCGCATCATATAGTAGAAGGTCAGGCTGCTAAAACCGATGAACACCTCAATATTTTTGCTTAAAGGAATTAACAGGGCACCAATGGCTGCCAAAATAAACCCATAATAGAGAGACTGTACCCGTCTTTGTCGGCTCCAGGGAAGTCCCAATAAAAAAATCAGCCCCAAACTGATAATCTGGGTCACCACTTGAAGGTGGGCGTTGATGGTGCCCTCTTCTTCGTAGGGAATGACGATCACCTCATCCAGAAATAACGGTTGTAGAGCAACCGTAAGCGAGATGACCAGGGTGCTGATGGCCGAGAGCAGATAAAAGGTGTTCCAATGCTTTCGGTCCAGTACATCCGGATTTTTTGTTGGCTGTTGATCGTTCATCTGATTTTCACAAGCTCTCACTCTTCATCTAGGGTGACGGCACCCGGTTCCCAGAGTCCGTTCATATGGGTGTTTCGAAGGTCACAAAACTGTCCGTTGACGGAGAGTGTTTTAACATATTGGATTTGCGGCGTTGCCACTCCAATCTCTTTGTAGGCGGTTCCCTTGACAAAAAAACCGGTTTGCACGGAACAGCCCTCTTTTTTGAGAAACCAACGGGGGGCCAGATTATACCAGGCCGGTTTGTTGATGCCATCATCGATCAAAATATTGAGATTCTCACGCCCGGATTGAGCTGTTTTCTCGACCACGCGAACAACCTTGCCCTGAAAACGGGTCAGATGAAATTTTTCGTGCCATTCCGGGTCCAGGGTTGGTGAAGCAACCATGGCGGAAAGAACCGGTATTCGCTGAGCCACGGCAATGGTTTTGGCTATTTTATTCGGGGATATGATTTTGTGACAGTGGGAACAGAGCTGCTTTTCCCGCCCATCAATGTGGGGAGCGGGTGCACCACTGACAATAGGCGGAATAACCTGCGCGCGACCGGACAGGGTTGGATTGATGATTTCATGACAACTGGAACAGACCATTTTCTGCCGGCCAGCCCGGTGAGGGGATGGCACGCCAGCAGAGATGGGGGGAGCTCGATCGTAGACATGATCGTTCCAAGGATCGTCCTTTACGATGGAGAACATCAAAAGACTGATACCGAAAGCGATACCAGCCGCCATGATCCATTCGGCAATATTCAAGAGTGTTACTTTCCGTCCTGGCCCGATTTATCAACAGTGGGCAAAGCGTTATCACAAAGCGAGGCTTTAAAAAAAAACGGTTCAACGTGTGCGACTGTTGGTTTAGTATCTATTCCTTTTTCGTTTGAACAGGGTAAACAAATACTTGTTTAAACAAATAATTTCATTGTTTCAGCTTCAATATGGGGCTGCCGGTCGAGCATTGGGTTTGAAAATCAACCGATTCCAATGTCAATATAAGCTCGTTTATGCGGCCAGGCAAGTCCAATGCGAAAAGGGGGAATTGTCAGGTGGTTCAACCTGGAAACAATCGTTGTCGCCCACCCCTCCCATAAACCGGAGTTCAATATTTTAAAACTCATTTCTGGTTGGATTGAAACGAGCACAAAAAAAGGCCACAGTTCAGGTGGCCCTTTTTTTGTGCGCTAAACCCGAATAAAAAAACTACAGTTTAGCAGCAATCATACCGATGACCGGTAGACGCCAAGCCCGGGTTAAAACGACTGAAACGATTCCGATGGTCGCAAACAGCGCAATGACCAGAACGGAGAAACTGAAGAAAAAAGCACCGGCAACCGGAATGTGGAGGCTGAAAATTGAGAGTACGCCCCAGATCCAAAGGACCAATCCCTGGCGAGCATGAAAATTGACATACTCATCATCCTTGTTGAAAATCAGGGGAACCAGGCAGAGAACCCCCAAATAGCTGAAGATCGCCAAAAGTCGAGATCGGGTGGTACGGCTTCTTTTTAACATCCATGAAGTGTTTGGCATTGTCAGTCGTTCCCTCTGCTAAATAGCCTCTTCCAAATCGGCGGAAAGTCCATTCTTGTTTTTCATGTAGCTGTAAATGCCGACTCCAACGGCTGCCACAGCCCCGACGACCAAGATCGGACCCCAGGCACCCAGCCCCAGTCCCAAGCCCAGGCTTGGACCGGTCCCAGACCAGATTGTTCCCGTGGTAGCCGCTGCTCCTTTGACAGCACTCCCGGAAGCGGCCGCTGTTCCGGCTCCCGCTGATGCAGCGGTTTTTCCCGCCATGGCCTGGCCTGCATTGGTTGCGCCAGCCGTACCTGCGGCGCCTTTCGCCGCTGCCCCTTTCGCCGCTGCCCCTTTAGCCGCTGCCCCTTTAGCGGCTGCTCCTTTACCGGCCACTCCCTTTGCCCCAGCCACCTTGCCGGCTTTCGCCGCTTTGGCTACTTCCGGTGCCTCCCACTCTGTTGCCTTTAATGCAGCTCCTTTGCCAGCGGCTCCTTTGGCAGCACCGGCGGCTTGACCAGGAACAGCCGCAACTCCTTGAGCAGCCCCAGCCTGACCGGGAACCGCTGCTCCATTGGCTGCGACCGCTTTTCCGGCAGCCCCCTTGCCGGCAGCCCCTTTAGCAGCGGCCGCTTTTGGTGCTTGCCATTCGGCTTCTTTGAGAACCATGCCTTTTGCCATGCCAGGAATTGTTGGATTGGTTGCTACAGCCATTGTATTGTCATCCTTGATTATGAAGTTTTGTGAATGATGTCTGGTATTGTTGAAATAATAATAGGTGTTGACAGTGCCCTGTAATATGTTAATGCTCTTTAATTTAACCGGGGCAGTAAAAAAAATCCTACACGCCGTCTTTTATACTATGGGTTAGATTTCAAAAGCAATGAATTTTTCTTGTTTTCCTGGGAAGAAAGCAAGAAAATCAACTAAATACAAATGGTTCTCATTTTTATTTTACTGTTAATTTTCGTCTCAAAAAAAAAATAGATTCACCCTACAGTTGCATAAACAATAAAGTACACACAGAAAAAACCATGTGAAATCATTGATATAAATACTTGCAATACA
>JADFYU010000071.1 GCA_015232865.1 Magnetococcales bacterium
ATTTTTGAAATGCTGGGCGCTGCGCCCTTTGATGAAACAAACCTTTGCGGGTCAACCAACTCTTCCAGTGATAGAACGGCTGAAGATCAAGACCATGAACGGATGCATAGGCTTTCATGGAGCCTCTACTCTTCTCCCAAGCATTTAAATGGCCCAGCCAGAATCGTTGCAGTTCCGTTGGTTTCCTCTCGATTGTTTTCTCCGCCATGACTCCCCCCAGTACATTCTCAATGAAAAGAGAGAACCTGACAGATTCAATCCAATACGGGAACCATGGGGTTCATTTGGCGCTTACAATCCACCCTGGAAAAGATGAGAGTTCGAGGAGATGGGCCGGAGTTCCAAAAATTGGGACGTGTGGTGGTCTATCAAGTTTCCAAGCTTGATTCATGGGTGGCCGGAAACTCCCGCCGTTCGACTTCTGAAGCTATCGCTTGAGGGAGTGCCATGAAAAGTGAAAACCCCACGGGTCAGGTGGGGAGTTCGGTTGCTCATGACGCTGTGGCAGGCGTCTTGGATGCCGGAAACTCTACCATAATCCCCTTTCAAATCAAACTGAAAACAGCAATCCGGGAACGATCTGGCCGGAAGGTTCGTACCCTGTTCAAAAGGGGCCGGGCCGGTCGGAAAGGGGGGTGGCATGCTTGATTTCAACCGTGATGCTCCCCAGAGGAACCAGGTTTCTCGGGAGAAGATCCCAGAATCAACCGTTCGAGCCATCCGAGGCCGAATCGACCTGCTTGAGTTTGTCGGCAGGGACGTGAAATTGAAGAAGAATGGTGTCAATTATGAGGGGTGTTGCCCATTCCACTACGAAAAAACCGCATCGTTCAAAATCAAGTCCGGGGAACAATATTTTAAATGCTTTGGATGCGGGGTGGGTGGGGATGTTGTTGAATACATCATAAAGTCAAGAGGGGTTGATTTTGTTGAGGCCGTTCAAATTCTGGCACCCATGGCAGGCATTGACCTGGACAACCCCCGCGCACCGTTACCGCCGATACTTGCTCCCTTACCCCCAAAGGAAAGTAAACCCGATTGGGAGCCGATATCGCCGGTTCCGGTGGATGCTCCCGAACCAGATTTTGCCCACTCCCGGTTCGGGGCACCATCAATGGTATGGCCCTATCATAATGCTCAAGGATGCTTGCTTGGGTTTGCACGTCGATTTGAAAAGCCCGGCGGCGGGAAGGACATTATTCCCCTGACCTATTGCCGTCACCCGGAAAAGGGGCAGGAATGGAGAGCGAAACAATTTCAGGCACCAAGGCCAATATATGGACTTGATCGGCTGGCAGAACAACCCGAGGCACCGGTTATCATCGTAGAGGGTGAGAAAGCCTGTGACGCAGCGCAAACGCTTTTACAGGGATATGTCTGTATTTCATGGCCAGGCGGCGGGAAAGCTGTTCATCTGGCCGACTGGAGCGTGTTGAGCGGACGCCACGTTATCATCATCCCTGATGCCGATGATCAGGGAATGAAGACCGCAACGGCAATCATGGAGGTTCTGTCATGAGCGGTATAGCGGCAGGCATCCAGCTTGTCACAATACCAGAAGGGTTTCCAAGTGGATGGGATTTGGCGGACGCTCAGGCCGAAGGCTGGACACCGGAACAGACCATCGAATGGTTGAACCACCATGTTGAACCGCCAAGGTCCAAAGGATTGTTTCCCCTGGATGATGCTCGGATCGGGGAATGGATTGTCAAAACTCCCCCGCCGCGTCGATGGTTGGTGGTTAAGGTGATTCCGCTTGGGAAAGTCTGTTTGCTGGTTGCGCCGGGCGGCACGGGAAAGAGTTTCTTTGTCGTATCGCTGGCCATATCCGTTGCATCCGGTCTACCTGTCTTTGGTGAACTGCAAACAGGAGAGACCGGCGGGGTTCTCCTCCTGTTCGCAGAGGAAGACCGCGAGGAGCTTCACCGTCGATTTCACAATGTCATCAACACCACCCTGGCCGACACCGAGAATCCAGAACATTTCCATCGATTGATATCCAACCGTGTCTTTGCCCGATCCATGACTGGTCAAAACAACCTTATGACCGCCAAGACCGGCCAGGAGGTGACGCAGACCGATTATGTTGACCGGCTCATTGAGACAGCCAGGGAAATTCCGAATCTGAAACTGATTGTCGTCGATCCGGCCAGCAGGTTTAGAGGAGGTGAAGAAAACCTTTCGGAAGATACAACAAGGTTCGTTGAAAGCTTGGAACGGGTAGCACAAGAGACCGGGGCCACCATCCTGGTTGTGCATCACAGCAACAAGGCTTCCATGCAGCAGGGGGCGTCAACCTCCCAGGCTGCCGCCAGGGGATCGAGTGCCTTTACGGATGGCGTGCGATGGCAGGGTGATCTATCAGTTCTCAATGAAAAGGACGCCAGATCATTCGACATCAAGCCGGATGAGCGGAAACAGTATGTCCGGTTTGCCATCACCAAATCCAATTACTCACCACCATCAAATGATATCTGGTTGAAACGTGGAGACCATGGCGTTCTGCGAATGGTTGAACTGTCTTCCAAGAAAGCGGCAGAGAATGAGGCCGTACTTTCTCAAGTTGTCCAGATCATCCGGGAGCGGGCCGAACACGGAAACGAATATTCCAGACGCCGTTTTGAAGATCGGTTTTCCGGGAAGGCTGGGGAACTGGGAGTCAGCAAACACCAGTTGAGGAATATTATCGATAATGCTCTGGAGACTGATCTATTAACCCAGAGGCCGCCGAAGGTGCCGGAGAAAAATGTCCCGTTGGTGCTGGCCGTCCCTGATCCTGACGGCATCCAGGATGATGAGATTTTGGAGGTGATTTGATGGACGGCCAACAGTGTTTTGGTGCGCCATTTGGTGAGCCAAACTGGTGTGTTGTGGACGGCCAAATGAAAATGGCTCACCAAAAACACAACAATATCAATAGCTTCATGGCGGCCGAAATTTTGGACGGCCAAATGGAGATGGCCGCCATTAACATATTGAAAACAAACGACTTTCTGGACGGCCATTTTTTACCCCCTAAAGGGGGGGATGGACGCTTTGGCCGTCCACTCCCCAAGGGGGTTAGTTGGGGCCGGATGAAAGGTAGGCAAATGGATGAAATTCACAACCTCTTGGATGCCGTCAAGAGTCAGGGACTATCCCTTATCGTGGACGGTGACAATCTTCTCCTGAAGGGGGTGAAGGGATCAGCATCCACCACACTGGTTGCCGCGATCAAGAAACACAAGGATGAACTCATAACCAGGCTTACCACCCTGGAGGCCGACATCGAACCGGGGACAACAGAGAACACCTCCTGCTACATCTGCCAGGGGATTAAATATTGGAGGCGGCCAACATGGGCCGGATGGAATTGTTGTCGGTGTCATCCACCGATACCGGGAATTGAAATCGAATGGCGGTCAACAGACCGTGAGCAATGAACCAAAGGAGATATAGGTATGTACGTTTACAGCACACCACCAATTGATTTTTGGGACGGCTGGTTGTCGTTCCGGGATGAGTTGGCAAAGCGGGTTGTATGGGAGCGGCAGAATCCAGGAAAGAGCAGTGAGCCGGGCACCCTTGTCTGTGGTGCCGATTATGAATCCATCGGAAAGGCCGAAGGGATGGGATCGGCGGCACTGGAAGAACTGCTCTACCGGGCTATGCACATAGCAGCGCGTAATCATGGCTGGGAAGGGGATATTCGAGACGGGCCATATATCGCTGGTGTTCCTGAAGGAGAATATTGTTCGTCCGTCATGGTGGCCTGGAAGCAGGACAACAACGGAACAACGTTTATCGGATCACCGGTTCGGTTGCCGTGGCTGGAGGGGCAGTCATGAGCATATTCACAGATATGGAAGATGCACTACACGTATTTGGAGTCGGGCCGGATCATCCGGGATTCTATGAGGCCGTGGTCTACATGGTTGCCAATGGAGGCCAGGAGATTAAGGCCGCTATTGAAGGTTATGTGGAGGCCGCAATCGGTAGACCGATGATCAAGCCGGACATTTGTACATCCGATGGTAGCCCAGGGTTTTCACGACAGGCCATGGCCCAATATCTGGGGGCGACACCAGAAGAACTTGATCATGTGATATCAGAAGTCGTGAACGCAAAAGGCGGGCGTGGATTGCTCGACCCTGGCAACGTTCACACATTGAATTGACCTATGACCAGGGAGGTGGGAGAAACGCCTACAGAGAGCGGCGCAAGAGGATTTGTGAAGTGGTTCGCGGGTCCTCCCAGGGGGGGTAGCCATGCGGGTACCGCGCGCGGCGGCTTTCGAGGATTTTTGTGCTCAAAATACAGGGTTTCTTCTTCCTTCTGGAGAGGAGCCAAACCATTGAAATATATCTACAGGAGATAACATGATTGTAAATAGAGCGGATTTTGCCGCAATCATAGGAAAAACCCCACCATGGATTAGCAAGCTCATTAAGCAGGGGTTGCCATGCAGAAGTGGTGGAGGCAAGGGCAAAGAGGTTTCAATCCACACGCCGGATGCTATCAAATGGATGGTAGATCAGGCGGCTAGGAGAAGCCCACACAACCAAATCAATGTGGACTCAAGCAACCCCACCATGGCAGCGGAGCAACTGAGGTTAACCCGATCCAAGGCAGATATTGAGGAGATCCGGGCTAGAGAGTTGGCCGGGCAATACCTAGAGACCGAAGCAGTCAGAGAGACGTTTGCCGAGGCTATGGTGATAGTTTCTACCCAGATGGATGGATTAGGTGGCCGGGTGGCTAATCAACTGGCGGGAATGACCAGTGTGGCAGAAATTAGAGATTTGATATTCAAGGAAACCCGCAATATTAGACGTGCGGCAGCGGATAAATTGCAAAAATTCGTAGACGAAGAAAAGGAGGAGTCAACACAATGAAATCATCATTAGAACTGGAATCAAGAATTAAACGAGCACAAGCCGGAGCATACCGAACCGCAGCGGGTTACATGGACCTGGCCGGAGAGAACCCGAAGGATGAGGTTGCCCAGGTTCATGCGGAAACAGCAGGTCTCATCATTGAGTGTGCTACAAAGGAATCGAAACTCTTGGATGCCCAGGAGGTGGAAAAACGGCTTGGCACCCTGGTTGGTGTGGATGCAGAGAGGATAGCCCGAGTGACCGAGGAAGCAACCTTGGATGATGCCATTTTGGATGCAAAAAAGGATCTGGCCGATAAGGAAGAGGCTTTACAAATCTGGATGCTACAGCATGAATTGACAGCTTGGCGGGATGCCATAGAAAACCTTGTTTGCCTTCCTGCGGGTCCCTGTTCGGTCTCAAAGGGATGGGTTCCGCACGACCCCAATACATGCACAGCGACAGAAAGCCCCATAGGGGGGACATCCACAAGTCATTGAGGGGAGGAAATAGCATGACGACACATGCAGATATCGCACGGCATTTGGACTTATCGAAACGGGCGGTTCCCGATCTTTTGAAAAAGTTGGGGCTTCCCTCCCGTGGTGCGGATATTGATCAGGCCCGGACCGCCTACATTCAACACCTACGGAAAATAGCGGCGGGCCATCAATCGGCCAGCGGCATGGATTTAACCCAGGAGCGGGCAAAGCTGGCAGCGATTCAACGGGAGAAAACCGAAATTGAAGTAGAGCGGTTGAGGAATACCCTGGTACCGGTCGATGAGGTTCAGACCGCAGCCTTTAACGCAGGCCGCCAAATACGTTCGGCGTGGGAGAATTGAGCGGGCCGGTCGGCGGGTTCGCTGGCGGCAGCATTGGGAACCGATTTGGGGAAAACACGCATTGCCCTGGATGAGGCGGTACGATCACATTTGGAGGAATTGACGGAAGAAGGAGAAAACAGAACGCATTGAAAATTGTTTTTCTCCTTGCTGGCCGGGGCGGTGTTCGATTACCGTTGTAGTTACAGGGCTTCGAAACCCCTATCTAAGCGGACACCGCACCCGACAGACCAGCGGTATATTTGTGCCCAATTTCTGGCATGGCTCTTTCATCCCATGGTTGTGGCCGGGTGTCTCATGGTCCATGCAATACCCCTTGGGGAAAGTCCATGGGGCCGTCTCTTAGATGCGGTTTCGAAGCACCCGGCTTCATAAACCGTCCCTTCGAAAGGACAATCTAAGGAGACTCACCATGCAGACTATTTCCAACAGCAGTACCCGTACCTCAGCCGCAACCCCCAGCCGCCAGGAAAGAATGCTGGACAGCGCAATCTATTTCCTGACCCAGAGCAACCGCCATCTGAAAAAGGCTCGGTTTCATTCATCCAGGCATATTACAGACGCTGATACCCGTAACCGGGTACGGTTGGCTTCCGATCATTTGGAAAACGCCATGACGGCCCTTGCTGTGGCCTTGGCGGGTCGGGAGGTGAATGGAGTTCGGGTCGATCCATGCCCGGTACCCAAAAAGAAAGCCCTTTCCGGGCTGTCTGGATTGTTGGCCCTGGATGATACACGACAGCGGGCCGCATAGGGGAGGATCAAAACTGGAACAACCCGGGGGGTGGTATTTCAAATGCGACCCCCCTTTTTTATGATGACAGGCAGTATATTTCAAAGAGGGAGAGTGAAAAATGTAGTCATGGCCGAGTGTTGCAAAACCCTGTACGTGACCAAGCTCATGCTTGTGAATTTACTATTGAGGGAAATCCCTTATTTTTTTGAAAATCACATTCACGGGTCCAAAATCAGTTTGAAGTAAGACTGGTTTCTCCTGGCCTAAATCCCGTGGAATAGATGTGACAATCGGGATTGTGTAGTCTTCATGTCTTGGAGGCACACCCATGACTAATGCGATTCCGGCAGGCACAGTCAGTGTTACATTTAAATCAATCTCATGAGTGTTATCGTTAAGTGTATAATTTCCATCATATAACACGCCGCCAACATCGGCCCCAATAACCATGTTGGTATCCAATATTATGACACCAAATCCATAATCTGAACTCCCGCGAAATTGAATGCTATAGAACCCTTCTTTGCTCATAATGATGACTTCCACAGGTTAGAGGTTTTGTCGTTTTTTCCTGAATGATCTTATATCATAACTTTTAGAATCGCGAAACAGTATGGAGAGACATTCATTCTCGATTCCCATTCTTTGCCCTGACAAAATTTACGAAAGCCGAGCATGCGACAATCATGAATTTTGCGTCATCAAACCCCACTTTGTCGGAGTCTATCAGAGCATGACGGATTCCACCTTCATCATTTGTGTAGCCATAGAGGTTGCTGAAAGCTGTTTTGAGGGCAGGGTGTAAAACAATCTCTTTCTCAAGCTTGTTCAGCAGTTTTCCAAGGGTGCTGTTTTCAATATTGAGGGTGATAGCCGCAAGGCTTTCAACAGCAGATATGGACTCTTTTATGGAATTTCGATAGTCAGGAGTTTTTCGGTCGGAGAGCAGTTCAAGGGATCGTCTCAAATGGTCGGCTACGGGATCTGAAGTTTTCCCTATGGCCTGTTCAATCTCATCAATCTCTATTTGTTCGGTTACGCGGGTGATTACGCCGTCCACAAAACGGTAGGCGGACATTTCGTTTTCCAGAAGGTGATTGCATCCTGTGATAAATCTTTCTCTAAAGCTGTATCTTGGATAGCTATTAGCAACAAACTCTACAAAGCCATACACTTCAAACCATTTATAGTTGAAAAAATTATTTCTGATCGTTTTGAGAGCTTTTGGCTTGTTGTTGGGCAGAGTGTCTAACGGGACTTTGTAGTGCAATATCCAGAGTTTATTACATAATTCTGCTAATTTCTGATTCCCATGCTCTGAAAGATGATAGCCAGAGGCATTATTCCAACAATGAATTTGGAGGAGGTTCCATAAACCATTCCGAAGAGCATCATCCATGGAATCAATCTATATTGAGTCTCTGACGGATTTGTACCCATACCTTTCGGAAAACTTCATTTTATCCCCCTTAAATGAATCCTACAGTTTGAAACCAATCCTACTGGGTACTATGTGGGTACTAGAACCAAAAACGGCTCCCAAGGAGCAAGCCAAGGAAGCCGTTTAAATATTCAATTTCATTCTAAAAAAGAATGGTGGGCGGTACAAGGATTGAACTTGTGACCCCTACCGTGTCAGGGTAGTGCTCTCCCGCTGAGCTAACCGCCCGTTGATCAGCAGCCCGAAAACTAGCTCTCTTTTTATCCTGGGTCAAGGAGAAACTTCAGTTGCTCTTTTATGCTTCCCCTTCTGTTTCGACAATCGCTGCGGCAATAGCCTCTTCTGGAGTTTTTCCGCCCCATACTACCCACTGGAGAGCTGGGAAGAAGCGTTCTGTCTCTTCGTGGATGGAGGTCATGATATCGTTAAGTTGCTCTTCATGGAGTGTGGTGCCCCGGAGGGGTAGGACAACTCGGAAGACAGGAACTTGCTCTTCGGTCCAGACTTCAAAGTGTCCCAGCCAGACCCGTTCGTTGATCAGAGTGATGGTTTGGGCCACTGACATGCGGTGTCTGGTGGGGATTTTAATGCTCATGTAGGTGTTGAGTTGCAAAAAACCGGTCTCACTGTGAAAAGCGACCCAGAGACGTTGACTACCCCACTGTCCAGGAATTTCAGCCCACAGTTCATTTTCGTTGGAGCGGTCTGCGCTCCAATCCTGCTCGATAGCATACTCCTCAATCAAACCAATGGGATTATACTGCATCAAGTTTGAAATAGGCTCTACATTGCCATAAGGTTGGCTCATGGTTTTCCTCGTTTTCTGGCTTGTTTTGTTGGTCACCTTCGACTGGAGCAGCGATTATCACCCAGGAAGCATGACACAGCAAGTCCTCTTGTTTCCAGAGGTTGAGTTCCAGGTTGTCTATGAAAAAAAAGTGAGAATAAACAGGGGAAAAAGTGATAATAAAACAGATGAACTCTTGAAGATTTACTGGAGAGAGGATAGTTTTTGCAGATGAGCTTTTTTAATCTCAAGGCCCTTACGCATGCCTGTTATCCTGTATTTCGGATGGTGGCTTCTTGCCGATTGTCTTTATAATGAAAATAACACTGCGGAAAATAAGAGATTGATTACCAATTTGGTTGGGACAAAAATTCGGTCTGTACGATCCTGGAAAAAATTAACCCAGAAACAGCTTGCCGATCTTGCAGGTATTCCTCGGGCAACACTGGCCACGGTCGAAAGAGATGATGCCAATCCGAGTCTGGCTGTTGTTTTTAAAATAGCCAATGCGCTGGGGATGACCATCGACCAGTTGGTGGAATCTTCCCAGCGAAAGATCAAACATATTCCCGCCGCAACCATGCCTCGAGTTCAATCGGGTGATGAGGCCTATCGAGCGGTAACGGTGACGCCGGGAGGGGCCTTTCATTTTGTCCAGTTGATCTTTGAGTTGGATGCAGGTGGTGTTTTTGAAGGAAAGCCCCATCCGCCGGGTAGTGAAGAGTATCTTTATGTTAGTCACGGCGAGGTAACGCTCTCTTTAGCGGGAGAGGAAAGCAAATTAAAACAAGGTGATGCAGCCTGTTTCCACGGAAACATAAGGCATACTTATCGTAATCCTGGCAGCAAGATTGCCATCGGGGTGGTCTCTATTTTGACTGGGACCGGAAAAGAAAATTCAGACACGATGAAGGAAAACTCTTGACTTATTGTCCAGTAATGTATATCCCTTCTTGGCTCTGACATCGGGGAGGGGTTCCCGAGCGGCCAAAGGGAGCAGACTGTAAATCTGCCGGCTCAGCCTTCGAAGGTTCGAATCCTTCCCCCTCCACCATTTTAAGGTATAATCCGATGGGCAGAGATGACGCAAAAAGTAGGGCGGGTATAGTTCAACGGTAGAACGTCAGCCTTCCAAGCTGAACATGGGGGTTCGATTCCCCCTACCCGCTCCAGGTTTTTTGTAGTAGAAGATAAGGCTGGATTTTTATCAGCCCATGTAGCTCAGGGGTAGAGCACTTCCTTGGTAAGGAAGAGGTCACCGGTTCAATCCCGGTCATGGGCTCCATTTTTTCATGGATCCGCCAAGAAAATTGTCATTATAACAAACACTCGTTCTAGAGTGTCATTTTTGCCACCGCATATAGCGC
The DNA here is from genome assembly GCA_015232865.1 of Magnetococcales bacterium. The sequence goes on from JADFYU010000071.1 coordinate 10,032, forward strand.
CTGCTTCTCTTGGGAGTAAATAGGAATGTCCAAAGAAAAATTTGATCGCTCTAAACCGCATGGCCCGGGCAGTCAACATGGGCATAGTGACGGCTCTCGGTTTGATACTCAACATGGGCTGTTGAGATGGTA
>JADFYU010000072.1 GCA_015232865.1 Magnetococcales bacterium
AATCCGGGCCAAGCCTGTTTTTTTTTTTTTTTTCGTCTCATCCGGCAAGATCATGCGGTAGGAACGTTTCCAGGTTGGTGTTTCGACCACATAGCCCAGACGAACCCGTTTTACGCCCTTGCCGGGAAACTGCAAAACCATTTTTTTACTGTTTTTGCTGCGTATATCATCCAACGCCTTCAAGGCCAAAACCAGATCGTGACGATCGCCCGCATCATCCAGAGCCAACTGTTCCAGATCTCTAAACGCAACCGATCGAAATCCTTCCTGGGTGAATAGATTGACAAACCAGTCCATCACCGCCTCATCCGACTCCTTGAGAGCAACTGGCCTCTGTTCCACCCCCAACAGACGACCGGAGAGTTTGTTACCCTGATAGGTTGCGGTGATCTGGCTACCTCGAAGCTGACTGAAAATATCGGCCAGGGATGGGTTTTGGCTCAAATCAATTTCAAAACTGGAGAGAATTCTGTTTTTGGAATTTTCGGACGGGTAGAGAACAGATCCGGGAACCCCCCCGTCCAGATCCTCCATCACCAGTGATTTAAGCACGTCACTGATCTGTTTGGTCTCCAGGGGCAGGTGTAGTTCAGAACCGCCCTGAACCGAGCCGGCATGTTGGAAATATCCGACACCGCTGGAATAGAGGGCGACACTGCGTACCGGCAAAGTGGCATCTACCGGCTTGGTCGTTTCAGCAAAAAGAGCGGTCGGCAATAAAATGGTCCACGCCAGAACCAAAACCTTCGACGGCGTAAAAAAACCTGGAACCCCCATTTTTTTCTCCTCTTATCCCAGAAACGGCGGTTGGCGGTGCGTGCATGATGCAATCCATTGATTTATCTGGTGAAACGTGACAGGACTTTCTTGCGATTCGCCAGGTGAATCAAGAACCTGTGCCATGTGCATACGTTCAACTGCCGAATTTAGGTTTATCATTCCGGGCTCCAATAGCCGCATTTTTTGAGCTGGGCCAGCATGTGATCCGGTGGTTCGGCTTCGACAACAATGGGAGCTTTTTTTGCCGTGAGGGGGATTTCTATGCGGCGCGCATGGAGTTGCAACGGCACAGTCTGAAGAGTGCCCGAATGGTCCCCATAAAGAGAGTCGCCCAAAATGGCAAAGCCTTGGTCGGCACAGTGGACCCGAAGCTGATGAGTTCGGCCCGTTAGCGGTTTTAGCTCCAACCAGCCGGTTCCATCATCACTTCGACCTAAAACCCGATACTCGGTTTGAGCCGGCTTTCCTTGCGCATCGACCATCATCTGCCATCGATGCCCCCCTTGCGCCCTCTTTAACAGGGGCAGATCCATCAGCCCACTGGGTGTCTGGGGTGTCGGGTGGACAATGGCCCAATAGTTTTTTATGACTAGGCCGTCGGCAAACAGTTTTGCCAGTTTTCGCAGGGCTTTCGGGTGTCTACCCAAAACCAAACAACCGCTGGTCGGTCGATCGAGGCGATGAGCCAGAGCGGGTGGTCTTGGCAGGCCAAAACGCAATACGTCGAAGTAATCCTCCAACGATTCTCCCCCTCCAGGTGGCTTATGGACGGCTATCCCGGCCGGTTTATCCACAACCAACATCAGGCCATCCCGGTAGAGGGTGCGCTCAAGCAACTCAGCTTCAGTCATTCATCCATCCCGCTATTTTGGCCAATTTAACAAGCCATTCGCTGTTGATAGGCTTCCGTGCTCTCATCTTGCAGATCGTTAATCTCATCCATCTCACGTTTCTCACGGACGATTTGCGTCTTACGAGCGGCAATGACCAAAGATTCCATGCACTGCATCAGCTCCTCATCCACTTTGGTCCGACCCTCTTGAACTTCAAGAACCAACTCTCCAGCCATCTGTTCTAAAATGGATTCCATCGCAACAAATTTAGCAATACTGGCCATCGGACATGCTCCTTCTGGGGAAAATATTTTTGGGACCTCTTTACCGGTGTCCCTTGATCACGTTTGTTCATCCCCAATACTTCAAAATACATGCCACAACGTTTTTATTAATTTTACAACAACCAGACAACCTCCGAACAATAAAAATATATTTTATAATACCATATACTTACAAAACAAAACCCCCTCACCAGATCTTATTATCAACCCGTTATATTCTGTCGTTCAACACAAAAAACAGAGTTCGGCGACCGGTAAAAAACGACCAACGGGAAAAATGTGCTCTTAATAAATTGCCGGGGGGAAAAAAGGTACTGCTCGCCCGAAAAAGGCGGGGAAACCATGGCCCCTCCCGGTTTCCGGGGGAGGCACTCCGGGGTTAGGGCGTTGGCTTCCACTTTTCAATTTTAGCCACGGTCAGACTAATCTTCTCCATCCGTTCCAAAACCTCATCCGCCTTGGCCTTACTGTTGTACGGCCCCATAAAGACCTGGAAGGTTCCGGCATCGGAGGCGACCTTGATCAATTTTAACGGCGAAATCTCCAGAGATTTTACCTTTTCCATAACCGCCATGGCTGAAAACAGGTTTTGCGATTTGGTCAGAGAGATCACGTGGCCCTGCTCGGTATGATCCACCCAGACATCCATACCGCTGGCTCGCAACAAAACCTCGGCCCGTCTGGCCTGTTCCAGATTGATAAAGGGACCGGCCTGCACTTCGTTCATCTGTCCCGGTTTTTGAATCCGATTGACTTTCGGATCATAGCCCTTGGCCTTCATAACGGCGACCAACGCATCAACGCCGGCTTGATTGTTGAACTCACCAAGCTGAACGACATATTTGCTTCGATTGATGGCTGACGGTGCAGCAACCGGATCAGGAGTAGAGCTTTTTTTGGCAATTTCCAGCTTGGCCGGACGATTGGCCTCTTTCGGGCGAATTCTGACCCCGGTCGCATCAATGATTTTGGCCATTGAAATATCGGGAAGCGGAAAATATTTTTTAGGCATGAGCGGGCCTTCCCACAACCCGTCGACATCTTTGGAGGAGAGGCCATTGATCAATACGGCAACGTTCAAGGTGGCCAAAATCACCACCAGCAACAACGGCACGATTCCAAAAATAGCGGGAAGACGTATAGCCACCAAACCCCCTCCTTGACAATAAAACGTTAAACCTCAATCAGGCCGTTGTCAGCCCAATTTTGCGACAACTGTATGATACAAGAAACCACCCCGTTGCCGCCTCAGCGTTTGACCAACCGCTTGATCCAAATTGCAGGGCCAAACAACCCTCCATCAAACCGACCAAATCCTCATCAGGTGTTGCGTTTATAGAGCAAACGCAGGCCTTTTAACGTCAGAAACTCATCAATCACATCAATTTTTTTACTTTCGGTAGCCATCAACCGTGCCAATCCGCCGGTGGCGACAACCTTCACTGAAGAAAATCCGGACTCATCCTTGATTCGACCGATCAAGCCATCGACCAAGCCGACATAGCCCCAAAACAGACCAGATTGCATGGAGGTAACGGTATCACGTCCCACCACAACTTTGGGTTTTATCAACTCAATTCGGGGCAATTTAGCGGTTTTTTCTGACAAGGCCGTCATGGAAAGCCCCAAGCCCGGAGCGATGGCACCGCCCAGGTACTCCCCTTTTTGACCAACCAAATCAAAGGTGGTCGCCGTTCCAAAATCGACCACGATAACCGGGTTTTTGATGCGATCAAAAGCGGCAACGGCATTGACAATGCGGTCGGCTCCGACATCTTTCGGATTTTCATAGCGAATGGACACATTGGTTTTCAAGCCCGGACCGACGATCAGTGGTGGAATATCCAGGTATCGCTTTAATGCTCTAACAATAGCCGACTGAATCGGCGGAACCACACTGGCGACGATCACACCGGTAATTTGATCAAGATTGATATCGGCCAAATGGAACAGATTGGCGATCAATATGCCATATTCATCCCCGGTCTGATCCACACGTGTGGAGAGCCGCCAATGGCGGATCAGGGTCTTTCCATCAAAAACACCCAAAACCAGATTGGTATTACCAATATCAACAACCAGAAGCATCGCGCCCCCTTTATATAACCATTCAAGAATCCAGCAGAAAAACATCTCCTGCCAACACACGGGTCTCTTCACCCGTATCTTCCCGTTTTACGGTCAAAAACCCTTCGGAGTCCAGATCAACCGCCCAAGCGGTGAACGATTCCTGGAACAGGTTGATCCGTACCTTACGACCGGAGATTGCCGAACGTTCAAGCCAGATGGAACGAATCGGAGCAAACCCACCAGTCAGGTATCGATGGTACCAACCATCGAACCTATTTAGAAAGTCGGCAAGAAAACGTGATCGCTTGACCGTTTTTTTCAATGTGAATTCAGGAGTGGCTCCAATGCCATAAGCGCAACCATCTGATTTGTCAGATGTAATCGTCGCAATGCCAGAGGTCGAATGGGGGCTGAAACTTTTTTTTGTGCAGCCTGGCGAATCGGAAGATTGTCTCTGGCTTGCCCCTACCACGGTTGAATCCTGACTTAGATAATCGGACAGGGTCGTGGCAATTTGCGCCAATTCAGGTGAGAGGTCCGATACCGATGCGTTGAGATTGACCCCGACCCCGACCACCACAAATTGGATACGGTCGGCCTCAACCGCCATCTCCGTTAGAATACCGGCCAGCTTTCTTCCGCCCAAAAGCAGATCGTTGGGCCATTTGATCTGTACCGCCTCCCCCCCGACCGCCTGCACCACTTCGGCCAGGGCCAACCCGGTCAACAGGGTCAACTGGGCGGCATGGCGGGGATAGATATCTGGCCGTAAAATCAGAGAAAAATAAAGGTTAAGCCCGGATGGAGAGTCCCAACTCCGGCCCAAACGCCCCTTCCCCTGACTTTGGTGGTCCGCCACCACCACCGTCCCGTCCAAGGCTCCGGCTCGGGCCAGAATGCCGGCTTGAATGTTGGTCGAGTCAAGGGTCTCGAAAAAATGGATTTTCTCTTGGGCAAACAGTCCATGCTGACGGGTTGAATGGTCAAGAAGCGGCCCGACGGCTTCGGGCGTGGGAGTATCCGGTTCCAACGTCAGGACATAGCCGCGCCGAGGCACCGAGTCGATCCGATAGCCAACCTTGCGCAACCCCTCGATCCGTTTCCAAACCGCCGCTCGGGAGACGGACAACGCCAGACCAATCGCCTTGCCGGATACCGGCTGTCCATCGCCCAGACGCAGGGCACCTAGCAGTTGATGATCAAGTGGTGATAAGGAGGGAGACATCCCGACTTCCGGCACTGTGGGTGATGGCACCGACCGAAATCAGATCAACCCCGGTATCAGCGATTCCACGTACCGTATCCAGGTTGACATTGCCACTGGCCTCCAACAGAGCCTTGCCACCGGCAATAGCTACAGCCTTCTCCAAGGTTGCAAGATCCATGTTATCCAACAAAATAGCCTGGGCGCCGGCATCCAACGCCTCTCGAACCTGCTCCAGATTTTCCACCTCCACCTCAATGCGGTGCAGATGACTGGCCGATGACTCCATCAGCTTGATCGCCTCTGAAATTCCACCCGCCAGGGCAATATGATTCTCCTTGATCAAAACGCCGTCATCCAACCCCATTCGGTGGTTGTAACCACCGCCAACCCGAACCGCATATTTTTGCAACTGCCGCAAGCCAGGGGTGGTCTTGCGGGTATCGACGATTCTGGCTCGTGTCCCTTCAATTTTTTCCACATATTGCCGGGTCAAAGAGGAGACGGCGGATAGATTTTGCAAAAAATTCAAGGCGACCCGCTCACCAGTCAAAATCCCACGTGCCGGACCGTTGATGGTACAGATCCGATTGCCAGCCCGAACCCCTTCGCCGTCGGGTTTGTCCGGCAAAATCCGAATCCGGGAATCCACCAATCGAAACACCTCCACCATCACCGGAAGTCCACAGACGATAAAATCCTCCTTGGCCACCACCTCCGCCTCCGCTTTCTGGCTGGCGGAAACCAGGGTGTTGGTGGTGATATCCCCGCGTCCCAGATCCTGAGCGAGAGCGTTTTTACAAATATCTGCCCATAATGGAATCATGATCCACTCCGTAGTTTCTCAATTCGAACCAATGCATCACTCAAACCCGCGCTTTTTTCCTCCAACTCACGGAGTTTTTGCGTCTCTTTTTCGACAACTTCAGCTTTAGCCTTGGCCAGGAAGTTGGGGTTGGAGAGTTTTCCCCGAACACGCTCCAACTCATTTTCCAGCTTTTGCAGCCCCTTCTCCAGACGGGCTGTCTCCGCATCCAGATCGATCAGACCGGCTAGAGGAATGAAGAGGTGCATTTCGTCCACCACACCGGTCGCCGCCCCCTCTGGAGCCTGGCCGCTGAGCACTGACCAACCGTCCAGACGGGCCATCGGCTCGACCAGCCCTTGGTGTCGGGTCAACCATTCAATGCGCTCCGCAGTGCCGGAAACCAGTACCGACAATCGTTTGCCCGGCGGAATATCCATCTCGGATCGAACCGTCCGAACAGCGGTCACAAAGGACATCACCCAGGCCATCTCCTGCTCCAACTGACCATCCTCCAACATCGGCTCCGGCTCCGGCCAGGGAGCGATCATGATACTCTCTCCACCCCGACCAACCAGTGGGGCCACCTTCTGCCACAACTCCTCCGTGATGAAAGGCATCAGCGGATGAAGCAGACGCAAAGATTCCTCCAAGACGCCGAGCATGCAGTGGCGGGCAGCTACTTTTTGGCTTTCAGGAATCTCTTCACCGTAGATGACCGGTTTGACCATCTCCAGATACCAGTCACAATATCCACCCCAGACAAACTGGTAGAGGCCGTTGGCCGCATCGTTGAATCGATACTCCTCAATGGCTTTGGCCACCTCTCGCTTGACCCGTTGCAAGCGGGAGAGAATCCACCGATCTGTCGGGGAAAAATCCAAGGCTTTAAGCCCGACCCCGCATGGTTGGCCCTCGGTATTCATCAAGACGAAACGGGTGGCGTTCCAGATTTTATTACAAAAATTACGATATCCCTCAATCCGTCCCAAATCGAATTTGATATCCCGGCCCTGGGTCGCCAGGCTGGCCATGGTAAAACGCAGGGCATCGGCACCAAAGGGGGCAATACCGTCGGGAAACTCCTTTCGGGTCGCCTTGGCTATCTTTTCGGCCAGGTGAGGCTGCATCATATCCTTGGTCCGTTTGGCAATCAGGGTTTCCAACTCAATGCCATCGATCAAATCCAACGGATCGATGATATTGCCCTTGGATTTACTCATCTTGTTACCTTCACCATCCCGAACCAAGCCGGTGATATAGACATCGTGAAAAGGAACCTGATCGGTAAATTTCAGCCCCATCATCACCATTCGAGCCACCCAGAAAAAGATGATGTCAAACGCGGTAACCAAAACGTTGGTCGGATAAAAATCGACCATCTGCTGGGTTTTCTTCGGCCAACCCAAGGTGGCAAAAGGCCAGAGCGCCGACGAGAACCAGGTATCCAGCACATCCGGGTCACGGGTTAATTCCACCGGTTTGCCATAATGTTCCGCTGCCCACTCATAGACCTCCTCTTCGCAATTACAGACAAAGAGATAACCGTCCGGGCCGTACCAGGCAGGGATTTGGTGTCCCCACCAAATCTGTCGGGAGATGCACCAGTCCTGAATATTGCGCATCCACTCAAAATAGGTTTTGTCCCAGTTGGCCGGAACAAAACGAATTCGACCCTCTTCAACCGCCTTGATGGCCTCTCCGGCCAAGGAGGCTGTTTTGACATACCATTGATCGGTCAAATAAGGCTCTATGACCGCCTTGGAGCGATCACCACGAGGCACCATCAACTGATGGGGTTCAATCTTCTCCATCAGACCCAGAGCTTCCAGGTCGGCGACAATCACCCTGCGCGCCTCATACCGGTCCAGCCCCCGATAGGGTTCCGGGGCCTCTTCAACAATGGCCGCATCGTTGGTGAAAATATTGATCAGCGGCAGATCGTGCCGTTTGCCCACCTCATAATCGTTAAAATCGTGAGCGGGCGTGATCTTCACGCAACCGGAGCCAAATTCCGGGTCCACATAGTCATCCGCGATGATCGGAATGGTCCGCCCTGTCAGCGGCAGTTTTACCTGCTGCCCGACCAAGTGGTCATACCGTTCATCCTCTGGATGGACCGCCACCGCCGAATCCCCCAGCATGGTCTCCGGGCGAGTAGTGGCCACGACCAGAAAACCCGAACCATCCACCAACGGATACCGCATGTGCCACAGATGGCCCGACTCAGACTCCGAGAGAACCTCCAGGTCGGAGACCGCCGTATGCAGAACCGGGTCCCAATTGACCAACCGCTTGCCCCGATAGATCAACCCTTCGTTATAAAGCCGGACAAACTCCTCCCGAACCGCATGAGAGAGTTCCGGGTCCATGGTAAACTTTTCCCGGCTCCAGTCACACGAGGCACCCAGGCGGCGCAACTGCTGAACGATGGTCCCCCCGGAACTCTCCTTCCACTGCCAAACCCGCTCGATAAAGGCATCACGCCCCAAGTCATGCCGGGTTTTACCCTCCCCTTCCAACTGCCTCTCCACCACCATCTGGGTCGCAATCCCGGCGTGATCCGTTCCCACCTGCCAGAGGGTCTGCTTGCCCTTCATTCGATGGTAGCGTATCAAGGCATCCATGATGGTGTCCTGAAAGGCATGTCCCATATGCAGATTGCCCGTTACGTTGGGGGGCGGAATCATCAAGCTATAGGATTCCCGACCGGCCTTAGCACCGGGAGCAAAATAACCACTCTGTTCCCAGATGGCATAGCGACGGGTTTCGACCTGGGTTGGATCATAGGTCTTGGGCAGGGTATTGGCTTCCAAATCCGACATTTTTATTAGTGTTCCATTCTTGTTGATTCACTCTAAAAAAGAGGACTGAAAACCAATATTCAACGGGATTCACCCAGCGTTCTCAATCATCAAAATTTAGAAAACATTTAAAAAAACCAAACGGCAAGAGGCACATAACAGGCACCTCTTGCCGAAAAAATCCTCTCATCCGGCATCAATTACAAACCGTTTTTAATTCGCTCCAACTCTTCACGAACAACCTGTTCCAGCAGTTGAGGCAGCCTCTCTTGCAAAAGTGTCCGGGTCATCTCTCGAACAATGGATTCCACCTGCCCGCCATAATTTTCCAACAAAAATTCCGGCGTTATCGCTCCAACAGCCGCGGTGGTTTTGGTCGTCTCCTCTTCCGGCTCGGCCTCTTCGCTAAACGCCGCTTCCAGCTCCGCATCGACCGACGCTTCCGACTCCAGATCATCGTCCAGATTCTCTTCAAGATCGGCTATTTCCAGATCTTCCGGCTCGGCCTCTTCGCTAAACGCCGCTTCCAGCTCCGCATCGACCGACGCTTCCGACTCCAGATCATCGTC
>JADFYU010000073.1 GCA_015232865.1 Magnetococcales bacterium
CATACACCGAAACCGTATTCAGTTCGATTTCGGCATACGCATCGGCCGCATCCGAATAACCAGACACACCGACATTGCCCGTAGCCTGAGCGCGAAGGGATACGTCAAGGGTATCATCGCCATCGGAACCCATGAGAGACAGAATATTGCTAAAGACAGAGGCATTGGCCATATAATCGGAAGTGTAGGTTGAACGACCACCTCCCATCCCCTCAGCAAACGCCATGGCGTTTGCAGTCAGGGCGGCACTGATCATCGAATCATCTCCAGAGCCACCGTCCATGGAAATGAGGTTATTATTTATGTAAACGCTGACAGAGGAAGAGTTATAGCCCACCTCCTGAACATGATTGAAAACCTCGCCACTGTTGAACGAGCCGGTTTTACTGGCCAAAAGCGAAAGGGTCAGTTGGTCATCACCCGCCGAACCCGCCATCAGGATTTCATTGGACGAGATTGCCACGCTAAAGGATGATTGATTTATTGAACCGCTGTTAATGCCTGCGGCCAAATTAAAGGCTGAATAGGTTGCACCCGATGAACCATAGGCCAACGCCTCCATTTTTACAGAAAGGTCGTCATCACCAGAACCGGCAGCAAGGATTACCTGATTAGAGATTACCCATGCTGCGGCTACGGCTGAGCTGTAAGTGCCAGAACCGATGTCATCCTGAGAAACGACCTGACCATTGGCATCCGCCATAGCCTTGAGTTCAACGGTTAAAGTGTCGTCACCATCTCCCCCACCGACACCGACCCACACTTCTCCATAACCGTTACCGATATTATTACCGGCAACCATAGCAAAAGCAAAAGCCAAATCACCCGAGCCAGATGCTAGAGCAGAGGCTTGCAAATTGACATCAATAGTAGCGTCGGCGGTGTTCGAAGCGGAAACATCAGCGATGAGCGAGTTCCCTACAATTCCAGCTGCCACAAACTCCAAACCACCATAGCCCTGATCGGCGGTTGCGTGGGCATCCAGCGAGAGGAGAGTGAGGCCTTCAGCCCCTTGAATCCCAAATTGATTATTGGTAATCGCAGCAACAGCCAAGGCTTGATCGTACGATCCACTGCCGTTGCCGACATAAGCATCGGCTGTAACTTCCAGAGTCAGCGGGCCATTGTTACCAGATCCACCATTAAGCATGACAAAGTTGCTTCTGACTGAAGCAACACCATACAGATCATTATCTCCGTCGCCACTTAAATCGACATGAGCGTTCAGAGCGGCAGCTAACGAATCATCTCCACTCGATCCATTCAAATAGACTTGATTACCGGAAATATACGCCAAACCTTCAGCTCCGGTATACGAACCAACCATTGCCGAGGCCGATGCGGTCATGGCAACCGACAACTGATCATCGGAGTAACCACCGTCTTGACTCAGGGTATTCCCGCCAACATAAGCGACTACCACTCCACTTTGTCCGATCCGACTTGCATCCGCATTCAGGTCAAAAGCCAGAGTATCGGTACCGGTTCCGCCTGACATATAAATTTGATTCCCTTCGACACCGGCACCGGCTGAGAAACCATACGGATAGCTGCCAGACTCGGTATCGGAAGCCACTACAGACGCATTCAAAGAGGCGACCAGTGTGTCGTTCCCCGAAGAACCATACATAAACGCCGTATTCGAGCCGATTCGTGCGGCACCAATTCCGCTAGTATAGCTTCCTCCAGCAGAATAGCTGCCAGAAGGATTGACATTTGCCGTCGCATCAATATTCAGAGTCAACCCATCATCACCGCGACTACCCGCCATCATGACCAAGTTTTGGCTGACTTTCGCACGGGCACTTAAAGAACCGGAACCGGATGCCGTCGCATGGGCCATCAAATTGACATCTAGAAGATCGTCAACCCTGTCGGCTGAACGCGTCTCACTGTTGAAAGCGCCGATGCTCGAAGGAGAGACGCCGCCAACACTGTTGGAAAAACCACCAAAAAAGCTGATATCGTTATTGAAGATGGTGGCGTTTGCTTGACTGCCGTTCTGGCCGGCGCTCACGAAAGACGGATTATATCCTTCTCCACCAGTAGCGGTGGAACCGCCGCTGGCGTTGGCAGTCATGGTCAGGTTGAGATCATCCTCCCAATCTTCACCGATGATGGTGACCTTTTTCTCGGTAATCAGACTCATCTGAGACTCTATACCGAAGGTAATGGTCAGATCATCCGCACCCTCGTCACCGGTCAGTGTCCAGGTTGCGTAGTCACTGTTGGCATCGACATATTGATCGTAGATCGTGTCATAGTCATCATCGGTGATGGTGTCTTGGGCCGTGGCCTGGGTGACCTCCGCATCATCGGAGGCGATGGTCACCTGAAACCCCTCATCCTGTTCTGGACGGGCATCGCCATTGACATAGATGGTGATGATTTTTTCGGTTTCCGCTCCGGTAAAAATAACTTCGCCGGATGGAAACACCCCTTCCGGAAAATCGCTCTCGGTTGCCGGATCATCGCCAACGCCAGAGACCTGGTAGGTGACAACAACGGTGTCGTCCGGGTCACCCTCACCGGTTATGGTCCGGGTGATGGTAAAAGAATAGGGAGTCAAATCACCAGTGTACTGCTCCAACGTCTCACCGGTTGAATCGGCGGTGATGGCAACGGAGTGCGTAAAATCGTCATTGACCACCGTGCTGGAGGCCGAGGCTGCGGACGGACTGATCACGGTGTTGGCAGACGGGTTGGAGAGGGTAACGGTAAACCCTTCGTGGTTTTCCAGATCCAGATCACCGGCAATTTCTACGACGATGGTCTGCTCCGTCTCAAAACCGCTAAAGGTAACCACGCCAGACATACCCGAGGTGCCGCCGTTTACGTCAGCACTGGTGAGCGGATCCGTACCACTGCCGGTCAGCGTCCAAACAGCCGTGCTATCCTCATTGCCGTCGCCCGTTCCCTCGCGGACTACCGTAAAGGTGTAAGAGGTAATACCATCGTCCCCTTCAACGAGGCCGGCATTGCCCTCATCTTCAGAAATAGAGAGGGTATAAAAGTCGTCATTGCTGACTGTCGAAGTGGCCTTGGAGGTATAAATATAAGCACCTCCCCCGCCATCGGTGCTGGCCCCACTCAATGTTAAAGATATGTTTTCATTAGCTTCAACCAGCGTATCGCCGGTTATGTTAACGCTGACTGACTTCGAGGTCTCCCCGGACAGAAATTCGAGGGTGCCTGCCAAAACGCTGCCGGAGGCGATATCTTCCCCATCGATCGGGTTATCCCCAGATCCGGCAATGGAATAATCGACCGTCGCATTTGAGGCGATGTTTCCGCTCCGACTGATCGTAAAGGTGACACTCTTTTGCCCGTCAGCTCCTTCAGCTTGAGTTGTGGGATCGGCAGAAACCACGAACCCGACAGGAAGCAATGTAATCGGATCCTCTACATCCGGCTCATCCGGCTCTGGATCCGGGTCTGGCTCCGGCTCGGGCTCCGGCTCCGGCTCGGGCTCGGGCTCCGGCTCGGGCTCGGGCTCCGGCTCGGGCTCCGGCTCGGGCTCGGGTACAGGCTCATCGGTATCGACCGGGTCGCCGTCAGGCGTTGGCTGAGAATTGTCTCCTTGTGGCGCATTATCTTCCGCACCCAGACCCACATCATCCGTTGTTACGGGACCGGTTGGTTCCGCATTGCCCTGCAAATCGCCTACGGCTCCACCGGGCTCTCCCAGACCACCGGGCTCTCCCAGACCACCGGGAGCATTCGGGTCCGAACCTAATGGATTATTGGGATCAGCACCCGGTAATAAGGGCAGTCCCGTCAAAGGGTCGACGCCAAGTCCCTGACCGGGAACGCCGCCCAGAGGATTGTTGGGGTCGGCTGGATTGTTGGGGTCCCCCGCCGGTATAATGCCGGGAAGGGCGTCAACTTGCAATCCGTCGTCCGCCGCGAGGAGAATCTCCTCTCCACCATTTTCTGGTTTACTCGGTGATTTTGCAGTATTGGCTCCAGCTTTAGCGGAGTCGTTTGCCGTTATGTTTTTACTATCAATCGCCATGAGAGAATCCTTAGAAAGTTAGGTAGAGCGAGACGACCTAATGCGAGCTTTTCCCGATTGCGGACAAAATTACGTTAGCCAACAGACAATGGCAACAAAATTAAACAACCCTATACCATCGGTTATAGTTTTTGCAGAAAATGTAAAAATCAACGGCGATCAGGTCCAGCGGCCATTGACTGCATCAAACTTACGTCAACAATCCCAAAACAACAACAAAACAGAGCGACCGTATCCCATCCGTTATACCCCATTCAACAGGGGTATAACGGATGGGAAAGCAATACGGCTCACTCTGGACAGTTTGATTTAATTGGATGAATAAGAGATGGCTTCGAAGAAGTTCGCATCGCGTGGCATTGCGGCTTTGGGCGGCATCACGCCTAAGTTGTCCAGAAGCGAACCCATGACGGAAAGAACTTCATAACCGGCCGCAATCTCTTTGTAACGCTCGACAATCAGGTCTTTGCGGGCGGAGGAGTATTCGTTCTCAGAGTCCAACAGATCCAACAGGGTCCGTTTGCCAACCCGGTATTGCTCAAAGTAGGCATTGCGAACCATTTCGTTTTCCGTGGCCTGCTCAGCATAAGAGGCCTTGCGGGCTTTGGATGTTTCCATATCGTTATAGGCTTTACGAAGATCGCGAGAAACCTCCAATTCAGCATCTTTGATCTGATCTATCTTCTCTTTGACCTCAAAAGAGATCTCTTTTCTGGCATGAAAATCCTCCGTTCCAGAAAAGAACTCATACTCCAAGGTCAACATGGCCAGATAAGCTTCGGTCTTGCCTTCGGTACCGGATTTATTCCGATCCAAGCTTCCGGTCAACTCCAGGTCCAGAGTCGGAAAAAACTTACCGGTCTTCTCTGCCAACTCGGCCCGAGACTGTTCCAGTTCAGATTTTGCTTTGGAAACCGCCGGACTGTTGTTGAGGGCCGCCTCGACTGCCGCTTCGATTTCCGGCAGAGAGTCTGCGGAGAAGGATTGGTTTTCCAAGTCGCCGGCATCTTCCCCGACCAGGGTCTTATAGGCAATCTGGCTTTTCCCCAGATCACCCTCGGCGGTAAACAGAGCCGCCTCGACTTTTTTGACTCGGGAGACAGCCTGACTCACTTCGGCTTGGCTTCCAACGCCCTGCTTGACACGGCTTTTGACCAAATCCAGAAGGGATTTATGGTTTTCCAGGTTTTCCTTGGCAACGATCAGCACCTCACGGGCTTCCAGTACGTCCAGAAAGGCTTCGGCCACCTCAAGAGCGATATCTTGGGAAGTCTCCATGACACCCCAGGCTTCGGCTCGGGCGCCGGCTTTGGTTTTTTTAACGTCATTCCAGGCGGAAAAGCCTTCAAATAGATTCAGGTCCATGGTCAGGCTGGATTCATGGCGCTGCATGGAATCCTTACCGGTGATCAAACGGGCACGGGTTCCCGGACTGTCGGTACCTTCCTGGCCGGTTGCGATGGAGGCCGTCAAGACAGGCAGAAAAGCGGAATAGGCCTGCCCGACCTTTTCACGAGAGGCTTGGGCGCCGTAGATATCAGAGGAGACCTTCGGATGGTTTGACAACGCTTGCGCAACGGCGTCGGAGAGACTGACGGCCCAAGCCGGAGAAGAGAGAAAATATCCACAGGACGCCACAACCAGCGCAACTTTGAAAGCTCTAGATTTTTGAGTAGTCATAATAATACTGTTCCTTTTTTTAATAAATAGAGACCCACGGTGTTAAAGATCCGCCTAAAGCAGACCGTCCCCTTCCTGTGCGGGACTCGTTTCCTGTGGTACTTGGGGTAATTGATCGGTAGAGGCCAGATCACGTTTTGGCGGAGTCAACCGGGAAACATAATCCATCACCGCATGAACCTCTTCAGGGCCATAGCTCTCGATCTGAATCACCATGAGCGGATGCCCGGTCCGACGTTTGCCATCTCGAATCCACTCAAACTGACGAACGAGATAGTTGTAATGTTGACCTTGAATCCGGGGGTAATAACGACTGGGATCCCCTTCTCCGTCGCGCATATGACACAATGCACAATCGCGATCATAAATCGCCTTACCCTTCTCAAGGTCGGTTCCCGGACCTTTACCATTATCCGGGGTCATGGGTAACTGCTCGATATAGGCCGCCACGTCGGCGATATTTTGCACGCCACCGATTTCACTGGGCAGGGCAAAACGGAACATGGTTGGGTTGTCCCGATTCTTTGCCCGGATATCGGCCAACTGCTTGATGGTCACACTGCGGTGCTGACCGGCCAACTGAGGATACTCCCCATCCGCTTTGCCCCAGGATTCCGGCATGTGACATTTATTGGAGCAGGTATCCAGGTAGACCTGTTTTCCGTTCTCCAGGTTGGGAACCAGATCCAACTCTTTTTCGTGCTGGAGTTCGGCCTTATTCCAGTTGCCTAGAATCACGTCCACCAAACCGACTTTTTTGCCCCTTGAACTGGCCCGGTTGCTGGCCAGATAGCGCAGCACACCCTCCGGGTCCGCCATGATGGCCTTCCGATACCACCGCCTGGCTCCGGCCATATCGGCGCGTTGCTCGGCGATATAACCGAGATTGGTGTAGGCATGGACATTTTTCGGATTGAGCTCAACGGCCCTGTGCAGCATCTCTTCGGCTTCACTGAGAGAGTCCCTTCTGATGGCCTTGAACGCCAGATTGTTCAGCGCCCGGCTTTTGTCGGCATTCGCCATGGCTACACGGTTTTCAGCGTTTTCTGCGGCGGTCTTTCCGTCCACCAGAAATTTTTTATCTACCTCAGGCAATCCCCCATCCAACGAGACACACCCAGCCAGCAACAGAGAGGCTGCAAAGGCAGCCAAATAGCGAATATTCATATATACCCTTAATTAACAGAAAGAATTTAACAGTTACGCTGCTTTTAAATAGATTCTTTTGATGAGAAACACAGAGAATCGGAAATAGTCGAAATCAACTCTTCCAATTTCCCCCCCCTGCTTATGAACATCATAGTCTATACTTCAACGCGTTGCATAAAGTCAAGAATATATAGATCTCGTTATCCAAATGGATTTCTTATCTAACTGTTCATTAACCTTATCAAGTTTCGGTATTCTATTTTTAGGTATAGCGACATTTTTCCAACTGTGATAAAAATGTGCTATATATGATTGGTTATAGTAATATGGCGAAAGCTTGGAGCGTCTCTCGCATCCATCAACGCATTTTCCAGAATCCTGAAACAGGATAACGACCGTGATTGAGATTTTATCCAACCCCGAATCCTTGTGGATTGTCGGCAGCACCCTTTGTCTGGGCACGCTGCTCTCCATGATTCTGCGCTTGACCGCCACACTGCGAAACAACAGCAAAACCGATCTGATTACCCGCCTGGAAATCCAAAAAGTCCAACATCAGGTGGCCTTGGCCGCCTCCCGCCTGGAAAGAGAGAAAGAGCGGGAAGAGCGGGCCTGGAACGGCTTGCGAAAATTTCAGATCACCGAAAAGCTGGTAGAGGCTTCCGGCATCTGCTCGCTTCATTTAACCCCTCTTGACGGCAAACCACTACCGCCGTTTTTGCCCGGCCAATATTTGACCTTTACCGTTTGGCTGCCCAAACTGAACAAACCTCTCAAACGCTGTTATTCGATTTCCAGCGACCCATTTAGCCTAGACTATTACAGAATAACCGTCAAACGCATCGCACCGCCAGCGGATCAGGAGCCTCATCAAAACCATGCCGGAGGTGTTTCCCAACATTTTTACGACAATCTCGATGTTGGCTCTCTTTTGGACGTACAGGCTCCCGGCGGGCATTTTACTTTAAATGTCGATGAGAGCCAGCCCGTTGTTTTGATCGGTAGCGGCATTGGCATCACACCGGTCTATTCCATGTTATTGTCCCATTGTCAGACCCAACCTCAGGTCGAGTGTTGGTTGTTTCTCGGCGCGACAAACGCTCAGCAGCACATCTGGAAAAAAGAGTTGGAGTCCCTGGCTCAAAAACATGAAAAATTCCGGTTGCGCATCTGTTACAGCCGACCGGAGGCAGAATTGAGCCAAGGAGAGGATTTTGATTATGCCGAACGGGTGACCGTTGACCTGCTCAAACGCATTCTTCCCTCCAATAACTATCGATTTTTTCTCTGTGGACCGTCTGCCATGATGCATGACCTCTCTTTCGGTCTAAAGGAGTGGGGCGTTCCCAAAGATCGAGTCCACTTTGAGACCTTTGGCCCCTCGTCGGTCAAAAAAGCATCGAAAATCGTGAACTCTGAGTCTAGAAATGTCACTTTTATACGGAGCGGCAAACAACTTTCGTGGCGTGGAGGTGACCAGACTGTTTTGGACTTGGCCGAGGCCAATGGTGTACCCTTGGAGTCCGGTTGCCGATCCGGGCATTGCGGTGCCTGTAAAACAACGCTAAAATCGGGACAGGTTGAATACCGGGAGGATCTCAGCATCCAGATTGATGCGGGATCTTTTCTGCCTTGCGTCGCCACACCGGCTTCTGACATTCAGGTGGACGCCTGAAACACACTGAAAAATGGTCAGCCCCACGGGGGGGGGTGGAGCATTGAGATGAGGTATTCTTCGCAACGCCTTATAATCAGTTTTTTTTATTATAAATTAAAATCCGGGCATCGTTCTCGGTTGAATGGTTTACTTTACCCTATCGTTGCATAAATTTTCAGCCAATTGGGGCTATGCCACCTGATCCAATGCTTCGAGATAGTGCAGCAGTTC
>JADFYU010000074.1 GCA_015232865.1 Magnetococcales bacterium
TGAGGAGCCGCACTGATGCAAATTACAGGCATGAAATGGGGAGCCAAACTGCTCAAGTATGTTGATTTCCCCACCGCTGAAGTACTTCCAGCAGAAGCCACGCCAGAACAGATTCAGGCCATGATCAACAAGTATGGAGGGGTTCTGGTCAAACCTGTTTTCAAGGGCGGAATAGGCAAGAAAGGTAAAGCGGGATTGGTTGGAATCGCCAAGGATGTGCGAACAGCTCTTAAGGAAAAGGAACGTCTCTATTTTGCCGAGCATCGCCACGGCAACGCCTATGCCAAATCCGAAGGGGTCACCTTCGAGGCATTTGTGGAGGCCGAGCATGAGATTTATGTATCCATCACCGACAACACCCTCTATCGGGCACCAACTCTGACCATTACCCATCACGGAGGAATGGACATTGAAGAGTTGCCACCCGATCAGATCGCCGTTGTACCCTTCGACACACTGACCGGACTCAAAGGATTCATTGTCAACAACGCTCTGCAACAGATGGGCGCTCCCAATGAGATTATCAGCCCCTTGGTACAGAACATCACCAAGCTCTGGGATCTGTTCAACGGGTATGGCATGACCACGCTGGAGCTCAACCCCATTCGCATGAGTCGCGATGCCAAAGGTCGGCTGCAACCCATCGCCTGTGACTTTAAATGCGCCTTTGATACCGATGATCGCAACCGCGAGCGTCTACAACTGCCGAGCGACCTGGACGCCCAGGATCTGTCCGACTATGAGATGGAAGTCAACCAACTGCGGACCTATCAGGGCCAGTCGGATGTAACCATCATCAATCCGGCCGGAACCGTTACCGCCATGACGTTTGGCGGTGGAGCCAACGCTCTGGTGACGGAGCTTCTTGGCGATGCGGCCACCATATCATCTGATTTCGGTGGCAACCCACCCTATGAAAAGATGTTTGAAATCAGCCGAATCACCTATAAGCATTGGCTCGCCCAGACCAACGTTTTGTTTTTTATCGGCGGTAAAGCCAACAACACCGATATATACGAAACATTCCGGGCCATGGCCGATGCCTTGAGAGAGTATTTCAGTGAGTACGGCCCCACTCCGATTTACGTCATTGTCGGTCGGGGTGGTCCCAATGTGATTCGCGGTATGGGCTATGTCAAAGATACCCTGGATAGCTTGGGCATTCCCTACAGCATGTTTGGCTATGACTCGGCCATGAGCGAAGTGATCAATCTGGCTCAGAAAGCCGATACCTGGATGGCCAATGGTGGGCGCCAGGCCATTGCTGCTAAAATGGGTATCAAATAGTCAATCGCACTCCCTTTTAGGGACTTCTCGTACCTGTCTGCCCCTGGGTTTGCACCTTGGATGCCGACGGGAATCGTGAGCTACAATATTTGAGGTTAGCCATGACGACGCAACTGAATACAGAACTGAACAAGGGCTTCAATTTTATGACTGCCCGTGGGGAAAAAGAGTTTCCCTATTATGTCGGCATTCACTCTTTGGCCGATTTGGCCACAAGAGATGATCGGGTATGTGTGCTGAATATTCTGGGTGGTGAGAGTACAACGGTTACACCAACCAGCCACGTCTATTCCGGGGGCAATATTGTCTGCGGAACCATGCCGGGCCGGTCCGGTTCGGTCATGAAAACGGCCATCGGTGACATTCCGGTGTTCAACAACGTGTTGGAGGCTCTGGAGGCCGGCTACAGTTTTAACGTCGCCGTCGTCTACGTTCCGCCATCTGGCGTTAAAGACTCGGTGATTGAAGCGGTTCGGGTCAATCCTAACTTGAAAAAAGTGATCATCTTAACCGAGAAGGTCAAAGTCAAACATGCCCGGATGATTCGCCAATATTGTCAATGGCGTGGGGTTGATGTTTTCGGTGCCAACTGTCTGGGAATCGGTGACGCTCACAACAAGGTCCGCTTGGGCGGTGCTTTGGGTGGCAGCTCTCCTGAGGAGTCCCTGGTGCCCGGTTCTATTGCCGTTTTTTCCAACTCCGGCAACTTTACCACCACCATCGCCACCTATCTGCTGACCACCGGGTGGGGGACCACCGTCTCAATCTCCTCCGGTAAGGATCTTTATATTCACTATTCCGCCCCGGAATTTACCCACGCCATGCACAACGATGACCGAACCAAGGCAGCGGTGATGTACATTGAGCCGGGCGGGTATTATGAGCGTGATCTGAAGTTCGACAAACCGATTGTGGCCTGTATCGTCGGTCGTTGGAAAGCCAAACTGACCCGCGCTTGCGGACATGCGGGAGCGGTAGCCGGCAGCGGAGACAATGCCGAAGCCAAGGAAGCTTGGTTCATGGAGAAATTTGGCGTCAAAGCCATTTTCACCCCGGACTCTCCAACCTGTTCGTCCATGGGTGCGGTTGTCACCAATATTTCACATATTCCAGCCGCTATGACCGCGGTCATGATGATGAACGGAATCAAACCGGATTTTGCCCCCAGAGGCGATTTACGGCCTAAATGTTGGTTTCGCAACGACATGGGGCTGAATCTGCCCGAAGAGTTGAAACTGCCGGTTGTTGAGGCCATTTCTCCGTACAACGAGCAGATTGAGGCTCTGTCCAAGCAGGTTGGAACCATCTTTCCACGGCAGACCCTCAAAGACTGTTCCGGGGCTTCGCGGATGGATTCAACGACCCAGGTCACCCAGATTCACGGTGTCAGTGTACTGGATGCTTCCACCAAGAGTCTGGAGGAGAATCTGGTTCAATCCTTGATTCGCGAATATCCAGATGCCAATGGGACGGCGATGGCCAACGTGGCTTTGAACGCCTACGTCAATCAGAGCGGAACCATCGGATTGGCAGCGACGGATGCCGCCCGTGCAGCGGGTAGTAGCCCCAACGCCTGTTTGGCTTCGGCGGTTGCTCTTCTGGGTCCGAATGAGGTTCAGCGCGCCAAGGTTGTCGTACAAAATCTGATCAACCTCTTCGGTATGGCCAAACTGGACGATCCAGCCAACACCAATTTTGATTTTTCTGCTCAGTTGGAGTTGGCACTGGCCTCGGAAATCGTTGATTTGGAGCCGATCGAGGAAGAAGACGAAGAGGAGGTCGTTGAAACGGCACCGACTGAAGAACCGGAACACACCAAAGCGGAAGGCAAGGGCAAGAAGAAAGGCAAATCGAAAAAAGCCGAAGCCGCCGCAGAAGAGGAGGCCGAAGCCGAGGCCGAAGAGAGCGCCGAAGCAAAAACCACCATCAAGGGCGTTTTGATCTCAGAAAAGAGCGGTAAACGCGGAAAAATCATGTTGGCCGCTTTGGAGGCTCGTGGTATTCAATCTGTCTTTATTGATTTTCTCAAAGCCGTGGCCGAAAAGACCAATACCGGCATTCGGGACAGCCAGATTCTTGGGGCCATATGCTGTCATCTGGCCTGGAGTCCTTTCATGCGTCGCCGTCTGTCCATCAATACACTGCTCAACATGCCGTGGCATTTCCGCATTTTCAGTACCATTGTCGGTGTGGCGGTTCCAGAGGGTGAACAGGACAAAAAGAGCTTTAGAGGCACGGAGAACGGCGAGATTGCCAATAGTTGGAGCTTTACCGAAACCGCTTTTGCCGCTCTGTTGGGACGACGTCCAACCGAAGAGGAGCGGTTTGCTTTCTCCGTTCTTCAGGGTCTGCTCATTACCAACGGTCCTGGAACCATCTCCGCTCAGGGAGCCAAAGGGGCAGTCAGTGCCGATGGTCCTGAGGTGCCGGAAAGGATTCAGGTTAACAAAGGCTATTTGGGTTTTCTCTCTCACACCGGTTTTGCCCACGGTGGCAACGGCTTTGAGGCCATTGCCTTTTTGATGGAGCGGTTTGCCGACAGCAACCTTGCCGATCCAGGTGCAGCGGATCACGGCCTGGATCTTCAAGCCATGGCGACCGACTATGCCAAGAGTTACAAAGCCTATAAGATCGAAGCCAAGGCTGCAGGGGATCTCGGTTATGCCAAGATCCCCTGCATCAACCACCCGGTCTTTAAAGACAAGCCGATCAACTACGATCCACGGGAGGTTTTTGTCGACAATCTCTTCAAAGATCGTGGGGCCTATAACATCTTCCAAGACTTCTACCACCATTTGGTCCAAGCCCTGAAAGATACCGGCGTCAGCAGAAATGTTTATTGTGTCAACGTTGATGCGGTGATTGCGGTCATTCTGCTGAAAATGCTTTGGAAGCCCTATAAAGAGGGAGAAATCAGCGGCAATGCACTGGAAAAAGCGGCTTTCACCACCTTTTTGTTTGGTCGCATGATCGGCACGGCGGCCGAGATCGATGATCATACCAACCGGGGTAAAAATATGGACACGCGCACCAATGCCAGTGCCTGTAGTTTCGCCGGATAGTTTTCAATCATAAAAGTGTTCAAAAAAAGAGGCCCTTTTAACGGGGCCTCTTTTTTTTTTGGGGGGGGTGATGAAGAAGCCCGATTTTGTGCTTTTATCCTAGATTCGGCAGTTGGAAGTGCGTAAGCGGTGCAACATATTGGTTTATCTGGTGAACTGGAAAAAATCGAAGTCACCTTATTGGTGATGAGACTTTTTCCTAGTTTGCCAAGTGAATCAAGAGGTTGTGCCGATTGCGTGCTTAAAACTGCCGAATCTAGGTTTATGGAGCCAGATCAAGGGCAGGTGGAAAGGTCACTTCTTCGTATTGGTACGGAGTTACACCCCTCATTTTTTAGTCGGTTTCGCGGTGCCGATTGCGTGCTTAAAACTGCCGAATCTAGGATTATTTTCTTACGCGACCTTTGGATCACTACTCTCCGGGCAGTGCCCGGGCAACAGCTTGGCCGCAATGGCCTTGGATTTTTCCGCCACCTCCTGAGAGAGTTTGTAGGCACAAAAACGGGGGCCGCACATGGAACAAAATTCAGCGCTCTTATGAGCCTCTTCCGGCAGGGTCTCGTCATGATATTCCCTGGCCCGCTCCGGGTCCAAAGCCAGTTCGAATTGGCGATTCCAATCAAAACCGTAGCGGGCACGACTCATCTCGTCATCCCGGTCCCGCGCGCCGGGACGGTGGCGGGCGATATCGGCTGCGTGGGCGGCAATTTTATAGGCGATGATGCCAGCCCGGACATCCTCGGCATTGGGCAGCCCCAGATGCTCTTTGGGCGTGACGTAGCAGAGCATGGAAGCCCCCTTCCAGGCCGCCATAGCCCCACCGATGGCTGAGGCGATATGGTCGTATCCGGCGGCAATGTCGGTCACCAATGGCCCTAATACGTAAAATGGTGCCTCATGGCACAGCTCCCGCTCTTTTTCCATGTTCATCTCAATCTGATCCAACGGAACGTGGCCCGGACCTTCAATCATAACCTGGACATCCCGTTCCCAGGCTTTTTTAGTCAACTCACCCAACACCCTCAACTCGGTAAATTGAGCCGCATCAGAGGCGTCGTGGAGGCAGCCCGGACGCAATCCATCGCCCAAGGAGAGGGTGACATCATATTTTTGGCAGATATCCAACAGCTGGTCGAAATGGGTATAAAGGGGATTCTCTTTTTCGTGGTGCAACATCCATTGTGCCATCAACGCGCCACCGCGAGAGACAATTTTGGTAATTCGCGATTCAATGAGCGGTAGCACCTCCATAACAACACCGCAATGTACCGTCATATAATCCACCCCCTGCCGGGCCTGCTCCTCAATGACCTGCAAGATGATTTCCGGGGTTAGATTACGAACATCCGGCACTCGTTCAATCACCTCATAGATGGGAACCGTACCGATGGGAACCGGAGAATTTCTCAAGATGGAATTGCGAATTTGTTGGATATTTTTTCCCGTCGACAGATCCATGACCGTATCGGCTCCGTAGTGGACCGAAAGCCGCAGTTTTTCCAACTCCTCGTCAAGACCGGAAGAAATTTGTGAATTGCCGATATTGGAGTTGATTTTACACCGGCTCGCAATACCAATAGCCAATGGTTTCAATTCCGTATGATTGATGTTAGCCGGTATTACCATGCGGCCACGGGCTATTTCCGAACGAACCAATTCGGGTTCTAAACGCTCGTGTTCTGCCACATATTCCATTTCCGGGGTGATCACACCTTGCCGAGCGTAGTGCATCTGGGTAACGTTCCCGGAACGCTCTCTTACCCACTCGGATCGAAACGTGCTGCTCATGAAAGTTTCTCCATTTATATTTAAATAATGGCATTTGGAACCAACCAAACCTATTCTTGGACTAAGCTATATAGATGTTCATTGTGCTGACCCAATGCGGTCGTTGACAAGGAGTTTTAATTGATGAGCCTGCTAAAATCACATTTACCCGAAGTCGAATCCTGGTTTTTGGATGCAGGAGAGGAGAGCCCCGCCCGGTTTTCGACCCACGACAAGGAGTTGGACAACCTGACAAACCATGCGGCGTTGGTGGATTTCAGCCATCGTTCCATGGTCGAAATTTCCGGTCCACAACGGCATGAATTCATTCAAGGGTTGATTACCAATCAAGCCAAAGAGATTCGCCCCAACAAGACGATCTATGCCGCCATGTTAACACCTCAAGGGCGATTTCAGTGGGATTTTTGCATAGGTTCCGACTCGGAACGTCTTTTTTTGGATGGGGAGCCTCAACAAGGGGAAAAGCTGGCGCAAAATCTCGCTTTTTATTTGATGAGAACCAAAGCCTCCATTGCGGATGTCAGTGAAGAATATGGGGTATTGGCCATCGTTGGACCCGAGGGGGAGTCGCAGCTGCAAAATCTGTTTCCCCACATCACCCTGGCTGACGCCGATCTGGGTGCAACCTTTCAGATCGAGGGAGGGCTGGTTCTCTGGCGAGATCCCCGTCATGCCGATTTTGGCTGGCGGCTGCGGGTCAATGCCGCCGACTATCCGGATATCTGGAAAAAACTGGCAAAAAAAATTCCTCCGGCTGGAGGGCTAGCCTGGGACCATTATCGTATTCTGAAGAGCCTGCCCAGGGGCGGTAACGAATTGATTCCCGGTAAAACACTTCCCCTTGAGGCGGGATTATTGGAATTACACGGTGTCAACTTTCAGAAAGGGTGCTATGTGGGGCAGGAGACCACCGCTCGCACCCATCATCGTGGAACCTTGAAAAAACGGCTGTTTCAGGTCAATCTAGTAGGACAAGGCCCGTTTGCCCTTCAGAGTCCGGTTCTGACGGACTCAGGCAAGGAGGCCGGTACGTTGACAAGCGTGACCAACCAGGAAGGCTCCAACCTGGCCTTGGCCGTTCTTCGGCTAAGCGATGTTGCAGCCCGAAAGAAGCTGACTGTTTCAGGCACCCCTGTCACAGTCCAAAAACCGCATTGGGCCGAATGGACTCTGGAATAGCCCGATAATCAATAAATCAGACTCTTAATTGAGTCGTTTTTTATAGTGTACTTCAAATGACAACGCTCTCATCTACTGCTGTTTTACCACTGCCCTCACTCCAAATCGGTGAGCACACCCTAAAGGTTCCCATCATTCAGGGCGGAATGGGTGTGCGGGTCTCTGCCCACGGCCTGGCAGCTGCGGTGGCCAACGAGGGAGGAGCCGGCCTGATCGCCACTGTGGCCCTGTCCCTGGCCTCGAAACACTATCAAAAAGGCAAAGACTACTATAAGGCCAATATCAAAGCCCTGGAAGACGAATTTGAACTGGCCCGTCAGATCAGCCCCAAAGGGATTATCGGCACCAACTGCATGGTTGCCATCCGCGACTTTGAATCCATGGTTCGCACCTCGGTGGCTTGTGAGGCCGACATGATCGTCTGTGGCGCCGGTCTTCCGCTGCGACTGCCGGAGTTTGCCGCCTCCCGACTCCAGACCGCCCTGATTCCCATTGTCTCCTCCCTGCGGGCAGCCAAACTGCTGACCAAGCGTTGGCTTAAACTCTACAAAAGACGGCCAGACGCTTTTGTCTTCGAAGACCCCAACACCGCTGGCGGCCATTTGGGCGTCAGTCGCGATCAACTATTCGACGCGGCACACTCGGCCGATACCATCGTACCGCAATTGGCCGAATGGTCACGCAAAGAGTATAACGATGAAATTCCCATCATCACCGCCGGTGGCGTCTGGGATCGCAAAGATATTGATCATGCTCTTGGTCTTGGCGCCAAAGGGGTACAGATGGCCAGCCGTTTTCTCTGCACCTACGAGTGTGACGCCCACGAAAATTTTAAAAATGCCTTTATCAACGCATCGCCAGCGGATGTGGTCATTGTCGATTCTCCGGCCGGTCTGCCGGGCCGGGCCTTGAACACCCCCTTCACCCGAACCCTTTTTCGGGGGGGAGAGGTGGCCAACAAATGTTTTGCCACTTGCCTGGACCACTGTAGCTGCCGTGAAGACAAACTGGCTTTCTGTATCGCCACCGCTTTACACAACTCTCAACAAGGCAGCATCGAGGATGGCCTGATTTTTACCGGCACCAATGCGGTCCGTCACACTCGAATCATGCATGTCAGCGAAGTATTTGATGAGATCAAGGCTGGTCGGCCCGCACCGGACTGAGAGCCGGTATTGAGTCTTTCAGCCTGAATTCGACAGTTGGACGTGTGTAAATGGTGAGAAATATTTATTGACGACTCCTTAATCCTAGATCCGGCAGTTGGAAGTGCGTAAGCGGTGCAACATATTGGTTTATCTGGTGAACTAGAAAAAATCGAA
>JADFYU010000075.1 GCA_015232865.1 Magnetococcales bacterium
GTTCTCTGTCAGCGATGCCAGAGCCAAACTCAAGAAACTTTACCCATCATTTGATGATGGTTAATGCACTAGGTTAAATATTTGTTACCCGGACGGGCTTGTGCTCCAGTGGTGGCGGCAAACTTTTTTTTTCCATATTGAGACCGTATACAGTAGACTCAAACATAGGAGTCTGGATTTTGCCTTAACAGTGGGCGTAATTAACAACTACTTTCAGGTTTATGCTACCACCCGTATTGGAGAGGCCTATCGGGCCTGGATCGTGATGGAACAATCAGAAAAAAAAGCTCCTGCCTACAATGCAACTCTGCTGGAGCGGATCGATATCACGCCACAACTGGCTATTTTTAAAGTAAAACCGGATTCAGAACATTTTATATTCGAAGCCGGACAATTTACAGTCTTGGGCTTGACCTGGTCCAGCCCGAGAGTTCCGGGAAGCGATCCCGACACCTACCCCGAAGAAAAGGCCCAACGTCTGATTCGACGCGCCTACTCCATTTCGTCCGGTAGCCAGGAACAATTCGCCATCGAATTTTACATCTCTCTCATCAACAGCGGTACGCTGACACCGAGAATCTTTCAACTGAAAAAGGGAGATCGGCTCTTCATCGGAGATAAGGGCAAGGGGGTTTTCACGCTGGATAAAGCCGCAGCAGGCAAACAGATCATCTTGGTCGCCACCGGAACCGGCCTGGCCCCCTACATGAGTATGATTCGCTCCCTGTCTCTGGGAGATGGTTGTCCGGTTCACCCCATCACCATCCTCCACGGCGCCCGTTATTCCTGGGATCTGGGCTATCGGGCCGAACTGGAAAGTTTGTCCCGGCACTGTTCTCAACTCAACTATCTTCCGATTATTACCCGCCCTCAGTCCGATCAGGACTGGACCGGTCGGTCAGGACGGCTGGATCAGTGGATTCTCCATCCCGACCTGAGCAAACGGTCCCAACAGCCCATCACCCCGGAAAACAGCGAATTTTTTCTGTGTGGAAATCCCGAAATGGTTGTAAACTGTGCCGCCTTGCTCTCTCAAGCCGGATTTTCAGAGGGAAGCCGCCAAGAACCGGGCAACCTGCATATGGAAAAATATTGGTAGCTGGACATCTGCGCCAAAGCAAATTTTCCAAGAACAGATCCTCCATTGTGGAAAGAGAAAGCCATTCATGAAAACATTCAAAGAGATCATTCTATTTGCCATGCAGCATGAGGATGAAGAGGCGGCCTATTACGAAAGCCTGGCTCATCGGTCCTCCAGTACCGATCAAAAAAACGCCCTGCTCGCCCATGCCGAAGAGGAGAGAAACCACAAGCGTCATCTTCAGAAAATCCTCGAAAACGGCAACCTACCCAGCGGTCCCCATATAGTCCCGGATGTCGACATGAAGCTGGTGGAAACCTTGACTGTCTCCCCTTCGCAGAGCGGTGAAATCAGCTTTGAAGAGGCACTGATCATGGCGGCAAAGCGAGAGAAAGCCGCCGAACAGTTCTATCGCTCTCTGGCCCAGGAGGCCCAAGATCCCGGTCTACAGGAAACCTTGATTTTTCTGGCCGATCAGGAGGCCAGACATGCCGGCCAACTGGAACGGGAGTACGATGACGGCCAACCTTAATAAAGACCTGGATTCGGTAGCTGTCCGCACATCCCTGCAACGACCGGCCCCAGGATGAATCAACGCACATCCCCGCTCTACCCAACAATGTATGACCCAACTCAACAACAAAGGAAACATCATGTCAAAAGCACTTCGATACCTGGCCAAAACCCGCCCGGAGGCGGCAACCAACCTGCTCGGATTTTATAAACACAGCGTCAAGGCTCTGGATGAAAAAACTCGATTTCTCATCCAAATCGTCACCAAGGTAACCGTCGGAACCGAACGGGGTTTGCGTCAATATGCGCCAAAAGCGCTCAAAGCGGGTGCAACAAAAGAGGAAATTCTGGATGCGGCCATGATGGCCTTTCCGGCGGCCGGTCTGAACAAACTGTTGGATGCCATTGAGGTACTCAACGATCTTGAACTGTTGCCGGAGGTTGCAGAGGATTCTGAACCACAACCAACCAGCAGTGATCTTGGCCCACTGGAGCAGTTCCCGGAAAAGCGGATGCAGTGCGTCAACCGGCCCGACGGCGACCTCATTCTCTACCGCAGCGGGCCGGACCAAATAGCCGCCTACAGCGCCCGATGCCCCCACTCCAAAGCCACCCTTTGTAAAGGGACTGATCATGGTGACCGGGTGGAATGTCGGGTCCACAACTGGATTTTTGATTTGGAAAGCGGTCGCTGCCTGGAACCCAACGGAGGTAGCGAAGAGCATAATCTGACCGCTATCCCGGTTACCATCGTCGATGGTCGGGTTGTTCTGCTATAAGCGTTGCGACGATCACCGTTTTATTGACTGGCTGACCTTTATGAACAGATGGAAAATCAGTTTCCGAACTGGTTTTTCATCTGTTCAAGCAGTTCGTGGTTGGAGTTGGCAATCTCCTCAATACAGCGGGTAATCTCGCCAACCGAGCTGGTAGCCCCGTTCACATTTTTTTGAATTTCTGCTACCTTGGCAGAGATCATACTGGTCGCCTTGGCGGTCTGTTTGGCCAGATCCTTCACCTCATTGGCCACCACCGCAAACCCCTTGCCGGCCTCGCCGGCCCCGGCCGCCTCAATGGAGGCGTTCAAAGCCAGCATATTGGTCTGGTTGGCGATGGTCTTGATGGTCTTGACCATTTTTTCTATTTCAGTCACCGATGATTGCAACCGTTTACTGGCCCTATCATTTTCGCCGATTGAATTTTTTGCTCGGTCAACGCTCGCAATGTCATTTTCCAAGTTTTCGAAGAGCTCCTTGATCAGCAGGTGAGAAGCTTCCAGGGTCTGCGGTCTTGGGCTGTTACTCACGATTAAACTCCTCTATAAATGGTAAAACAATACCAGGCCAAGCCCGGCAAGACTGTTATCAAACGCATCTGGCGTACCAAAAGAAAAAGAGTTCTTTTATCCCGCCTCAATCGACCCACCAAACATCCCTTTTTCTTCCGGGTGGCTTTTGTTTCCATAGGAAAAAAAATGGGCAAAACGGGGGTCTTGAGCAAACCCTTCGCCACCGGATATCATGGGGTTGTCCGCCAACAAAGCTCCGCTGTCGTGCAACAGATCGCCATTGACCGGGCTGCTCCGAGTATATTCGACCAACAGTCCCAGCAAATAGTCGTTCAAGAGCGGATTGAGCGGAAAACGGTAGATCCCGCATAAAAATCCGCGTTCCACCGGCAGAATGATCGGCTCAAAAGCCAAGGCGGCTTGCTGGTTGGTCGCAGCGACATGAACAACCAAAATTCGTTTTTCATCCAACCGGACCGATCCGGGATAACGTCCACCGCCAAGAATCCGTAGCCGGTTCAACTCGGCTCCACAGACATTGTAGGTGGCCCAATCCCAGAGGACAATCCGATGGATATTCTTGTAGATTACACTATTGAACGTGTTTTGTTCGAACAAAAAATGGGCTGGCAGTGCCAAGGTCAACTCAGCCCACTCCCGCAGGGTTTCGCGGCAGCGCAGGGTAAACAATCCGCAGTTCAGATAGGGTTGGTGCCGTGACAGTTGAAACCGAGTCAACAACCGGTCAAAAGGCCGGGTGGTCTCCGGGTTTTTCTTGATAAAACTGTCCAGGGTGTTGTTATCCAAATCCTGGGTAACGGCCAGGAAGGGTCCGTCGTCCGGCTGCTGGGCCAACAGTTGCTCCACCGCATCGACAAAAAGCCCGGTTAAAACACAATCGCTGTCAATCCAGGTCAGTACGTCAAAAGGGAGAGATTCGACATAATAGTAGAGTCCGCCTTTGTAAAGATAGGGGTGCCAACCGGCGGCAAACCGTTCTGGACGGGATAAAAGCTGCCCCTTGGCCACCAGAAACCTGGACTGCCCCTCGGTCAGGCCAAAATCACAAACCCAAAGCTTGACCCCTGGCGCAAATCGTTCGAACGAGGCCAGCAATTGACAAAGCATCGGAAAAAAGGCGGCATTGGCCCCGGTGACATAGAGTTTTTTTTCTACCGAAGGTATTTCCATATTTCCCGTTTCCACCTGCCTGAGTTCGGTAACTGGACCGGCACAACTGGTTCGCAGGGTCGTCTCAAGACCCTGCCTCTGCAATCGATTTTTTAACCGCAGCCAAAGCCTTTTCTATATGTTCAGGCTGGGTTCCACCACCTTGGGCCAGATCCGGCCTTCCCCCGCCTTTTCCACCGACCAGCGGCGCGGCCAGACCGATCAACGCCCCAGCCTTGATTCGGGCGGTCAGATCTTTGCTCACGGCGGCAATCAGATTGACCTTGGCCGGACCCGGCACGGCCAGAAACACCACCACAGAACCGACTTTATCCTTGATCTGCTCCACCAACTCCCGCAGCCCGGAGGGATCGGCATCATCCAGCCGTTTGACCAACAAAGGCAGTCCGGCAACGCTTTCGACCTGTTTGGCCAACTCATCAACCAGATTGCCAGACAGTGCGGCTTTGGCTTTGGCCAGTGCTTTTTCCAGCTCTTTTTGCCGGGCCAGCAGCCGTTCGACCCCCTGGAGCACATCTTGAGGACCGATTTTCATCAGAGCCGCGCTGCTCTTCAGCAGATCGACATCCTGACAATAACTCAAACGGGCCGCCGGACCACAAACCGCCTCAATCCGCCGCATACCGGCAGAGATGGCACTCTCGGAAAGAATCCGCAACAGCCCGATATCCCCGGAGCGTTGCACATGGGTTCCCCCACACAGCTCCATGGTCTCGCCGATACGGACAACCCGAACCTGCTCGCCATATTTTTCGCCAAACAGAGCCATGGCCCCCGCCTCTACCGCCTCCTCAGGAGTCATGACCACCGTCTCTTGGGCGGAGTTGTTCAACAGGGCGGTATTGACCATCTGCTCCACCCGCGCCATCTCCTGAGAGGTAATTCCTTGAAAATGGGAAAAATCAAAACGCAAGCGATCGACCATCACCAGAGAACCAGCCTGTTTGACATGGTCGCCCAAAACCGTTCGCAAGGCGTGGTGAAGAAAATGGGTGGCGGAGTGGTGTAACGAAATGCCTGCGCGTTTGGCCCGGTCCACCTCCAGAGAGACCGCCTGACCGACTTTGAGAGAGCCGCGTTCGAGTTTACCATGATGGATAAACAGATCGTTGACCGGTTTGGTAGTTTTTTCCACCACAAAACGGACATCGGCGACACGGATCACGCCACCATCGCCCACCTGACCGCCCGACTCCCCATAAAACGGGGTCTGATTGGTGACAATCTGTCCGGATTCACCCGCCGCCAACGTCTCAACCACCTCCCCCTCTTTCAGAAGAGCGGTAATAGTGCCCTGGGCTTGCAAACTGCTATAACCCAGAAATTCAACCGCTCCGAGCTTTTCTCTCAGCTCCTGGTAGATCGCAGAAACTTTTTCATCGCCACTACCCGACCAGGCTGCTCGCGCCCGCAGCCGCTGTTCGACCATCCGCTCTTCAAACCCAACCATATCCAGGCTGATGCCCCGATCTTTGAGAATGTCGGCAGTCAGGTCCACCGGAAATCCATAGGTATCGTACAGGGAGAAGACCGTCTGCCCCGTCAGGCAATCCCCGGAAGAGAGGTCTGAGACCGCCTCCTCTAAAATTTTAAGACCGGAACCCAAGGTGGTGACAAACCGTTTTTCTTCAATTTCAACCAGGAGGGTAATGGTTTTTTCCCCGGCAACAAGCTCTGGAAAAAAATGGCCCATCTGTTTGACCAGGACCGATACCAGCTTGTAGAGAAAGGGTTGGGTCAAACCCAACAGCCGTCCATGCCGCATGGCCCGACGCATGATTCGACGCAACACGTAGCCGCGCCCCTCGTTGGCCGGCATGACACCGTCGGCAATCAAAAAACTGACAGAACGCAAATGGTCGGCAATCACCCGCAAAGAGACCAAGGAGGCCGGGTCGTCGGCCGACACTCCGGCTGCTTTGGCCGCCGCTTGAATCAAAGGCTGAAACAGGTCCGAATCATAGTTGTTGGTTTTACCTTGGAGAATCGAGGCCAACCGTTCCAATCCGGCTCCCGTATCGATGCAGGGGTTGGGCAACGGAGTCAGGTCTCCCTCTTCATTGCGATCAAACTGCATGAAGACCAGATTCCAGATTTCGACGAATCGATCCCCCTCCTGCTCGGCAGAACCGGGCGGCCCACCGGCCACCTCCGGTCCATAATCATAAAAAATCTCCGAGCAGGGACCACACGGCCCGGTCGGCCCCATGGACCAGAAATTATCGGTGGTATCGATGCGAATAATCTTCTCTTTGGCCAATCCCACCGTCTGATGCCAGATATCATAGGCTTCATCGTCGGAAGCATAAACCGTGACCAACAGCCGCTCGGCCGGCAAGCCGAGATCTTCGGTGACAAACTGCCAGGCATAGGGAATGGCCGCCTGCTTGAAATAATCTCCGAAGGAAAAATTACCAAGCATTTCAAAGAAGGTATGGTGTCTAGCCGTCCGGCCAACATTTTCCAGATCGTTATGCTTGCCACCAGCCCGAACACATTTTTGACTGGAGACCGCCCGGACGTACTCCCGGTGCTCCTGGCCGAGAAACAACGCCTTGAATTGATTCATCCCGGCGTTGGTAAACAACAGGGTCGGATCGTTTTGAGGAACCAGACTGGAAGAGGCTACCTGGGTGTGGCCGTGCTGCTCAAAAAAAGCGACAAAACGTTTACGAAGTTCATCTCCCGTCATTTTTTTCGACCCTATCATCTAAAACATATTAATGAGCTTTAAACCTAGAAACGGCGGTTGGATCTGATTCAGTCGGCTGTGTCCGTGATGGGCGATAACGGCCAAACCCAGATTCACCCGAATACGCTACGAATGGTTTCGCCATCAAACCCCCGCCGAAACAAAAAATCCTGACGTCGTTTTTTCTCTTTGAGTTCCAATGGAACCCGGCTGTGACCAAACCGTTTATGCAAGACCTGACTGGCCAACTCAAACAGATCGATCTCGGCCAATACCGATTCGAAGGCCAGCGTCACATAATCCGGGCAGATCCCAATCGCGTTCAACTCCGATTTAGCTCGTATCGGTCCCCAGCCATGATTGGTTAAGCGAGATCGTAAACGATCTTTGGCAAAACGCAAATCATCCAGATAGTTTAACGCCCGACAACGGTCCAAAACCCGTTCAATGGCATCCGGGCCAAACTGGCGCCGTCGCAGTTTGGCCGCCAACTCCCGCTCGCCATGAGCGCGACGAGCCAACAGTCGGACCGCCAGATCGTAGGCAGACAAAAACGCCTGTTCATCAGATGGGAGGGGATCGTGTTCCAAGGTGTCGGCTTAAATGCGATTACGAAAATCGGGAAACCAGCCCACCGTATCCTTATCCATATTGACCAATGCCGCGATGGGGCCGTCCTGAGAGATGACAAAAGCGACCACACCGGGATGATGACCGACAAAATTAACGGCGGAAGCGTGTCGGGTTCCATATTTGGAAAGATCCACCTTTTGGGTCACGGTAGCGGTATCGTCCAGACAGTATACGGTCGCGCCACTCCACTGGGGAGCCGATAAGACCGCTCCGAAAGAGAGCGGACGAAGCCGGTGGGAGACCACCAAAGCGCCGTCAACACGGGTGAGATAACTGAGCAGATTGACATGTTCCGAGAGCCTCTGACCCGTCTCTTCCGGGCCTTCGCCATTGCCCCAGGCCTCAATGAGTCTCTTCTTCTTTTTCGGCTTTTCCGTCCGAAGATCTTCCTGGAGACACAACTCACGGATCAGATCGGAGGCGTCCGGTCCATCGGTAAACATATATTTGGCCACCATGGAGTTTCTGACATCCTGATCATCTTCATCCGGCAACCAAAGAACGATCCCGCCGTGGCCGCCCCGACCGGCCGCCATCAGCAACCGTTCGATCAAAACCCGATACCAGTTCCAATAGGTAGCACCGAAATGTTTATATTCCAAGTGCGACTGAACCGCCTCAAACAAGGTCCGACCCACCAGACAGGAGGTAAAAGAGCCGGATTCCGGCTTGGAAAAATGGCCCCCATGAAACCGGGCCAAAACCTCGTCACCCCAATAGATCGCCAACGATCCGGCCCGGTCTGACAGTACGGTCAAGACGCCGGATTCCCGGCCCAGACGAAGCTGAGGGTCCAACTCGTCGGAGATATCCGAATGCTCGACCACCACCCCCCAAATCTGGAGCACACGCGGCTCGCCATCTTTGGTGCAGACAGCGATGGCTGTATTTTCCGGGTCGAAGCCTCGGGCCAGTTTCACCAGGGTATCGACGGTGAAGGGGTGACGCCGCCGGAAAGAGAGCGGCATCCCCACTCCGCGATGGGTAAGGGC
>JADFYU010000076.1 GCA_015232865.1 Magnetococcales bacterium
AACCCATCAAAAGAATGACCGAGTCCGTTCATAAGCGGGAAGTGGTCAAAATTTTGCACAGTGGCAACTATCTCTACAAGGGAAAACCGGTGGAGATGTATAACCGCATCAAACGGGATATCGGTAAACAGGTTGTGTTGACCTCAGGTATTCGCAGTGTGGTCAAACAGTTCTTTCTGTTTCTGAGCAAGGCCCAGGCGAGCAACGGGAACCTTTCGCTCGCTTCGCGCTCCCTGGCTCCTCCAGGCTATTCCTTCCATGGAATTGGTGATTTTGACGTCGGACAGGTCGGATACGGAAAATTGAACTTTACCGCTCAGTTTGCCAACTCTGATGTCTTTAAACGCTTGCAGGATTTAGGCTATATCGATTTACGCTATACCCGTGACAATATGCTGGGTGTTCGTTTTGAGCCTTGGCACATCAAGGTTGTCTCCTAACACCACTTTTTCCCGTTACTCTTTTCCCCATTGTGAAGAAAACTCTCTGGTAGGCGTCTACGTTATCTTCTGATAATGTTTTTACTCCTTTCATGATGGGGGGGAGTGGCGGGTACATCAGCGCTGTCTCTGCAATCCGAAGCCACGGATTCAGGGTACTCTCACTTTTTCCCCTTTCGTCAGATTCGACCTGGAAAGACCTGTCAATATTTTTTTGGCTTTCAATACCGTTTTTGTATGACTTGAGTATCCGTTAATGGTAGGCTGAACCCAGACTCGGCAGTTGCTGGCTATGCACAGCCAGGCGTCGAATCTAGGCTGAAGGAGTTCGAGGGGAGCGGAATCTCTGTATTTTAAAACATTTTTCTGGGGAGAAAAAATGGAGGGGGAGACGTGCCGTATTTGCGGATATGAAAAGCATAGTTGGCATGCAACGGGCTGTGAAGCCTGCGTGAATTGCGAAAACCTTGGCTTTATAGAAGAGTGTCGCTTCTTCTCAGGAATTTGTGGCCTTGTCAGTTTTGTCCTGGCTGGAAGTCTGATTATTTTTATTCTGCTTCAACAATTCTGGTAAGAGAGTTAGCTAGACGAAGCAGGGTGGATCTATCCCCGCTTCGCCAGAAGCTATTTCCTTTGTTACAACAAATACTTAACTGTATCCAGACTCCGTTTCCAGCTTTTTCTCATTGGCAGCAACCATCTCGGATTGAAGGTCATCACGGTCAAACCACCAATCCTCTCCGACCATCATATCCAGCGCATCCATAACGACGGGCACGTAATGGTTGGGATCATTAAACTGGTTCTCCTCGATCCATTTATCAAACTCTTCCTCCCCGGAAATACCTTGAAACTCACAGACCATGCTCAGCATCTGCTGCGCTTGCCCAATGGCCAACTCCCGGTCTTCGTGGTCCGGTGTCCGGTTTCTGGCCATCAGGTTAGCCAGAGCGGCGATGTGGCCAGCCATTTCATGTTTCGGGCTCAAGGTGTTCAAAAGTTGGAACAAGCCCAAAACCACCTCCGTCACCGGTGTGTCGCTTTTTAAACAGACCCAGACCCGCATGGCCAGGACTTTATAGACTTCATTGTTGTTGCGTTTTGTCGACAGGAACGTCAGTAGTTTTAAAACTTCCGGCCAATTGCGATCGCTCGCAAAACGGGTAATGGCTGCCTTGTTTAACTTCCACTCCTCTTCCGGATTTTTTCTGGGCAGTTTTTGCTGTTTAACCTGCTGTTGGGCAAACATCTCTTCAGGAGTTTGCATGACAATATTTATTTTAGATGGTGCGTCAGGGATTTTCGTCTCGTCACTCATAAGGAAATCAACCTCACATGTATAGGATTTATAAACTGGAACCGATCATTGTATGTTTTACTAAAATCACAAATGTTGCTACAGCAACACTTTCAGGCCGGTCAAACCATTTCTGAGTTGATCTCTACCCATCCGTGAGCAAATGATCAGATCGCGGTTCAACCGTTATGAGAAGGTAAGGGCTAGTCCGTTTCCCAACGTTTTCTTCATTTGAGCCAAAGATTTTTTTTCCAACTGGCGGACACGCTCTCGAGAGATTCCGAGTCGTTCGCCTATGATCTCCAGGGTCAGAGGAGGGTCGGTCAGCAGACGCCAGGTGACGATGGATTTTTCCCGCTCACTTAAACAGCCTAGGGCTTTGGTGACACTTTCGCGTCTGAGCTTGTCCTGTTCGGATTCCAGGAGTAACGTCTCCTGATTGGCCCGGTGATCCGGGACCATGTCCTGAATCTCGTTGCCCTCTTCGATGGCAGGTCGATTAAGGGAGTCATCCCGACCATACATTCGACCATCCATGTCCAGGACTTCACGGGTAGTGACGCCAAGCCTGGTACCAATCTTGGCGGCTTCTGACTCATCCAGCAGGTCAATGTGCTGCTTGCTTTGGCGAAGTTTAAAAAAGAGTTTGCGTTGGGCGGTGGTTGTGCCGATTTTCACCAAACTCCAGGAACGAAGAATAAACTCCTGAATGGCGGAGCGAATCCACCACATGGCATAGGTCGAGAGACGAAACCCCTTGTACGGATCAAATTTTTTAACAGCCTGCATCAGTCCGACCGACCCTTCTTGGATCAGATCCATGATCCGCATTCCGTAATATTGATACTCTTTTGCAATTTTGACCACATAACGGAGGTAAGAAGAGACCAGCTTATGAGCGGCATCCAGATCTTCGTTCTCATGAAAGCGAACCGCCAGATCAAACTCCTCTTTTTCGGTCAAAATTGGAGCGGAGCTGATTTTATCCATGTATCTGGAGAGTTCGCCATGATCAGATAT
Organism: Magnetococcales bacterium; assembly: GCA_015232865.1. The sequence goes on from JADFYU010000076.1 coordinate 2,758, forward strand.
GGTTATTAACGCATTGTTAAGCATTATGTTTTCCAGTACCCCTGGTTTCAAAATGTTTTGAGAGCTTTCTCTTGATGGCAAGGCTTGATATTCTGCTTTCGTCAAGTTGTTGCCCAACGGTATATTTAGAGAACGACTCTGGGGAAAAGTTCCTTTCTGGGTCTGTATATTTGGAGTGAACGTGGATAAAATCAAGGTTTTTTCAAGGTCTAGTCTCTTTTTCTTCTGTTTTGTCGTCGGGATCTTTCTATTTGCTCTCTTGCTTATCTTCTCGATCCCGGTGACAACTCTGGCTCGACGCAGACGGTTTGTCAATTACTGGGCACGGTTCAATCTGTTTATTCTGGATTGGTGTTGCGGTTTGACGGTTCGAGTGTCCGGGTTGAACAACCTCCCCTCTCCTCCCTACATGATTCTCTGTAAGCATCAGTCGGCCTGGGAGACGGTAACCCTGCAAGCCATTTTTCCAGAAGCGGTGTTGATTCTTAAAAAAAGCCTCCTGAATATTCCCTTTTTTGGTTGGGGAATCATGGCCAGTGGCCAGATTGCCATTGATCGTTCCCAGGGAGTCAAGGCGTTGCGTCTGATGGGAATTAAATGTCAGCAGGCCTTCGATTCGGGAAATAGTGTTCTGATCTTCCCCGAAGGAACACGGGTTGCCCCCGGTGAGGTGGGAAAATACAATCCTGGAGGCATCGGAATGGCTTTATCTTCCGGGGTGCCGATTGTGCCGGTCGCCCACAATGCGGGCCTGTTTTGGGAACGGAAAGCCTTCTTGAAAAAACCGGGGGAGATTCAACTCTGTATTGCTCCGCCAATTCCGACCACGGGTTTGGGAAAGGCGGATCGCAAAGCTCTCAACCTTCAGGTTCAGGATGCCATCGAAGGGATGATGGCGCAAATAGCTGGCTAGTGCTTCAGCACTCATCAATTGATGGGCAGGCCGAAGGCAAAAAAACAATTTAAAAAAAGGGTGGGGTCTGGGGCGGTTCTCCGCCCCAGTGGGGTGCGGGGCAAAGCCCCGAAAAAACCAACCTGTTTTAACTGATGGTCGTGCAGATTTTAACCTGTTAATTAACGAGAGCAAGAGCACTAGGAACCGTCCATAAATAACACCTAAATTCTGCAGTTGAACGTATGCGGCTGGTGCAAGGTATTGGTTTGCATGGTGAATCGTAAGAAAACGCAGCCACCTTGTCGGTGATAAGGCTTTCTTGCAATTCGCCAGGTGAATCAAGAACTTGTGCCATGTGCATACGTTCAACTGCCGAATTTAGGTAACAGGTGTTGCGGTGGATTTTTTTTGCAGCGTGGCTCCAGATCTCCCCTTTTGAAATCGTTTTGGGCTTATGACCGCTGGTTGGACAGATGGGCAAACTCTTCTACCGAGAGAGTCTCACCCCGTCGAGTGGGATCGATACCGGCTCGACGCAGCCATGGTTTTGGGTCAGCATCCAGTTTTTTCAGGGCGTTGGATAGGGTCTTCCGGCGCTGTCCAAAGGCCGCCCGTACCACTTGACTAAAAAAGGCCGGGTCATCCAGTGGGGCACGGGGGTGGGAGCGCAGCGTCAGTCGAATCACCATGGAGTCGACCTTCGGTTTCGGAAGAAAAGCGCCGGGGGGAACATCCAAAATTTTTTCTACGCTCGTCCACATGCCACACTGAACCGACAGGGTTCCGTAAGTCTTGCTGCCGGGCTTTGCGGCAATGCGCTGGGCCACCTCTTTTTGAAACATCAACGTCATATCCACAATGGATTGGCGATGATCCAGTAAACGAAATAACAAAGGAGTGCTAATATTGTAAGGTAAGTTGGCAACTATACGCAAAGGGCCGCCCAGAGTGTTGGCCAGCTTATCATAATCATACTGTAAGGCGTCGGCTTTCTCTATGGTCAGGGTGCCCAGATTTTCAGCACGACTCTGGAGAATCTTCAGCATGCGCTCATCCTGCTCGATGGCCCAGAGTTTTTTGGTTTTCTCCAGCAACAACATCGTCAAACTACCCAGACCGGGACCAATTTCCAAAACCCGATCCTCCGGCCCGACCTGAGAAGCGTTGACAATGGCATGAGAGATATTCTTATCGACCAGAAAATTCTGTCCCAACCCCTTTTTTGGATTCAGATTAAGAGATTTGATCAGATGGGGAATGGAAAATGTTGCGTTGTCATCCATAAGAATAAGCGGCTTTTTATAAGTATTAATAAAAATTAAGAAAGGATAGGTCTGGGGCGGTTCTCCGCCCCAGTGGGGTGCAGGGCAAAGCCCCGAAAAACCAACCCGTTTTAACTTATGGTCGTGCAGATTTTAACCTGTCAATTAACGAGAGCAAGATCACTAGAGGTTGTGCCGGTACCTGCCGAATCTAGGGTTAATCTGCTGTGATCAGTTGTTGGACGTATTCTCTTAATTCCGGGCTGATTTGATAGAGGCGAAGATTTAAAATATCTTCCCCACCATTGTTGTAAATTTTTTCCGTATCAAACTTAAAAAGCTTTGACTCACTTAAAAAGTTCAAGTTTTCCACGACACTCATAAAGGTCATGTCTCGAACTTCACAACTAACCGTTGTCTCTCCCAGTTTCAAGCCTTTGAGTCGACGCCACAAAAAAGTAGTGTTGACTTGAACATCGGAGAGGTGAGAGAGGAGAAGCGACATATGGTCCGGCTTGGACGCCTTTTCCCGTGTCGAACCGATCCCGACAACTTCCTCCAGGTCCAACACCAAATTTTCAATTTCTGATTGTAAATGGCCGGCCCGCTCGACGCCACTGTTCAACCTGGCCCCAGGCTTGAAGGTGACGACCCGCTTTTCTGGAATATGAATGGCCAGACCAGTTTTCAGGCTACGGCCTTTTCTTGGTGGCCGGTTTCTTGTGGTAAAATTACCAAACCCCCGCAAACGAACCGCTTCACCATGCTCCAACGACTCTGAGATCATTTGTAAGGCAGAATCAATAATTTGACCGGACACTGAGACGGATAGATCATGTTTTTCTGCAATGGCCCGAATCAAATCCGTTTTGGTCATTTTACAAATTCTCGTCCTAGGGTTATCCTAAAAACGGCTGATGAAAGCACACGCCTGACACTATCCTTTTATCCGAGATTCCTCTGCCAAATCGGGGAAAAAACTCATCACCAATAAAACCGGACAAACCAACATGTTACACAATTTTCACCCATCCAACAGCCAAACTTATGATTATTTATTCATGACTCCATATTTACAATTTTTATTTCACAGTTCAACCAAAATTCAGTTTTTTTCAGCTCCCTGTTCCTGTTATTCATTCTAGATTCGACAGTTGGGCGTGCATTAATGGGGCAACATATTGGTTTGCATGGTGAATCAGGAAAAATCGAAGTCACCTTATTGGTGATGAGACTTATGCCAGGTGAATCAATAGGTTGTGCCAGTGATGTGCGAACAACTGCCGAATCTAGTGCTATTGCTCTCGTTAATTGACAGGTTAAAATCTGCACGACCACCAGTTAAAATGGGTTGGTTTTTTCGGGGCTTTGCCCCGCACCCCACTGGGACGGAGAACCGCCCCAGACCCCACCCTTTTTTTAATTGTTTTTTTGGCCTCCGGCCTGCCCATCAATTGATGAGTGCTGAAGCGCTAGGTTCATGGACAGTTTCTCAGCCAAAAGCAGGATAAAGAATCGACCATGACCCTGAGTGAACTAAAAGCGCTAAAAAACAGCTTTGAAATGGATGGCTCCATTGCGATTGGCGTCCATCTGACCCAGGAGCAGGCCAAAGCGTTGCGGCAAGAACTTTATCTACTCTATGGTTTTGATAATGGAGAGAATCTGACGACACTCTATGGCGTGGAAGTATTGGCTATTGATGCAGAAATGTTAAAGTTTGAGTAACCCCTCCCCAAACCGATCATCGGGAACAATCGGTTTGAGGAGGTCATACACTAATTGGCGATCTCTTGGGCACGCATTTCTCGAATGACCGTCACCTTGATCTGTCCCGGATAGGTCATCTCATTCTCAATCCGATCCGCAACCTCCCGTGCAATCATCATGGCTCCCTCATCATTCACACGGTCATAACTGACCAGAACCCGGACTTCCCGACCTGCTTGAATGGCAAAGGCTTTTTCCACGCCTTTAAAGTCGGTGGCAATCCCTTCCAACTGCTCCAGACGCTTGATGTAGGTTTCGACATTCTCCCGTCTCGCACCCGGACGGGCCGCTGACAGGGCGTCTGCGGCATTGGTCAACGGTCCATAGACCGAGATTGGCTCGATGTCAAAATGGTGCGACCAGATGGCGTTGACCACCAGGGGATGCTCTCGATATTTTTTGGCAAACTCACCCCCAATGACGGCATGGGATCCCTGTACTTCATGATCCACCGCTTTGCCAATATCATGAAGAAGACCACAACGTCTGGCCAGATTTCCATCCAAGCCCAACTCTTCCGCCATGATTCCCGCAAAATAGGCCACTTCGACCGAATGGGCAAGAACGTTTTGGGTATAAGAGGTGCGAAACTGCAACGTACCGAGAAGTTTGACGATTTCTGGGTGAACGTCACTCAATCCAACTTCAAAAACCGCTTGTTCGCCCTTTTCGACTATCTCTCGATCAATGGTTTTAGTCGCTTTTTTCACCACGGACTCAATGCGAGCCGGATGAATGCGGCCATCACCGATCAACTCTTCTAAAGAGCGTTTGGCAATCTGACGGCGCACCGGATTAAAGCCGGAGATAACCACCGCCTCCGGGGTGTCATCAATAATCAGGTCACAACCGGTTGCCGTCTCCAAGGCACGAATATTACGCCCTTCCCGACCGATGATCCGCCCTTTCATCTCCTCGGAGGGTAAGGTAACAACCGATACGGTTCGCTCTGAAACAAACTCTCCAGCCAAGCGTTGAATAGCGGTCGCAATAGTCTCTCTGGCTCTCTGTTCGGCATTTTCCAACGCTTCGGATTCCAGCTTTTTAAACAGATTCGCCGACTCACGACGGGCAGCTTCAGAGAGAGAGGAGAGAATCAACGCCTTGGCCTGCTCAGAATTCATGCCAGCGACCTCCTCCAACCGGGTCTGGGCAGAAGCGATCAACTCTTTATATTTTTCCTTTTGCTGGTCGTGCTCGTTTAGATCCCGTTCCAAATTGGAACGACGTTTATCCAACTCCTGCTCACGTTTGTCCAACTGATCAAACTTGCGATCAAACTGCTCTTCTCTTTTATCCAACCGAGCTTTCAACCGCTCTTGCTCAGCCCCTTTTTCCCGAAATTTTTTCTCTAATTCCTCTTCGATACGAATCTGGTGCGCTTTATTTCTAAGCTCCATCTCCCGGTTTATGGAGGCTGATTTTTCTTCAACCGCCTTTTGCTGCTGATGCAGTCTCTCTTCTTG
>JADFYU010000077.1 GCA_015232865.1 Magnetococcales bacterium
TCAGGATAGGGAGCAGTTTACGTTGTTTGACGGATTAAAAAAAGTGGAGGGTTGACAAAGGCTCTCTTCATAGAAGGTTTATTCTCTACCAGTGACCAGTCTATTCCGTCCTTGTTCCTTGGCTTGATAGAGAAGTTTGTCCGCAGAAGAGACAAGATCCTCCAGCTTTGATTCCTGGGTCGGAATAATGGTTACCGCGCCCAGGCTGATTGTGACATGATTGGCGACCTTGGAGTGTTCATGTGGAAAGTTTAAATCGGAGATGGCCTGGCGGAGTTCCTCCCCCATTTTGATGGCTCCGTCCAAATCGGTCTCTGGAAGGACGCAGACAAACTCTTCTCCTCCGTAGCGGGCGATCAGATCGGTGGTTGCTCTGCTCATGCAGGCCGCGAGAGTTTGGGCCACTTTCTTGAGACACTCATCGCCAAGAGCGTGGCCATAGTTGTCATTAAAGGGTTTGAAAAAATCGATATCCATCAGGATCAGGGATAGGGGTGATTTGGATCGGGTGGAGCGATGCCACTCCTGGTCAAGAAACAGATCAAAACGGCGTCGATTGGCAATTCCGGTCAAGCCGTCCAACGTCGCCATATCCTTGAATCGATCGCTCATCTTCTTGAATATCATATGATTCTGGATGCGTAACAGCACCAAGTCAGGGCTGAACGGTTTGGAAATATAATCGATGGCTCCCAAGGCCAATCCCTTCGCCTCATCTCCGACCTGATTCAAGGCCGAAATGAAAATGACAGGGATCGGAGCTGTTCTGGGGTCGTTTTTCAGATGTTCACAAACTTCATAGCCGTTCATTTCAGGCATCATGACGTCCAGCAGAATCAAATCCGGCAGTTCAGCCGATGAAACCCGCTCCAGAGCCTGCCGGCCGTTCTTGGCTACCATGGTGTCATAATCCGGGTCCAGGAGATCTTTCAGGACGGTAATGTTGAATCGCTCATCGTCAACGATCAGGATTGTACCTTGTTTGTCATGCATGAAATCACCTCGATTTGTAAACCTGGAAACAGCGGTTGGCGGTGCGTGCCGACAACCGCCGTTTCTAGGTTAATGGAATGCCAAGTTTGTCAGCCGCATTGGACAGGGTCTTCGATGCCTCTTCAAACTCATAATCTTCAATCTGTTCTTGGATGCGCGCCATCTTCACTCTGGCGTTGTCCTGCAGGATCTCTTTGATCTGGTTGAGTTTTTCCTCCGATCTTGAATGCCCGGACTTGAGGAGACCGTGTAGTTGAATGAATAACGGCGTCAGTGTGGCGACCTGTTGAGGATCGACCTTGGAAATGATCGAATTTTCTTGGTCTACACGGGCGGTTTCATTCCGTCTGATCAGGGTCTCAAGGCCTTGAAGGAGGGGCGTTAGGGTTTGCTCGACGGCACTGACCAACGAATCAAACGCCTCACTTTTCTCCTCCTTGATAGCCATCTCCAACGCCAGGGATGCCGACTGCAATGAAGCGGCACCGATAGAACCGGCAACGCCCTTTAAGGTATGGACGATTCTCTGGGCGAGCAAAAGATCCGCCTTCAAGGCGGATTGAAGGGTTGGAATCGTATCCCGATAATCACCAAGAAACTCGACCAGAAGCTTGTGCAGAAGTTTCTGGTTGCCGGCAACTTGCTTAAGCCCGGTCTCAAGATCAATGCCGGGCAGGCTTTTCGGCAGCAAAACCGCGCCGTCTGTTGCGGTCGTTTTGGGTATGGTAGAAAAGATTTCTCTATTCTTAAACGGAATCCAGGCGGTCAATGCCTCAAAAAGTTTGTCCGGATCAATGGGCTTGGTGAGATGATCGTCCATCCCGGCTGCCAGACTTTTTTCCCGGTCACCGGCCATGGCATGAGCCGTCATGGCCAAAATGGGTAGTTTTTTGAAACGGGGATCTTGGCGGATTTCCGCCGTCGCCTGGAAGCCGTCCATTTCTGGCATCTGAATGTCCATCAAGACGATTTCAAACGTTCCTTCCCGAACCTGTCTGACGGCCTCGATACCATTGTTGGCCACGGTCACCAACAGACCGTTGCCCTCCAGCAGCTCCGTGGCAACCTGCAGATTGATCTGGTTGTCCTCCACCAACAACACCTGGGCGCCTAAAATGCCTTGAATGGCATCCACATCCCTCGTTTTGAGCCGACGGGCGTTGAGGCTGCTTTCGCCAAAAATGTCCATTATTCCGTCCAATACCAAGGATGGATTCAGTGGTTTGTATAAAATTTTGTCAAAATGGACGTTGGTGCCATCCATTGGAATCTCCTCGTGATTGTGGGCCGTAATCAATACCAGACAGGGGGCCTCTTCCAAATCCATTTGATTGATGTGTTGTGCCGTCTCCACTCCGGTCATGTCCGGCATCTTCCAATCCAGGAATACCAGCTTGATGGGAGGGGCTGAGTCTTGCCGCTTTTCTTGATCCAGGATTGTCAATGCCGCTTTTCCCGAGTTGGTCTGAATCGCCTTCAAGCCAAAAGATTCCAAGATTTCAGAGAGAATCTGGCAGCTTTGATCATGATCATCGACAACCAATACCCGCATATCCTTCATGTCGGACGATAGAATGGATTGGACCTTCTGTTGCTCAGATTGTACGCCAAGCCAAATGGTAAAGGAAAAAACGCTGCCTGTGCCTGCTTCACTTTCGACGCCGATGTTGCCCTCCATCAGCTCAACAAGCTGTTTGCTGATGGAGAGTCCCAAGCCGGTGCCGCCATATTTCCGGGTCGTTGAGCTGTCGGCCTGAGTAAATGATTGAAAGAGCTTGGAGCACTGCTCCGGGGTCATGCCGATTCCGGTATCTCTGACCGTAAAACCCAGCTTGATTCTATCCGCTTTATTTTGCCGGCATTCCATCGTTATGCAAATTTCTCCACGTTCGGTAAACTTGATTGAATTGCTAATCAGGTTGATCAAAATCTGCCCCAAACGGGTGGGGTCGCCGATCAACGCGTTTGGCACAGTTTTGGGCCGATCAAAGATGAGTTCCAGCCCTTTCTCCTCGGCTTTGACCCCGATCAGATTGGCGACGTTTGACAAGACGGTGTCTAAACGAAATTCGGTGGATTCAATGGTCAGTTTGCCCGCTTCAATTTTAGAGAAATCAAGAATATCATTGATAATTCCGAGCAGTGAGTGGGCAGAAGATTGAATTTTGGTTAGATAATCCTTTTGTTTGGGGCTCATGTCGGTGCGCAGGGCAAGATGGCTCATGCCGATAATGGCGTTCATTGGCGTACGGATTTCATGGCTCATATTGGCCAGAAAATTACTCTTGGAGCGGTTGGCTGCATCGGCGGTATTCTTGGCTTCCACTAAAGCCCTCTCGCTGGCTTTGCGTTCTGCAATGTTCTTGGTTATGCCGACAAACATTCGCTCCTCGGATGATTCCATCTCTGTGACCGACAGCTCCATGGGAAATACGGAGCCATTTTTGTGTCGTCCAATCACCTCCCGGCCAATTCCGATCACTTTGGCCGGTCCGCCGAGCATATAATGGCGAAGATAGGTGTCATGATTGCTGTGATAAGGTTCAGGCATCAATCGTTTGACATTTTCGCCGATGATCTCTGCGGCCGAGTAGCCAAACATGGCTTCTGCGGCCGGATTGAATGTCTTGATAACGCCCAGTTGATTGATTGTAATGAGGCCGTCAAAAATCGTTTCCAAAATGGCGCGGGTTTTGGATTCACTCTGCTGAAGATAGCGAGCCGTGGAAAGATTTTTTTCTGCTTCTTGTGCAAGTGTCTCTTCAATCACCTTGCGTTGCAGCAGATTGTTTTTGAAAAAATGTACCGCTCTAGCCATTTTTCCGATTTCATTGTTATCCGAAAAATTTGGAATGGCCGTTTCCAAACGGTTTTGCGACAATTTTTCCATTACGGATGTCAGCTTTTGAATGGGTCGTATAATCAGGGAATGACTTAACCAGGTCAGAAAAATCCCAAGCATGCTCACCAAAAAGATTGAAACCCAGTTTGAAATAGTGACGATTCTTTCAACTTCCAGCAAAGAATCGCTAACCGACTGATCGGCTTTTGAAAGTTGATGGGCAACCTCCCGATCCAGAATTCCTAATCCTCTCAACGCTTTTGAATCATTCACATTCACGGCGATATCAATGTGTTCTGGTGTTGTTCCCTCCGCGATCAAAGATTCTGCAACATCGATCATCTTTTGATATTTCAAAATCGTATTTTCAATATCCTCCAGAGCAACCTTCTCACCGGGAGTGATCCCCAATGAGAGGTAGATAGAAATGAATTCTTGTATGGAATCGATGCTCTCTTTGAACGTTTTGTGATTGTCGGCATTATTCCTTAGAATATAATTCTTAAAGTTATGAATCATTCCGCCATATCCCAATGCACCACGGATATCGGCAAGAAGCCGAACCTTGCTTGGTACGGAATTGAATGAATTGCTTTGTTGTCTGACCTCGTGACGTAACGCATCCAAGCTCTTCAAGGCTGGGGTGTCGTCAACCCTGACCTTTTTGTCCAACTCCTCCGTCGATACCCCTTTTACAATCAAGATCTTGGCAATATTCAAGGATTTGGCGTAGGTATCTATTACTGAAGTTATGTCTTCCAGAGCAGTAACCTCCGCATTCGTGAGCGGAAACATCCGGTACAGTTTGATCACCCCTTCAGCAGCACTCAAAAAATGTTTGATGCGATCAACACGAAACAACTCTTTCCGTAGAAGGAGGTTTTTAAACTCATGGATCATTCCACCGTAACCAAGGGAAGAACGTAAGGCGCCTTCCAGCAAAGCCTTCTCAGATCGATCAATCTTGAATTGCGACCAGGAAGCGTTGACTGCTTTGACCTCCTGTTGAATCAAATAGGCAGTACCGGAGATGGCCAGCCCCAGGAAAAGGAGAAGAAAGACGAAAATTCGGCTAAACGTTTTAATATGTAGGGAGTTGAGCCTGCTCATCAGTACCCCTGATTGTTGTCATGAATGGTTGGAATCGTGAAAAAAACAAAGTGTCCGGATTGTGGCTCATCGACTATTTTAACCTGGAAATGGAGTTTTGCAACCTCCTTGCTGTGTTTTAACTGTTTGTAATTGTTTTGTTTTGCAAGTTGTTTATTTTCTCCTGTATGTGGGGTTTGCCTGTTTTAGAGTAAGATTCACACACAGAACCCTGCCAACTTAAGGAAAATTGGTTTGTTAGTTTTTTTGACCAACTTCAGAGGGTTGCCCCGTTGCTATTATATCGCTCACAACTGGTTCCAGACCGGCATCTCTGGCTCGTTGCTGGGCTTTTTTTGCCGCACGGTGCAGGGCGATTTCGGCATTACGAACATCGGGATCATCTAGCCTATTTGGTGTTTTTTTGGTTGATACATGATTTTCTCCTTCGTCAAGAAGCATCGGTACGGAGCTGGAGTTATCATAGAGTGACTCATACTGCGATTATCTCCATTCGTCAGATGTAGCACAATTTCTTTTTATTGTTTCTAGTGCTCTTGCTCTCGTTAATTGACAGGCTAAAATCTGCACGACCATAAGTTAAAACGGGCTGGTTTTTTCGGGGCTTTGCCCCGCACCCCACTGAGGCGGAGAACCGCCCCAGACCCCACCCTTTTTTTTTAATTGTTTTTTTGGCCTTCGGCCTGCCCATCAATTGATGAGTGCTGAAGCGCTAGGTGGGTGCCAGAAATGGTGTCAGATACGGCTTGGAGTCAAATCGCAACAGCTTCGAGAGAAAATTTACACAGAGCATAAAAAAAAATGCACTTGGCAATAAATTGCCAAGTGCATTTTTTTTTATGGCGCGCCCGGAACGATTCGAACGTCCGGCCTTTTGGTTCGTAGCCAAATGCTCTATCCAGCTGAGCTACGGGCGCTAAGGCTATTTGATTGGATAAATAGCACTGTTTTCTCTTTAGAGTTCGCAGAGTATACCAGCACTATTTGAGGGGGCAAGCCTAAAAATTGCTGAAGGGGACAATTATTTGCCAATTATTTGAAAAGAGTCTGTTTTTCCTGGCTTTGCTCCGGTTTGTATTGCTGACCGATTTCAATCAGTCGGTTGATCATGGGAATGGTCCAGATGATGAGCAGAAGAAATCCGAGCTGTAGAGTGCCGTGGGTCCAGGCGGGGCTGCTGATGCCAAAAGGGGAAAGAGTGCGGGCGGCGGCCAGTATAGTCCAGGCGAGAAGCAGAAAAGTCAGGGCGCGGTCCGGCAATATGTTTTTGCCGGAGAAAAAGCCGGCTACCCGGGCGGCGACACCCAGAACCAATAAGGTGATGACGCCGACTCCCAATAGATGGACCGCAGCGTCGGTCAGGAACAGATCAGCCATGATCAGGGGCATCAATGCGGCACAGATCAGGCCGATAAAGGCCAGCAACAAGGTGACTTGAATGGAGGAAAAACGGTAGCTCAATGCGGCCTGGAGAAAACCGGTGCCTTGAACCTGAATCAGTAGAGTGGTCAGCCAGAGAAAACCGGAAAGCGACCACGAAGCCGACTCCATGAAGGCGGCCATGGCGGTGGTCAGCCAGGCCATGTAGAGGGAACTGATAAACAAAACCGCCCATTTACCCTGAAGTAGCCTGCCTCCGAGAACATTGTTGGTCAGTTGCTGAGCGGCCACCAATATGGCCGTGACCGGGCCGCACCAGAGAACAAATAGCGCGGTGTCGGGATTGTCCAACTCCAGCCAGGGAGCAACGGACAACAGAAAAAAGGCCAGGGCAATGGGTACGCCACGGGGGATGCGAAGGTGGGGTTGGCCAAACAAGGTGATCTTGAAAAGTAAAACGGCCGGACCGGCAAAGGCGACGCTGATCAGAAGGTTGCCGATAAACATCAAGCCCGGATCATCGACCAGAGATAAGGCGGTGCCGATCCATAAAATGGGTAAGAAGGAGAGGATTGTCTTGGAGTCGGGGGGCTGTCCACCAATGACATGAGGCCCGGCTTGCAGAGCAAAGCCGAGCAGAAATGAGCCGGTGAACAGCAGGATTTGAATGCGAGCATGAAAAAACTTGACGGAAAAATAGTCTTCCGGAGCATCGACGATACCCTGTTGCCAGAGCCACAACATAAACCCAAACAGAAAACCGGCAAACAGTCCGACCAAACCCGTCAACCAAAACTGATCGACGATCGGCTGTCGGGTCAGCTTCATCGGTGTCATGGGGGGGTCAATGGGGATTATTTTTCTGATCGCACTGTTAAAATCATTAAAACTGTTCATCTTTGACTCCACAACCGCTACGATTCTCGATTAAGATTTTCATGTTGCCCCGACCCTCCTGCCTCTGTTCAATCTTGGTTTGGCGTGGGCATTCTTACACAAAAGTATCGCTGCTGGAATGGATGGAAATGAATTCTGGCTTGAGGTTGGGTGTTCGAGTTACATTTTTGGTGTGTTGAAATGGAGGCCGTTAACCCATTTTTCTTTTGCAAATTTATGTCCGATTCCATCCATTCTCTTGCATTGCAACATTAAATCAACTTATAACTGATGGTAGAAAAATAGAGTCGTGTGGCTGGGAAAATTTGCGAGGTCGTTTTAACCAGGAGTGATGAAAGCCAAACATCTCCCGCCCGCTGTATCAGGGAATTTACAAAACTCTTCCGGGCTTTTGCAACGTTAATGAACAAGGATGATTCAATCATGCCCCAAGCAAAAAAAACATCGTTGGATGACT
>JADFYU010000078.1 GCA_015232865.1 Magnetococcales bacterium
GAAAGAGGCGAATGGATGAAAGCCTTGGCCATCATTCCGGCCACACCCAGATTTTTTGCGTCCGGATGCTCCAGGCTTGGCGGTGGCGGTGGCGGCAAGTCAGATGATACGCTCATGTTGCTTTTCCCAAACAGATCAGAAACAGATTGGTCTTGATACAGACCGACTCTCAGTAGTTGACACCCAGAATGAGCCGCTTAGTGATCAGCCGGCTTTGGAGCAATCCAGGATTTGGACAACGCACTGGAACCAACCGCAAGAATCTGTTCTCCAACGTTTAATCCCGAGAGAATACTGACCATGTCGTCACCAACCAACCCACCCAGACGAACCAGACGAGGATCGGTCTGTCCCTCTGCACCGACAACGTTGACCGCAGGCAGACTACCCCGCCAGATAACGGCCGTTTTGGGAATAATCGGCAAATTTCTCTCTGGGGCGGTGATATCTGGAATCATCACCTCGGCATACATGCCCGGCCCACCGGGAGATCCTTTAGGCAGATCCAATTTGACCGTCACCGTGTGTCTTTGCGCGTCGGCCATGGGGAAAATTTGAGCCACACGAGTATCGACACGGGCTTTACCCACATCCAGTTTGGCCGACAGAATCATATCCTTTTTGACCCCAGGCATCAGACGAGCGGGGATTTCAACCTTGATCTGTAAATGACGGGTATCGGCAAAGCTCAAGAGAGGCATGCCCGGCTGTACCGTGTCTCCGACTTCGATGTGCTTGGCGACGATAACACCGGAAAAGGGAGCGATGGAGTGGGTATCACGAAGAGCGGCGTCCAACTCATGGAGCTGGGCCTGCGCCTGAATCATGCCGTATTTGGCCTGGTCGATCTGAGTGCCTTGGGCATAGATCTGCGCCCGCCGGGTCAACTCCGGATTGTCGACACCGACCATATCGGCGGCCGGGCGGGTAAAGACCCGGTCAAACAGACGCGGCATGTCCATACCCATATTGTCAGAACCCATTTGAGAGCCGGAATAGACCTGCCGGGTATATTGGACACGAGCGTTGCGAAAAGCCGCCTGCGCTTTTGAAAGAGCGGCCTGGGCCGCTTGCCGTTTGGCCAGCAGGTTATCGCTGTTCAGAGCCACCAACGTGGTCCCCTTGCGGAACCAGTCCCCTTCCATTCCGGCGATATGCTCAACCCGACCAGGCAGTTGTGCCGAAAAAGCCACCTCACGAAAAGGAACAACCGTACCGCCCAAGGTGGTTGTCGCCCCCACCGTAGAGGATTTGACAGTGATGACTTGTGGTTCACTATTTGCCACAGCCTCAAAATCGCCGCCGACCACATACGCCAACATCATCGCCGGCATGACGAGAGAGATAATCTTATTCCTCATGGAACCCTATTCCTTAAAAAAATCTTCAGAATGGATATGATACGTAAGTACGGTATTTAGACCCGTCCCATTACGGAGAAGGATTTGATGAACGGCTTGGCCATACGCGGGTCTTTGATCATGGCGCCGTAATCACCCACCTGGAATTTAAGTTTCCGTGAGGTATAGGCCATGCCCAATCCCATCATGCCCAGACCTTTGGCAATCCATTTTTCCCAACTCTCTTGAGAGGCCCGCAGATCCCAATTCAGCTCTTCACCGGCGTAGGCACCGGCACGGATCGCTTTTCCCCCCTCGACAACCAAGATACCACGAGGTTGAGGCTCTCCGTCGATGCCGTAGGCAATAGTGGATTTAAAATCAATTTTTCCCAACGCATCGGAAAGATCCGGTTCATTGTTCCACTCTTCTTGGAAACGGTTCATCCACTCTGCAGAAAACAAATCGGCCATGGCTATATTCCTTAATTGCTGTCAATATTTTAAAGGTTCATTAATAAAAACAAGACCACTCCCATACCGGTCAACACCTGAGACAAGCGGAATACTCCGAGTATTGAAGGCAGCCCCTAATCAAACACGATTTCAATGTGACCCAGTCCAACCAAAACCGGCAACAAAAAAGAAGCAAACCCCCGATTCAGCCTGAAATCCTGAGGTTCTTTAATTATTTTGCTTTGGCCTGTTCGGACCACAACTTGCACATGTTAATACAATTGCCCACATTTGGCAAAGAGTGGATCGCTATATATTTTACCCTTTAATATATAAGCCAGGCCGGAACACTAGACAATCAGTCGTTTTTTTAACAAGTGAACCGCCAGAAAAAAAGTCAGTGCCGCATAAACAAACAGGGCTGAAACATGGAAAAACGGACTTTCCAAAGGCGCACCGATGGTCAGAGGGCGAATCAGGGAGACCACATGGGCCAGGGGCAACATGTTGGCGATCATTTGTCCGGTTTCAGGCAGGGATTCGACCGGATAGAACACCCCACAAAAGAGAAACATGGGGGTGGTGACCAAGGTGAAATAGTACAGAAAAAAATCATAGTTGGGTGCGATCGCCATCACCACCAACCCCATGCAGGTGAAAACCACCCCAGACAGAAAAACCACCGGCAGCACCAGAAAGGCGGTTTCTGAAGGAATGGAACCGAGCAGGTTGCCAACCAGAAATATAGCCGTACCGGAAATCAAGGATTTTGTCGCCCCCCAGGCCACCTCCCCGGCCACCACATCGGAAACCCGAAGAGGCGTGGCCAACATCGCCTGAAAGGTATTTTGCCGGGTCATTCGGGTAAACCCTCCATACAGGGCTTCGAAGGTGGCGGTATTCATACTGCTGGCGGCCAGGATTCCCGCTGTCAGATAGACCAGATAGGAGATGCCGTCAATCTCACCGACGTACCGACCCAATCCGTAGCCCATCCCCATCAGATACAGAAAAGGCTCGCCCAAAGTCCCCATCAGGGAGGTGGCGGCCGATTTTCTCCAGACCAGGAAATGTCGTCTCCAGACCTGAACGAACCCTTTTGAGGGCCATGGGATAGCCTTGATCATTAAAACCCCGCTCTCTTCATCTTTAATCGTTCAACTCGCGCCCGGTCAATTTAAGAAAGACATCTTCCAGGTTGGCTGGTCGCATGAGGGTAACCAGATCATGACGATCTCGAAAATTGTTAAGGATGGAACGGGCGTCCGACGAGTAGAAAAAAAGGGTGTCGCCGATCAACTCCACCCGTCCGGGCAGATGATCGAACTCCTGGAGTTCAGGCAAGACGCCGTCGGCACGCAACTCGACCACCTCCGGCTCCACATGTCGCCGGATCAGTTCGACCGGGGTGCCATGGTCGAGAATCTGACCCCGGTTCAAAATCAACAGCCGATCACAAAGTTGGGCCGCCTCCTCCATGTAGTGGGTGGTCAACAACAGGGTGACCCCCTGCTCCCTCAAGGTGCGCAACCGTTGCCAGATGAGATGCCGGGCCTGGGGATCGAGTCCGGTGGTGGGTTCGTCCAAGACGATCAGATCGGGAGAACCGATCAAGGAACGGGCGATGACCAACCGCCGCATCATTCCGCCGGACAACTCCCGAACCATGGCGTTCTGACGATCTTCCAACTGGGCAAAGTCCAGCAGGCGGTCCATTTTCTGGCCGATTTCCAGATCAGACAGACCAAAATATCGGCCAAAAACCAGCAGGTTTTCCCGCACGGTCAGGTCGGGGTCCAGATTATCTTCCTGGGGAACGACCCCCATTCTGGCCGGAATGGTCGGATGTTCGGGGTACATGGATTGGCCAAAAACGTCCAAGGTTCCACCATCCAACTGCGTCAAACCGATTACCATTCGCAACGTCGTCGATTTTCCGGCGCCGTTCGGCCCCAAAATTCCGAAGCACTCTCCGGCCCGGATTGAAAAATCGATCCGATCCACCGCCATACGCCCCGGATAGCTTTTGGTCAACCCCTTTGCACAAACCACCTCTGACATACACGACCCTCTTTGCGAATCCGGTTGTCCGTTAAAAACATCTCCGGTATCTTGTTACGAGTACGGCAATTAATCAACCCAGATTCACCACCCGGACCCACCGCCGGCAATAAAAGGCCCCACAACTGAAAAAGGGGGAGACCGTGAAATTACTCAGCAGTGACGAAATGAGACGTGCCGACCAGCGAACCATCGAAGAGATCGGGCTGCCCGGTCTGGTTCTCATGGAGAATGCCGGAGCGGCCACCACCCGACTGTTGAAAAATCGGTTTTTGTCCTGGGCCGAAAAACGCATCCTTATTTTGGCCGGCACCGGCAATAACGGTGGCGACGGCTTTGTCATCGCCCGAAGGTTGCTTCAAAGCGGGGCGCGGGTCAACTTGCTGCTGTTTGGTCAACGCAGCCGACTGACCCCGGACGCCCGTCAGAACGCGGATATCTTTGCCAATCTCGGCGGCCACATCAAGGAGATTACCGAGGCCGAACTACTCTCCAACTTTCCCGCTCAGTTGGCCCATGCCGGGTTGGTGGTCGATGCGCTGTTCGGCACCGGACTGCACCGCCCCATCGAAGGCCACATCGCCACCACCATTCAACAGGTCAACCGGCAGAACATACCGGTTTTGGCAGTCGATCTGCCCTCCGGTGTCTGCGCCGATAGCGGCAAGATTCTGGGTTGCGCCCTGAAGGCGGACTGGACCGTCACCTTTGCCGCTGAAAAAAGAGGTCACCGACTCTATCCCGGTGCCGCCTGTTGCGGCGAAATCATCACCGTCCCCATCGGTATTCCCGACTCTTTCATCACGATTGAATCCCATGAAGTGGCCCGCAACCTAGCCGATAATTTTTTTATTCCTCCGCGCCATTCGACGGGACATAAGGGCCATTTTGGTCATCTGCTCATTGTCGGCGGCAGTCTCGGCAAAGAGGGCGCTGCCACCTTGACTGGCCTGGGCGCCTTGCGAACCGGACCGGGATTGGTCACCATCGCCACCCCTCTGGAGGCCCACCCGGCCATCGCCACCCAACTGCTTGAGGCTATGACCCTGCCCCTTCCGCCAGAGAGAGAAGGGGAAGATCTAGGCCAACTCTGGTCGAACACCCTCATCAACAGCGACATCCGACCCTCCGCTTTGGCTATCGGGCCGGGTTTGGGCACGAATGCCGGTCTGTTTGGGCTCATCCGAACCCTTGGTCATCATTGGCCGGATTGTCCGTTGATCCTGGATGCCGACGGTCTCAACCTATTGGCTCAAAACGGCTCCGACTGGCCGAACCTGGCCTTTGACCGTTCCGGGCCGGTCATCCTCACTCCCCATCCGGGGGAGATGGCCAGACTTCTAAAAATCAGTATCTCAAAGATTCAAGACAACCGCTTGGATATCGCTCGAGAGCATGCTAAACAATGGCAGGTCTGGCTGGTATTGAAAGGGGCCGACACCATTATCGCCGCCCCGGATGGTCGGGCCTGGATCAACGATACCGGCAACTCCGGCCTGGCTTCGGGGGGCAGTGGCGATCTGCTGACCGGGATAATCGCCGGATTGCTGACTCAAGGTTGGCCGGTTGAAAGCAGCGTCCGGGCCGGGGTCTGGCTACACGGCAAAGCCGCCGACGAGACCGTCCAGGCCCAGGGTGGTGAGGCGGGACTGCTGGCCCACGACCTGCTGCCGGCCCTGATCCGACTGCGCAACCAGTTGAATCGGAAAACCGACCGAACATCCAAGTAGATGGAGAGACCGTCATGGAATACCGGCGCTTTGGAAAAACTCAACGACGGGTTTCCGTCTTTACCCTGGGGACCATGCGTTTTCTCCAGGGCTGGGAGGAGCCTTCCGATTATCTGCCGGAAGAGAGCCTGGAAAATGCCCACACGGTTTTGAACACGGCCCTGTCGGCTGGGATCAACCTGATCGAAACCGCCCGTGGGTATGGCAAGAGCGAACGACTGATCGGTGCCACCTTGCCCGATCTGTCTTTCAAACGGTCCGACTATTTGATCATGACCAAAGCGCCGCCAACCCAAACAGCCGGAGAGATGCGCAGCCATGTCGAGCAATCCCTGACCCGCCTGGGTGTCAGCCGACTGGACCTGTTCGCCCTGCATGGTCTCAACAACGAATCTCTTTGCCAATTGAGTTTAAAGAAGGACGGCCCACTCTCAGCCCTGGAGCAGATGCGCTCGGAAGGGCTGATCGGCTCCATCGGTTTTTCCAGCCACGCCCCGCGTCCTCTCCTCTTGCGAATGTTGGCCAGCCAACAGTTTGATTTTGTCAATCTTCACTACTATCTGTTCAAGACCGCCAACCGGGCGGCCATCGATCTGGCTGAATCCCTGGACATGGGCGTTCTCATCATCTCACCCAACGACAAGGGTGGCCGACTTTATGAGCCGTCTACCACCCTCTCCGCTTTGACCGCTCCGCTTCATCCGGCCAATTTTAACGAGCGCTGGATTCTGGCCAACCCACAGATTCACACCCTCAGTATCGGCTTGAGTGAAGCGGCCCACATGGATATCCACCTGCAATCCTTGAACAACAAACCGTTTTGGGGCGAAACCGAACGGATCGCCTGGGCCAAACTCCAGCAGGCCTATCAAGGGTCCATCCTGGATCGTTGCGGAGATTGCAGCCGTTGCCTTCCCTGTCATATGGATATAGATATACCGGAGGTATTGCGCCTCCAC
>JADFYU010000079.1 GCA_015232865.1 Magnetococcales bacterium
TCTGGGGTTGGTCATTCTGGTTTCCATGCCGATTTGGCGTCAATATATGGCAACCCATAGCCGAATTTCCGCCATTGGCGCCGGGCTGTCCCTGGCGGGTCTTGGCTTTGTTTTATTGGGCTGGTTGGTGGTCAACCCCTTTGATTGGCCGACTCTGCTCCTGCCCCTGCTTTTGGTGGGTATCGGCCAAGCCAGTTGCCTGGTCGGCCCCAAAATCTTGGCCGCAGAACTCTCCCCCAAACATGTTTTGGGTTCGGTTCAGGGTATTTTATTTTTGGTCAGCGGTATCGGCATCGTCATGTTGGTACAAAGTGGTGGTTATTATTTTGACGCAGTCGGCCCCAAAGCCCCCTTTGTGGTCATTGGAGCCAGCAACCTGCTGATCATGCTCTACGCCTTTTGGTTGGTCAAAAGCGGTGTCGATGAGAGCCGGGACCATGTATTGGTCAAACAGCGAAAGATCAATCTTAAACCACTGATCTTCATGTTTTCCCTGCTGCCCATCATCTGGTTGGTTGGTCGGATTCTTATTAGCGGCGTCACGCCGGGCAGTTCATTGGGACAAATGCCTGTTGGTTTCATCAACCGTTATCTGGGAGACTGGGCCTTCAACTTTTTACTTCTTTCCCTGGCCCTGCGACCCATTGCCGAGATAACCAAGGTCAAACTGCTTATGCAGTACGCTCGCATGATCGGTCTCTACGCCTTTTTCTATGCCTCTCTACATGTTTTGACCTACATCTGGTTGGAGTGGGTTTTTGATATGGGGGAAATTATCATCGACGTGGGTAAGCGTCCCTTTATTCTTATCGGCGTTGTCGGCTTTATCATTCTCTCGATTCTGGCCTTTACCTCGACCAATCGTATGGTTCGAAAGTTGGGCGGAAAAAAATGGAAAGAGATCCATAAACTGGTCTACATCCTAAACATTCTGATCGCCCTTCATTTCCTGTTGGCCGCCACCCATGAAAATGGAGAGCCCTACGTCTACGGTTTTGCCGTTTTTATTCTTCTGGCCTATCGGTGGAAGCAAGCAAAAGAGAAGCGGGAGAAAAAAGAAGAACAAGAGGCATTCATCCACTGATCCATTGTTTTCAATCGTCTGTTTCTCGGTTGAAAAAAGGGCAATATAACCGTAATATGTGACTAGACACATTCATTTTCATTGATCGGATTAAGCCCAATTGGGCTGTTATAACAGAAAATATCGCAGACCCCGTGTAGATGACGGGGCTTACCTCTGTTACACTGGGTTGTGTGAGAACAACACTCAAGCCGATATTATAACGGGTTTATTAAACTTTAATCAGATCAAACGGCGCATTGTTTTGGGAGTAATGCAGCATGTACAGGATTGAAATTGGCAAATCCGTTCTCTTGCTCTTTTTTGCTCTCACTCTCTCTCTGCTTTCCGGCCTGATCAAAGCAGCACACGCCATTGAGTTTTTTCAGTGTTACGACACCAACCAACGGGCTTTTATCAGCCGCACACCCTGCCAGAACACCGACACCGCTCAAAATGTAGACCGCAATAAGTCCAAATATTATTCCAACCTGGGCTACCAACTCATTCTCAAGGCAAATTATAAGAAGGCGGAGGAGTATCTAAAAAAATCTATTGAATTTGATCCGGGAAATCCCTACGCCCTACTGAATATGGGGGTTTTATACAGTCGCCAGAAGGCCTACAAAAAATCCCGTGATTATTATAAAAAGGCCTTGGAGATAGAATACGAAAAAGAGAATGATCCCTATCAAATCAGTACGGTCATTACCAATAAAAACAGCCCTCAATATGGCAAAACCATCACTGAACTGGTTCTGACCAATTGGAACAACCATAAACGCCGCAACAACGAGATTTTAAAACTCACCGGAGACAAAAAACGTGGTAAGCAGATCTATAACGATCTTTGCTCCAACAAGTGTCACCAACCTCAAGGGTGGGGATTGATAGACGGCACTTATCCACAAATCGCCGGTCAGTATGTCAGCGTTCAGATTAAACAACTGCTTGATATTCGAGAGGGGAACCGAGACAACCCGACCATGTTTCGTTTTTCACTACCCAGTGAGGTCGGAGGTTATCAAGCCATAGCAGACGTCTCCGCCTATATCGAAAGCCTCCCCATGATCCCCAACAATGGCGTGGGTCCGGGAGTGGATCTGGCCACGGGCGAGAAACTCTACCTGAAACTGTGTGCAAACTGTCACGGCAAACAGGGAGAGGGTAACGACAAAGAGTTCTACCCCCGAATTCATGGACAACACTACAACTATCTCCTACGCCAGGTGCAATGGATGAAGGAGAATAAGCGGCGCAATGTTCATCCGCTCAAAATGATGCAACTCGACAGCATCTCTGACCGGGATCTTCGAATCATAATCGACTATGTTTCCACCCTAAAACCGCCTCAGAGCATGATTTTTTCTGAAAAGAAATATAACAAACAAATCCTCAATCCAGAGGCTTCCCAACCGGGCTTTGATGAGGCGACAACTCCACCAGAACAAGACAGTGATGACTCCAATGACCTTCTACTGGATTAAATCATGAACATTAACTGGATCGTATCCCTCTCCATTTTTTTCAGCCTTTTTGCCGGGACGATATGCAGTGCCGAGGAGCTTCCGAATAGTCTGGGGCTGTTTGTCAAAATGTCCGAGGGACAGTTCATGGAGTTAAAAGAAATCTCGGAAAGTCTAAAAAAAGTACCCGATACCAACAAAAACCGGCAGCAGCTTCAAAGAGCCATCGACACGATCAACAGCCATTACCGGGACAAATTCAAACTGGCCATTGAGCGTGGTAAACGTGAAAACATTACCCGATACGATTTTAAACAGATCAAGGAAAAGTTGATCAACGATCGGGAGCAGGCCATTTTAGAGCTTAAAGGCCGTGATCAAAAAAGCTACTGGCGGGCAATTTTTCCCAACTCCGCCTCCATTTGGACAGTCAGGCCGGAACTGTATTGGTATTTTCCAAAGTCAATCTTTAGCGTCCACCTCTGCAGCACCCCCGACGGTCCCAAACGCACGGCCCCAAAGGAAGCCTGTCACTATAAAAACGCCAAAGAAGAGTATGCCCCCTTTTCAGCCGATTTGCTCAGACAATCCAAAGAGATCAATTATATACTGAGAGATCCAGACCTACCTCAAGGAAGCCTGATCTGCTGGGAAGCCCAGGCACGGCCCGTAATGCCCGTCGATAGAGCCAAACACACCGAGGCTCAGATGTATAAAATTGATCTGGCACCCGGTATCTATCTGGAGCCGGTTTGGGAGTATTGGATTCGGGTCACCACCTTTGAAAAAAACCAACACTTTTATTTTCCCATTAAAGTATTGCCAGAGAGCTGCAAACCGGGCAACAAAGAACGCTACTGGAAGAACAAGAGAGTCGATCAGAATATTTTTAAATCGACTAAATAAGGGCCGCAGAACCGAGCACCTGGTGCTTCAGCTCTCATCAATTGATGAGCAGGCCTAAGGCCAAAGAAACAATTAAAAAAAAGGTGGGTCTGGGGCGGTTCTCCGCCCCAGTGGGGTACGGGGCAAAGCCAAAAAAAAAAAAAACCAACCCATCACTCTAGAAACGGCAGTTGTTAGCACATGCTTGGCATAACCTTTTGATTCATCTACTGCAATAGAAAAAAGTCACCCAATGGGTAGTATGACTTTTTTCTATTGCAGTAGCTAAACCAATATGTTGCACCATTCACACACTCCCAACTGCCGTTTCTAGGATCATTTAACCACAAAATTAATGGTCCAGATCGTACCGGATTTTGGTTTACCTGTTACTGGAGTACCATCAATTTTTCCGATGAATCAATGGACATTTCCCCTCACTGAAATGGTGATTGCCTTTGCAGGAACTCTGTTCTGGATGCTCTTGATGGTCCGACTGGCACCGAGAGTGGGATTGTTGGACATCCCCAGCGGTCGAAAAAAACATTTAAACAGTGTGCCGGCAGTGGGGGGAATCTCCATATTTCTTGGCCTGATTCCGGCCATAATCTGGTTGGACAACCCGTCTCCCTTCCAAAATAGACTGGAGCTCTCAGCTCTGATCATCCTGTTTCTCGGCGTCTGGGATGACCGCAGCAGAATTTCGGTTCGAGTTCGATTTTTTGCCCAGTTTATGGTGGGACTGATTATTGTCGGTGCTGGGGGGTTGGTGGTCATGACCCTGGGCGATCTGATTGGCTTGGGTGAGATTGTCCTGGGTCCTTGGGCCTCTCTTTTTACCATTATTTGCATCATCGGCGTAATCAACGCCCTCAACATGGTCGACGGCGTTGACGGATTGGCTGCCGGATCAGCTCTGGTCTCTTTCCTGGCTCTGCTGTATCTGGCTATTTCTGCCCAGCGCACGGCAGAGGCCGAACTGTTACTGCTGATCCTGTCGGCCCTGGTTCCCTTTTTTTTGTTCAACGCCCGCCTGTTCGGCTGTTCCAGTGCCAAGCTATTCTTGGGGGATGCCGGAAGCATGATACTGGGACTGTTTTTGGCTTGGTTTACCATCTCTCTCTCTCAAACGATAGAGAGCAACGATGAACAATTATTAAAATCGGCTTTCCCGGCTGTGGTCGCTCTCTGGCTGGTCGCTGTTCCGCTTATCGAAATGTTCAGCTCATTTGCCCGACGGATTATCCGAGGCAAAGATCCCTCCAAACCAGATTTAAACCATTTTCATCATCTGCTGCTTCGGTCCGGGCTCAGTGTCAACCAAACCGTTTTGATCAGCATGGGAATGGGTCTCGGCATTATTTTCATTGGCCTGTCCCTCATCGCCATGGGCTTGCCGGAATATCTGCTTTTTTATGCCCTACTCGCTATTTTCACCCTCTATTGCCTGTTTACCCTGGCCTTTTGGCAAGATCACTGATTTTTCAATGCAAACCAGATTGGATACCAGCCGGTGAGCCAGGTATTTTTCTAAAAAATAGAGTGATCGACAGCAAAGAATGTTTTGCTCTTTATCGAATTAATGGTATGATGAAATTTGTCGTACATGCCAAATAGTGGGCATTTATTATTCATTAATGAAGCTTATGGAGAGTGAGCTTTTTTAGTATTCCGGGTCCGACCCCTACATTTTTTTGAAGAGAGATATGATTATGAAGCGTACACCATTGAACAAAAGTAACCGTGCCGAGTCCGGCTTTACCCTGATCGAACTCATTATGGTCATCGTCATCCTTGGCATCCTGGCCGCCGCCATTACACCACAATTTTTAGATGTGACCGGTGAAGCAAATGTAGCGGTCACGGACAAACTCCATGGCGATCTGAAATCAACCATGCAGACCGCCTTTGGTCTGCACAGAGCCAGGGGACTTACAGCCACGGGCACAGGCGATGAACTCTACATCACCAACTGCACTTCCCTGGAGTCTTACCTCGACGATATGGGTGGGGCGACCTGCACAGGAACAACCGTCACCTTCCCGGATACTCGGACAGCAGCCATAACTGCAGAAACCAACACAAGCTCCGCAACTCTGGCTGACATTTAGTCCCTGCAATCCGGCAGGAAGTTCTGTGGGGGGAACTCGTCTCCTCCAGAACTTCCTGCTGTTTTTTTTCAGCGCAATCTATTTTTTATGCATCATTGCATTGCCCATTCCCGCCAGCGGCAGGAAGATGCCCAGGGCCAGAACCAGCACCATGATGCCGACAAATGTCAGAATGATCGGTTCGATTCCATCGGCCATGGCTTTGACCGAATAGCTGACCTCACGCTCATAAAACTCCGCCACATCCTGCATCATGGTATCCAACTGTCCGGTCTCTTCACCAACCGAGATCATCTGTAGGACCAACGGGGTAAACAGCCCGCTGTTGTTGGAGGCCTGAGCCATGCTCTCACCCCGCTCGATACCGTTTCTGATTTCCTGCATTTTCATGGTAACAAAGGCGTTATCCATGGCCCGACTAACGGAATCCAAGGTCTCCAGAATCGGCACTCCAGAACGAGAACCCATGGCGAACGTTCGGGCAAATCGGGCCAAAACGGCTTGGGTAATAATGGGGCCGACCAGGGGGAATTTCATAACCTTTTCATCCCACCATAAACGGCCATCCTTGGTTTTTAAAAAATGTTTAAAACCAAAGATGCCCCCAATGACGAAGATGATAATTACATACCAATAGTTTTTGGTAAAATTGGACATTCCCATCAAAATTTTTGTTGGCAGGGGCAATTCGGTGTTCATGCGGGCGAACATTTTGGCAAAGGTCGGAATGACAAAATAGTTCAGGACAAACAGGGCGACAAAAATACCGGAGATGACAATTTTTGGATAGCGCAGAGCCGTGGCAATTTTTCGGGAGGTGTCCAGATCCACCTCGATATATTCATAAAGCTGTTTAAAGGCCTCATCCAATCGCCCGGTCTCTTCGCCGATACGAACCATATTGGCAAACAGATTGGGAAACACATCCGGATGCTCCTGAATGGCTTTGGCCAACCCCTGCCCCCCCTGGACCCGCTCGGTAATGTTCTC
>JADFYU010000007.1 GCA_015232865.1 Magnetococcales bacterium
GGTAAACCGGCCCCGTCAGGTACTTGATGAACTTTTTTATAAGCAAAATTTGTGTCCAAGAAACTGGGTGCGGTACAAAACTGTTTCCGACATCCTTCTCCACATGGCCATAAAGAGTGGTTAGCGCCATGGATATCGGCTCCAGTGCTTCATACCGGCTACCGTTCTTGCTCACATGCCAGCCAACGCATTCGGCGTTCCAATGCTCTACAGCGAAACACACCCACACCCATCCTTCTTCTGCGGTCAATACCCGGGCTTCATCCGTCCCTGACATGGTCTAATGAACTTCAGACAGAGAAAATTGTGCAAAAAATCAAAAATGGCGGGAAAAATTAAGCTGGAAAGCGGCAGAACCGTTGCGTTGAATGAGTTGGGCGGATGTTTGGCTGCTCAGAGGATAACAGGCTTCCAAATCGCCCCCTTCTCCAAACAGTCGGCCTCTCAGTTCTAATTTGCTCAGGGATGAAGAACTCTCCTGAACACGATGAAACGGACGGATCTGAACAGCAGCCTCCTGGGGTCTGTCCGGGTTCCATTGAATACCGACTTCCTTCTCTTTGGATTGCTCAGAGAGGATATACGGGCTGACCCACTCTTTTAAAAACGGTTGACGCTCCATCAATTTTTCGTAGATCGTTGTTTTTTCTCTCTCATCTTCCGACGCAATGGCTTGGGAAATCCGTTGTTCAAAACGGGGTTGGGGTCGATCCCCTCTGCGCAGGGGGGGAGGAGTTGGAATCGGTTCCATCCAACCGCCCGAAATAAAAATATCGGACTCCTGACCATGAACAGGAGCCGACAAAAGCCAAAAAAAAGAAAAGAAAACCAGCCAAAACCGACCAACAGCAGCTGACAAAATCATCTTTCCATTAAGCAGATTCATCAAAAAACCTCTCTTTCCCACAAACAAAGCGGCGATGAAGAGCAAATAGTTGGTAATTTCTCAAAATAAATCAACCGATACTGTTGCACTTCCCAAAAGGCTGGTCCGGTTGAAAAAGGGGACGATTTTGTGAAACCGAGACATTTTTCTTTTCGGATGGCATTTTGTACCATTCAATTTTTCGGTAGCACCCTTTGGTAACAGTCAACAAGAATCTGTCCATAAATAACTCACAGAAGGGCTTGCAGATGGTTTCGACAGGTATCAATGGCTTTGGTCGATTCGGACTTCACTTGCTGAAATATTGGCTGGACAACCGCAAACAGGCCAGTTTTTCAATTGACTATATCAATGATGAGACGTTAACCCCGGAAAATGCGCTTTCCATTATTCTAGGGGACCGTTTTGTGACCATCAGCAAAACCCATCGTGTCACCCTTGAGGGGGATTGTATCACATTTTCCGCCCCAAGTGGTCAAAATGAGACCATCCAGTTTACCCAGACCGAAAAACAACGGATACCCTGGCGCGGGCAACCGGATCTATTGCTGGAATGTTCGGGTCGGTATTGTCAGGCTCAAAGCAATCGGGAATATTTGCAGGGGGCGACCAAGCGTATTCTTATTTCAGCGACGGTGGCCGATGCCGACCAGACCCTGGTGGTGGGCTTCAACCACCACACCTTTGACAAAAATGCCCGGATTATCTCTTATGGTTCCTGCATTATCAATGCGTTCGTCCCGTTAACGAACTGGATTCACCAGCAGTTCCATATTCAAGAGTGTGACACGACGGTTATCCACAACATGCCCGAACATCAACTGCTCAAACCAGAAAACAGATCTCTCCAGCGTCGCCCCTGCTCTTTGGAATGGATGGGACCGAGGTTGTTGAGTTATCTTTCACCAAACAACTTTACCGTTCTCAAAACCTACATCCCCTACCCCGGCATCTCCATGATCGACATGCGCTATCGCCTGACAACCCCGCCGGATCAAGATCGATTTGTGCAACTGTTTACCGAGGCCTGTCAGGGTGGCCCCCTAAAAGGTCTCTATTCCACAGATCGGCCGGGGGATGAGCCGGAGAGTCATCTCAACACACCTTTTTCGGCGACCCTGCGCCACGACGGTTATCGTTTTATCGGCAAAAACCTCTATTTATCTTGCTATTTCGACAACGAAAACTCAGTCAACCGATTTTTTGACCTGATCCAGTTTTTGACCGACCAGGACTAGCCATTTTTGCGGAAGAACGAATTTTATATCGGAGTCAACCCGGGTCATGTTATCATGGTTGGGATGAGGAGATTGGGGGAGAGGGTTTTCCCCGTGAAGTTTGGCGGATAATCTGCTCCTCTCTTTCACCACCACCGAAATTCAGGAGCCCTCATGTCACTCAGACCGAAAAAAAACCAAAGGGAGCGGGAAATCATCCAAAGATTGGATAACGAGATTGCTCAAATGCGCAAAAAAACCTTTACATTTCAATCAGAAAACCCACTCTCTCCCTTTGATCCGGAAGTGGAGGATTTGTCCGATCTGATACATAGCGGCATTTTACCCACCATACGCAAACCGACCCTGCACTAGCAATTGATTCTGCTCGACCACCGGAACACGCCTCGCCAACCGAAAACAGTACAGATCTGACGGTGAACCTGAATTCGGCAGTTGTCGGCTATTTTGACGCCATACGGCTCAGAAAATTGGGCATGGGCAGGCCGGTCGGGCTGGATATGGCATAGCCGCCGGCCAAACAAGCCAGGCAAAAAACCATCAAAAAAACAGTGACAAACATGGCAAAACCTCGCTCAAAAACCGTTAAATCGAAAGAGGGCTTCCGCTCTTGAGATCACCCTCTGTCCGAAGTCAAAGCAATTTCCTTGCCGAATCCTGGCTGTGCATTTCAAATCAACGGCAAACGGCCCTTGGAAGGAGGTAGAGGGCGCAAGCCAAGGATTGTTGGCCGTCTCTTACAGAAGAGAGACCGACTGCCGAACTCAGAGCTTATAAAACCAGACGATTCAATCGACCGCTCTGAAACCCCTCCAGATCCAACGAGACAAATCGAAAACCCAATTCCAAAAAAAAGGTTACGGTTTTTTGCCGCAACTCTCCAGTCAGAAATTGAGGAAAATCCGACACCGGCAGTTCGACCCGGGCCGTCTCCCCCTGCTTGCGCACCCTGACTTCAGAAAACCCCAAACCATGCAGCCAATGTTCTGCCGCTTCAATCATTCGTAAGGATCGCTCCTCAATGGGATCACCGTAGGTCACTCGTGAGGAGAGACAGGGAGAAGCGGCCCGGTTCCAAGTCGGCAATCCAGCCGCCCGAGACAATGACCGCACCTCATCCTTGGTCAAACCGACCGCCATCAACGGGCTGAAAACCTGATGCTGATTCCGGGCCAGCAATCCAGGTCGATAATCGTTCAAATCATCTGCCGTGCTGCCATCGACCACCACGTCGTAGCCCTCCTTTTGAGCCAACTCCTGAAGGCGGCCAAACAGATTATTCTTACAGTAAAAGCAGCGGTTGACCGGATTCTTGACAAAATCCGCATCGGCCATCTCTCCACTATCGATATACCGATGCGGCAGATCGAACAGTTTGACAACCTCTTCGACCGACTGCCGATCCCACTCCGGCATGGTCGCCGACCGACCGGTAACCGCCAGGGTCTCGACCTGTGATTGGTGCAGGACCGTCAACAAAAAAGAGGAGTCCACCCCACCGGAGAAGGCCAACAAAACTCGGCCCAACTCTTTTAAATACCCCTGCAATTCATCCATCTTTTCCTGAGGCGACATCTTCTCTTTCATCCCTCCTGGCCGGATCGTCGTAGCCTTTGCCAGACAACAATACAATGACTTATTGAAATTAATTTACACAATAAAAAACAATAATTTATAAAACAAAACCCAGATCAAGCCCGCCATCTTGGATCATTCAACCTTGATGGAGCCGTGCATTTTTTTTAAAGAGTGGTATCCTGAACTCTTCTACTCATTAGCCTGGGTTCGGTAGCTGGTCGTGCCCGCACGGCCTGACACGGCCACCGGTTTTTGGCGACTGCGTGTCTATCACTGCCAACCCCTGGTTTATCACCTAAGATGCGATGAATCATGTCTATTAAAAGCGACACCGTCAAGCATGTAGCGAACCTGGCCCGATTGAATATTTCTGACGACGAGTTGGAAACCTACGCCCAACAACTTTCCCAGATCCTGGGGTTGATGGATCAGTTAAACGCCCTGCCAACCGATGACGTACAACCCATGACCCATGCCGTGAACGTAGAGATGACCGGTCGGGCGGATGAGGTGGTCAACGGCGATATGCGGGATATTTTGCTGGCCTGCGCCCCGGAATCGGAACAGGGCCATTTTCGGGTTCCCAAAATAATCGAATAATCATTCCAGATCGAACCTTCGCCACCTATCGGAGTTTTCATCGTGTTATCAGATCCCACACGGCTAACCCTCAGTCAAACGGCTGAACTGCTTAAAAATCGTCACCTCTCATCCAAAGATCTGGTCCAGGCCTTTCTGGAACGGATTGAGACCCTCAACCCGGAAATCAACGCCTATATTACCGTCGATAAGGCGGGGGCCATTCGCGCCGCCCAGGAAGCCGACCGTCGTCTGGATGCTAAACAAGGGGAACCGCTGACCGGCATTCCGCTGGCCATCAAAGATCTGTTCTGCACCCAAGGGATTCGCACCACCTGCGCCTCTAAAATTCTCGGTAACTTCATCCCCCCCTATGAGTCAACAGTCACCAGCCGCCTTAAAGCGGCAGGAGCGGTGATTTTGGGTAAAACCAACATGGATGAGTTTGCCATGGGTTCCTCCAACGAAACCTCTTTTTTTGGCCCGGTCAAAAATCCCTGGAATACCGAGCGCATTCCCGGCGGCTCTTCCGGCGGTTCCGCCGCTGCCGTATCCGCCGGCCTGGGTACAGCGGCTCTGGGAACCGATACCGGCGGCTCTATTCGCCAACCGGCGGCTCTGACTGGCATTACCGGACTCAAACCGACCTATGGTCGGGTCTCGCGCTTTGGCATGATCGCCTTTGCCTCTTCACTGGATCAAGCCGGCCCCATGACCCGAACCGCCGAAGATGCCGCACTCCTGCTTCAGGCCATTGCCGGGCACGACCCCAAAGACGCCACCAGCATCCCGACCCCGGTCCCGGATTATATGGCCACCCTCAACGACGGCCTAAACGGTAGAAAAATCGGTGTTCCGGCGGAATATTTCTCCGAAGGTCTGGATGAAGGGGTCAAAAAAAGCATCGATGCGGCTAAAGAGCAGTTTCAGGCCATTGGCGCCGAGTTGGTCCCCATCTCTCTGGCCACCACCGCCCAGGCCATTCCGACCTACTACATTCTGGCCCCGGCGGAGGCCTCTTCCAACCTGGCCCGTTTTGATGGCGTTCGTTTCGGATACCGGTGTGAAAACCCACAGGATCTGCGCGATCTTTTCTTCAGAACCCGTGCGGAAGGGTTTGGCAGCGAGGTCAAGCGGCGAATCATGTTGGGCACCTACGTGCTCTCCTCCGGTTACTATGACGCCTACTACCGAAAAGCCCAAAAAGTGCGCCGCTTGATTGCCGACGATTTCAAATCCGCCTTTGAGCAGGTCGATCTGATCCTGGCTCCGACCACACCGGAAACCGCGTTTAAACTCGGAGAAAAAACCGACGATCCGGTGCGCATGTATCTTTCAGATATTTTTACCATCAATGTCAATCTGGCGGGACTTCCAGCCATCTCGATCCCTTGCGGATTTGATGACGGGAACCTGCCGATCGGCCTTCAACTGATCGGGCGGCCTCTCGATGAGAGTGGAATTTTATCCGCCGCTCACGCCTATCAACAAGCCACAGACTGGCATACACGGAATCCGGTTCTTTAATCATGCCTATCGACCCTCTATACGAAACCGTCATCGGACTGGAGGTACACGCCCAGCTCCGAACAAAGTCCAAGATTTTTTGTGGCTGCCCCAACCAATACGGTTCGGACGCCAACACCCAGATCTGCCCGGTCTGTGCCGGCTTTCCCGGTGTACTGCCGGTGATGAATCGGCAGATGGTCAACATGGCCATTAAAACCGGCTTGGCCATTAATGGTCAGATCCGCACCTATTCGGAGTTTTCCCGAAAAAACTATTTCTACCCGGACTCACCGACCGGTTATCAAATCTCGCAATACGATCTGCCCATCATCGAAGCGGGAGAGCTGTTTATCGATACGCCGGAGCAGCCGAGAAAACGGATCGGCGTAACCCGAATCCACATGGAGGTCGATGCCGGCAAGAGCGTCCACGAAGGGGTGGTCGGCGGCTCTTGGGTTGATCTGAACCGGGTCGGAACCCCCTTACTCGAAATTGTCTCGGAACCGGACATGCGCTCCTCGGAGGAGGCCGGTGCCTACCTGAAAAAACTGCGGGCCATTGTCCGTTTCATCGAAGTTTGTGACGGCAACATGGAGGAAGGCTCTTTTCGCTGTGACGCCAACGTATCGGTGCGCCCGCATGGGGCCGAAAAACTGGGAACACGAACCGAACTCAAAAATCTCAACTCCATTCGCAACGTCATGCGCGCTATCGACTTTGAGGTGGAACGCCAGATCGATCTGATTGAAAACGGTGGTGAAGTGGTTCAGGAGACCCGTCTATGGGATGCCAACAAAAATCTCAGTCGTTCCATGCGCAGCAAAGAGGACGCCCATGACTATCGCTATTTCCCAGAGCCGGACCTCCCTCCCCTGGTCCTGGACGACAATCGGATCACCCAGTTAAAAGCTGAACTGCCGGAGTTGCCGGACCAGATGGCCGAGCGGTTTCAGAACAGCTTCGATCTCTCCGAATATGACGCTGGCGTGCTGACCTCCAGCCGCGAGATGGCCACCTATTTTGAAACCGCCAATCAGGTGGTGACCGATTCAGGCAAGAGCAACGCCAAAGCGATCGCCAACTGGGTCACCGTCGAACTGCTTGGCCGCCTCAACAAAGAGGGACTGGAGATTGAACAAAGCCCGGTTCCAGCGCAGAGCCTGGGAAAACTGGTTGCCCTGATCCAAACCGGAGAGATTTCCGGGAAAATTGCCAAGCAGGTTTTTACCGTTCTTTTTGACGAAGGGGGCGACCCGGAACAGATCATCGTGGCCAAGAATCTGAAACAGGTGACCGACTCCGGTGCCATCGAAGCGGTGGTGGATAAAATTCTGGCCGACAACCCGGAACAGGTAGAGCAGTATCGAGCCGGAAAGACCAAGGTTTTGGGTTTTTTGGTTGGCCAGGTCATGCAGGCCACACGCGGCAAGGCCAACCCGGCGATGGTTAACTCGGTACTTAAAAACAGATTGGGATAACAACCCACACTTAACCCAAATTCGGCAGTTTGAGCTACGGAAACGGTGCCGCAACATGGTTTATCTGGTAAATTTCAACAAACGATCAGGCCAAGTGCGAACCAACAACTGCGAAATCTGGGTTTAACCCGTAATAAGGCCATTTTTCATGTCTCATCGGCGCCTGTTTCTCCAAATCAGCCTGCTGCTCATTGTGATGCTGAGTCTGGGCGGAATAGTCTACTATAAAACGGCCAATCTTGATGATTATCGCCCCCAGTTGATCGCGTTCATCAGCCGGGTTACCGGTCATCCAGTCGCATTGAAACAGATCAGCTATGCCCCCCTGAACGGGCTGTTTACATTGGAGCTAAGCAAATTTGAAATTTTAGCCCAAGACCCCAGCGAACCGCCGACGATTCAGGTTCCAGAGACGCTGCTGAGCTTCAGCCCTCTCTCCCTGTTTTCATCCAGACCGCAACTGACCGCCATCAAGCTGATCAACCCACAAATCAACCTGGTTCTTCGCAATCACGCCCCACTCATCGAACGCGCCCAGGATACCGCTTTGGCCGGCGATGCCAAACTGCACAAAGAGTTGGGGCTGGGACTCAAAGATCTGAAGATAGGCCGTATCTCCATCCAAAACGGTATTCTGGCCATTCTGGATTGGGATCATGAAGAGGGGCGTACCTGGGTAATTGACCATTTGCAAGTCGGCATTCATGCCTTAAGCCCGACTCGGGCCTCTCCGGTAACCGCTTCCGCACGATATCGTTCGATTCCCTTTACCGTCAACGGTCAAATTGGCCCGCTTCCCGGCACTCTGGACCCATTCGAGATGCCCATACTGTTGAGCTTGGAAGCCAAATCGGCCGGATTGAACGATATGGAAGAGGCGCTATCGACACCAACCATCAAAGTCAGCACCTCACGCGGTTATTTTACCACCCTGCTCCACGGCTCTTTGGGAAAAGGGTTGCAAATCGGCTCCTGGTTACAGTTGGACGAGGTGAATCTCAGCCGGATTGAAAGTGGGAAGTCCGAGCAAGACGAATCCCCGATTAAACAGACGATTCTTGAACGGCTCAGCAAAAAAAATGAAGAGAAGAATCTGAATATCGCCCTGCGGCAGAAATCCACCATCCACATGGGCTGGGGCGGGTTCCCAACCCTCGAATTTGAAGAATTTTTCATCTATCTGGACGGCTCGCCCATTCTGAAAACCAGCGGTTGGATCAGAGATCAATGGCGTGGTCCGTTGGAGTTGAATGTCACACTGCTCAACAGTGTCAACCTGGATCGTTTTCCCTGGCCGGAGCAATTTCCGTTAAAAGGGGTCAGTCCTTCCGGGTCCGTTCACTTATCAGGAATCTGGCCGACAACCATCAGTTATGACGCGGACCTGGATTTAACCCAGACGACCATCGTACATCAACAACTCAGTAAAAAGTCGAAAGTTCCCCTTAGTCTGACCTTTTTGGCCGCTCAAAACAATGAAAAAATCGTCATCAACAACCTGAAACTGTACCATCCCATCATTCCCGATCAGAATATCCAGGTTCAAGGCCCGTTGACACCAAATCTTCAACTCAAAACGACGATTTCATGGAATACGGAACAACTCGTCGATTATTTTCCCTGGCTTAGCCCCTGGAAAATATCCGGGTTGGCACGGATCAGCCTGGATATCGACAAACCAGATGAAAAATCAAACTGGAAAATAGATGGAACAATCCAAGCCAATAATGGGAAATATGAAAGCTATGAATTCCAGAAACTGGCCATCCCCTTTCATCTGGAACAAAACCGACTCTCCCTCCCCCACTCCGAGCTTACGTTGGCGGGAGGCCGAGCGGAACTGTTGGCCTTGGCCGACCTTTCCCTGGACGCGTCCATTCCGTTTGAAGTTCGGCTGGCCATGGTCGGCACAGACCTCTCCCAACTTCCAGGTCTACCGGATAAAGAGAACGAAATAAAACTGGAAGGCATTTTGTTTGCGCAAACCAGCCTGCAAGGAGAACTGGATAAAAGCGACCTTCAACAGATCCAGAACCTATCCGGTCAGGCCCACCTCCACATCGAACCGGGTCGGCTTGCTGGAATCGATTCCAATGCCTTTGATGATACTCCCAACGGCGAAGCGCTCATCTCCAATCCGAAAAAATCCCTCTATTGGAACAGCCTGGAGATGGATTGGGCGCTAATCAACGAGCGGATAATCCTGGAAAAAATAATGGTTGACTCAATTGGCACACAAATCAGTGGCAACGGAAGCTGGGAGTTGATGGGCAATCGCTTGTTTGAGTTGAACATTCAAACCGATGGCGACCTGGAGAAGGGATTTAAAAAGCAGTATGCCGTCCGCATCGAGGGAGACGAAATCAGTAATGGATTTCGCATGCAAAACCGAACCGTTCAACCGGAATGATTTAGAACCCCGACTCTAAAAGATTCTTTTGCCTGGAGTCCACCAGGTGTAGATACCGTCCATGCCCCGAAAGCGTTGATTTTCATCCAAACCGTAACCAACCAGACGGACATCCGGCACCTCGAACCCCAAATAGTCGATGGCCAGATCCTCCGTCTCAGCCACCGTCTTGTGCAGCAGGACGGCCAGACGAATGGAGGCGGGATTGTGAGTGCGAAGAGAGTCACACAATCGCTTTTGGCTGATCCCGGAATCCAAAAGGATATCGACCACGATCAGATTACGACCCGCAATGAGCGACTCATCCTCCCGGCTCATCATGACCGCTCCATCGACCATTCGAGGCGCGGCGAAAATAACCGGGACAGGCCGATTCATGAAGGTCAACAGATCGGCGGCAAAAATAAACCCTCCCTTGAGAACAACCACCATCAGCGGCTCGGATTCCATCGACCCGACATCCGGGAAATCCTGGTCAATGCGCTGAGCCATCTCCCGGATACCCTGTCTGAGATGGGTCCGGTCAATCAGAAGGCTCAGCCGTTCCAAGGTTTGCTTTTCCATTCAAGCTCCTTTTACTTCGACTTTTTCAAAAAATGTTCGAGAAAGTTCAGATCATACTGGCCATTTTTAAAGGCTCCATCACGCAAAATTCGCTGATGCAGAGGAATGGTGGTGTGAATTCCTTCAATCACATATTCATCCAAAGCCCGCATCATACGGGCAATCGCCTCTTTTCGATTTTTGCCATGAACAATCAATTTACCGATCATGGAGTCGTAATAGGGCTGAATGCGATAGCCGTCATAGGCTCCAGAGTCAACCCGAACCCCCCCACCGCCCGGCGCATGATAGCGGGTGATCGTACCGGGAGAAGGGGTAAAATTCTCCGGGTTTTCCGCATTGATCCGACACTCGATGGAGTGGCCGGTAATCTTGACCTCGTCCTGAGTGACCGATAGTTTTTTACCGGCTGCCACACGGATCTGCTCTTTGACCAGATCGATCCCGGTCACCATTTCCGTTACGGGATGCTCAACCTGAATCCGGGTATTGACCTCGATAAAATAAAAACCTCCGGTCACACCATCTTGAAGAAACTCAAAGGTTCCGGCTCCGGTATAACCGACAGAGACGGCAGCCTGCGCCGCCAAGGTTCCCAAATGTTCCCGCTCTTCCGGTGTGACACGAGGGGAAGGAGCCTCTTCAAGAATTTTTTGATGGCGCCGTTGCAGCGAACAATCCCGTTCGCCCAGATGGATGGCCTTGCCATACTGGTCCGCCATAATCTGAATTTCGATATGACGCGGATTTTGCAGAAATTTTTCTATGTAGACATCGCCATTTTTAAAAAACTGCAACGCTTCGTTTTTGGCCACGGTAAAGGCGTTGATCAGGGCTGCATCGGTATGGACGACCTTCATCCCCCGGCCCCCGCCACCCCCGACCGCTTTGATAATGACCGGATAGCCGATCTCCCGAGCTGACTGTAACGCCATATGCTCGTCTTTCACCACCCCCTTGGAACCGGGAACAACCGGCACACCCGCCTTGATCATGGCGTTTCGAGCCTGGACCTTATCCCCCAGAAGACGGATGACGTCCGGGCGTGGACCGATAAAAACCAACCCGGAGGCCTTGGTGATCTCTGCAAATTCCGCATGCTCCGCCAAAAATCCATATCCCGGATGAATCGCCTGGGTATCGGTGATTTCGGCGGCCGCCATGATAGCGGTAATATTGAGGTAGGAATCGGATGCCCGGGCCGGACCAATGCAGACCGACTCATCGGCCATTAAAACATGCATGGAATCGGTATCCGCCTCAGAGTGGACCGCCACGGTTTGAATTCCCAGCTCCTTACAGGCACGCTGCACCCGCAAAGCGATCTCTCCACGGTTGGCAATTAAAATTTTGTTGAACATAGCCAACTAGTTGACCTCGACTTCGAAAAGTGGCTCGCCATACTCGACTGGTGAGGCGTTGTCTTTGATGATGCGAACAATTTTACCGGAAACCTCTGATTCAATCTCGTTCATCAGTTTCATGGCTTCAACGATACAAACCACCTGGCCTTTTTGTACCCGATCACCCACCGAGACAAACTGCGGGGACTCTGGTGAGGGTGCCAGATAGAAGGTGCCAACCATAGGCGAGTTGATGGTCGGCCCGGAAGCGACTTTGCAGCCCTCCTCTTCCTGTTCTGGTGTTGAAACCGAAACAACGGGCTGTTGTGTTGGAGACAAACCGGCAATGGGACCGGCTGAAGCGATGGTAACAGAAGGTGGAATGGCGTTGACCGATGCACGGTTGATGCGAACGGTCTGCCCCTCTTCCGTGATTTCAATTTCCGAAACGTCCGTACCGGACAAAAAACGTATCAACTGCCGAATCTCTTTGAGATCCATCTATTTTCTCCCCTAATTAACAAGGAATTGATTTATTGACAACAAACTTCAAAAACTTTTCATGAGACCAAGACAAAAAAATTGCTTTTTTTATGGTTTTTCCGCCTGCAGGTACCGCACTCCTCCCTCCAGAGCCAGCAGATACCCGTAACTCCCCATTCCGACAATCTGACCGACGGCAATATCCGAAATAAAAGAGTGCTTTCGGAAGGATTCCCGTTTGTGGATATTGCTGATATGCACCTCAATAACCGGCACCGAAACCGCCAACAACGCATCCCGAATCGCCACCGAAGTATGGGTGTAGGCTCCTGGGTTGATTAAAATCAAATCCACCACACCCAACGCCCGCTGGATCCGATCGACCAACACCCCTTCGTGGTTGGACTGGAAACAATCCAACTGGAAACCCAGCTCCAACGCTTTCCGCTGGCACTCCGCCTCGATTTTGGCCAACGTTTTCTGACCATAGATCCCAGCCTCCCGCTGACCAAGCAAGTTCAGGTTGGGTCCGTTGATCAGTAGAATCCGCGACGATTGATCCGTCATAGGTGTAATGCCTCATTTTATGCGAAGGTCGATACGCCAGAAAACAGCTCCTGCCTGAAGCGGAAAAATCTAAGGGTAGCCGTTCTCAACTCGGTCAGCGTGACCGGGAAAACTGTTCGGAGAAGCGGGTCAGTTTCTCGATTATTCGCCCTGGAGCCGATCCAGGCTGATCGGAGAGATCACCAGCCCACCGGGCTGCCGGCTCCAGAGACCCAGACACGCTTCCAAGCGGCTCGGCAGGGGAAAACCCCTCCAAGAACAGTTGGAGTCGCTCAATCTGACGGGTCTGATCTGCAATCTGCTCCTGGCGATCATCCATCATTTGCATGGCATCGTCAAACACCCGCTGCGCGGCCAGACCAAAGGTCTGCAAAGCCTGCCTGTATTTTTTTTCCCGCGCATCGCCTCCCAGCAGCAGCAGGCGGGCCATGATAAACCACTGCGCCGCCAACTCCGGCCTCTCTTGGATGGCTGAATCCAGAGCCTGTTGTGCATCGTAAACCCGACCCTCACGAATCAAGCCTATGATACCATAAAGCAATTCCTCTGTTTTCTGCTTCATTCAGAAACCCGTTTCCAAGGGAGAACACCCTCTTCTCTTTGGCAAATACCGATAAAAACGCCTACCATTCTGCCAAAATCGGCCCCGATGGGCAATGTTAATAGATGGAAATTGCACAGACATCTACAAAACCCCAGGTTACAGCAACCCCTCTATTTGCTCGGCCAGAGCTTCAGGGGCAATCCACAAGCCCTGATCCGCCTTTACGGACCGACCGAGTGCCTCAGCGGCCTGCCGAAAAGAGTCCTCCGACAGCAGCCGTTCGATCATCCGCCCCGGCAATTCACCCCCACCTTTTTCCCCAGACGGCCAGAACAGACCCATACCGGCCTGTTTAACTTTTTCTGCGTTGATCGCCTGTTCGATATGGCTTATCCCCATCAACATGGGCCGACCGGCCGCCATCATTTGCAAGGTCATGCCATGACCCGCCTCCGATACCGCCAGATCGCAGAGGGCTGTGACCTGAGACATGTTCAGTGGAGCGGTGGAAAACCGCAAAGAGGATGAGGCCATCTGCCGGCGATATGGCTCCGGTATCGATGGGGCAAACACCAATGTCGAAAGGCCAGAAGCCTTCAACACTTTCAGCATGGTCAACCCCCATTCGGTCGGCTTGAGATAGGCAAAAATCTTTTTACCTTCCCCCTCCGGCCAGACCGGAGCCACACCGCTCACATCCTCCGGCAGATAGAGTTGATATCGTTCATCCCCTCCTCTACGTGGATCATGGGGGTCCAAAACAGGAAAAGATTGGATCAGGTTCATCTGTCCGTGGGTCAATGGGCGCAGATTGTCAACCGGCGCCGTCCCAACCCGGTCCAAGGCCTGATTGATCACCGCCAACAATCGCCCCTCATCCTTTTTCAACCGCTCGGGATCTGACGACCCCCAAAAGCGCATGGGGTGACGATACCCCTCTTCCGGCGGAAAGAGAAAACCATATCCAACGGCCACGCGGGCCATTTCCAGCCCTTGGGAAGCCAACAACGCCGTCGGGCTGAAGTCAGAAAAAAGAATATCCGGTTTAAAGTCGGCATAAATCTTTCGCCAAGCCTGAATGCGCCCTGCGGTCTGCTGGGGATCATGAAAACCGATATTGAAAAGCATCTGATGCAGAGAGTGTAGTGGCCACATCCGCTGTTCCAGGGGCAACCGCACGCCAGCCGGGGGCGACTGGATGAAGGGGCAACCGATGGGGTTGAGGATTCGAGCGGCTGTGGCGGTCTGTTTGACAACAAAAAGAACCCGGTGGTTGCGGGCCATCAAACTTTGAATCAGTTGCAAATGGCTCACCAAATGGCCGGTGCCCCCACCCCTCTCCCAAACAAACAGAATATTAGCCAAGCGATTCATCCCCAAAAAAAAAATAATAATATTATTCAATCGGTTGTCCGCACTCTTATTCAACGTCCCAATCCTGGTGAAATGGCGGACTACAGCAATCCCTCGATTTGTCGGGCCAGTGCGACGGGCGTTATCCATAAACTTTGATCGGTCTTTACCGTCTGGCTGAGGGTTTCGGCGGCCTTTCGGAAAGAGTCTTCCCATAGCAGTCGACGGATCATCTGACCGGGCAAAAAAACCTCTTGCTCCGACAAGGGCGGCCAAAACAGACCCGTACCGGCCTGTTTGACCTTTTGTGCGTTGATGGCCTGCTCGATATGACTTATCCCCATCAACATGGGCCGACCGGCCGCCATCATCTGCAAGATCATGCCATGGCTCGCCTCAGAAACCGCCAGATCGCAGATTGCCGTGACTTGAGACATGATCAAGGGTTTTGCAGAAAATTTGAGCGCGGGCGAGGCCAGTTTCCGCTGGACCGCTTCGGGGATCGTCGGTGCAAACACCAGGGTCGGATAGCCTGAGTCTGCCAATACCTTCAACAGATTCACCCCCCATTCGGTATATTTTATATAAGCAAAAACTTTTTTGCCTTCCCCCAGCGGCCAGACGGGGGGAATACCACTGACATCCTCCGGCAGATAGAGTTGATACCGTTCATCCCCGCCCTGGCGAGGATGGTGCGGGTCCAAAACGGGAAAGGATTGGATCAAGTTCATCTGTCCGTGGGTCAATGGGCGCAAATCTTCGACCGGGGCCGCTTCGACCCGTTTCAATGCCAGATTGATTTTTTCAAGCAGTCGCTCCTCATCCCGTTGCAACCGATCCGGGTTGGGCAGACTCCAAAAACGCATGGGCTGACG
The DNA here is from genome assembly GCA_015232865.1 of Magnetococcales bacterium. The sequence goes on from JADFYU010000007.1 coordinate 15,408, forward strand.
ATACCCCTCTTTGGGCGGAAAGAGAAAGCCATGCCCAATAACCACCCGCGCCAACGCCAACCCTTGGGAGGCGAGCAGAGCGGTCGGACTGAAATCACAACAAAGAATATCCGGCCTGAAGTCCGCATAGATCTGGCGCCAAGCCTGAATGCGTTTGGCCGTCTGCTCGTCATCATGAAAACCGACATTGAACAACATTTGATGCAGGGAGTGCAACGGCCACATGCGGCGGGATTGAGCCAGACGCTCCCCGGCTTCGGGTGCCTGAATGAACGGGCAACCGATGGGGTTGAGAATTCGAGCAGCTGTCTCCGTATCCTTGGCAGCGAAGAGCACCCGGTGGTTGCGCGCCAGCAAACTTTGAATCAATTTCAAATGCTTCACCAGGTGACCGCTACTTCCCCCTCTCTCCCAAGCAAAAAGAATATTGGCCAAGTGCTTCCCCCTCATAATTGATGCGGATCGTGAATAAAACAGGGAACACCACCCTGAATCCGCAACTTCCGCTCCATATTCAAGAAATAAAACCATCCATCCAGCTAACGCGCCCGCATTCATAGACAAATAAGAGGAGTGTACCGCAAAATCTCCTTATCTACCTTCCTTAAAACAAAAGCAGGACTTTATCCGAAAACCCTGATCAGATACACTGGCTTCACCCGTCCAACATCTGGATTTACTTCAGCCCATATTTATAACAGGTCAACATGAATATCATCCTCAACGGGGAATCCACTCAAATCCCTGAAAAATCGACACTGACCCAACTGTTGGAACAGCTTCAGTTTACACCGGGTCGAGTGGCTGTCGAACACAACCTGGAAGTTGCTCCTCGGGACCGCTATAGTAGTATTGAACTCAATGAAGGCGATCAGGTCGAAATCGTCCACTTTATCGGTGGCGGTTGCCGATAACGGACACAGGAGAAAAAAACATGCAAGATCTACTCACCATCGCAGGCATGAACTTCAACAGTCGCCTGCTGGTTGGAACCGGAAAATACAAAGACTTCGAAGAGACCGCCAAAGCCATCGAAACCTCTGGAGCCGAGATTGTCACCGTTGCCGTTCGACGAGTCAATGTCAGCGATCCGAAAGCCCCCATGCTCACCGATTTTGTCGATCCCAAAAAATATACCTACCTGCCCAATACTGCCGGCTGCTTTACCGCTGACGAGGCGGTAAGAACTTTGCGCCTGGCTCGGGAAGCCGGTGGTTGGGATCTGGTCAAACTGGAGGTTCTTTCCGACCCCAAATATCTCTGGCCCAACAACCCGGAAACACTGAAAGCGGCCAAAATGCTGATTGCCGACGGGTTCAAGGTCATGGTCTACACCACCGACGATCCCTATCTGTGCAAACAGTTCGAAGAGATGGGCTGTGTCGCGGTCATGCCGCTGGCCGCCCCGATCGGCTCCGGTCTGGGGGTGTGCAACCCCTTCACCATTCGCATCATCATCGAACAGGCCACAGTTCCGGTTCTGGTCGATGCCGGTGTCGGCACCGCCTCGGATGCCACCATCGCCATGGAACTGGGATGTGACGGCGTTTTGATGAATACCGCCATTGCCGGTGCCAAAGATCCGATTCGCATGGCTCGCGCCATGAAGTTGGCCGTTGAATCGGGACGGGAGGCCTTTTTGGCCGGTCGTATCGAGAAAAAACTTTATGCCACCGCCTCCAGCCCCCTGGACGGCAAATTCTTTTGAACCCAGGGGGTTGTCCATGAACAAGACAACAGCACCGGTGTGGGAGTGTCGCTGGCCCGATCCGGTCGCGATCAAAGTGGCGACTGACCGTATTCTAGCCCAACGCAGCCCGGATGATCCGGCCCTCAACCGCAAGATCCAGGTGATCGTCCGACCCGACCCCCCCGGTCTGGCTGATCAGCCGAATTCAGCTCTTCTGGTCACTCCTTGGGGTGTCGAACGCATATACTGGAGTCCACCGCAACAGAGACCGGCTATCATTCATGCTGCCCCATTGGAGCTGGATGAAACCGGTCGGGTGCAGGCTGGACAGGGCGTGTTGCTGAAGAGCGGGGAGACGACCATTCCGGTATTGGTCGCCTGGGAGCCGGAAACCGGCCATCACTTTGTCGAAACCCTGCTTCATTCGGTCCGGGATTATGACTCCGCGCAACAGGCTATCGCCGCCATCGAAGGAACGGAACCGACCCCAGACAAAAAAAAATCTCTCAGCCAACACATGGAAAAAAAAATCAGCCGGCGTGGACTGTTTGGCTTTCTGGATTAACCTGGATTTGGCAGTTGCCGCGCATCATTCTGGAAACGGCGGTTGGTAGCGCGTGCCGAAAACTGTCGAATTTGGATTAATCGCTAACTATTTTTTTACTACAACCGATTAAATATAATGATTGCACTGGCGAGTTGATTCACCACATTCAAGATTAAATAAAATAGAAGGATATTGATCACATGAAAGTTTCCAAGCTCATCCCCGTTCTCGTAACCGGCTCCATTCTCCTGTTTAGTGCCGGTTGTTCCACCACACCCAAAGAAGACGAAATGGCAATCAAAGAGGCGCAGCAGCACGCCATGGAGATGGAACGCCAAGCGCAGATGGAGCGTGCCGCACGAATGAAAGCGGAAGAGGAAGCACGGATGGCGGCTCAAAAAGCGGAAGAGGCTCGTATGGCAGCCATGAAAGCCGAACAAGAGGCCGAACAAGCCAAGCGGCTCTTCCAGAACAAACTGAACAAATAGCCGTCTCAACCGGGTGACCGACAAACCTCCGTTGACGGGTTGATCGAAGGCAAAAAACGATTCAAAAAGGTGGGGCCGGGGCGACCCTGTCCAGCATCCGGATCAGCCATGAAACCACACAGGCATGACGTCCGCATGTACCCGGTTTTTCTACGGATTATCCGGGATTACGGACCCGATCGGGTGGGACATCCCATCCGGTCGCTCCACCAGATTGTCCACCTTTCCCCACTGAATCTCCACCACCCAATCCGGGCGGCGAGCCAGAGCCCGAGAAACCGCTTTGGTGGCCTCTTCGCGGATTTTTTTCCGCCCCGACTCCTCGGTCTCTCCCTCCAGAGCCTCCTCAAACAGGGGGTAAACCTCCAGATACAGCTCCCGCCCCCGCCAACCGGCTTTAACCGGCTCTTGAACCAACCGTACCCGTGATCCGATCTTGGCCTGTTCAAAAAGAACCACTATATCCTCCGGATAAAGACGAATACAGCCGTGACTGACCCGCCGCCCGATTCCCAACGGCTCATTGGTGCCATGGAGAAGATATTGTGGAATGGAGAGATAAAGTGCGTGCGTTCCCAATGGATTGGCAGGTCCGGGCGGCACCACGGCAGGCAAATCCGGTTTTTTTTCGAGAATGGATTTGGGAACATACCAATTAGGCCCGGCTTTCTTGCGAAGCAGGGTGGCCGACCCGGTGGGTGTCCGGGTGCCAACCCGCCCCACCCCGATGGCATAGGTATCCACCCATCCCGGTTTTACCCGGTGATAAAGACGCATTTCAGGAATATTGACGATGATGTCGACTGGATTATCCAGACCCGGCAGAATGCGCAGATAAGAAGCGGTCAGCAGTGTTCCCGGTTTGGGCAGCCATGGATTGATGTTGGGGTTGGCCAGGGAAATTTCGTTATATCCCAATCCATACTCCCGAGCCAGCTCCATCAGCGTCTCCGGTGCCTTCACCGTGTGCGAAAGAAAACCGGAACCGATCAACTCGTCCCCCTCCGACAGAGGAAAACGCCGAGGAACCCGCGCTTGTCCAGCCAGCGTCTCCACCTCCTGTTCCGTGGTCAACACCTCCAGATAAGTTTCCAAGAGCCTTTTTTTTTCTTCGGCCTCAGCCTTCACAGCAAAAGAAAGTACAATCGACACAAATAAATACATAACCACATGTTTTTTAAAAACAAACATCAAATTCACACCTATAAATAGATCTTGCCTACCCTATAAATTGGGCTGATCTGCTCTAAAACAACACCCCGGCCATAAAATGAAACCCTTTTCAGACCCCCTTCCAAAATGATAATCAGTACAGGGTAGCCTGTTTCCAGTTTCAACCGGACGTGGCCAAAACAGGCAACCGGACACCCCTTGTGGTGAGAGGACCACCAGTCACTAAACATGATTTCAAGCTGAGAGACCATGAAAAAATCCATAGGAAGCGGTTGATGCGCTTCTCACGAAGGAATATTTTCTTTCATGGCCTTTGATTTTAACGATTCTATGGAATTTCTATTTTAAAAGGACATTCTAATGAGTAAAACCTACCCTGTTCCAGCAGACTTTGCACAAACCGCTCATATCAACGAAGAAAAATACCAGACTTGGTACAAACAGTCGATTGATGACCCGGAAACTTTCTGGGGAGATCGGGCTAAAGAGTTCGTACACTGGTTCGAACCCTTTGACAAGGTTGTCGACTATGATTTTGAAAAAGGCTATATCAGCTGGTTTGAGGGCGGCAAAACCAACGTCTCCTATAACTGTATCGATCGCCATCTGGAGACCCGTGGCGATCAGGTAGCCATCATCTTCGAGGGCGACGATCCATCCGTAAGCGAAACCTTGACCTACAGACAGCTTCATGCCCGAGTCTGTAAAATGGCCAACGTCTTGAAAGCCCAAGGGGTTGAAAAAGGCGACCGGGTCTGCATCTATCTGCCGATGATTCCGGCCGCTGCCGTAACCATGCTGGCCTGTACCCGAATCGGTGCCGTACATGCTGTCGTCTTTGGCGGGTTCTCTCCCGACTCCTTGAAGGAGCGCATCAACAATGCCGACTGTCGGGTGGTTGTCACCGCTGACGAGGGGTTGCGCGGCAGCAAGCGGGTTCCCCTGAAAGCCAACGTTGACAAAGCCCTGGAAGAGTGTCCCAACGTTCGTTGTCAGATCGTCGTTCGCCACACCGGCGGCGTGGTCAACATGGAAGCCGGTCGGGACATCTGGTATCACGATGCCGAGCCAAATGTCGGTGACGATTGCCCAGCCGAGCCGATGGATTCCGAAGCCCCCCTTTTCATTCTGTATACTTCCGGCTCCACCGGCAAGCCCAAAGGGGTTCAACATGCCACCGGCGGGTACATTCTCTACACCGCCATGACCCATAAGTATGTCTTTGATTATCAGGAAGGGGACGTCTACTGGTGTACGGCGGACGTGGGTTGGGTGACCGGTCACTCCTACATCGTCTACGGACCGTTGGCCAACGGTGCCACCACCGTAATCTTTGAAGGAGTTCCCACCTACCCGGACGGTTCCCGTTTTTGGCAGGTCATCGAAAAGCATAAAGTCAACATTTTCTACACCGCTCCGACTGCCATTCGCTCCTTGATGGGTATGGGCGACGAGATGGTCAAAAAATGCGACCGCTCTTCCCTGCGTCTGATGGGATCGGTGGGTGAGCCCATCAACCCGGAAGCTTGGGAGTGGTATTATCGGGTGGTTGGAGATAGCCGCTGCCCCATCGTGGACACTTGGTGGCAGACCGAGACCGGCGGCATCATGATCGCCCCGCTTCCAGGCTGCACCCCTTTGAAACCAGGCTCAGCCACCCGTCCGTTTTTTGGTGTCGAACCCAAATTGATGGATGCCGAAGGCAATACCCTGGAGGGGGCCTGTGAAGGCAATCTGGTTCTGGCTCGGCCCTGGCCCAGCATGATGCGCACCATCTACGGCAACCATCAACGATTCCTGGAGACCTATCTGACCGCCGTACCCAACCACTATTTTACCGGTGACGGCTGCCGTCGGGATGAAGATGGTTACTACTGGATTACCGGACGTGTGGATGATGTAATCATCGTCTCCGGCCACAATCTGGGTACGGCTGAAATCGAAAGTGCGCTGGTTCTGCATGAGAGCGTGGCGGAGGCTGCCGTGGTGGGCTATCCACACGAGATCAAAGGTCAGGCCATTTATGCCTACGTTACCTTGAACCAAGGCGTAGAGGGGACCGACGCATTGAAAAAAGAGCTGAACAAAATGGTTCGCAACGAAATCGGCCCCATCGCCCATCTGGATCTAATTCAATGGGCTCCTGGACTTCCGAAGACCCGTTCCGGTAAGATCATGCGTCGCATCCTGCGCAAGATTGCCGCCAACGAGTTGGACAGCCTCGGGGACACCTCTACCCTGGCCGACTCGTCGGTTGTGGATAATCTGATTGAGCAACGGGAAAACAAATAGCCGTTTTCCGCTGATTTCAACACAAAAAGGGTGCGTTCGAACGCACCCTTTTTTTATCCTGGATTCGGCGATTGGCGGTGCGTACATGGTTCAATCCATTGATTTATCCGCTCAAACAGGAGAAGTTGCCGTCACCTTGCCGGTGATCGGATCTTCTCCAGTTTTTCCAGGCGAATCAAAAGGTTGCGCCAGGTGCGTGCCGCCGACTGCCGAATCCAGCTTTATAGTGTGTGCGGTTGAGGTCAAGCCAATTTTCACATATACTTTTTACGCAGGAGAGTGACAACCATGGGACGAGTTTTTAATTTCAGTGCTGGACCGGCCGTTTTACCCCTACCCGTTTTGGAGCAAGCGCGGGATGAGATGGTCAATTATCAAGGGTCCGGGATGTCGGTCATGGAGATGAGCCATCGCTCCAAAGAGTACATGGCCATTATCGCCCAGGCCGAAAGCCTGGTTCGAGAGTTGATGGGCATACCGAACAACTATCGGGTTCTCTTCCAACAAGGCGGTGCAACGCTACAGTTCACCACCATACCCATAAACCTGATCACCGACCCCGGCAACCAGAGTGCCGACTACATTCTGACCGGCAGTTGGTCAAAAAAAGCCCTCTCAGAAGCCAAAAAGCAATTCTCTGACGTTCGGGTTGCTGCATCCAGCGAGGCGGTCAACTTTTCTCGCATTCCAACCCAGACCGAGCTGACACTCAATCCAGATGCCCGTTATGTGCACATGACCTCCAACAACACCATTTTCGGAACCGAATTTTTCTACACCCCTGAGACCGGCTCCGTACCCCTGGTTGCCGACATGTCCTCCAACATTTTGTCCCGTCAGATTGACGTCTCTCGCTACGGCATTATCTATGCCGGCGCCCAGAAAAATCTCGGTCCCAGCGGAGTGACCCTGGTGGTGATCCGCGAGGATCTGTTGGGCCAGAATAGCGGGCTGTCGCAAATGTTGGATTATGCAGTCCAAGCTGAAAAAGAGTCCATGCTCAATACCCCTCCCACCTATGCCATCTACATTTTGGGTTTGGTCCTTCAGTGGTTGAAGGATATGGGCGGAGTCGAAGAGATTGAAAAGAGAAATATTCGCAAGGCAGCCAAGCTCTATGCCGCCATAGACGGCTCTTCGTTCTACACTTGCCCCACCGAAGTGGCCAGCCGCTCCCGCATGAACATCCCCTTCACCCTCAAGGATGACGCTCTAAACGAAGTTTTTCTAGCCCAGGCCAAGGAGGCCGGACTGGTCACCCTGAAAGGTCACCGTTCGGTCGGTGGTATGCGCGCTTCCATCTACAACGCCATGCCTGAAGAGGGCGTTGACGCCCTGATCGCCTTCATGCAGGCGTTCGAAAGCAAAAACGGCTGATTCAGTAAAAGCGGTCATAAAAAAACCGTTGATCGTGTGCCAAACCGGATTCCGGCACACGATCAACCCAAAAAAATGGTCTGGCAACCCCCATCAATCTAAAAACGGTGCGTGCCGGGTGCAATCCTCATTGATTTAGCCGACAACTGCCGTTTCTCCAGGATAAACAACGCTCTTTCGGCCCGCCCTATACCCTCACCGTGGTCACTCCAAGGCGCTCAGTGCCTGCTCGGAGGCCTCGGCATAGTGTTGCCATGCCTGCAAAGGGAGTTGAGATAATTGTTCGATCTGTGCCGGACTCGCCTGTTCGGGCAGAGCCTCCGGGTTGACCAACTGCGCCTGCATCGCCCCAGAGCCATCTCTAGCCGCTACGAATCGAATGATCAATCCAGTCGGTCGATGGGTAATGGTGCGCTGTTCCAACTGAATATCCCAAATGGAATCGGACGGTGATGGCGAAAAGATTTTTTTTGTGACCACTTCTGACTCTACGCTTTGATCGGAGACCAGTCAGCCGCCCGTTTTTCGGACTCTGCCCGCTGTTGTGGGGTCATCTCTTCGTGAGCAATCTGAAGATTTTCCAAGCCGTCCAAAAGTCCCGCTGCAGCGGAGAGACGAAACCATTTAGCCGCCTCAACCACATCCTCGGCGACCCCTTCACCGGTTGCATAAAGAATTCCCAGATTGCTCTGGGCCTTGGCATCTCCCCGTTCGGCCGCTTTGGTAAACCAATAGTAGGCGGCGACCAGATCCGGCGCAATACCCAACCCTTCCAGATACATGGTGCCCAGATCGTGTTGGGCCAACACATAATCCTGCTCAGCGGCCAACGTATGCCATTTCAACGCTTCGGCATAATCCTGTTTAACCTCCACCCCTTCCAGATAGAGAGCACCCAGGTTGTGCTGTGCTTTGGGATCTCCCCAACTGGCGAACGTCGCCAGGGTCGCGACATAATCCCCCTGGTCAACATTGTGGAATCCAACAGCGGTGGGCTGTTCCAATACTGAATCGATCATTTCAGGCTTCAAGGTGTTTACCTTCTTCACGTTAGGCGTCTGTTTTCGGTCAAGCCGGACGGCTGCAACCCTGGACTCGGCAGAATCCCCGGATCAGCCCCGGCAAAGAACATCCCGTCAGTTAGGCGTTTTTCCGGAATCCCGGTCACCCGTCAACGCCCCGTCATCCTTCTTTTCCAATCTGGCACCAAACTGCCAAAGCATGGTTCTCAATCTATCGGTTTTGGCCTTGTTAAGGGGGGTCTCTCCCTCACCATCCTGGGCATCCAAATCGGCTCCCTTGGAAACCAAAAGCGGGATCACATCAACGGCCCCCCCCATGACCGCCATGTGCAAAGCGGTCAAACCCATGCTATTTCGAGCGTTGATATCGGCCCCATGATCCAAAAGAACGGCGACCAACCCTCGATTTCCGTGATAACTGGCCCCGATCAACGGCGTATCTCTTTGCAGATTGGCTAGATTTACGTCCGCACCCTTTTGCACCAACATAAGCGAGATACCGACAAAACCTCTTTGAACCGACAATAAAAGCGGTGTATTTTCATTGCCGTCGGCCGCATCGATCATGGCCCCTTTTTCCAGCAGCCATTCGACGATCGATTGCCGTCCCGCCACAACCGCCTGATGCAGCGGTGCCGACTTTGCGGAATCCCGAAGGTTGACATCCGTCCCTTTTTCAAGCAATGAAGCCATTTGGGATTTCAGCCCCTGAAAAGCCATTTGGTGCAGAGAAGAGGCCTCTGCCGATCGGGGCGAAAATGCCGCCAAGAAAAGCAGCCCACTCAACCAGAAAACCCGGTATAAACGCCCTTGGCTGCAACAACCCAATTTTGGAGCAGGCGGACAACCCTCCGTCAAGAACGGATCCACTTTGCAGCGATCTGAAGAATCTCCATCCTGTGATCCACAATCAAACGATTCTTTTACTTTTAAATCAAAGCAAATTTTATTCCACATCATACCCCTCCTCTTTCCGATCTTTTACGACTCTTGTCACAACAGAGACGCAAGTTTTGCCTATTTTCAAGGTCTCGTCAAAGAGTGTTGGGTATCCTGTTCGGAACAAACAGGATTTTTACATATTTATTTCAACATCTTAGCCTTAACATTGACCGGAAACTATTCCTGAAGATTTTTTACTTTTTCCCGAATTTTCTGTAGGGGCAGAATAAATATACCGGATTTTTGCAAAGCGACAGGCAACTCCTTCAAGGCTAACTCGGCCTCGATCCGACTGGAAAAACGCCCGAAATAGATCAGATAGCGTTTATCTTTGAGTGGAAAAAGATACAGTTCTTCGGCATATTTTTCCAGATCGGTCCGCTGCATAAAAGTATCCAATCGGCCCAGGGAGTGATCTGAAACCAGCATCAATTGAATGCTGAACCCCGGTGCGCTGCCTGTCAGCCAGCCCTGACCGGCTTCAATCTGACGCTGAAGTTGGCCGTCCGACAACTCCGGGCCGACAGCCTGACCGGGATAAATGGCCATAAGAGGTGGATTTTTTAGTTTAAACTGATGATACCGGTCCAATTTTTCAGCAAAAGTGATCACCGTCTCTTCCTGGCCCCAAATCAAACCAGGTGTTTTGTTGGCCGGTTTTTCTATCTCTGCCGTTACGTTGGATGGCGTCGGATTTGGCTGGACCGGCAACGGAGCTGGTTTAGCCATCTCCTGGCTTGATCTGACCAATCGTGGCAAAGGCGTGACCATGGTGGAACTTGGTCTGGCGGGCAACGGCGGCGGCGTGACCATGGCGGCCTTAACGCTCTCCTGGCGAGGCTTCGGACTCACCGATATGGGCTCTGGTTCAACCGACCACGAAGCGGATTCCTCCGGTTGGGGTTTTTCTTCATTCGCCAATAAGATCGGTTGCACCGTCTCTAAATTTGAAAGCGCAAGAACCGGCTTTGGCTCGATGCTAGCGGTCGTCACAAAGGGGCCACTGAGCCAGGATTGATTGGCCGATTCCCGGTTCAACTCCGATGAAAAAGAACCCGAAATACGGTGTGGGATGGGATAAAACGTTCCCGTCGTAAAAGCAGCCGGCTCACTCAGACTCATCGACTGGTTGTGGCGGATCATGTAAGAATCAAATAATCCGGCACCCAACAAGGCGGCCAGCGAGACGCTGCCCACCACCGAGACCATGGGACTGATTAATTTAAAAAAAGAGAGCTCTGCTCGCCCCAATTGGCTGGTATTCATCATTTGAGATTGTTCAAACGAACGCAAAGTATTTTCCTCACTCGAAAAAAGAACGCTCCGTCTCCTCTTTTGCACCCTGACCGACAGAAAGAGTCAAAAATCGGAGCGGTACGATGTCAATCGAATCTGTGATTATTCGATATGCTGCCATTTGAATTCAGACAACCCATTGTTTTATAACAAAACCAGGACATATAGGATTTTTTCCCCAACCACTCTCACCTATACACAGCCAATTCCATGCCATTTTTTTCCGTTTCTCTCGATCCAATCAATCCGAATCCAAAATGTTCACAAAAAAAGGGAGCCTTGAAAGGCTCCCTAATCTTTGATCCACCCGTGAGCGAATCGACGTCTACTTGATCAATCTATTTTACTCAACATCCTTCATGGTCAATTTAACCCGACCCTGACGGTCGATATCCAATACCTTGACCTTGACGACCTGACCCTCTTTAACGATATCCGTCACCTTGGCAACCCGATGATCGGCCAATTGAGAGATATGAACCAATCCATCTTTGTTAGGAAGAATATTGACGAAAGCACCAAAATCGGTAATACGAACCACCTTCCCGTCATAAATCTGCCCCGTTTCCACATCCGCCACAATCTGCTTGATGATGGTCTCCGCCATTTTGGCCGATTCGCCATCACTGGCGGCGATGGTGACGGTTCCGTCATCGTTGATATCCAACTGACAGCCGGTCTCCTCCTGGATACTGCGGATTACCTTTCCACCAGCCCCGATGACGTCACGAATTTTGTCCGGGTTGATTTTGATGCTGAAGATTCTCGGTGCATACTGAGAAAGCTCCGCCCGCGGTTTGTCCAGACCTTTGGACATTTCGCCAAGAATATGCAAACGACCCTCCCGAGCCTGATTCAGAGCCACCGTCATGATCTCACGAGTGATTCCGTTGATCTTGATGTCCATCTGCAAGGCCGTGATACCGTTCGCGTTGCCTGCAACCTTGAAATCCATATCGCCAAAATGGTCTTCATCACCCAAAATGTCCGACAGAATCGCAAATTTTTCGCCCTCTTTGATCAGACCCATGGCAATACCGGCCACCGGGGATTTCAGAGGTACGCCCGCATCAAACATGGCCAGGACCGAACCGCAAATGGTCGCCATGGAAGAAGAGCCGTTGGATTCGGTGATCTCGGAGGTGACCCGCAGAGTGTAGGGAAAATCTTCCTGGTTCGGCAAGATGGCCTTGATGGCACGGGTGGCCAGTTTACCATGACCGATCTCCCGCCGTCCCGGCGCACCCAGACGACCCGTCTCGCCAACGCTGTATGGAGGGAAGGTATAGTTCAGATAAAAACTTTCCCGATGCTCTCCATCCAGACTCTCGACGATCTGCTCATCCCGCCCTGAACCCAAAGTGACCGTCGCAATGGCCTGGGTCTCACCCCGAGTAAATAAAGCCGTTCCATGGACGCGGGGAAGAATCCCCACTTCGATGGCAATGGGACGAACATCGGTCAGGGAACGACCGTCGATGCGAGGTTTGCCGGACAGGATCGTGCCACGAATAACCTCTGACTCCAACCTCTTCAGCAGAGATTTGACGTTGGTGGAAGAAGACCCGTCCTCGACACACAGCTCAGCAACCGCTCTTTTTTTCAACACGCCAACCGCTTCTTGACGATCCAACTTGTCGGCAATGGCATAAACCGATTGCATATCGGCCAAATAGGCGTTGCGAATTTTTTCCAGCAACTCCAGGTCATCCTCGACTGGCGGAACGACCATCCGAGTTTTACCGCACTCTGCGGCAAATTCGCTGATCGCCGCAACCACCGGCTGAAAACCTTCAAACCCAAACATGACCGCATCCAACATCTGCTCTTCGCTGAGAATATCCGCCTCAGACTCGACCATGGTGACCGCATCAGCCGTACCAGCGACGACCAGATCCAGACGACTCTCGGCCATCTCCGCCGCTGTGGGGTTCAGTACCAGTTCATCATTGATCAACGCAACCCGTGCACCACCGATGGGCTGCTCTAACGGCAGGCCGGAGATGGAGAGCGCAGCCGAGGCACCCAACATGGCCGCGATATCGGCTTGATGGACGCCATCGTAGGAGAGCACCGTTGCCACCACCTGGGTGTCCAACGCAAATCCTTTCGGGAAAAGCGGGCGCAGGGGACGGTCGATCAGCCTGGAGGTCAAAATCTCTTTTTCTGACGGACGGGTCTCCCGTTTGATAAATCCACCGGGAATCCGGCCAGCCGCCCAGGTTTTTTCCTGATAGTGAATGCCCAACGGGAAAAAATCCATTCCAGGACGCTGTTCCTTCTCAGCCGTCGCCGTCACCAACACCACCGTTTCACCAATGGTTACCATCACGGCTCCATCAGCTTGGCGGGCAATGCGACCGGTCTCAAAGATGACTTCATGCCGACCAAATTGTACTGTTTTTCTGGTAATTTTAAACATTTATATTCCTCTTTCCATCCAATATAATACCGGACTACACCCACCAACCCCCCTGCTTGTACAGTGCGCGGCTGCGCCGGAAATCCAAAACCATGGAATGGTTTGGTTACGCCAACAGACCGAACAGAGACAAAATGGACCGGTTGAGCATGGCTCGCCCAATAAAAAGCCGGTCACAACGACCGGCATATGCTTCGATTATTTGCGCAACTTCAGTCGTTTGATCACCGACTGATATCGAGATTCGTCCTTACGGTTGATATAAGCCAACAACCGGCGACGCAACCCAACCATTTTGAGAAGGCCTCGGCGGGAGTGATGATCTTTCATGTTGCCACGAAGATGCTCGGTTAAGTTGTTGATCCGCTCTGTCAGAATGGCAATCTGTACTTCGGGAGAACCGGTGTCACCCTCTACGATGGCAAATTCCTTGATCAACTCTTGCTTACGTTCTGCTGTAATCGACATCGGTTTACTCCTTCTTGGTTTGGGTTTTCAAAAGGGCGTCTAGCACAAATCAGGCTCTATTGACACACAGTAGAGTCTAAGACAGATGAAACAGCCGCTTGGGTTTGCAGAGCCGACGAGGGGAGGCCGGGGAGGCCGGGGAAAGAACCCCAACCGCTCCAAATTCGCCCTCCGGGGTAAAAAGACGCACCATCTCCGCCTGTTCACACCCCTCTGCGTCAATCCAAGTCGATTGACCATTGGCTATTTTGTGCCAAACTTCAACACGCAATCGCAGTGCCGGGATGTCGTCCAGCACCCGATCCACGGGATACAATAATTCATTCAAGCGGCCATCTCGCACCGCATCGGCCAACGTGTCCAGGGTTACGCCGTCTTCCAACTTGAAACCCAGGGTATCGGTCCGTAACAACCGCTCCAGATGAGCGGGACACTGCAAAAACCGGCCCAGATCTCTCGCCAGTGCCCGCATATAGGTTCCTTTGCCACAGCGCACGGCTATTTGCGCCAACCCCGCCTCGTAGGACTCCAGTTTTAGCTCATGGATTACGACACGACGGGTGGGCATTTCAACGGTCTCGCCCCGACGTACCCGCTCATGGGCGCGCTCGCCATCGACATGAATGGCGGAGTAGACGGGTGGAACCTGATCCTGTTCTCCCAAAAAATGGGGCAAAGCCTGGTCCAGGATTTCCAACTCCGGCGGGGTGCCGCCGGAAACCGTTACCGTCCCGGTCGGGTCGCCGGTATCGGTCTCGGAGCCGAAGCGAACCCAACACCGATAAGCCTTGTCTCCCTCCAAAACCATGGCCAGGGTCTTGGTTGCCTCACCGAGGGCAATGGGCAGCAACCCTTCGGAGAAAGGGTCCAACGTTCCCCCATGACCGGCTTTATCCGCTTTGGTGATAATACGAACCGCCTCGACCACACGAGTTGAGGTGACACCCACTTCCTTATGAATGGCCAGCCAACCATGAATCGGCAGCCCTTTACGCCCCCTGCGTCCCACGTGTCTACTCTTCCTTTACGGCTGCTGGTATCTTGATTTGATGCAGAATCTTCTCTATTTTCTCACCCTCTTTGAAGGAGAGGTCCGGCTTGAATCGCAACTCCGGCACATGACGCATCTTCAGGCGACGACCCAACTGCCGACGAATAAACCCAGCGGCCTGCACCAGTCCATCCAACACCTCCCCTTCCCGCTCTTCCGAGGTGCCGTAAACCGAATAAAAAACCGTTGCATACTGAAGATCACGGCTCATTTCAACGTCGGTAATAGAGACAAAGCCACTCAAACGGGGGTCATGCACCTCTCCAGCCAAAAGCATGGATGCGATCTCTTGGCGAATCAGGCCGGCGGCTCGGTTGGTACGGACACTCATCAAAATACTCCCACATGGGAATCGATGAGAGACACCACTGGTTCTGCTTTGGTATAATTCACTGTTTTTTTTTTAAAAAAACTCTTTTAAAAATGAATAATGATCCAGTTTCCATCATCCTGTGTCCGGTAGTTGGCCGCGCATAGGCGGTGCAACCGTTTGTCCGGTGAAACAAGAGGTCGTGCCGATGCGAGCGGACCACAACCAAAACCAGGGTTATTGAATGGTCTGACGAATCTCTTCTACGGTGTAGGCCTCGATTACATCGCCAGCCTTCAGGTCGCTGTATTTATCCAGACTGATGCCACACTCCATCCCTTCGCGAACATCCTTCACATCATCCTTGAAGCGACGCAACGCGGAGATGAAACCGTCAAAAATCACGACATCATCCCGGAACACCCGCATTCTGGATTTATTGGTCATGTGACCATCGGTAACCATACAACCGGCGACATTACCCACCTTGGTAATGCGGAACACCTCGCGAACCTCCGCATGACCCAACTGTATCTCACGCTCTTTGGGATTCAGTTTTCCTTCCATAGCCTTGGTGATGTCGTCGATCAAATCGTAGATAACCGTATAAAAGCTGAGAGAAATCTTCTCCCGCTTGGCCAGTTCACGGGCTTTGGCATCGGCGCGGACGTTAAATCCCAGGACCAGTGCGCCCGACGCCATGGACAGCATGACGTCCGACTCGTTGATTCCACCAACGCCAGTATGAACGACCTTGACCCGGATTTCATCATGAATAATCTTCTCCAAGGCATCCGCCACCGCCTCGACCGAACCACGCACGTCACCCTTGATGAGCACGTTAACCTCTTCAAGTTCCCCTTCCTGGATCTGACTGAAAATATCATCCATGCTGGAGGGCGACGTCTTGGCCCGTTCTTTTTCCTTGAGGGTCCGCTGACGAAACGAAGCAATCTCCCGAGCCCGGCGCTCATCGGGTACGGTGATCAGTTCGTCACCAGCCTCCGGTACACCGGAAAGACCGATGATTTCGACCGGGGTAGAGGGGCCGGCCTTCTCGACAGGCTCCCCGCGATCGTTGACCAAACCACGGATTTTACCCCATTCCAGACCGACGACAAAAATATCACCCACACACAACATGCCGCTTTGAACCAGACAGGTGGCAACGGAGCCACGTCCTTTATCCAGCTTGGCTTCAACGATGGCACCGCGTGCTTTTTTGTTGATATTGACCTGCAAATTCAGCATTTCCGCCTGTAGCAGCAACAGCTCCTCAAGTTCGGAAACACCCTCTCCGGTCTTGGCGGAAAGTTTACAGAATATGGTCTCACCACCCCACTCTTCCGGCACCAACTCATACTCGGTCAACTGTTGCATGATCCGGTCGGGATTCGCAGCCGGAACATCCATTTTGTTGATGGCGACGACGATGGGCACACCAGCCGCCTTAGAGTGTGCGATGGCTTCGATGGTTTGAGGCATGACCCCATCATCGGCCGCCACAACCAAGACGACGATATCGGTCATCTTCGCCCCACGAGAGCGCATGGCCGTAAAAGCCGCATGGCCCGGCGTATCGATAAAGGTGATGGTCGCGCCACTTTCGACCTTGACCTGATAAGCACCGATATGTTGCGTAATACCACCAAATTCACGAGAGGTGACGTCGGTACGACGAATGGCATCGAGCAAGGAGGTCTTGCCATGATCCACATGGCCCATGACGGTGACAACGGGGGAGCGCACGGTCAACTCGGCGACACTGTCTTCGGATTCAGCCAACTCGGCGTCAATGGTCGCCGCTTCTGAAACGATTTTGGGACGATGGCCCAACTCTTCGACGATCAGCACAGCGGTGTCTTGATCCAACACCTCGTTAATGGTGACCATCATCCCTTGTGTAAAGAGAAGCTTGATGACCTCGGAAGATTTGACCGCCATTCGGCTGGCCAATTCAATTACGGTAATAACCTCCGGAATGATGACATCCCGAATAACCGGAGCCTGGATGACAGCCGGAGCTTCCGGTTGATAACGCCCGCCCCGACCTCGGGAAGACTTACTCCGACGTTTCTGCGGGGGAACTCCGACATCCTCGACCTGAGTAATGGCATTTTTACCCTTGCGCTTGACACGGGTTTTAAGGGTTCTACGCGGCTCCCCTTCCTCCCCTTTGGCAATGGCTTTTTCCTCCAACACTTTTTTCTGGGCGCGCAACTCTTCCAACTGCGAAAGACGCTTGGCAACCAGCGCTTCCGTTTTACTCCGAGCGACATCTTCCCGCTGGGCTTTACTGAGTTTAATCGGCTTCTTCTCGATCGGTGGGGCAATCACCTCAACAAACTCCGGCTCTACCACCTGCTCTTCGATAACCTCAACGACCGTCTGCGGCGCCGATTCATCCTCCTGCATCAACTCGGCAGCTGCGTCCGTTTTGATCGGTCTCTTTTCCGGTTCCCGAGCCGCTGTCTCAGCAACGGGATGATCTGCCGCCAAAACGACCGATTCGGATGCCGACTCCACCTCCGTCTGTCCTGAAAGATCCGCCGTCGCTGCAGCCTGGGCTTCGGCAATGGCCGCCTCTTCTTGGGCTTTTTTTGCGGCCACCTCCTTTTGCTGACGCTCGGCCTCTTCGGCCGCAGCCTTCTGAGCCACTCTCTTTTCATCTTCGAGAATTTGGAGCCGAGCTTTTTCCTGGGCGATCCGTTTTTGATCTTCGAGGAAGGCTTTACGCTCCTCCTCGGTCATGGGCTTGAGAATCTGCTGACGTCTGGGGCGGGATGTCGAAGGCGAATCAGATGGTCGTTTTTCGATCGTTGCGGCCAATACCGATCGTGCCGGAGGGGCTGCCCAACCCGACCTGTCAGACCCCTCCCTGGCACTGTCATCTTGGGAGAACGACTTTTTACGCCGCCTCTCAACGACCACATTCTTACTTCGCCCATGGGAAAAGCTCTGTTTGATCGAACCATCTTCCACGGTCTTGCGTAATACGATGTGACGAGGGGCTTTCAGCCTCAACGTGCTATCCGCATCGCTCTTTTTGGTATCGCTCAAAAGAAAAATCTCCACCGAATGAATAAAACCGTCATTCTCTTACGCAAAGCCACAAATGACCGCGCAGAAAAAAAACCGGCAAGGGCGCCAGAAAAACTGGGAAGACCCTACAAAATTACCAATTTTTCCTGTTTGGCAGCCAACGTCGTCCACCAAACAAAAAACCAACCGTCAAAGACTATCCGCCCAAAATGATCAGATGTCGAGATCAAAGCGGAATAGAACCCTTATTTAACTTCTTGAAGCCTACGCCAACGAATCAATCCTGCCCCATAAACTTATACTGTCCACCTATCTTTTTCCAGCCGATTTTCCCGGTCCAGGGGTTAAAAATGAGTTCCATCGCAAAATGTCCTCACGAACCCGTCGCACCATCCCGTTTTGAGTGACAACCAAAATGGCAACCTTTTCACCGCCGCAAACCGTACCGAAATGGTCTCGGTCCAGGAGCTCAAAGACCTCCGGCTCCTTCTGGGTCATGGCCGACAACTTTCGCCGCTGACCTTCAAATTTTTCACGGGTGTTTGATGCCGAGTCAGCGGCCAACAGCCATAACATCTCGGCAGAGCCAGCACCGGACCGACCCCGTAGCGGCGAGGCAAGGGCCTCAACCGACTCCTGAACCCCACGCAGACCCCATCGCAAGTTACCTGACCGGCGCGCCAAACTCAAACCATCCAGAAGTCGCCGCTGAAGCCCCTGGCCAATCCGCAACAAAATCGGCTCAAAATCCAACCCTTTTTCCGAACCAAACCGCTTATGCAGCTTTACGATGGCATCCGCTGTTGGTACGACATAATAACCACGTCCCGACAACTTTCCAGCCAGATCCTCGAACAACTGACCGTCCGGCCCCAGGACAAACCTCAGCAGACGTCCTTTTTCAGCCGCCTGACGACTGATGACACACATCCTGCCCGGCTCGGAGGAATCGGTATGATCCCGCTCAGAGGCGGTTTGATTAGGCCTTTTCCTCCTCATCAAACCAACCTGCCATCTCTCTTGCTTCCATGATCAAGGACTCAGCCACCGGCTGGGACAAAGCGTTTCCGGATAATTCCAGCAGCTCGTCTGTTGCCAAATCAGCCAGGTCATCCAGATTTTCCACCCCTTTTTCGGCCAGGGAAATGACCAACTCTTCACTCAAGGCACTCAACTGGAACAGGCGCGGATCAATATCCAACTCAACCTTGCGCTCTTCGGTCTCCAAGGCGTTGTGAAGCAGATGCTCCCGCGCTCTATTGCGCAACTCCTGAGCGATGTCAATGTCAAATCCATCGATGGAAGCCAACTCTTCCAAAGGAACATAGGCGACATCTTCGACGCTGGAAAACCCTTCCTGGACCAAGGCCCCGGATACATCCTCATCCAGATCCAAAAACCGCATGAGTTGCTGAGAAATGGCACTGAACTCTTCGGCCCGACTGGAGGCGTCCTCCTGTTCGGTAATGATGTCAATCTTCCAGCCGGTCAGTTCGGAGGCCAGACGCACGTTCTGACCCCGACGACCAATGGCCAACGAAAGCTGGTCTGCCGTGACGATGACCTGAATACTGGTCTCCTCCTCATCGACGATGACACGGGCCACCTCGGAAGGGGCCAGCGCATTACAGACAAAAACAGCCGGATCAGAGGACCATTCGATAATGTCGATGCGCTCGCCCTGCAACTCGGTAACCACGCCTTGAACCCGCGAGCCTCGAACACCGACACAAGAACCGACCGGATCGATGTGGGAATCGTTGGAACGAACGGCTATTTTGCTGCGGAAGCCCGGATCTCGTGCAACGGCCTTGATCTCGACAATGTTATCATAGATCTCCGGCACTTCCATTTCGAAGAGACGCACAACCATTTGCGGATCGGTGCGGGACAGAATGATCTGCGGCCCCCGGTTGACGTCTCTCACCTCGTAGATGAAGGCCCGAATCCGGTCACCCTGTCGGTAGTGTTCGCGAGGAAGTTGATGCTCATGAGGCAGAAAAGCGGCGGCCCGACCCAGATCGACATGGATGTTATTCCGCTCGACCCGCTTGACCATACCGTTGACCAACTGTCCCTGGCGCTGAATATACTCTTCGTAGATGCTCTTGCGCTCGGCTTCGCGAACCTTCTGAACAATCACCTGCTTGGCGGTTTGCGCCGCAATCCGCCCGAATTCGATGGGCGGAAGCCCCTCAGCCAGAAAATCGCCGATCTTGGCTCCAGGGTTCAGCTTTTGCGCATCTTCCAGGGTTATGTTGACATCCGGCCCCTCATAGCTCTCTGAGTCCTGGCCCTCAACCACTTCAAAAAGCTGACTGATCGCAAACTCACCCGATTTATAATCGAAGCTGGCTTGAATGTTTTTATGCGCCCCATATTTTCGACGAGAGGCCGTTTCGATGGCCACCTCCATGGCCTCGATAACCACGTCCCGAGGTATGCCACGCTCACGCGCCAACTGTTCAGCGTACTGAATGATCTCCACTGTCATGGGACTACGACTCCACAGGGGTATTAAAATTCCACGTCCAAATTTGCCTTGCTGATGCCAGACAGGGGAACGACGATCTCACCCTGCTCCGTCATGATCCGAACCTGCCCGTCATTCAGCCCAAGCAATTTACCTTTAAACAAGCGACCTTTATCTTTCCCATCCAGATCCTTTAGCGACATATAGGTTTTAACAGCAACCAAATGGCCGACAAAGCGGATGTAGTCCGCCTCCTTTTTCAGGGGGCGGGTTAAACCAGGTGAGGAGACCTCCAGACGATAGACGCCCGGAACACAATCCTCGACATCAAGCAGACCGGAGAGATATCGACTTACCGCCGCACACTCGTCCAGATCCAAATTTCCTTCCGTTTTTTCAATGTAGACCCGGAGAAAAAATTCCTGGCCCTCCTTGACATACTCAACATCAACCACCCCACACCCGACTGTCTCAGCAGCCTCCTGGGCAAACGGGGTAATCTTCTCAGCTATTTCTGACATAATCGTGCTTACCGAAAAATAAAACGAAAAAACATCTCTTTAGGAAGGATGTCTTTGTTTTGCAGCGGAAACCCAAGAATCATCTTCGACGCAGAGAAACGAACAAAACAAAAAAAACAAGTCTTAACAGATACTTAAACTAAGAACTCCGGAAAACCAAAGACGAAAAAAGCCGGCGTTGCCGACTTTGTCTTGGGTGCTCCTCAGCTCAGTCAACGGCTAATATATGGTGATTCAAGTCAAATGCCAAGGAAAACCCAAAAAAAAATGATCTGTTCTCTGATGTCAAACCAAATCGCTGCGACCATCTCTGCTGGGAAAAACGGATTTCAACCTCATTTATTCCAGGAACGGCGAGGAAAACCGGAAGATTTGATCAGTGGTTGGATTCGATAAAAATAATCTCGTCGGGATAAACCATGCCCAGATCGCGGCGAGCCACCTCCTCCAGAAGAATGTCTTCGTGCTCCCCTAACAAGATCTCCTCCTTGATACGGGCTATTCTTTTTTCGATCTGACGATTTTCCTTGGTCAATACCTGAAGCTGCTTTTCTGTCTGGCGCCAACGAACCAAGCCCTGCTCGCCAAACCAAAGAAGATACTGCGCCCAGACATTGGCCACGAGCAGCAATAGACCAACCAGGACCCATTTTGATACTGTTCTTTTCGGTTTTGTCACACCACGCTCCAAGATGAATCCATCAGCCGTAAACCTCTAATCCAGGGTTATATATCATTTGACCCTTGTAACACAAAGGAAACAGCATGCCTCGAAACATCGAAACCAGCCTCGACTTTCTCCGTTTCTCCCTCGGTGCTCACGTTCTACGCTTTGGTTCGTTTCGAACCAAAGCCGGTCGGGACAGCCCCTATTTTTTCAATGCCGGCCTTTTCAACTCGGGAGCCTTGATCGAACAGCTCGGCAACTACTACGCGGACACCATCATCCAAAAATGCCCACCCTTCGATCTGCTTTTCGGTCCGGCCTACAAGGGAATCCCCCTGGCGACGACCGCAGCGACCGCCCTGGCCAGACGCCATGAACGGGACGTTCCACTGGCCTACAATCGAAAAGAGGCCAAAGATCATGGGGAGGGAGGAAATCTGGTCGGCGCTCCGGTTGAAGGCCGGGTTTTGATCATTGATGACGTTATCAGCGCCGGAACCTCCATTCGAGAGTCAGCCGGATGGATCGAGCAGGCCGGCGCAGCCGTGGCCGGTGTCGTCATCGCACTGGATCGCCAGGAAAAAGGAACCGGAAACCAAAGCGCTGTACAGGAGGTGGAGCAAATGCTGGGAGTGCCCGTCATCGCCATCGCTCAACTGACCGACCTCATCAGACTGCTGGAGAATGATCCGAGCCAAGTCGGAACCTTGGCCGCCATACACGAGTATAGAGACCGTTACGGAGCTTAGATCAGGGAAAGAGACCCGGACGACCGGCCAAAACAGAAGGTGCGGAGAAACCCTCCGCACCTTCTGGAATAGACAACCCGTTCCGATCAATCAGGCCGATTGAATCAGCGACACTCTTTTAGGGATTTGACCGCTTTACCACTTCCAGACAGGGAAACGGTGTATTTATAGTTGTTGCCAGCCGCATTGGAAAAGCGGATGACCATCTCACGTTTTCTAGCCACATTGGTCAGCAGATCGCTGGTGGACTCCAGATATTGCCAGGCCCAATAACCGTCTTTTTGAGCCGCATCCAGAACAAAGGAGACGTTTACGGGTTTGTTTTTATCAAACTGGACCTGAATTTTACGGTGAGCCAGTCCGATGGACTCTTTTTGAGTAAAAAACTCGCCGTAATAATCGTCGGTCGGGAACAAGGCCAAAATGGCACTGGGCTGTTTCTTGCCATAGTGGAGAGCAATTTCCAATTTGCAGGTTCCCTCTACCTTGCGAACCGTATACCGACCATCTTGATAGAACACGTCACTGGCACTCAACTCCCCCCAAGGAAATAAAACCGCCAACAACGCTAGGATAATGGAAAAACGCATCCTTAAAACTCCTATTTTTGTGAGATTGAAACCAATACCGGAAACCACGCTTCCCTAATTTTTTGAAACTCTCGAAATATTTATATATATTCCGAAGATTCCCCGTCCTGCAAATTATTTAAGGAAACGCGCCCCTTTTTCTTCCGTCTGAATCAGATTATTGTAACCTATACTGGATTGGGTCGCCAGCCATTTTCAACTTTTGCACTATTTTATTTACTTGTAAGTTGAGAGAATTCCCACAGGATCTCTCTGAGCTTGAAAAAAAATAAAACCCGGAGCGGGGGGGGGATTTTTGGGCATTCGTAGTCGGATTTCATCTTTTCACAAGCTCTCTGTCAATCTTTAGATTTTGGAACATGGATATTTATCATGACTGTCTCTGTAGAACGCACCACCCGGTTTCTTGAACTGTTGTCGGAACGCATTTTGGTACTCGATGGCGCCATGGGGACCATGATTCAACGCCACCAGTTGACCGAAGCCGACTTCAGGGGAGAACGGTTTATAGACCACCCAGCCGACCTGATCGGCAACAACGACCTGCTTTGCCTGACCAAGCCGGATATTATCAGTGGTATTCACACGGCCTACCTGGAGGCCGGAGCCGATCTGTTGGAGACCAACACCTTTAACGCCAACGCCATCGCCCTGGCCGACTACGATCTGTCGGATCTGGCGTTCGAAATCAACAAAGCCGCCGCCGCTCTGGCCCGGAAAGCCGCCGACGAAGCCGAGTCTAAAAATCCGCACAAGCCCCGTTTCGTGGCCGGCGTTCTCGGCCCCACCAACCGCACCGCCTCCATCTCTCCAGACGTCAACAACCCCGGCTTTCGCAACGTCTCCTTCGATGAGTTGGTGGCGGCCTATCAAACCGCCATTCAAGGGTTGTTGGAGGGGGGAGCTGATCTGCTTCTGGTGGAGACCATCTTCGACACCCTGAACGCCAAAGCCGCCCTGTTTGCCATCACCGACTATAACGAACGTCACCAAACCACCTTGCCGGTCATGATCTCTGGAACCATCACCGACGCCAGCGGTCGAACACTGTCCGGGCAGACCGTCGAAGCCTTTTGGAACGCGTTGAGCCATGCCAACCCCATTACTTTCGGTTTCAACTGCGCCCTGGGTGCCGATCAACTTCGCCCTCACCTGGCGGAACTGAGCCGGATTGCCGAAACCCGGATCTCCGTCCACCCCAATGCCGGACTGCCCAATGAGCTGGGTGAGTATGACGAATCCCCCCAAGCCATGGCGGAAAAAATTCGCGAGTTTGCCACATCCGGCCTGGTCAATCTGGTCGGTGGCTGCTGCGGAACCCAACCGGAACACATTCGAGCCATCAGTGAGGCGGTCGCTGGAATCACCCCACGCACCCCCCCGACCATCTCCCCGCGCTGCCGGCTGAGCGGATTGGAACCTTTCAACATTACCGATGAGTCGCTGTTCGTCAATGTCGGCGAGCGAACCAACGTCGCCGGTTCGCGCCGTTTTGCCCGACTGATCCGGGAAGAGAACCACGATGAGGCGTTGGATGTGGCACTCAAACAGATTGAAGAGGGGGCGTCGGTCATCGACATCAACATGGATGATGCCATGCTGGATGCCAAAGCCGACATGGTCCGGTTTCTCAACCTGATCGCCGCCGAACCGGACATCTCCCGCGTGCCGGTCATGATCGACTCTTCCAAGTGGGAAGTATTGGAGGCGGGCCTCAAAACCCTTCAAGGCAAGGGGATCGTCAACTCCATCAGCCTGAAGGAGGGGGAGGAAGTTTTCCTGAAGCAGGCCCGTTTGGCCCGTCGATATGGTGCGGCGGTCCTGGTCATGGCCTTCGATGAGTCCGGCCAGGCCGATACCCTTCAACGACGGATCGACATTTGCGCCCGCGCCTACAAGCTGCTGACCGAAGCCATTCATTTTCCTCCGGGAGAGATCATCTTCGATCCGAACATCTTTGCCGTCGCCACCGGCATCGACGGACACAACCGCTATGCCCTGGACTTTTTTGCGGCCAGCCGATGGATCAAGGCCAACCTGCCGGGGGCCAAGATCAGCGGCGGCGTCAGCAACGTCTCTTTTTCGTTTCGGGGCAACAATCCGGTTCGCGAAGCCATGCACGCCGCCTTTCTCTATCATGCGGTCAAAGCCGGAATGGATATGGGAATCGTCAATGCCGGACAACTGGCTCTTTATGAAGAGATTCCACAGCAATTGCGGGAGCGGGTGGAGGATGTTCTGCTCGATCGACGTCCGGACGCCACCGACCGACTGCTGGAGATTGCCGATACCGTTCGAGAGCAGGAAAGCGGTATCGACAAGGTGGAAAAATGCGCCGAATGGCGGAGCCTGCCGGTAAACGAACGGCTGACCCATGCCATGGTCAAGGGAATCACCGAATTTATCGAGGCCGACGTCGAAGAGGCCCGACAGTTGGCCGACCATCCCCTGAGCGTCGTCGAGGGTCCGCTGATGGCCGGCATGAATCGGGTCGGCGATCTGTTCGGCGACGGTCGGATGTTTCTGCCCCAGGTAGTCAAAAGCGCACGGGTGATGAAAAAGGCCGTGGCGGTCCTCATCCCCTACATCGAAGCCAGCCAGACCAAAGGAACCAGCAGCAGCAAGGGTAAAATCCTGCTGGCGACGGTCAAGGGGGATGTCCACGATATCGGCAAGAATATCGTCAAGGTGGTTCTCCAATGCAATAATTTTGAGGTGATCGACCTGGGCGTCATGGTGGCCGGCGATACGATCCTTCAAAGAGCCAGAGACGAAAAGGTCGATATCATTGGCCTCTCCGGCCTGATCACCCCATCCCTGGAACAGATGGCCCTGATTGCCCAGGAGATGGAGCGCACCAACATGACCCTCCCCTTGATGGTCGGTGGTGCCACCACCTCTCCCCTACATACGGCTGTCAAGATTTCCAACCACTACAGCGGCCCCACCGTCCAGGTCAAGGACGCCTCCCGTGCGGTGGGGATTGCCAGCGATCTGCTGGATAAAAACCGACGCGAGGCGACCTTTGCCGCCATACGTCAGGAGCAGGACAAACTGCGGCAGCGGTATGCCCAAAAACGCAAACCGACCACCGGCTTGAAGCAGGCACGCAACAACCGCTTCCAAACCGATTGGTCCTCTTTTCCCCCTCCCCGGCCCACCACCTTCGAGCGCCAAGTCATTCAAGATCTGCCTCTGGAATCCCTGAAGGGGTTTATCGACTGGACCCCCTTTTTTCACACCTGGCAGATGAGCGGCCATTATCCCGAAATTCTTCAGGATGAGAAAAAAGGGGCTGAAGCTCAAAAATTGTTTGACGACGCCCAACTCTGGCTGGATCGAATCATCCGGGAAAAAATCTTGACTGCCCGAGCTGTCTTTCAACTGTTTCCGGCCAACAGTCGGGAGGATGACGACATCGAGGTATACGAAAAGAACGACACCCAACACCCCATTGCCATAGTTCACACCCTGCGACAACAAGGAGTCAAACCGGAAGGACGCCCCCATTACGCCCTATCCGACTTTATCGCCCCCAAAAAAAGCGGCCTGGCTGACAGCCTGGGATTTTTTGCCGTTACCGTGGGAATCGGGCTGGATGAACAATGTCGAAAATTGGAAGATGAGGGCAATGATTACGGCTCCATCATGGTCAAATCATTGGCGGATCGCCTGACCGAAGCCTTTACCGAAAAGCTGCACCAAGAGGTCCGCAGCACCCATTGGGGCTACGCCAAGGAGGAGGTCTGGGATAACGACGATCTGATCCAGGGCAAATACCAAGGCATCCGACCGGCACCCGGCTATCCGGCCTGCCCGGACATCAGCGAAGCCGCCACCCTGTTTTCCCTGCTGGAGGTCACCGGTCAGATCGGCATCCACCTGACCGAAACCGGGGCCATGTCTCCTCAAGCGGCGGTGTGTGGCTATTATTTTTCTCACCCGCAATCACGATATTTCCGGGTTGACGGCATTAACCGTGAACAGGTCGAGGAGTATGCCCAGCGCAAAGGAACGACGGTTGAAAGTGTCGAGAGGCTGTTGACCGCCTACCTCTCCTATGCCGATGGGGAATAAACCCAGAAGCGGCGGTTGGCGGTGCGTGCCGACAACCGCCGCTTCCAGGATAAAGACAAATGGCTTGACGGTTCAACCTAGATTCGGCAGTTGGAAGTGCGTAAGCGCGGTGCAACATATTGGTTTATCTGGTGAACTGGAAAAAATCGAAGTCACCTTATTGGTGATGAGACTTTTTTCCAGTTCACCAGGTGAATCAAGAGGTTGTGCCGATTGCGTGCTTACAACTGCCGTATCTAGGTTCAACCCCACCAAGTCACGTTGGGATCGGGCCGAACATCAAACCGGACGGTCGAACGACCGTCCGGGCGGTTTTTGCTCGCCTCTTGCTGAATTTCCAAGAGCGCTTGCCGAGCCAGATAGTCGGCAATATGCCGGCACCACTCCTGTTTTTTTGCCTTTAACGACACCGATCCAACCACAACCACCGTCTGTTCAATCAGATCCACCTCGACAACCACACCACCCTTGAGGGTCAATTCGACCCCGATTGGCACCTTTCCCTGCCAACGAATGGTGTGGGAGACGACACCGGAGGAGGCGTTCATGATTTTGTCGGCACCTGAATGGTGCGTTTTTCTGGATTTGGGTGGGGTCGGTATAAAAGGGCCATATGACCGATCATCCCGACCTGAACACTATCACTTTGCTCAACAAGCTGGGCCGACAGCTCTTTTTTCTCCAATTTATGGTCATTAAACCGGACCTTGATCAACTCATGGTCCGCCAAAGCCTGCCTGACAAAATCCAAGACCGTCGGCGTCACCCCTTCCCGACCGATCAAAACCAGCGGCTTGAGTCCGTGAGCCAGACCCCTGAGATATTTTTTTTGAAAACCTTTCAAGACCAGCATTCTCGTTCCTTATTTGTATAACCAAACAATAATAAAATGAATTTTTTTTTAGAGCAATCCAACATACCGATTTGTCAAAAAATAAACTTGGTAAAGATAGACGCACACTTCAACGTTCGTTAAACTGATTAATGAAAAAAAAATAGAGTGAAGAGAGCCCAAACAGCAAGCCAAACTCAACGGAACCATTTTTCGGGATCATGATAAGAGAGTCAACATGAACCGCTTTGATCGTTTATCGACCGGCATGAAGGTCAGTCTAAGCTTTGGCGTTATCGGACTCTTTTTTCTTTTGGCGACGCTCCACTATCAAAAGCTGGTCATGGATCACCGAGAGCAGATTACGACACTCTCCCAAGCGGCCCAAACACTCGCCGACAGCCAGCAATCTCAACTCAATCGACCACTGGAAAACCGGTTGAAACAGGGGTTGAACCTGGTCAAGGAGCAACGAGACTACATCAAGAGACAACAAACGGCACTGACAGATCGGGAAAATCGTCTCAGCCAACTACAAAATCCACAGCGGATGATGCCGGAGCCGACCGGGAAGGTCAAGCCTCTACCCCCGCAGGGAAAACCGCTTCAGCCGGAGAAAACAGATCAAGCCGATATGACGGCCGATTGGTCGCTACTGAAAAAACTGTTACTCAACGTCATGGATGACCTCGACAACTACCAGAACCAGCCAAAACCACAGGTGGCTGACGAGTTACTCTCCTCTCTGCAAGAGATTGACCGGGAGTTGATCAGGCAGTCAAACTTTCCCACCTATCTGGGACGCAAAACCGCCCTATCCCAACACATTAAAAGCGCCCGGACTTTGCTGAGCAATCCAAGCCAAGTCGATTCAAAAATAATGACCGTTCATCCGGTTACCTCCAAAACCCAGTTAGATCAAGCCGCCAGACAACTCAAACAGGCTTTCGCTCCCTTTGATCTGGATCAAATCCGCGCCCAGGTGATGGTCATTCGCCGCATGGAAAAAGAGTATCGTCTGCACTGGAAGGTTCGGTTTCGTGAGGATCATGTGGTCAAAATGGGCCTGCTGAAGAATTTTCTTGGCTCAGAGGGTCGTTCTTTTCCAGAGATTGACAACAGATTAAATCGTTACAACAGCGCATTTACACAATTCATCGATGAAAACCTGCATGGACCAGCCACACCGCAGACCATCCGGGAGATGAATCGTTCGGGACAGGAGTTGGAGCAGTACATCGAAAGCCGCTGGGTGGCTGACAGTTTCAGACTGGTCAATTCCCTTTTGCAACAGGCCAAACAGGAGGACGACTCCGGCGTCGAGAAAATCGTCGGAAAACTGATTCAAGCCATTGATGGCTCCCGAATCGGAATTTTTCAACAAAACCATCTGAAAAAAATTCTCTACAGCTATTTTTCCGCCTTTAGAAATCGGGAAACGACGATCACCGTCCAGGCTGACTATTCCTCTTTGCCTGCGTCAAATCCGGCGGAAATTGGTCAACGGTTATTGCCCTTATACCAGCAGATCGTCCTGACCCTTGACGATCTGAAACAACCAAGCCCGACGCCGACAAAAGTCGACCCGATGGTCAAGGTCCCGGAAATGACCGTTTCCGACTCCATGGAGGCCCGACCCAGCCAGACAAAGGAGCACGACACCCCTCTTTACCAGCCCGGCCCCTTGCCACAAGTCGATTCCAGCCTGTTCGACAATCCAAGCCAACCCCTTGGCACAGTTGACGTCAACCCGGCCCTACAGCAGGTGCTGCAAAAGAGAGCCTCGCTCAACCCGCCCCCCTGGACCCTGACCCCCTATTGGCTCGCCGTCTCCCTGGCCCTGCTCGGCGTAATCGCCTGGCTGACCGGCAGGACCATCGATTCCGGCCCCAAACAGTTGCTTCTGGCCTTGAAAAACCTGAACAGCGGTCGCGGCCTTACCGAATTCATTCAACAGTCAGCCAGTGGTTCAACCCTCCTGGCAGAGTTGGCCCAAGAGGTTTGCACTCTGGTGGATCGGGCCGAAACCGTCAACACCTTTACCGGCTACAAGAGCGAGCAGCTTTCAACATCCGTTATGGAACTGGTCAGCCTTTCGACCCAATTGGCCCGCCAGAACCAAACCTTGAAAAACCAAAGCGAGCAGGCCGCCAAAAGCACAGATCAACTCTCTTCCGAGCTTGATTCAACCGCCGATGAGAATCGGGTAACTACGGCTTTACTGGCGCAAATCGCTGAAACAACCGCTCAGATCGAACAAAGCCTCTCCTTTCTGGCCAGCAAGATTCTCGAAACCGACACCCTGCTTGACGGCATCAACCAAACGACGGATCAAAACAACCAGCAGATGAGCAGTATCCAAGAGGCCGCTCGGCAGGCCGATATTTACATCGACCAAACCGCCGACGTTCTGAACAGAATCGTCGAGGATCTCAAACAGACAAAAACCCGATTGGCAACCGCCAACCAGGAATCCGAAACCGCTCAGGATCTGGCCCGGAACAACAGCCGGATGATGGAACAGTTGAGTCAATCGGCGCAGGAGATCGGCGAGGTGGTGGTATTGATCAACGCCATTGCCGAACAGACCAATATGCTGGCTCTGAACGCCTCGGTCGAAGCAGCCGGGGCCGGAGAGTACGGCAAGGGCTTTTCGGTCGTTGCCAATGAGGTGAAGGAACTTGCCAGACAGACCGCACTGGCCACCCAACTGATCGATGACAAGGCCGACGATATCCAGACTCAATCCAAGGAGATGAAAGAGCAGGCCACTCTGATCTGTACTCGAATCGATCGGGTCAATCAATCCAATCAGCAGATCGCTCAGGCTCTAAACCAGCAGGAGGGAATGGTGACGACCATTTTCGATACGGTCAACAAGATTGCCAATCAAAACCGACAGACGACCCAACTGGCCGGTGATACATCGGAAAATCTTGCTCGTACCAATCAACAACTGGTGGAGCTATCGGATAACACCGATCATCTGAAACAGACCATTGAGCAAACCACCAAAGGGGTCGAAAGCCTGAGCCAAATGAACCAAAGCAGCCTGAATCAGACCAATCAGACCGGAATCCAGGTCTCTCGCATGACCGAATTCGCCCAGCAGGTCACGCCGACGCTGACCAGCCTGACCGATCAGGCCGACTCGCTTTTGGCTACCGGGCAAAAAATTGATTTACAGACCCAAGCCATCGTGAAGGTTTTGACAGAATTGAAACAGGAGACGCAAACATTCGGTTTTCAACCTGACAATTCAATCTGAATTCGGCAGTCAAACCTATAATCGGCCGTTGACGGCTCCTGCCGGCAACAGCCAAATCTGGAACAAACAGGCTCAGGAGTCTAAATGTGAACGAAAGATGTCGTCTGGACAAATGGCTGTGGGCCGCCCGATTTTTCAAAACCCGAACCTTGGCAACCGAGGCAATCAATGGCGGCAAGGTCCACCTCAATGGCGATCGCTGCAAACCGGGCCGGGCACTGTCGGTGGGTGAGGTGTTGGAAATCCGCAAAGGCCCCTTCGTCTACATCATCACGATTCAGGCCCTGTCCGATCGACGCGGACCCTATAAAGAGGCGATATTGCTCTATGAGGAGAGCCAGGAGAGTATCGGACGCAGAGAACGGGTCCAGGAGGGTTTGAAAGCGCAGATCCGGCCCGTTCCCGGTGGCAGGCCGACAAAAAAAGATCGCCGAAATTACACCAAAGCCTGGCCGTCAGAATAATCCAAATTCGGCAGTTGAACGGGTGTAGCTGGTGCAATTGGAGTAAAACGCAGTCGCCTTATTGGTGATCAAGCATTTTTTTAATTCGTCCGGTCGATCAGAAGGTAGGGAGACGTGCATGGGTTCAACTGCCGAATTCAGGATAATATGGTCCGCAGTCTTGAATCAGGATGGCGAAAAAAATCAACCGTTGTGGGTTCGATTGGGACACTCAGCGTTCAGGCAGTCGGCATAGATGTAGAGGGCATGATCCTGAACCGAGAATCCTTTTTCCGCAGCCACCTCCTTCTGGCGCTTTTCAATGACTTCATCCATGAACTCCACCACTTTTCCGCACTCCAGACAGACCAGATGGTCATGGTGGTGGCCCTGGTTCAACTCAAAAATGGCCTTGCCGGTTTCGAAATGGTGACGTTGCAACAACCCGGCATGCTCAAACTGGGTTAAAACCCGATAGATGGTGGCCAGACCGATTTCGTCTCCGTCGGAGAGAAACTTTTTATAGACATCCTCAGCGGTAAAGTGACTTCCGGCCTCGGACAAAAAAAGTTCGAGAACACGCATACGTGGAAGCGTTGCCTTTAATCCAGCCTTTTTGAGATTGTTGTTCGTTATCATAAGGATCTCATCCTGAAACTATTTTTTGAGTCGTCTGTCTCAATAACCACAAAGGGGGAGCCAATCATTAAACAGCTTGATCGGAACAAAACCCAACCGGGTGATTGGAGATGATTTTAAAATCATTTGATTTTCATTGTAAATTAATTAAACTCGCTAGAGAAGGTCCAATAGCCTTTATCTCTGATTTAAATTTTAAAAAAACATAAAAATATAAGGATTCCGTTCTTAAGAATCGATTAAGGGGTAATCATGAAAAAATTTCTCGGCATTTTTGTTGCGCTCTTCATCTTCGGTATCAATAGTAGTGCCAGGGCCGATGTTTTGGTTTTGATCCACGGTTATCTGGGCAGCCCGGATAGCTGGGAGGCCAGCGGGGCCATGTCGGTTCTCGATGGCAACGGTTGGCGACGGGCCGGCATTTTGCAGACCAACCCCCGTGGAGAGGTACTGTTGCTGCCGGCTCATGCCGCCTCTCAGGAGAACAAGAACAAGGTTTATATCGTCTCATTGCCCTCGCAAGCCCCCTTGATGTTCCAGGTCAGCCACCTGGAGGCCATGTTGGGATTTTTAAAGCAGCGTCACCCTGACGAGCCATATATTCTTGTCGGCCATTCGGTTGGTGGCGTCCTGGGTCGTCTGGCTCTGGTCCGGGGCACGGTTCCCAATCCCAAAGCCCTGATCTCCATCGCCTCCCCACACTTGGGCACCCCCCGAGCCGGACAGGCCCTTGATTTTACCAGTGACCCCTGGCCGGTCGAGGTGGTCAAGGAGATGTTTGGCGGTCCTCCGTACAGCACCCTGAAATCTTCCCGTGGCCTCTATTACGACATCTCCGGCCCCTGGCCCGGCTCTCTGCTGGACTATCTGAACAATACCGACCACCCACCCATCCACTATGTCTCCGTGTTGCGCTCACACGCCTTCATGATCTGGGGAGACAGTGTCGTACCAACTCCCAGTCAGGATATGAACAACGTACCGAAACTTCGGGGTAAATCCACCGTTTATACGACGGGAACCGGCCACTCTCTCGTGGCAGCGGATGGCCTGCTGATCGCTGAAATCCTTAAATCTATCCCATAATCCTAGCCTTATCCCCTCATTCCGGGCCAACATGCCAATGATCCGCTCTTGTTGGCCCGGAATAAATGGAGGAAATCCGTGCACTCTTTTTCTGCCTGCTCCTCATGAAGCCACCGACCGGGGATCATCGAGACAAACTGCTGGACCAACTTCATGCCATCCTTTGCGAATTTCCGGCCGGAATCAAGGAATACGCCCTATACGATCGCCTGAGAAAAGATAAAATCCGCCCATTCTTTGGCATCAATCTCGGTGATGAACTTCAGCTCTATCGCATTCATTTTCTCCTTTTTCACCTGCTCTACCTCCTCCAGGACCGGCTGCGCAGGACCGGTGATCAGACAGTTGAAATCCACTGCCTGAATATTTGCATCAAACCCTGGCATCCACCATCAGACACCGATGTACCGGAATTGAGCGACCCTCTGCGCGGGTATTATAAGGAGGTGGCACGGCTGGAGACGGTTCAACGACAGGAGGTGAGCCAGATGATATCGGATTTCTGGCTCCAATTTGAACGGCAGGATCAACGCAGTCAAGCGCTGGCCCAACTGGGATTGAATGACCCGGTGGAGAACGACGAAATCAAAAGCCAATACAGAAAACAGGCCAAAATGCACCACCCGGACCGTGGCGGAGACCCCGAACAGTTTCGAATAATCACCGCTGCCGTTGACGTTCTCTTGAATGAGCCGAATTCACGATAAAACACCAGCCAGTCAACAACATTTCACGAAAATCAGCCCGGCCCCAGACTCTGCCGCCCAGAAGTTGACACTGGTTCATTTCTTGCTTAATCAACTTATCGATTCACTAAAGAGCTGTCATACAACAAAAAAATGTTGGAGCCGTATATATGGAATTTCTGGATTTTCTCTATCAAAGCGCCGCAAAAGCCCCTTTAACAAGCAGCATCAACTCAAAAAAGGAGCTGTCAAGCGATGCGGCTCTCATCGACAACAAAAAAAATATTCTTCAACTTTTGACACTGATGACGATGGAGGGGGATTTTCCCATCAATGTTCGAATCGGCAATCAGATTTTTGACTATCACTCCTTTCTCAAGCTGGATATGATTCCGGGCATGAAGGAAGAGATCAACCTTTATCTGATCATCGATGCATTGGACCCGGCTATTGGAAATATTCGCATCCGCAAGAGCGATTCCGTCATGCTGAGAATGAATACCAAGCGGTATAACCTCTCTTTTTCTGTAGACTACCTGGATATGGTCGGGCGAAACGTTCTCAAACTCTCTTTTCCAGAATCACTGATTATTCGAACCGAAAAACGGCAGGGTATTCGAATCTCGATCGATGCAAAATGGGGCCTGACAACTACCGTCACCCGAGATGCCGGTATCACTTTTCCGGTCAAAACACTGAACATCAGCAGTGGCGGAGTCTATTTTCAACCCTCAACCAAAATTCCCCAAATTATCAATGGCGGCCACATCATCTGTCATTTCACCTGGAAATCTCAAAAAATAGATTGCCACACCAACGCCTCCATCATTGAAAACCGGATTATCGAGGATATCCTCTACTATCGAGCACGTTTTCGTTTTGAGCAGTATGACTCGGCCATGCGAGAGCTCGAAGCTTTGGTTGCTACGGCGCAACTTCGGGTCATTCAACGTCGGCGGGAACTCTTCAGAGAGTTCAAAACCCCAACGGAGTTGGGGATGGCCAGCAAGAATAAAATCTTGGGCAAAAAATAACCGTCCAAGCCGGGCTGCCAAAAACCCGCATATTATCCTGGATACGGCAGTTGTTGGCTCATCACTCAAGCTGCCGAATCCAGGTCTAACCGTTCAGTCCGAAGAAATTTTTTGCAAAATGACCAACCACCCCTATGATGATCCCGACCATTCCGCCAGCCATGAGGCCGTTTAGCGCCGCTTTTTTTTCTACCCTGCGCAGACGATCATCCAAGGTACCCATCCATTTTGTCTGCTCTTGCTGCCGATTCTGGATGGTCTCCAAGGCCCCCTGCATTTTACCGACTCCCAAAAGCAGATCGTGAAGAATATCCATTTGATTATGGTTTAATTTTGGTTTCATTATCCGCCACCCTTTTCCGTTATCAAAACACTGCTGACCAACAATTCTGCTCTGGATTTCATCGCCCGATTCTTGTCACAAGAGATTGCTCAAACCGTATCGAGACCAA
The DNA here is from genome assembly GCA_015232865.1 of Magnetococcales bacterium. The sequence continues at coordinate 51,045 of JADFYU010000007.1, forward strand.
TTGGTCATAAATTCTGCTTCCGTCCCTCGCCCGGCCGCGGTGTTATAGTAGCGTTTCCAATAGGCCGCCAGACCGTTGACATCGTTTGCTTCGGGCAGCGGGGCAAAAACGCGTCGATAGTGCAATCGACACATGACCGCCGCCAACAGCAGATCCGTTACCAACGCCTCGGGTTCCGGTTGCAAAGGCCACTGATGGGCCAGCCGACTGGCAATGGCGGGACGAAATCGGATATAGTTTTGCCAGATATCCTGAAAAGTGGCCGACTCCATCTGAAACACCCCTAATGCCGGCCCTCCCCCCAACTGATGAATGTAGTGACCCATTTTGGACTCCTGAGCGGCCGTACCCAACAACAACGCCTCAGCAGAAGGACTTTTCATATCCAGGAGCGCCAACGCCGGCTGGATGATATACTGTTTGAACTGTTTTACCTCGATTCCCATTTTCTTCTCCAAGCTATTGGACAACGCCATGTTCTTACTTGGAAAACAGTGAAACAGATTGTAAGCCGGATGGCTCGATGTACCGCTTCAACAAGTCAGGGAATAACGGGCAACGACGATCAAACCACTCGGACAAAATGTGTCATGGCCACTTATGTACTGTTGATTAAAATTTTGCAAAACCAGGAGATCGATATCGGGGCCAGGGGACGATTTTTCCTGCGCCGGGGGAGCTATCTCTATGTCGGATCGGCTCGGAAAAACTGGCAGAAACGGGTGGCTCGGCATTGCCGAAAAGAGAAGAAAAAACGCTGGCATATCGACTATATACTGACACTCGACACAGCCTTTATCGAGACGGTCTGGGTCTGCCCGGACAATCGGGAGTGCCCGACCTGCAGAAGCCTGATTGATCTGGCGGAAACCCGCATTCCCGCCCCCCGAATCGGTGCCTCGGACTGCCGCTGTCCGGCCCATTTTTTACAGGTCGAAACTGGTTTTTCGGCTGTGGAAGAAAAGCTGCAACAGTCCGGCTTTCTCCCCCTGACCATCCGCAGCCCGGTTTTACAGGTTTTGTCGGCCATCTCCTGACAACGGCTGTTTCCGGGGCAGGCTCAGGTGAGAAAATAGTGCCAGAGCGGTAGAGTGATGTAGGAGATCAACAGCCCGACTCCGACCATGGCCGCAATCAGATCTGGTGCCAGCCCCGCCGCAATGGCCAACGCACCGGACGTAATCATGGAGGGCATGGCCGCCTCGAAAATAGCGATGGTTGCCGCATCCCCCTGCAACCCCAGAACCACACAGATGGCCAGAGCGACCATCGGAGCCAGGAAAAGCTTCAAGAGCAGTCCGGCAAAAAGCGGTTTGACATACTGTTTTTCCAGATGAAACGTCAATTGAAGACCGACAGCCACCATGACCACCGGCACCAAGGTGGCGGCAAGCCGCTCCAGGATGGCGGTGGCGACCGACCCAAAGTGCCAGGAAAGATTCATCAAGACCATGGCCAGCAACAAGGAGAGAAAAGGCGGAAAGGTCATGATTTTAAGAAAAACCGTTCGAACGGACAACGCGCCTTGGCCGGAATAGATGGCCAGAACAATGGCACCATAAATGGTCAAACCCGGAAAGGTGCCCAACTGGTCATAAAGCACGCCATAAGGGATGAAATCGGCACCAAACAGGGCGTCGATCATGGGAATGCCTAAAAATGAGGTGTTGCCCAGAGGGATGACCATCAACAATCCGCCGGTAATTGAGCGGCTCCAGCCCAACAGCTTGGACAAGCCGAGAACCGCCCCGACAGAAAACCCCATCATCAGCCAGGGCATGAGAATCGGCGTCAGCAATTGGGTCGAGAAGGTCAGTTTGGGAACCTGAATCAGGATCAGGGCCGGCAGGGAGATGTAGATGACATACTGATTGAAGGAGAGCGCGGCTGACTCCGGGAAAACCCGCAAACGGCGCAGCACCATTCCGGCGAAGAGCAGAATCAGAATCAGAACAAAATTTTCCATATCGACCATTGTGCCACAACCGTTTGCCCTCTACCCGTTCTGCTTTGGATCGGCCAGATGGAGAAATAAAAAGCCGCCAATGCCCAGAAAAATAAGCACCGGCGCCCAGGCGGACAACATGGCTGGCAAGCGTCCCCCCAACCCCAGAGCGGTGGAGAGGTCCACCACCACAAAGAGGGCAAAACCCAAAACCAAACCGATCAAAAGGGATCGACCGACACCACCCTGGCGAGGCAGCCGCAGAGTAAAGGGAAAAGCCAGCAAAATGGCCGCAATGGTGGTGGCGGGGTCGGCCAACTTCCGGTGCAGCATCACCCAATGGGTGGTGGCATCGGCCCCCTCTTTTTCAAGCCGTTCCGCCAACATCCGCAATTCACCGATGGATAAAAACTGGGGCTCATCCGGTTTTTCACCCAAGATTGAGGGGTCAAGATCGATGCGCCATGGCCTGACATTAAAACGGACCGCCTGGACGGAACGATCGAACACATATTCGGTTCCCTCATGAAGAGACCACTGATTACGAGAAAAGCGGGCGACCTTGGCATCGATGCGACTGACCAGATGCCGCTGCTTATCGAAACGGAAAACAATCACATCCGTCAACTTCTTATCGATTGCACTGCCCTTTTTGGCATGGACAATCTGTTGATCGATGCGATACCACAAATTACCGGCCTCAGTCAGGGATGGCGCCTGGCGATCCAAAAGGTAATCCTGGAGACCATAGTAGGCTTTGTTGGCACGTGGAATGATTTGGTCCTGGAGCACCACGTGAACCGACGCGATCAGCACACCCCCGATGAGAAACGGGATGATGATTCGGTATAAGGAGATGCCGCTCGCCCGCATGACGGTGATTTCGCTCTGACGGGTCAATCGGGTCAGGACGATGAGTGTGGCCAGCAGAGCGAAGGAAGGAAACAACATGGTCAGGAAAGGGGGAAGGCGGCAGAGCATGAGCAGGATCAGATCCGGCCAGTTAAAGTTGATTTTTTCGGAATATCGGCGAATGCTCTCAACACCGTCAATCAAAAAAAACAGCCCCATGAAGACGCCGATCACCTGCATGAAACCACGCAGATAGAGATGGAGAAGATAGTAGAAAAGAACCGGCATGTCAGTTTTTCTTTCCGATGGCTGCGCCCGGTCGCAATAGCTTCAGAGGCAGGGAAGCCATGATATGGACCAGAACAAGTGCCAGTTTGAAGGGCTTGCCACGAGCGGTTTTGACCAATATATAAACGGTCAGCATCGCCATGATTCCGGTTGGCAACCCATAACCGACTATGGGAGAGAGTCCGCCGTCTTTGGCGATGGCCTCCCCCAGAGAGAGGAGAAAAATATGGACGATCAAGATCAAGACCGCCACCACCAGACCGTAACTACGCCCGGATCGGTGGGACTGCTGCAAACCCAGGGGCAAAGCCAACACGCCTAGAATAAAGGTTGCCATGGGAAAGGCCCAACGACGGTGCCACTCCATACTGGCTCGATGAGACCGTTCCGGCTTATCCTCCCGGATCACCCGGTCCAGATCGGACATGCCCATCTCCTCCAACCCTTTTTTACTCTCCTCGCTGCCCAGACCGAGGGAGACATCCAACTCCAGATCGTAGGTGCCGAATTTAAGCTGTCGATAGTGGGTGTCGCTCAGTTGTTCGTGGCGACTACCTTCGGTCAGAAAGATGGCCGCATTGCCGCTGACCAACGTGTGCAATCGGCCGCTTTTGGCAATCAGGGTGACCGGTTTCTCCTCTTTGCGCTGGTCATAGATCAAAATTCCGCCCATGGTCTGGGTTGTCGGATCATGGGTATCGATATAGATGGTCAGGCCAGGAACCACATGGCTGAAGGTTTGCGGCTTCAAGGTCAGGGTGGTGGAGGAGACCAGTGCCAATCGAAGCTGACGAAACTGATGGAAGGTTTGCGGAACCCAGACCATCTCGAAGAACAGGGAAAAAAGCGAAAAAATCCCCACAAGCAGGGCAATGGGCCGGAGCAACTGATAGAGACTGACGCCGCTGGCCTGGATGACCACCATTTCACTATCCTGAGAAAAACGTCCCAACGACAACAAAACGCCGGTCAACACCGCCATCGGCAAGGCCGCCACAATAAATTGAGGCACCAACAGGAGAATCATTTCACCCAGCACAGCCACTGAGACCCCTTTATTGATCCAAAGATCGACCAGTTGCAAAGTCCGAGGCAACATGATCAGGAAGGTCAAAATCAGCAAGGCAAAAACCAGGGAAACGGCACACTCGACAAAAAGATATCTGGAGAGACGATTCATAATGGCCATCATAACAATTTTTATCCCAATACCGCAGCCCCTTTTGGTGGCACTTGAGCCGATCATATCGTAACATGGTGAACGGGTTCGCCCAAGTATTGAGAAAACAGCAACGGATGATCGATAAAACGACGGCAAAAAAACAACCATTGGATCATCGGACAAAATTCAGCCGACAAACAGGAGTTACCCCACCTTATGAAAGATCAACTCATCAAATTGGATGTACTGTCAGGCCACCCCGGAAAGTGGCGGGGAGATACCCTGGCCATAGCCGTCTTCAAAGATAGCCGACCGCAAGAATCCCTCAGCATCTGTGACGAACCGCTCAAAAAAGCCATCGGCCATATTCTGGAGGGCCAGTGGATCAGTGGACGTCTGGGTGATACACTACTGATTCCAACGCCCGCCGAGAGTGGAATGCAGGCCCAACGAATCCTGCTCATCGGTCTGGGATCGGAAGCCAAAATCGACCACGAAAAGGTGAGGAAGCTGGGAGCCAACCTGGCCTGTGCTTGTCAAAAACACAATATTCCCACCCTCAACTGTCTGATCTCCCTAGACAAGCTCAATACCCTCAAAGAGCAGGAGGTCATCGAATCGCTGGCGGAAGGGATCTGGCTGGGCAGCTATACGTTCAATCAGTTTCAGACCAAAAAGTCCGAACAGAACAAAAAAAATCCAGTCAAAAAAATAGGCTTTGGCATCAAGACCGAGCCCGCTTCACGCCACCGCCAGGCATTGAGCAAGGTGGAAAAAATATGTCGGGGGGTTATTCTGGCCCGAAACCTGGGCAACCAGCCCGGCAACCTGCTCACTCCGGAAGGTCTGGCACTCCAGGCTAAAGAACTGTCGGAAAATCTGCCGATAAAAACAACCGTATTCTCTGAAAAAACGTTGGCCAGAAAAAAAATGGCCGGCATTCTGGCTGTGGGTATGGGCAGCCAGAACAAGCCTCGATTGATCACCATGGAATACCTCAACGGCGGCAAAAAACCGTTGTTGGCAGTGGTCGGCAAAGCGGTCACCTTCGATTCCGGCGGCATTTCCCTGAAGCCGGGAATTAAAATGGAAGAGATGAAGTTTGACATGTGCGGTGGAGCGGCGGTGTTTGGCTTCATGCAGGCCATCGCCGAGATGAAACTTCCCATCAACGTGGTGGGCATTGTCCCCGCCGCCGAAAACCTCCCCTCCAGCACCGCCCAACGACCGGGTGACATCATCAAAACGGCCAAGGGAATCTTTGTCGAAGTGGTCAACACCGATGCCGAAGGCCGTTTGATCCTGGCCGACGCCCTGCACCATGCGGAATCCTTTGCACCGGACACCATCATCGACCTGGCCACCTTGACCGGCGCCTGTGTCGTCGCGCTCGGCTCCCACGTCAGCGCCGTCATGGGAAATCAGGAGACGCTTCTCAAAAACCTGCAAAAAGTCGGTGATCGTTGCGGCGATCTCATCTGGCCCTTCCCTATGCTGGAGGAGTATCAAAATCAGATCAAATCCACCGTTGCCGATATAAAAAATGTCGGCGGCACCGGCGGCGGAACCATCACCGCCGGCTGTTTTCTCTCCCGGTTTGTCGAGGAAAACCGCAACTGGGCCCACCTGGACATTGCCGGCACCGCCTGGGATCTGAACGGAACAAACCCCGTCACCCCCAAGGGAGCCACCGGCGTCGGCGTCCGTCTGCTCTGCCGTTATGCCGAAGAGTATTTCGCCTAAAGGCCAACGAGCTGTCTACCTGCGTTCAATGGCCGACTCTCGGTTTAACCGGAGTCGGCCATTGAACCTAAAAACGGCACGGGGCAACAGACAACGGCCCTGGGTTCAAGTGGTTAAAAACCGAACCGTCTCCGCTTCCAAAACCAGACAACTCAACACGCCGGAATAGCAGGCTCCGGTATCGATACCAATCTGGTTGGGCAACTGGATGGGCTGTTTGGTTACGGTGTGGCCATGGACAATGCGCTTTTCAAAGAGTTTTTTATGACTTAAAAAAGGCTCCCGAATCCAGAGCAGATCCATCTCTTTTTGCTTGTTCAAGGGCACGCCGGGCCTAACCCCGGCATGAACCATGAAATAATCGCCCATTTCATAATACAGGCGTAAATTTGAAAAAAAAACCAGATGGGCCGGGGGAATCGCCTCCAGCAGACAATCCCGCAAGGCTCGCATACGATCGACGGCGGATATCTGGGCTTTGACCTTGATGTCATAACTCAAGGCCATTTCCATTCCCCCATGCTGGGTCCAGGTGTGGTTGGGCTGGGGATCGAGCAAAAAACTCTCCAGTTCCGATTCATGGTTGCCCTTTAAAAAAATCTGTTCACAACCCGTTATGGAATGGCTGAGCAACCGATCGATCACCCCACGACTGTCAGGGCCGCGATCGATGTAATCCCCCAGATAGATGATGCGTCTTTCCACCTCCGGCGGCAAATCCTCAAGCTCTCCCTCAATCTGCGCCTGGATATTGATCAGCAGATCCAAGCGGCCATGGATATCGCCGATTACATAGAGCCGATTGTCCGACGGAATTTGGAACGGCTTAATGGGCTGCCCGACGGCCTCTCCGGTTTTAACGGAGGAGGAAGAGATTATCTTTTGCAAAAAACTAAACACGCCACACCTCTCCAACAGCGATTGTCTCAAAAATGAACAGAACAGACCGACCTTGGGTAAACCCCTGTCCCAAAGGATACGACAATTTCACCGGCTTTCCACCCGGCAAAATTGTCCCCTGACATTTTTTCCTCGCTGAAATAAAAAAGATTAAACTCAACAAAATCAGCCACTAAAGAAAAATACACCGACAGGCACAATTATTGCATATCAGAATGGTAACATAACAGTGCCGCACCAACAGAGGGCTTTGAACAATAAGGAGAAACACGCATGAATATCAGTATGATCAACAACTTGGACGCAGAAAATACAATCCAGGATGCCTTAGGAATCGTCGAAGCCGGTCCCGAACATCCAGATTATGATCAAGCCTGGGAATATTTGGCTCTATGCGAGAATCCCAGCATCCGCGACGCCATGCGTACCGCCATGGAACAAACCTATGGCCCTTACCCTCTGCCCACCGGCTACACCGATAGCGGCGAACCCCACTGGAGCCTGTCAGTCATGTCCGAATATCTCAACATTCCCGAGGAGGAGTTGACCGCCCAGAGTCTTGAGATTCAGGAACGTTGGGGAGAAAAGGCAGGTGTTGTCCGCACGGAAGATTTAAACAAAGTGCACTGAGAGCTAGAAAAAATAAAAAAACTTGAACCAATAGCCGAAAATGTTGTATAATGGGGAAACAGCTGGCAGCGAGTGAACGATCGTGATCGAGACCAACTGCCAGCCTATTTTATTGATTTTTCTCTAAATTCCAGCCAGACAAGGAGATCATCATGTTTGATTGATATGACGAAGCATCCAGTGCAACAAAGATCCATTCCCCTAACAAGTTTTTTCTTATTAGGGTTTTTTTGTGTCAAAATTTCCTGGATAGTGCCAGCAAACACCGCCTCAACCTTCGGCCCTGTTTCAAAGAGGCCAGCCTCTTTGACAACCGATATCTGACAAACCAAGACCTTACACACACACGAGCGAATCCTTCAAATCAATCTTCGACAATGACTCTGACTCTGGCACGGCGAATGCATTTTTCCGTTCACTGGAGCAGACTGCAAAAGCTCCGGCATAAACCCGGATCAAGCCATTTTCAGCAGGTATCTAACGCAATCTATTGACCCAACTGAACAATCAAAACAGGATGCCGATTATACCCGGTGGCGTCAATTGAACAGGAACCCAGACAGTCCAATAGCTTACGTTTCGCGCTTGCCGTTGCTGGTCAGATTTGAATGAGAACTCTCTCCAACCAGTTTGAAAGATAATATGAAGAATTTCCCCCGGTTATTTGTTCTATGTCAGGAACTGAGCAAGATTCAACAACAAAAAAAAGGAGTCCTAAAAAGCGACCAGGAGACCAAACAGTGGTTAGAGCTAGACCGATTGATCGCTCTCCATAGCAAACCGGCTATTATCAACGACGACTGGACCATACCAGTCTGGAATGGTGTTGCTGTCGAGCGGGGAATGGATCACTCGCAACTATCTTTGTAATGCTAAATCTGCCCTAAGGAGTCAAAAAAACATATTCCGACAAAGCAGACACAAGCAACAGACCGTTTGACCCGGTTGAACCGGGTCAAACGGTAAGGGCCTCATTCGCGACGCTGATCAATCAACGACTACCAACGACCGAAATGTGCTTGGCGTTGATTGCAAACCGCCGGATCAAAACGATTTTGGAGCGCATCAAAGTAGTCCCGACAAAAAATGGGATTTTGACCGGACATCACACAATCCTTCCGACCCTGGCTTAATCGAACCGACTCTTGTTGAACAGCAGAGAGACAACCGTTGCGCCATTGACAAGCCATATAGCGACTCATCTCCTCACCGGGATAGCCAGGCGGAGTACCGCAATCGACCGGAGACAAAGCAGCCCCCGGAGCCGCCGCCTCCTCAACCCTCTTCTCCGTCACGACCGGCTGCCAAGCCTTTTCCATTACGCCGGCAACACTCTGCTCTGGAACCAATTCGGCTGGTGATTGTGGTTGTTGCTCGACTGTTTCACTGCTTTTCTGATCGGTCGGTTCAGAGGGAGGTACGGCTGAGGCCGAAAGATTTTCGACGATGGACGACACCGGCTCGTCACTCGTTTTTTGTTCGGAACCGGAAAGAGCGGCATTCACCGGAGAAGCCGGAGTATCTGGTGTCGGGTTCGTACTGGCGACAACAACATCTTCGCTTGTGGACTGGGAAAACCTGATCATTTTATTATTGACCGAGACAAGACCGGACGGCCCGGAAATTAAATGTATGAGCAGGAAAAAAAATCCGATACCAATGCAGGCACCCAGCAGATAGGGGGTAACGGTTCTAAAAATCCAATGTATAAAACTCAAGATCATCTCTCGTCCCTCTCCTTGTCTTAACGGATCGCTGAAGATAAATTTCAGACAATCCGATGAATATACTCTTTTCTCTGAATGATGGAAATACCCATCAAGTCAAAATCGACTCTATTTTAATTGAATCGACTAATCACTGGCGTTGCGTCAAACCATCCGTTACCCTAATTTCGTCAGAAGAGAAACAGACTGCTATTTTTGCCAAAGAGAGTCGGTCAACAATGGATGACCTGGACAAACAAATTTCCGGCTTATTGGAACTCACTCGGGGACGACTGGGCGAGCAGGATGTTGGTCGGGTCGGCCGTGCCATCAGTATGGCGATGGAGTTTCATGCCGGCCAGTTTCGCAAAATGGACGGCTCTCCTTACGTATCCCATTGTATCGAAGTGGCTTACGACTGCCTGTTCTGGGGGTTGACAGATACGTCAGCCGTCTGTGCCGCCCTGCTCCATGACGCCGTAGAGGACGCCCCCGAACACCTGGAACCAGTCCAGAGAATCAAACGCTTTGACGCCAAAGTCTACGAAATCGTCGAAGCGCTCTCCAAAATCAGGAATCTGCAAACCGGAGGCGGCGATCTGCCCGCCACCTACCGGAGAATTTTGGGTGCTGCCGGCAAGGACATTCGGGTTCTCATCATCAAAGCCTTCGATGTCTATCAAAATGCCGCCACTCTGGAGGTCCACAACCGGGCCAAGGCCAAAAACAAAGCCAGCCTCGCCCTGATTTATGTCGGTGCGGCCCGCCGCTTGGGGATGATGTCCCTGGCCGATGCCATCATCGACCGGATTCTTCCCCACCTGATGCCGGTTCAATGTATGCGCGCCCAGAGAACCCTGGATGGACTCAGGGAACAGTGCAAACCCAGCATCCATCTGCTGCGAAAACAGTTGGACACCCTGATCGGTCACAAACTGGCCAAAGAGATTCTTATCGAAAAAAGAACCTTGGCCGACTATTTCTACCTGACGGAAAATCCCGGTACGGGTCGACTGATGCGCGTGGGTTGGCCAATCTTCAGAATCAGGATTTTGGTGCGTAACGACGATACCGCCTGGCGGGTTCTGGGAAAAATGCACAGCCAGTTTGGCCCCATGCCACGCCACATCAAAGATTATCTGAACGCCCCCCGGATCAATGGATTCAGAGCCTTGACCACCCGCATTCTCTGGGATGGACACCCGGTCAACGTTCATGTTGTCCGGCTTCAGGACGACGCCGCCAACCGCATGGGGATTTTAGCCGAATGGGGCGTCAGCGGCCCGGATACTACGCGTTACATGCGGTTATTGTCCACCCTGGGGGATAGTGATCTGCGCATGTCGGAAGTCCATGCCCATGTGCTGCCGGATTTACTGGATATCTATTCGCCCAAGGGCGACCGGCTCACCTTTCCGGTCGGTTCGGTGGTGGTCGATTTTGCCTATCTGGTCCATACCGAACTGGGACACCGCTGCATCGGCGCCCAGGTCAACGGGATCAACCGACCACCGGAACACCCCCTGAGCGATGGCGACGTTGTCAATGTGCTCACCTCCAAAAATGCCGTCCCCCAAAGAATCTGGCTGAGCGTAGTCAAAACGGCTCGGGCGCGCACATTGATCAAACAGGCTCTAAAAGATCAAACCACCCTCGTTATCAAGGGTGTCCAGCGAGATAAATTGGATCATTTCAAACTCACTTCCCTCTCCGGGGAAGATCTGCTCTGGTCCTGTTGCTGCCTGGCGACACCGCCGGACCCCATCGTCGGACGCATTTCCGAAGAGGGTCGCTGGATCGTGCATCACAAAGAGTGTTTAAAGCTTAAAGCAACCGATCAATGGAAGCCGGGGAGTTGGGGATATGACCGTAAAAAACAACTGATTTTACGAGTTAATTTTTCCATTACCAATACCCACGGCGCTCTTCTTCCGATTCTGGAAATCTTGGCCAGACAGGTGATAAACATCCACTCCATCCAGAGTCAGGGACGATCATCCAACCTGAATACCATTACATTGGAGATGAGTGGAAAATTACCGGAGGTGCTGGGAAGGATCTTGTACGAACTCACCTCGGTGTCGTCAGTCCAGGAAGTTTTAAGCTATTCATGGCGTGAGAGTCACTCCTGATCCAAAACATCAGAGCCTGCACAATGGCGACAGGTCGCACAGACCTCACCCCGCCATCCACGCAGACAGACTGACGGATGGTGAACCTCGCCGTCCGGGCAGATCAAAGCCCCCCAACCCAATTTAGCCTTGGCCTGAATCCGCATCTGCTTGAAAAATATCGACAGGCCATTGCGCCCACCCGAAGAGGGGGCGCTCTTTTCAAATCCGATCACACGGGAACTTTGCATTTTTAATCTCCTGTAAAACCAAGATCCGATCGTTATTCTGAATATCCATCAACCTGGATTCGAATTGAAGCAGCGGCCTCTCAATGCAGATGTTAATCAAGGAACGTGCCATTCATTAAATTAATGTATGTCAGATTTTTTTAACTCAATAAATCAATTTTAAATCAAACAGTTCCATTAAACATATCAGTCGCCAGATTCACACGACAATCATCAAACCAAAACGGCTTGACAGATCGATCGTCAACAATCAATCACATCCTCTTGACCTCTTTGACAATGAGATCACATTTCCGTGACAATAAGAACGGTCGGCATGGAGAGAGAGAGAGAGAGAGACCGTATGCGAAGGGGGGGGAAGGAGGACAACCGTTTTCACTCTTACGGCTTGTTCAGTTTGGCTTGGTAAGATTTTCTGAAGGTTTGCAGCAGTTCATCACCCTCGTTGACGATGGAGCCCAACCCTTGTTTGGCCGATTTACGTCCAGCCAGAATGGATTCCAACTCATGAAGAATGATATCACGCAAGCGAACCATGTGACCCAACCGTACGCCACGTGAGTTCGGCGTTGGCTCCAAGCGGGTCAACTGTTTGAGAGCCACCTCCATATCCGGGTGCTGTTTATAAAAATCCGATTTTTTGGTTATCTCATAAGCGGCCCGCGTGATAGGCAGATAGCCGGTGGATTGGTGCCAATCTGCTTGCACGGTCGGAGAGATCAGATATTTGAAAAATTGCGCAACCCCCCGATACTCCACCTTTGAGTGACCGTTCATCACCCACAAACTGGCTCCGCCGATCATGGTATTTTGTGGCGCACCCACCATATCCGCCCAATAGGGCAACTCGCTCATGCCAAAATCAAACGGCGCCTTGGCCTTGAATTCAGCATAACTGGCGGACGAGGCGGTATACATGGGACAACTCTCGTCAAAAAATTTACTATTTCCCAGATTCTTGCGCCCACCATAGGAAAAAATTCGATTTTCCTCCCAGGCAGCCAGCTGGGTAAAATGTTTAACGGGCAACCCATCATTGAGGGTCAGCCGAACATCCAACCCATCAAAACCGTTTTCTCCGGTTGCAAACGGAACATTGTGCCAGGCGGTGAGATTCTCCAAATGAATCCAGGAGATCCAGGAGGTGGAAAAACCGCACGGATAACCGGCCGCCAGCAGTTTTTTTGCATAATCGGCCACCTGCAACCAGGTTTTAGGCGGTGAATTCCCATCCAATCCCGCTTTTTTGAAGGCTGTTTTATTGTAGTAGAGAACGGGCGTCGAGCTATTGAAGGGCATGGAAACCATCTGACCGGCCTGATTGGTATAGTAGCTGGAAACCGTTGGGATGAACTGGTGGGAATCAAAATAACCGTCCACCTCCTCCATCACCTCCGGAAGCAACCGGAACGCATGTTCATTAACCATCATGGTTGCGGTTCCGACGTCAAATACCTGGAGAATATGCGGAGGCTGTTTAGTCCGAAAGGCGGCAATGCCGGCGGTCATGGTCTGGGTGTAATCGCCTTTGTAGACCGGGATGACCCGGTAACCATTCTGAGACCGGTTGAAATCAGCGGCCAACGACTCAACCTTGGCTCCCAACTGCCCGTCCATGGCATGCCACCAGCGGATTTCGATCGTCGCATGGCCGGAAGAGGGGAACAATCCTCCCAGAATGACGAACAGAGCGCTTGTCAATAAACGAACCCAACCCTCCCTGATCAGACGCTCTTTCAACATGTCAAACGTGTCCTGTTTTGGCAGCAGATTCTCCCATCCACACCACTGTGATTCAATAACCAGGCCAGTTGCAGAATCGACTGCGTATTTATCCTCAATTCAGAGGTCGAACGCGCTGGAGAGGGGGATCGTTTGTTTTTTGAGTTTGATTTGACAAACAAAAAAGCTGAACCGGTGGGGCACCGGCTGGATTTAGTTCTTTTGCAACAGGTGGGTTTGAAAACGTTGCCAATCCGCAGGTCGATCCACATCCCACTGTCCGGGAAATTCCTCCCATAACCAGCCGAGTTTTTCCAACCGCTTTCGAGTCTGTTCGGCTACTTGTGGCGTCCCCCAGGGCATTTGAGAAAACAGGCTGGGGGCCAATCGGGTCATGCCCAACAGAATATAGCCACCATCTGCCGCCGGAGCCAAAACCGCCGGCACCCGTTTCAGGGCGGATTCGACCTGATCCAACAACGCCGCCGTTACCGAAACACCATCCGCCCCCAACAACACAACAGCGTCGGCCTTTTCCAAGCCCGCCGCTGCGATCCAGTGCAGTCGGCAACCGAGATCACCGGCAGGCTGACAAAATCGACTGACCGAAGAGGGCAAAGCGTCAAAAAATGGATGGTCGAGATCCGGCGCAACCCAAACAGCCAGCTTGCGACCTGAATCGCGCTGACACCAACCGCTGGCTATGGTCAGGACATACGACATCATCCGCTCATGGGCCTGAGCAGCCCCCCGCTCCCCCAATAGCGGAATCAAACGGGTCTTAGCCTGACCGGCAACCGGAGAACGACCCAGAATATTGAGCGAGATCAGCAACAGCCAGAGGAGGTTCCACAGCCCCCGGTATTGGTGATCTGCCCGCCCCCTGTCTGCGACGCCGGACGAGGAGTGGCGGGAAGCGCAACAAACGGGGCGGGAGGGTTCAAGGTGGCCGGACGGAGTCGAATGAACTGATCCGCATAAGGTTCCAACCCTAAACGCTCGAAAATCTGCTCGGAGACGGCAACTCGGACTCCCGCCGGAAAACGATTACCAAAGTCATCCTCGGCCACCGCCAGCGGTCCCCGATAGATCACGGCATGACCCCGATCGGTCTGTGCTGTTTTCATGCTCAGTTGATCTTTGCTGGCGACCAATGTTACGGAACGGAATTCAATCCCCTCGACGACCTGCCACGGCTTTTCGTCCCATTTATCGTAGGCCACCGCCGTAAACCCGGCCTCACGGAAAAGTCGAATGAACTCCGACTCTTCAAAGGCCCCGGAGATACAACCGCTCCAGAGTTCGGGGTCGGACTTCAGATAATCCGGAACGACGACATCGGAGACGATATCGGAGATGGCTATACGGCCACCGGGTTTGACCACGCGATGGATCTCTTGGATCAACTGCCGTTTTTGCGCATCATCAACGAGATTGAGCACACAATTGGAGATAACCAGATCAACACTGTCATTTTGGATCAGGGGAGATTTCGTACGCTGCTGCGAACACCACGAATCAAAAGCGTCGGCACCGGCCAGATCGGTGACCGGATTGGTCGCCAGATAGGCGGCAACCCGATCCAGTGAAAGGGCCAGATCTTGAATGCGCCCTTTATGAAAACAAACCCGATCCTCCCCCAGTTTTTCGGCGATCTGCCCTTGATAGTGACGAGCCAGAGCCAACATGTCATCGTTCAGATCCACACCGATCACCCGGCCCCCCTCTCCCACCAGTTGGGCCGCCATATAGCAGATCTTTCCAGCGCCGGAGCCCAAGTCCAAAACCGTATCCCCCCGACGAACATAGCGGGAGGGGTCTCCACAACCATAATCACGTTCGATAATTTCTTGAGGCAATATTTTCAGCAGATCGGTATCATAAGAGACCGGGCAACAGAGCGCATCGACCACTCGGGCAGCCCCTTCTGAATATCGGTCGCGAACGTGGTTTTCCATTCCCATAGCCCTATTCCCCTTGCTTTCTCATAAAATCATGAACTTTTTTCATAAAGTCCGGCAACTTTCGTACAGAAGCCAGACACAACATGCTCTGACGGCGATTTTCTCCCCACCAGCCGGTCCAGGTCTCCCCGGCCGGAATATCTGAGACCACGCCCGTTGACGCACCAACCCGAGCGCCCGCCCCGATGGTGACGTGGGGAACGATCCCGGCCTGACCACCGAGAATCACCCCATCTTCAATAACACAAGAGCCGGCGATTCCCACCTGGGAGACAATGATACAACACCGACCAATCTGAACGTTGTGGGCCACTTGGACCAGGTTGTCAATCCGGGTACCGTAACCGATGACCGTCTCACCAAATCTGGCCCGGTCGATGGTGGTTGACGAGCCGATGTGAACATCATCCTCGATCCGAACCCGACCAAAATGGGTAATCGGTTCCAGACGACCGCCGGAAAACTCATAGCCAAACCCCTCACCACCGATTACCGCGTTGGCCTTGATGATGCAATTTTTGCCGATGAGACAGTGATCATAAATCGTCACACCGGCGTGAATCTGGGTCCAATCGCCAATGACAACACCGGCTCCAATCACGACCCCGGCTCCGATGGCAACATCCTGCCCCAACTGCGCGGTTTCATGAATGACCGCCTGGGGGTGGATTCCGCTGCAACTCAGATGGGGCTGCCCCAGAAGCTTGGCCGCCCGCGCCGCATCCAGGGGGGGGGCGGCACTGACCAAACGGGGCTTTTCCAGTACCGCCGTATCCATGGACAGTTCCTCAGGAACCAATAGCGCACCGACAGACTCGACCCGATTCAACCATTTTCTGGCCGTTATAAAAGAGAGGTGGTTGGCACCGGCCTCTTCTACCGGAGCCACGGCATCCACGAAGACATCGGCCCCTAGCTGCTTCAATTCGAGTTGTTCTGCCAATTGGGATAGTGTCACGACTCAAAGACTCCTTTTTCCATATTTTCCGGCTCAAACCGATCGCCCATGCTGTTTGGAATACAGGCTGACGTGAGACAACAAGCCCATCGCGATCATCAAGGTGAGCATTGAACTGCCCCCATAACTGATGAACGGCAGTGGAATGCCCACCACGGGTAACAGTCCGATCACCATACCAATATTGACCAGTACCTGAAAAGAAAACAATGCCGTCATGCCAACAACAACCAAAAGACCGTACCGATCATTGGCTTGAGAGGCAATGAGCAAGGTTCGAAGGATAATCAGACCATACAGGAACAGCAGGGCTATTCCGCCCAAAAACCCCCACTCCTCCGCCAATACTGAAAAAATAAAATCGGTATGCCGCTCCGGCAGAAAATCCAGATGAGATTGACTGCCACCCATAAACCCCTTTCCGGCCACCCCGCCGGAACCAATGGCAATTTTTGACTGAATGATGTGATATCCAGCACCAAGGGGGTCTTGTTCCGGAAAAAACAGGGTGATGATACGTCGCCTTTGATAATCGTGCAAAAGATTCCACGCCATGGGCAACGAAGCACCCAGCCCAACCATGGAACCAAGAATCCACTTCCAGGAGAGGCCCGCCACCACCATTACCGTCACACCGACGGCAATGACCATGATCGCCGTCCCCAAATCCGGTTGTTTGATGATAAATGCGGCCGGCACTCCGATCATCAGCAATGGAATGGCAAAATCCTCACCTCCCGACTGAAAAGAGACGGACCGATCGTGATAGTATCGGGCGATGGCCAGAACCAACGCCACTTTCATCAATTCCGACGGTTGCAGTAAAAATCCACCGATGGACAACCATCGCCTGGCCCCCATCCCGATGGTCCCGGCAAAAAATACAGCCATGAGCAACAGCAGGGAGATACCATAAAACAGATAGGCATAACGACGGTAAATCTTCTCCCCACCCATCAAACCCAAGACCAACATCAGGGACAACCCGAAACAAAAACGAATAATCTGTCGCCAAAGAAGAGAGATATTATCCTCACCACCAATGGCCGAGTAGAGAATCACAAAACCGACACTCGCCAACAAAATCAGCAGGACAAACAGACTCCAGGGAAAGCGGACGAACCGCTCCTGTAGCCCCAGAGGGGATTCACCACCCAGACTTAAAAAACCCTTTTTATCGGAGAATGCCAAGACCGTCTTCCTCGCTGCGCGCAAAACCTGTAAAAATAATCATGGAAACGGCGATTGGCGGTACTTGTATGATGCAACAGATTGATTTATCTGGTGAAACAGAAGAGATCGCCGTCACCTTATTGGTGATCAGATCCTATTCTGTTTCACCAGTATAATCAATGTGTTGCGCCAGATGCGTGCCGACAACCGCCGTTTCTAGGGTCAATCGCCATACTCCTCCGCCGGGGAATAGCTGCCGGACGTTTGAGGATTTTTGGATTGAGCAACAGGCACAACTCCATCCCCACCGTTTTCCGGTTGAGCAAAAAAATAATCGATCACCTCTTTGGCGACCGGAGCCGCCGAGGAGCTCCCATGCCCCCCGTGTTCAATGACCACCGCTATCGCCAATGTCGCCTCTTCGGAGGGCGAGGCGGGGGCATAGGTGACGTAGAGAGCGTGATCGGCATGGCGTTGATTGTCGGATTTGATGATTTGCCCCGACTCCTGGCGTTTATGACGAACCACTTGTGAGGTGCCGGTCTTGCCTGCCGCAGTCACCCGCGCCGGTTGAGATTTTTTTGCCGTTCCCACCCGACCGTGAACCACCTCTTGCAACCCTTTTTTGATCAGAGCCAGATGGTCGGCTTTGATATGCCCCCAATGCAACACCTCCGGCAACTCATCCTCCCC
This sequence comes from Magnetococcales bacterium, assembly GCA_015232865.1. The sequence goes on from JADFYU010000007.1 coordinate 69,143, forward strand.
CCAATCGACCAGGGTCGGACGATAAACCGTACCTCCATTGGCAATAGCAGCAATCATGTTGACCAACTGCAACGGAGTCGCCAACAGATAGCCCTGGCCGATGGCCGTAATCAAGGTTTCTCCCGGATACCAGATCACCCCCTGGGTCGCCCGTTTCCAGGATCGAGAGGGAACCAACCCGGATCGCTCCCCAGCTAAAGCAATGTGACTCACCTCCCCCAGCCCCAGCCGCCGAGCTTGACGTTCGATGGCGTCTATGCCCACCTTTTCGGCCAACTTATAAAAAAATACGTCACAGGATTGCGCCAGAGCCTGAATCAATCCGACCTGACCGTGCCCCTGGCGGCGCCAACAATAGAATTTATGATTTTCCCGCGTGATGTGGCCCGGACAATAATAGCGCTCCTTGGCATCCATCTTCCCCTCGGCCATGGCCGCCAACGCCACGATCATTTTAAACGTCGATCCCGGCGGATATTGACCCTGAATGGCTTTATTGCCCAACGGCCGGTCCGGGTCGGAAATCAGCGCGTTCCACTCCTTGGAGGAAAAACCGCGTATGAACTGATTGGGATTGTAGGAGGGCAGGCTGGCCATGGCCAGAATCCGTCCATTACGCGGGTCCATGGCGACCACCGCACCGGATTTGCCAGCCAGGGACTTCTCAACCGCTTGCTGCAAACCCAGATCGATGGTGAGTTTGAGATCCTGACCCGGACGGGGAGAGGTCTCGCGGAGTTGGCGAATCTGGCGACCAATGGCGTTGACCTCCATCTCCCGAACCCCCTCCCGGCCTCGCAATTCCATCTCATACTGTCGTTCCATACCGCTTTTCCCGACAAAATCACCGGAACGGAAATGAATGGCCGGAAACCGCTTCTCATCCTGTTCGCTGACTTCATTGATATATCCGAGCAGATGAGCCGCAGTCGAACCAAAGGGATAATCGCGAATGGATTGCACCTGGATGGTCACGCCGGGAAAGGTGTGTATCCGGGTCTCGATGTGGCTCAGCTCCTCCCAGCTCAAGTGGGATTTAATCTGTAGGGGCAGAAAGGAACGCTGTCTGCGCAACCGGTTATAAATTGAATCGATTTGACTTTCGGAGAGTTCGATGATGGGCTGTAACCGGTTGAGCAATTCTGGAAAATCACCAGCCAACTCCGGGATGACCGCCAAGCGGAAATCCGGTCGGTTGTCAACCAGAATGCGACCGTGACGATCGGTGATCCGCCCCCGTGGTGCGGAGATGGGTTGAAGAGAGATTCGGTTATCTTCGGCCAGATTCCGATAGGCACCGCCCTTCATCACCTGTAGATAAAACAGCCGCCCGCCCAGGATCGAAAACGCACCAAACAATCCGCCGCCGATAACCCACAGGCGGCGTCTGGCATCAATCTGAAATCGTTCATGTTCGTCATCCAACATTTATCGATACTCCAGCCAAGACCTGTGGACAAAAATCAGCACAAAAACCACGGCAGGCATAACCAACATCGTCGCCACCGGACGTCCCAAAAAAAGGGGCAGGTAGAAATCACCGTCCAGCAAGAGAGAAACAAAAAGCAATTGGATGCTCTGATCCACCACAACCAAAATCAACATGACCGGCAGCAGGTGCAAAAACTCCGCCGCCCGCAGTCGAATGCCAAAAGAGCCGATGAGTAGAATCATGATCACCTTTGAAAAGGCGTTCAGACCCAACGGGGTTCCGGCCAGCAGATCCAACAACAATCCGGTGCAAAAAGCCAGGATCGGGCCACAGAGGTCAGACCGGTAAAGCCGCCAGTAAAAAAGAGAGATCAGGACCAAATCCGGTCTGAAAATCGACCAGGCCTCAAAAGGCAGGGAAAGCTCCTGAAGAACAATGGCCATCCAGACCACCAGGGTTGGAATCCATGGAATCAGCAGGGTTGAAATCACGGTTCCGATTCGAAATCGGCATCCAGGCCCGACACTTCATCCGCCTTTATCGTCGAAGGGGAAATAAGCAAGGTTACCTCTTCAGTGCGGTCAAAATCGACCACCGGCATGACCATGACCCGTCGAAACAGCCCACTGCCACCAGAAACCAACTGTTGGACCCGGCCCACCACCAACCCCTTGGGCAGACCTCCCCCGGTTCCCGAGGTGACGATCAGATCGTTGACCTGGATGTCGTCCACCTTGGAGACAAACTCCAACTGCAACTTTCGACTGTTGAAACCAGCAGCGATTCCACGGGTACGGGTGCGCTGTACCAAGACCGGAACCCGCGAGTTCAAATCCAACAGGGTCAAAACCAGGGAGGAGTGATTTCCGACCCGCACGACCCGGCCCAACAGCCCTTCGGGCACCACGACAGCGGCATTGAGTTCAACCCCTTCCGACCGCCCGACGTCGATCAGCAGAGAGCGGGCAAACGCCGAGGAGCTGTCACCGACCACTCGGGCGGAGATGCGTTTGACCTCCGGTTTGGCGGGGATGTTCAACAACCGATGCAGACGTTGATTTTCCTGGGCCAGCTCCTCCATACGACTGCCCAACAGACGCAATTTTTGCAGCTCCGCCTTCATGAGGCGGTTTTGCAAATCCAACTGTTTCAAATCGGCAATTCGGGTTTTAGCCTGGTAAAAAAGGTTCAACGGGGAGAGAACAACCCGCTGAACCGGGCCGACGACATCCAAAATCGAGTCATTGATCAAATCTTTTTGACCAGGCTCATGAAGACGGACGGAGAGCATCAGAACCAGGGCGACAATCAACACAAAGATTGCTACCAATCCATTCCGATACTGTTTGAGAAGGGCAAGAAGCTCTACCATGAGGGAAATTAAAGCCCTCGAAATGAAAAAATCAAGGGGAACAGAGAAAAAGAGGCATTTTTACAGCTGACAAACCAAGGTTCGCCAGCCCCTATTTATCCATCAGGATATCAGACATGGCGTCCAACTCTTCCAGAGCGCGACCCGAGCCCATAACCACGCAGGAGAGCGGGTCTTCGGCGATAATGACCGGCAATCCCGTCTCCTCGGCCAACAGATGGTCCAAACCGCGCAACAGTGCCCCACCACCGGTCAAAACAATACCCCGGTCAACGATGTCTGCCGCCAACTCCGGCGGAGTCCGCTCCAAGGTGACGCGAACCCCTTCGACGATGGCGTTGATCGGTTCAGCCAACGCCTCCAGGATTTCAGGATCGGAGATGATCTGATGTTTGGGCACGCCATTGATCAAATCCCGGCCTTTTACCTCGACCTCCAACCGCTCGGTCAGCGGATAGGCGGAACCAACCTGGATCTTGATATTTTCAGCGGTGCCTTCACCGATGAGGAGAGAATATTTTCGCCGAACGTGGGCGATCACCGCCTCGTCCATCTTATCCCCACCAACCCGAACCGAACGGGAAGCGACAATGCCACCCAGAGAGATGATGGCCACCTCGGTGGTTCCCCCACCGATATCGATCACCATGGAACCGCTGGCTTCCGTCACCGGCAACCCGGCTCCAATGGCGGCGGCCATCGGTTCTTCGATGAGATAGACCTCTCGGGCACCCGCCCGTTCTGCGGCATCTCGAATGGCTCGCCGCTCGACCGGAGTCGCCCCGAAGGGGACGCAGACAATAATTCGCGGTGAATAAAAGAGTTTGCGTTTATGGACTTTACGAATAAAATGGCCCAACATGGCTTCGGTAACAGTGAAATCGGCGATAACCCCGTCTCTCAGCGGTCGGGTGGCCACAATGTTGCCGGGCGTTCGGCCCAGCATCCGTTTGGCCTCGTTACCGACCGAAAGCACCTTCCGGCCACCACGAGGGCTTTCATGAATCGCCACAACAGAAGGCTCAGAGAGCACGACACCGCTTCCCCGGACATAAACAAGGGTGTTGGCCGTACCAAGATCAATGGCCATATCGGTGGAGAACAACCCCTTTAATTTCTTGAACATATTGAACATATGCCAGACCAGTCCTTCTCTTAGCTCTGAAATTAGACTTCAACGCGATTAAAAATTTATAAAAGCTACAAAGAATATCATGAAAACCATTACGTTATCAAGCTTAGGATTTTACCCCTGTGAACAATGATCCGCAAAACAGCCCCACAGTCGCAAACGACGCCAACTCCTACCGAACCGACGATCTATTTCACGCCATCGGTCTGGACCGACGCCTCAAAGAAATAACCGGTGGCATTCTCGGCCCTCCATCCAATCATACACAGCGCAGACAGCTGATCGCCCTCTTCAAAGAGACCCTGGAGAGCGGCCAGAAAAGATTGGAGCGTCTTCATCTGGCCCGTGCCTCCGGTCAATATATCGTCGAGGGACGCACCCTACTGGTTGACGCCATTTTGCGTCGCATTCATACCCTGCTCAATGCCAACAGTAAACATCACGTCTTCTCCCTGATTGCAACCGGGGGATATGGCCGAGGAGAGCTGGCTCCGGCCTCAGATATCGATCTGCTGTTTTTGCTTCCCGACGAACTCAACTCCGAGCAGGAACAAAATGTCGAACGCATGCTCTATTGTCTTTGGGATCTGGGTCTGGATATCGGCCACGCCGTTCGCACAATTGACGAATGTGTGCAACAGGCGCGCCAAGATTTGGAAATTCGCACCTCCATGTTGGAATCCCGGTTCCTGGCGGGGGACGAAGCCCTGTTTGAAAACTATAAAAAAACTTTATTTAGCAAAGTGTTGGAAAAAAATCCAGAAGGGTTTCTTCGAGCAAAACTTATTGAACAAAGCAAGCGCCACGAAAAATTTGGCAACACCCATTTCTATCTGGAACCCAACATCAAGGAAAATCCCGGCGGGCTTCGAGACATCCAAACCTTCTTCTGGATCTCCAAATATCGCTATAAAGTTGAGAATATACGCGACCTGATCCCCCAGGGAATCATCACCCCGGAGGAGTACCGGATTTTCATTCGAAGCCGGGAATATCTCAGGCGGGTCCGCAATGCCCTGCACTACCGGGCCGGACGCCGGGAGGACCGCCTAACCTTTCAGTATCAAATCGAAATTGCTGAAGAGTTTGGCTACAAGGACCGGCCAGGCATTCGAGGTGTGGAGCAGTTCATGCGTCGTAATTATCAGGTCGCCAGACAGGTCGGCAACCTCTCCATGGTCTTTTTAAGAAAATACCAGGAAGAGCACAGAAAACTGCACTGGTGGAACCGACGACGCATTGAAAAAGATTTTCTCTCCATTGGCGGTAAAGTGACGGTGTCAAACTCTGATGCTTTCGTTAACAATCCGACCCTGTTGCTTAAAATATTTGACGTCGCCCAAACCCACATCAAACCCATCCACCCGGAGACCATGCGACTGATCAGCCGCAACCTCACCTTGATCGATCGGGATTTTCGGGAAAATCCCGTTCACGCCAAACTATTCAGGAGCATGCTATGCAAAAAAAGGGCGGTTGCCTGGGTTCTCAGACGGATGAGTGCCAGTGGCGTGTTGGGTCGATATATTCCAGAATTTGGCCGTATAATCGGCCAATCCCAACACGATCTCTTTCATGTTTTTACCGTTGACGAACACACTCTGCAAGCTGTGGAAGCCCTGCGGCATATCAAAAACAAGGATTTTTCAAAAGAGCTCCCCATCGCCACCCAAATCATGGAAAACATCGGCAACCCCCTGGCCCTGATTCTCGGCACCCTCTTCCATGACATTGCCAAAGGTCAGGGCGGCAATCATCAGGACAAAGGGGCCATCATCGCCCGGGAAATCTGCCAGCGACTCTGCATTTCCGAGCAGGACACGGAATTGACGGTCTGGCTGGTCAAAAAACATCTGATATTTTCTCGCACCGCCTTCAGAATGGATATTGGCGACCCGGAGACCGTGGCTCGGTTTGTCTCGGAGATTGACAACGTCTACAAACTCAAGCTGCTCCTGCTTCTGACGGTGGCCGACATCAAAGCGGTCGGACCCGGCGTCTGGACTCTCTGGAAGGCGTCGCTGTTGAGGCAGCTCTACATTCTAACGCTGGAATCCCTGGAGCAGGGCGAGTTCAAACCGGAAAGAATGCTTCTGCAAGCGGACATGCGCAAAGCCGACGCCATCAGCTTACTCAGCAAATCTTATGACATGGAAGAACTGACGGCCCATTTCGACCGTTTTTCCGCAGACTATTTCCTCCACTACGAACCGAAAACATTGGCCGAACATTTTCAATCTCTACACCCGTACAAAGACAAACCTTTGGCCATCATCTTCCGCAGCGAGCCGGATTCAGATACCACCGAGTTGATGCTGCAAACCCAGGATCATCACGGTCTGATCGCGTTGGTTTCCGGGGCTTTGGCTACCGAGGGCGCCAACATTCTCTCGGCCAACATCACCACAACAAAAGATGGCATGGCTGTGGATATTTTTATTTTTCAAAACGCTCAAGGAACGGCCATTCTCAACAAACGGCGACTGGACCGGATTGAAGCCGCTTTGACCGTCATGTTGACCGGAGAGGTCAGCCCCGACATCCTGCTCTCCCAAACCATCGAATCCGCCGAGCAGACCCATCCGTTCCGGGTTGCTACCTCCATTCGAATTGACAACAGCTTTGAAAATTTCACCTTGATCGAAGTAACCTCCCTGGATCGAATCGGACTGCTCTTTACCATCTCCCGAGTTCTTCAAAAACATGGGGTACAAATTTCAACGGCCAAGATCTCCAGTTATGGTGAAAAAGCGGTGGACGTTTTTTATCTCCGCGATCTGTTCGGCCTGAAACTCAGAGAGAAAAAACTGGAGATCATCAACCAGGATCTAAAAAAAGCCATCGATGCGATGCCGTAAAAATCACCCGCGCCAACCCCCTATCCGGCATAGAAAAAAACTTGGCAGCATAAACTCTGGCAATCGAGCGCAAAAGAGGATAGAATCAGGATTTACCGTGAAAGACAGATATTTAAGTAACCAACTATTTATTAAGGATGTTTTCTGCCGTGGCCGAAAATAATTGGAACAAAAACTCCTGGAAACAGTTCAACGCCCATCAACAACCCGACTGGCCCGACCAGGAGGCATTGGATTTGACGAGCCAGAACCTCAGCAGCTATCCACCTCTGGTTTTCGCTGGTGAAGTCCGTTCCCTCAAGGAGCATCTGGCCAAGGTCGCCAAAGGTCAAGCATTCCTGCTGCAAGGAGGGGATTGTGCGGAATCCTTCGACTCTTTTTCCGCCGACTCCATTCGTGACAAACTCAAAGTATTGTTGCAGATGGCCATCATTTTGACCCACGGTCTCTCCAAACCGGTGATCAAGGTGGGGCGTATCGCCGGCCAGTTTGCCAAACCCAGGTCCAGCCCCATGGAGACTCAAAACGGTGTCTCGTTACCCAGTTTCCGGGGTGAATCGGTCAATGCCCCCTATTTCTCAGAGTCGGCCCGCCTTCCAGATCCTTCCCGGCTCGAACGGGCCTATTTCCAATCGGCCAGCACTCTGAATCTGCTCCGGGCTTTTACCAGCGGCGGCTTTGCCGACCTCAACCAACTTCAGGAGTGGAACCAGGATTTTGTCAGGCAGAGCCCTCAGGGACAGCGGTATAAGGAGTTGGGGGATAAGCTGGGTGAGGCGTTGCGTTTCATGCAGGTCGTTGGTATCAATGCCGACAACACCCCCGCTCTCCACGATGTCGAATATTTTACCAGCCATGAGGCCCTGATTCTGGAATATGAGAGCGCTTTGACCCGACGAGACTCCCTGACCAACAAGTTTTACGACTGTTCCGCCCATATGCTCTGGATCGGTGAGAGAACCCGACAGTTGGACGGTGCTCATGTCGAATTTCTACGAGGTGTCGAAAATCCCCTCGGTGTCAAAATCGGCCCAACCGCTACCGCCGACAACGTTCTTGGACTCTGCGACAAACTCAACCCAAACAATGAGCCGGGACGACTGACCTTCATCGGTCGGTTCGGCCATGAGAAAATACAGGACGCTCTGCCTCAACTACTCCGCTCAGTCTCTCGGGAGGGTCGAGAGATCGTCTGGAGTTGTGACCCCATGCACGGCAACACCTACTCCTCTCCCTCTGGCCTGAAAACCCGGTCAATTGAACACATTCTGTCCGAGATCAAACACTTCTTCAGCATTCATGACAGTGAAGGCACGGTACCCGGCGGCGTTCACTTCGAACTGACCGGAGAAAATGTCACCGAGTGCGTCGGCGGCTCCTCAGAGGTGCTTGAAACAGATCTCAAGGACCGTTACGAAACCACCTGCGATCCCCGCCTCAACGCCGCTCAGAGCCTTGATATTGCTTTTTTGGTCGCGGAGACCCTACAAAAGAGTTGAACGACCCATTATACAATTCCTGCGGTGGCGGATCCATTGGCCGACAAATAGGGGGAAGGCGTCTTCCCCCTTTAGGGAACAGAATGGTCGGGGAGAGTTTTTGAAAAGTCATTAGAAACGCCCTCTTTCGTTTTGAATCGTGTTGATCGTTGTCCGAGCCTCGGCTGGAATGCCGGGCAAGACGCCATACCACCATTTTCGGACAACGGATTCCGATGTTTTAAGATCTTTGGCCAAGGCCCGAATATAGACCCGGTTGATCAAGCCGTTTCCGTACAACTTGGTTCCGGCGACACGTAACTCTTCTGATGTCATGTTCCTAACCCTTCATTTTTTCCGTGACAAACAACCATCCATTTTTTCCAAGGCAGTCAGGCCGCTTGACCGACCGGCATCCGTTCAGCCAAAGAAGACTCACCCCGACTCCCCTGATCCCAGCGCCAAAGCAGACTGCGCAACCAACCAATCCGTGCAATTTCAGGTAAAAACAGACCGCCCCCACTTCCAAATAAATTATTCATGACCTTTATTCCTCACAATTCCAATTACTGTTGTTATATATTGATCGACAAAAAACCCCTGTGATTTTGACAGTTCACACCGAATTCAAACATCTAATATTCAGGAACAAGCCTTTTCAACACAATAATCGTCAAAAAAAACATCACCACCCCAACAACAACCAGAAATGTCGATTTCTCTGGGTTTGATCTGGCTGACACCCCTCTTTTCCCATGAAAAACGGGCCGAGCCAGCAACTCATGATAGGAGTCCGCTCCCCGTATCAACTCTGCTTCCTGTGCTTTCATGACCGACAAAAACCTCTCAAACAGAACACCATTCTAAAATCCAATCTCTAACCGCCATTAATGCAACTGACTTGCCAAAACAATGCAAGAATCATCCAAGCAAAAGAAATGATTTCTAACTTGTTTATTTTACATACAGTTTCATTAACTTTATTTTTCTAAAACCTAGAAACAACGATTTTCAAACTTCCATTAATCGTTTATTTGTATCGTGGCTTTTTTTTTATGCCAGAACAGAAACAACACCGAGACACAAAATTTTGACACTCAAATTTTGGCAGAGCGGAGCAGACCAGTGGTTGGCTGGTTGACCAAAGGCAAAAAAACAAGAAAAAAGAAGGGTAGGGTTCGGGGCAACGTTCCGAAAAACAGAAGAAGAATTGATTTCGGCAAAAGGTGGCAGGAAAAAACCTAGATTCGGCAGATGCAATTTTTTGGAAAAAATGGCGCCCCCGCTTGGGGATGGGTGCCTGCGGTACAAAGGCGAGAACCTTGGGCTTCGCCCAAACCCACCAGGGGTGTGACACCCCTGGCCCCCAAATGAGGGAGAACTCCTGCACCCTGTACTGGATTCAGATTCCTGAATCAGCCAGCAGGGTGTCTACACAGGGGATTTTTTTCCGGGCCTGGGTGACGCGGTTTTGCTCCAGGTCAGCCAAGATTACGCCGACCCCTTCCGGGCACTGACTGATTATCGTTCCCCAAGGTTCCACCACCATGGAGTGCCCATAGGTTCTCCGACCGTTGGGGTGTCGTCCCTCTTGGCCGGCGGCTAGAACATAAGCAAAATTTTCGATGGCACGCGCCCGCAACAGCACCTCCCAATGGGCCTGACCGGTGCTGACCGTAAAGGCGGACGGAACCGTGAAAAGGGTCGCCCCCATAGCTGTCAACTGACGGAACAACTCTGGAAAACGCAGATCATAACAGACGCTCAGTCCGATTCGTCCAAACGGTGTATCGACGACGACCGGTCGATCACCCGGACAGACCAGCTTGGATTCCCGATAGGGTTTTCGTTCGCCGATCTGAGCATCAAACAGGTGTATCTTATCGTATCGGGCCTGAACCTCTCCCCCATCGTCAACCACAAAACAGGTATTGGCAAAGCGGCTTGAACCGGGAACGGCGATGGTGATGGAGCCACCAACGATCCAGACGCCGTGTTTGGCGGCAAACTGTTGCAGAAAAATTAACGAAGGACTGTTATCGGGATCTTCCTGGCCGGCGATTTTCTCCTCGTCGGTCTGAGCCATGAGCGAAAAACATTCAGGAAGCACCATCAAAGCGGCCCCTTGCTCGACAGCCTGCCCCATCAATCGACCAGCCTCAACCAGGTTGGCTTGCCGGTCCGGTCCGGAACACATCTGAATCAGGGCAACCCGATTCATCGGTTATTCAGCCAACAGCTTGTCGAGTTCTCCATCCAACTCCAACTCATAGAGATCGTCACACCCCCCGATATGCTTATCGCCGATAAAAATCTGCGGTACAGTCCGTTTACCGCCGGATTTTTGCAACATCTCATCACGACGATCCGGGTTCTTGGTCAGGTTGATCTCCTCATAAGAGGCCCCTTTTTTATCCAACAACATTTTGGCGCGCACGCAGTAAGGGCAGACGGTGGTGCTGTAAACGATAATTTCAGGCATGATTTTTTCTCCACTTTTTTTCCTGGCGCCGAAGGCTGGAAGAACGTACCCGCTAAAATCCATTGGTTTATCGGTGCGGGGGGAAACCCCATCATCTTCCATATAAATCAATTGTTTGTATCAGGTTCGAATGAACAACCGCCGGTTCCGGGTCTATCCAATATTAATGTTCGACAACGCTACGGGCAAAACAGAGTATCACAATTCGCCTGGCTCCGACACGATGTAAAGTTTGCACGGCGGCTGCCATGGTCGCCCCCGTGGTATAGACATCATCTACCACAAGAACAGACTGACCGGCAATCCGCTTTGGGTCCGCCCAAAAAGCCCCCTGAACATTTTCCAGACGACTCTGACGAGACAGCCGGGTCTGAGGCGTGGTCATTTTGATACGCTTCAACCCGTTTGTCACCAAAGGACGATTTAATTTCTCGGCCAATTCCGCCGCAAACAGGGCGGACTGGTTGTATCTTCGGCTTAATAATCGCCGTGGATGCAACGGAATGGGCAAAATCAAGTCCGGCTCCTCCCAGGATAGCTCGGAAGCCAGACGGTGCCAACATAACCGCCCCAATACCCGGCTAAACTCGGAACGGTCGGAAAATTTATAGGAGACCAACAGGTCAGCCACCAGCCCCTGGTATATGAACGGAAAATAGGCCCGGTCAGAAAACCCGTTAAACCCCATACACCGGCCACAACCCAACTCAGGCCCCGCCGCATCTCCCCCGCAACACAAGCAATAACGGTCAGGCGCAGGAGGAAGCTGCTCAAAACAGCTTTCGCACAAATCAAAAGGCTTGGAGACGTCCGTTCGACAAAGGGGACAGGTGGGCGGAAAAAGAAAATCCAACAGCCGCCCTCCCCCGGCTTTCAAAAACGACACGCCACTCTCCTCCCACCCTTTGTCAACCGGACCGTTGCCCTATACCATGTCAGAATCTTACACAAAAAACCAATGAGAATACCCATGACCGAAACCGTCGTTCCCTTCCTGCAACCCCCCGAATACCCCGACCCGGTTCGGGTTCGACGGGCCTGGCAAAAACATCAGGATCAGTGGCAAGACCCCAACGCCCTGATCAATCAGGTTGGCCAGCAACTGCTGATTCGTCTGGAAGAGATTAAAATCAAACCGCAAAAAATTCTCAACTTTGGTTCCCGCAGCGGCCTGATCACTCAACAACTGCGAAAAAAATGGCCAAAGGCAACCGTTGTGGCCGCCACTTTTTCCGAAAACGCCGCCAAAAACTCCGCCCCCTACCAGGGCTTGCTGCGTCGAAGCCGACAACCCGCCCTGGTAGCTGCCGGCAACGCCCTGCCCTTCAAACGAAATGGGTTTGACGTGGTGCTTTCCAACATGGCCCTGCACTGGAGCGGCAACCCGGCGGCAACCCTGCGAGAAATGAGACGGATTCTCAAACCGGGTGGCGCGCTCCTGATAACGGTGCCGGGAGCAGAATCCCTACAGGAGTTGAAAAGCTGCCTGGCCCGGATCGATGAAACGTTTTGGGGCCGGGTCTGGCCACGAGTTCCCCACTTCATGGATATGCGCGAATTTGGCGATCTACTGGCCTCCAGCGGCTTTACACAGCCCATCGCCGATCGAGACCCCATTCAGGCCACCTTCGCCGATACCGAAACCCTGATTGGCGGCCTGAAACGGATGGGAGCCGGAAATCATCATGCCAACCGCTTGAAGGGATTGACCCCCAAGGGCTATATTCAACAGCTGGACCGTCTCTATCAGCAACAGTTCGGTCAGCCTGACGGCGGAATTACCGTCTCCATGGAAATTCTCTTCGGCCACGGTTGGAAAGCCGACCCCAACCGCCCGGAAGAACAACCAATCCAGAGTTGCTCCCTGCCCAGCCAATTTTCATAGCGATTTTTTAACTCCATTCGGCCGTTGAACGGGTGTGGCTGGTGGACCAGAAGGGGAGCAAGATGGATGATTTATTTTTCCCGCGACCCCTACCCCTCCACCTGAATGGGTGGGTTGGTCGGCAAATAAGACGAAAGCGGCAGCAGCCAATCGGTTGACTCCTGTCGCTGTTGCTGGAACTCAAACCCCAGCTCGGCATAGTGGTTGCGGACCAGGTTGTTGCGCCCCGACGGAATCCAACAGCCCCGCAGAGCGCCAACCCCCTCTTTTCGTGCCGCCTCAACCAAAACCTGTAACACCCGCTCTTCCACCCGCCTCTTCAACACCCGACAACTCATCAGCCAACTGTCGATCTCCCATATCGACCCATTGCGGCGGCAGATTACGACACTGATCATGCCGTTATCACCAAACCGATCCCGCAGCCAAACCTGTAGGGTAAAAACCGACGAGTCACTCTCCATCGCCAAGATCTGAGCCTCGGTATAACGACGGGTGGTCAGATTGAACTGGTTGGTTTTGTTGATCAACTGCACAATGCGACTGCGTCCGACCGATTGAAAAGGAGCAAAACGGGCGACCATTTGCAAGGATTGGAGAAAATCATCCAAACTTCGAGCGCTGCCCTGAAGGGTGCTGCGCTCAGCATTGGCCTGATATTGATCGGCCCGTTGTCGATCGTCTGCGGTAAAGCCGACGGATTCAAAATATCCGGCCGATAACAGCACTCGACTATAAAGAGCGGGGTCGTCCGGCAACTCCGGCACGGCAACCAAAGGCAACGCCTCCCGAACCTGGGCCCGCTCGACCGGATTGTCATCCAAAAATACCAACGCATCCAAACCGATATTCAACTGCTGGGCAATCTGTTCCAGATTGCTGGCTTTATCAATCCAGTTGGCCTTGAAAACAGCAATGTGCGACTCCTTGAGCAACATTTCCGGGTGTTCCTGAAAAGGAAGCCGAGCCGCCGCCTCCTCATTTTTTGAACAGACAGCCAGAACGATGCCCCGATCCCGCAGGTTGAGCACGGTTTTTTGAATCTCCAGGAAAGCCTCGCCCATCGCGCTGCCCTGACCGAGCGCAATCCCCGCCAAGCCGTCATCGCCAATGACCCCTCCCCAAAGGGTGTTATCCAGATCCAAGACCAGACATTTGCGGCTTTTTCCCCGAATAGCCCCCAACAGACGGGCCACCTGCTCGGCGTAGAGAGGAACCAACCGTTGGGAAAAGGGAATTTTGGCCATATGCCACTGGAGAGGATCGTGCCATTGATCCAAACCCACCCGCGCCGCCATGGTCGCCACATCCAACAAGACGGTGCCGGAACTCTCCGGCAGGTCGGTCAAAAACTGGTTAAACGCCATAATCTGCCGAGAAAGAGAGGTCCTTACCCGATTCTCAAAACTGCCAAACAGGGCCTGAACAGGAGGAGAGAGGGTCTGAACGATTACGGTTCGATTTCCCCCTTTGCCAAACTGTTCCAGCAACAGGCGATAGTGGTCGAAAACCGGCTTGAGGATCGAATCCATATCGCCCTGAAGGGTCTGTGAGAAGGGCAGACCCCGATGATCCAGAGCCAACAAAAGAGCGTCCAACTGCGCTTGATTCAGCCGGGAGTTGGGGTCGAGAGCCTCCTGAGCCACCTGACCAAAATCGGCCTCGACCACCTGCAAACCGATACCGTATCGCAGAGCCGAGGCGATCAAGGCCGGCGTGATGAGGGTGGTGGTGGCGTTACTGACCAGACCCAGGCGAAAGCTGCTGAGTTGAGAAAGAGGCCGACCCTGGCTTTGCAAGTCGGTCAGCAGGGTAGAAAGCCGGAGTAATTGGTTGATATTAAGCGCCTGCTTAGATAGGCGAATCAACTCAGCCGACAGATCGCCCGGAGTCTCGGACAAAGAGCGACAGGCTGCACTAAAGTTTTTTGACGCCGGGGGCAACCAGGAACAGTTTTCAAGACTCCAACTCATAACCCATACCCTTTCTCAAAACAGGAGGTGCACGTTATTCTTGCCAGACTCCTTAGGCGGTTTTTTTGGCGATGAGGTCGATAAAGGAACCGATATTTTGCAGTTGCATCACCTCGCTGGTACTCAAGCGAATATTAAAATGCTCCTCGATGGAGACGATCAAGCGGATATTGCTCAAGCTATCCCACCCCTTGACATCCTTGGCATTCATACCCGGATTCACCTCCAGCGAAGGGGTATTGAATGTCTCCCGCATGATTTCAGTGAGTTCCACCAAAATTTCATCCGCATTCATATTTTTTTACTCCCTGATACCTGATAAACACAACAATACAAAAACATAAAAAAGCAAAGAGTGCCGCAAAAACAGGGTTACGGCTGTTTCTGGTTATCCAGCAGTTTGTCCAGCAAAGGCCGGTCCGCCGGTGGAAAAGAGAGTGTCGAAAGCTGTGAAACATGAAACCATCGGACATCATGAACATCCAACGGTTGCACCTCCCCTACGAAATGGCCACAGCGAAACAGCACCATCAGCAGGTGAAAGGTTTCATAAGGGTGAGAGACAAACTGCCAGGGACTCAAATCGGAGACCGTCAACCCCACCTCTTCCTTCATTTCTCGAATCAACGCCTGTTCCGGACTTTCGCCGATCTCCACTTTGCCCCCCGGAAACTCCCAGCACAATCCCAACGGCCCACCCGGTTTTCGCCGCGAGAGCAACACCCGCCCCCGATCATCCTCAATTAAAGCGGCGACAACCAACACCAGAGGAAGCGCACTCAAAACAACCCCTTGATCCAGGAAAAACCGGCTATTTTGGTCGGTGCGGCCCCAGGGGAAGAAGCGGAGTCATGCCCCCATTCCGGCACCAAGTCCGGTTTGATTCGAGTCAAGACCCACCAGGGCTTAATCCCCCCCTGCCCGCCACATCCGCATCCAGCCCGCCGGGGATGAAAGATTTTGATTATCTGCGGGTCAGCCATGCTTTGTACATAGATCAGGGTACTCCAAACCCCCTTCTCTTCCCGCAAAATCTCCTCCATCAACCCTTCCAGATGGCAACCGGCGGTCTCGCCATCGACCGAGGGCAACTCCAAATAGGGGCGGGTCGGGTCCACCACATACCAACCATCCCGCTCCACCACGTCAGCGGCCAGTTGATAGGTGTCCGCCAATCGAACCATTCCGCTAAACCGCCCCTTCAATCGCTGCGCAAATGAGAGCGCGTCATCTGTTGTCGGTTCCCGATTATTCACCGTCTCCATCATCCTTGCCACTCTAAACCGCCGTTTTAAGGTTTAAAACCGAACGTTTGCGGTCGATCATGACAAAACCGATCTTTATCTCATCAATCTGAGGCTCCGCAGACAGAATCTGCTTCGAGAGTGCCTCAACCTCCGTTCTGATCAGAGGGACCGGATAGTGCCAATCTACCCCCAGATCCAACTCCAGCAGGATGCCGCTGCGACGATAGTGGGGCGTAATCCGATGCAATTCGTCAAACAGGGGACGATCTTTGATCAGTCCCTTGACCAACGTTTCAAGTTTGGATCGGCCAACCAAAATGGGCACCTGATCCTCCAGATCCTCCTCAGGGTCGATGTGAACCAAAACGTCGGTGATGGCACTGACCTCTTCCAGCAGATGCAACCGAACCATTTCGGCTATCTGATGACCCTCGGAGACCGAAAGATAACCGTTGACCACCACATGAACATCGACCCGGATATCCGGTCCCAAACCACGGGGATTGAGCAGATGGGCGGAAATGACCCCCGGCACGTCGTTGACCAGATTGGTAATTTTTTGTTGAACCTCCTTATCGATGGCATTCGTGGAGTCGGTCAAATCCCGCAACGCTTCCACAAACAACTCGACACCGACCTTTCCCAAAATCAAGGCGACGACGATCGCCGCCAACGGATCGAAAATCGGCACCCCGGCCATGGCTCCACCAATACCGATCAAAGCGGCAACCGAGGAGACCGCATCGGAACGATGGTGCCAGGCATTGGCGATCATCGCCTTGGCGTTATATTGTTTACCCAGTCGATAAGTATATTGAAAAATAATCTCTTTAACCAAAATGGAGAGGACAGCCGCCCACAGAGCCAACATGGTCGGCGGCTCCAAACTCGGGTTGAGCAGCCGCTCCCAGGCATCAAAACCGATCCCTACCGCTACCAGCAACAATGCCACGGAGACAAATTGGGTCGCCAATGTCTCATATTTACCGTGACCGTACGGATGATCCTCGTCCACCCCTTGACGGGCAATGCGCATGGCGAGCAACACCACCCCATCGGTGAGCAGATCCGAGGCCGAATGAATACCGTCGGCCAGCATGGCCGCCGAATTCCCCACGACTCCAGCGATGACCTTACCCACGGAAAGGGCGATATTGACAAAGACACTGATGATGGTGGCTTTGCGAGCGACATAATAACGTTCGTCTCTGATTTCCTGCTTGTTGAAGTCCATCCCGATCAATCCTTAAAAAATTTACTCGCCGATGATCCCCACCACCTATTCGCGCCAATCATAAAGGAACCGGCCTCCCCTTGA
This sequence comes from Magnetococcales bacterium, assembly GCA_015232865.1. The sequence goes on from JADFYU010000007.1 coordinate 86,320, forward strand.
CAATGAATAGTGGCTAACAGACACTTTTAGGCTGCCTATTCCGAGGCTTGGGATCAAAATCTTCAGATTTGGGAAATGGACGATTGAACAAGCCGGTTTGATGGTTGGCTGGAAAATTTTCCGTATAGTCGGTATCTATTGTGAAATAATCGGACCTTACGAAACTAAAAGACCTGGCCGTGGGAGTTGTTGGCTACAGGTTGTTCGCACAAGAACTGTATTCGTTGTCAGGAAGGGCAACGACTCAGTCAGGAGACTCGAAAAACCATCGCACCCTGTTTTTCTCGCCTCCCATGGACCAAAAAAGTAAGCCTGTCAGTGGAAGGTGGCAGCGCGCAAGCTGTTGGAGCTACCGGTCAATCCGCCTGTGGTCTTGGACATGGCACTGGCCACAACCGCCATATGCAGGGGAACACGATCCTCCGAAGGAACCCCTTTCACCTCTCCCATCAGATTCATCCACTCCAAAATCTCTTCATACTCCGGCTCCATGTCGCCCAACCATTTCAACCGATCCAAACGCCCTTTAATACGCTGTGCCATAATCACGACTCCCTTAAACCCTCTTTGTCAGATATAATCCTAGATACGGCAGTTGTAAGCACGCAATCGGCACAACCTCTTGATTCACCTGGTGAACTGGAAAAAAGTCTCATCACCAATAAGGTGACTTCGATTTTTTCCAGTTCACCAGATAAACCAATATGTTGCACCGCTTACGCACTTCCAACTGCCGAATCTAGGATAATCATTTTTCCAATTTTCTCAGCCGCCAGAAACGGATCGGAAACGGTTTTGTCTCTTTTGTCGTTTAATGAAGTATCAAAATTGATGCCAAGTAAATTTCGTTTTAATCTATGGATAGTTACTGAGATGGAGAAGAGAATTATTCAATCAAACTGTCAATAATTTGGTGGCTCGGGTAGATTTCCCGATTGTTTTCTGCCAATTTGACCAATGAACAAGCCGACCTGACCCCTTGACGATGGAGCACACCGAATTATGGCCGTAGGAATGCCGACCTTGAACGATTTGCCGGAAATAGCTGGATTCAAAATGGCCAGTTGCGCCTGTGGAATCAAAAAAAATGGTGCAACCGACCTGCTTTTGGTCGCCATGGACCCGCCTTGCCAGGTCGCCGGACTGTTTACCACCAACCAGGTCGTGGCGGCTCCGGTCACCCTTTGTCGGCAACGCCTGGCCGAAGGTCGGGCCGGTGCCTTGATCGTCAACTCCGGCAACGCCAATGTTGCCAACGGTCCACAGGGCATGAGCGATGCCCTGGCCATCAGCCGAGAGGTGGCTCAGTTGCTCTCCATTCCTGAAGAGTCGGTTTTTGCCGCATCAACCGGTGTTATCGGCGAACCCCTGCCGGTGGCCGCTCCTTTGGCAGCCATTCCAAATCTGGTTCGGACATTGAAGCCGAACAACTGGAAAGAGGCCGCCTGCGCCATCATGACAACCGATACGGTGCCCAAAGGGGCGACGCGCCAGGTGGAGATCGGCGGAAAACGGATTACCATAAATGGCATTGCCAAAGGGGCCGGAATGATCCACCCGAACATGGCAACCATGTTGGCCTTTCTTTTCACCGACGCCCATATCACGGCTGCCGCCTTGCAACAGATCCTATCCAAAGCTGCGGCAAACAGCTTTAACTGTGTCTCCGTCGATGGGGACACCTCAACCAACGATACCCTGCTGGCATTTGCTTCAGGCCAGGCCGACAATCCCCTCATTGACGACATCCAATCGACCCAGGTGGCACCATTTCTGGCCGCTGTTAATGATCTCTGCCAGGAGTTGGCCCAGTGGTTGATCCGAGATGGAGAAGGGGCAGTAAAGTTTGTCTCCATTATCGTCGAGGGGGCAACAGACGAAAAATCCGCCAAACAGATTGCCAATTCGGTGGCCAAAAGCCCCCTGGTCAAAACCGCCTTCGCCGGCAGTGACCCCAACTGGGGGCGGATTCTCTGTGCCATCGGTTATGCTGGCGTGCCGTTTGCCGTCGATCTGATCGATATTTTTTTAGCGGAGGTTCAGATTGTCAAAGGCGGCGTGCGTAACCCGGAATATCGGGAACAGCAGGGAAAGGAGGTGATGAATCGGCAAGAGATTTCCATCCGAATCGACCTCCATGGCGGCTCGGCCAGCAGTACGGTCTGGACCTGTGATCTAACCCATGACTATATTTCGATCAATGCCGACTACAGAAGTTGATGACAGCCGACAATCATTGCCCTGGTCCCGAATCAAAACCGTATTGCTGGATATGGACGGCACCCTGCTGGATCTGAACTTTGACAATGTTTTTTTTCTGGAGACCGTCCCCCAGGCGGTCGCCCGAAAGTGCGGGCTGAGTTTTGAGTCGGCGTTGGAACAGGTCTTGGCCACCTACAAAAAAGTAGAGGGCACCCTGGCGTGGTATGATCTCGATCATTGGTCGCGGGAGCTGGGCATGGACATTCCCCTGCTCAAGGAGGAGGTGGCCCATTTGATCCAGGTCCATCCCCATGTCCTGCTTTTTTTAAAAACAGTTCAGCAAAAACAAATTCCGATCCATCTGGTCACCAACGCCCACGCCCGCGCCATTGATCTGAAAATGGCCCGGACCCCCATTGGCCGATATCTGACCAGCCTCACCAGCAGTCATGAGCTTGGGTTTTCCAAAGAGCAGCCCGAATTCTGGCCCGCCCTGAAACAGCGCATCCCCTTTGATGAGACAACCACCCTGCTGGTGGATGACTCCGAGCCGGTTTTGTTGGCGGCCCAGGAGTATGGTATCGCCTATATTCGTCATATTTCAGCCCCCAGCAGCCAGCACCCGAAAGCCCCTTCCCAACGGTTTATCTCCGTCGATGATTTTCGCGTGTTACTGCCGGAAATCGAGATAAATCCCGGTTTTTCGATCAAACCGTCGCACTGACAACCAGACCACGGGCATAGAGTGAGGCTGGAGATCCCGCCATCTGCCAAAAATCCCGACTCTCCGGCGTCTGGGCTTGTCTGAGTTTGGAACGACAGTACAGCGCGTGTGGCAGTCCCAGAATTCTCTCGTAAAAATGTTTCGGGGCCGGTACATCGGTCGGATGCAGGGTAATATTTTCAAAACCAAGCAGACGTAAAACCAAATAGAGTTGCGGAAAAGACCAGGGAGTCACGTGCATATGTGAACCGGGCTTTATCTGATCCACCAGATTGGGAAAGCTTGGAAAAAAACCACGCAAAAAATATTGCAGCTTGGCACCGGGATACCAGACGTTTGGCGTCGTTAGAATAATGGTTCCGCCGGGGTTTAAATGGTTCTTGGCATGACGCATAAACAGGGCTGGGGTCAGCAGGTGTTCAATGCCTTCACAGGAAACGATACAATCATAGGTGGGGAAATCGTCCGGTATCCCCTCATCAAGGTTGCCATTGGCAAAACGTCCATAAGGCGGGCGATGCTGGGTGTATAGATCCAGCCCGTCAATTTCACACGCCCTATCGAGGGAGTTCCCCAACCAACCGCTACCGGAGGGCGCATCCAATATGGACGCCGGTTTAAGCTCTCTTAGGATTTTCAAAACGACTGGCTGATAGGGCTTCACATCGACATCCTTGAAAAATATTTCATTTTTTAATGAGTTATTATGGCAGGCAGACCAACTCAATCCCGGCATAGTCGGCAATGGATTGGGAACGATCGTCCGGGTATGGTCCCCCGAAAACCACCTGCTTAACCCCGACGTTGGCCAGCGCTCCCATACAGGAAGAGCAGGGCTGGCAGGTGACGTAAACCGTTGCCGACTGCAAGGAGACGCCATGTCTGGCGGCATTGGCTACACCATTGGCTTCGGCATGGGCGCAAACACAAAGCTCCAATCCTTGACCGCTGGGCAGACCCGCTGCCCGACGCGGACAGATGGGGGGGTGCGGATAACCGCTGGGAACCCCGTTGAATCCGGTGGCCAGAAGCCGTTTGTCCCGCACGAAAACCGCCCCCACCTTGCGACCGGAAGCACAGGTACTCATTTGGGCGGCCAAACCAGCGGCATCCATCCAGTGCCGATCCCAACTGGGACGATCAACCGGGCTGGACTCGTCCAATATCCGATTTTTTTTAAGTGATTCAGTCATATCCGCCTGATCTTCCTCATTTTTTTGAAAAACAAAAGCACCCTTTCAAACGGACCTTGCGAACCGCCAAAAATTACGTCAACGAAAACAATATGTTATTTCGCACAAAAAGGCAAAGGCGCTGAATCTGGAAAAAAGAAGATTCCCACCCAGGGAAACTTTTGTGAAAGTAGGGTATGATATCTATGGAAGCGTGTCATCTGAACCATAATTTCAAAAGAGAGTGCCCATCATGAGCCATTACGCCAGACCTCTATTCCCCTTGTTCCTATTGGTAATTCTTTCCTGTTCTCCTGCTCCCCAAGAGAAGAAAAATCAGTTTGTCTCGGTGGGAACCGGTGGCGTGACCGGGGTCTATTATCCCGCCGGAGGCGCCCTCTGCCGCCTGGTCAATAAAACCCGCTCCGAACACGGACTGCGCTGTAGCGTGGAATCGACGGGGGGGTCCATCTACAATACCAACGCCATTCTGGGTCAGGAGTTGGATGTCGGAATTGCACAAGCCGATATCGCTTACAAAGCCGTCCACGGTGAAGCACCCTTCAAGGAGAAGGCGACTCAACTGCGCAGCCTGTTTGCCCTGCACCCGGAATCGGTCTCCCTGGTCACCCGACAGGATGCCCAGATCAACAGCTTGGACGATCTGCGTGGTAAGCGGATCAACCTGGGCAACCCCGGCTCCGGCAACGCCCGCACCTCCGAAGAGCTGCTTCAGTTTTGCGACATTGCCATAACCGATCTGGCCCTGGCTGGCCGCCTCAAGGCCGTCGAGATGCCCGACGCCCTTCGAGACAACAAGCTGGATGGCTATTTTTATGTGGTGGGCCATCCCACCGCCAATATCAAGGATATCGCGACCAGCACCCCAATCCGGCTGGTTCCCCTGAGCGGCGGTTGTGCCGACAGGCTGATCGCCAGATGGGATTATTTTGTCAAGACAGAGATTCCCGCCGGCCTTTACCACGGTGTAGAGGGGGCCGTCCCCACCTACGGCGTCAAGGCCTTGTTGGTGACCAGCACCAACCTCTCCGAGAGCGACGCCTACCAGATGGTCAAGTCCATCTTTGAAAATCTCGACAATTTCAAATCCCTGCACCCAGCCCTGAACGCCCTGACCCCGGAATCCATGCTCGAAGGACTAACCGCCCCCATCCATCCGGGCGCCTTGAAGTATTACAAAGAGAAAGGCTGGAGGTGAGGCAAGACAGCTTAAGCTTGCCAACCACCCGAACAAACCGGCACCTCGACCACCGAATCGAGCTGGTGGTTCAGACAGGGAGCGGTCGATACATATTGGGATAGGTTCCCTTCTCGTGGAGCAGGCGCCACCGTCCCGATAGCATGGCATGAAATGATTTGTAGGCGGCCGTCATTTCGAGTGTTGGATAGGTGGAGGGAAATGACCCGGCAAGCATCCGTTCAAAGTCGAAGGGCGCATCCAACAGCAGGCGAATATCATTCAAATCTTTTTTGAATTGGGCCGGATTCTCTTCCGTGTATCCGAATCTGGCCCGAACCGGATAAAAGAGGGTCTCCAGAATATATCGATCCCGCTCGCTAAAAAGAAAACCGGGACTATCTCGAATCGGCTCGACGGGGCCATGATCCTCGGTTTGTCTTTTGCCATACAGAACGCTGCTGGGGTCTCCCCACCACTCCAACCCCTGCATGGTCGATTGATAGAGGGTGGGAGAATCAGAGATGCCAAGCCAGAGACACAGGCGGCGCATGGCCTCTTTCGGGTCTTTCTTGATGTCTTCCAGTCGGATGGCAACTGAATCCTGCGTTGAAAAGTTTACATTATTGACATCCATCAAGGTGCGATTGAGTTTGCTGACGATACGGGCATATTTTCGGTATCCGTTGGAGAGATTTCTATCGCTATTGGATTTAAAAGCCCAGGACTCACAGGATTGAACCGGGTTGCGAATGATGGATAACAAAGCTGTATCCGGGCGAAATTTTAATAAATTACTCAGGGAAAAATATTCAATTTGATGAATATGGTTTAAAATGACCTTTTTATTTTCAGGGGCATTGCCAAGGGACTTTTCATAGGCGTCATGAACATATTCAAACAACTCTCCATGATTGACAGAATCCTGATTGCGCAGAGATTCGGAGAGATTCCGTACAAACAGAGCCTGGTCAAGTTGGAGTGGTTGGTCACGCCCCTCTCCCATTCGGTCGAACCCTTCAGCAACACCCAAACCGACGTTGGTACCATAAATATCGCCAATAAATGGAGAGGGTGTTTTCTGCATGCTTCGGGAGTCAAACAAAACCTGATGCAATTGAGCAAACCGTGACGCTATATTTTCAAATCCGTTATCAACAATACTCTGCCAGACTCCCCGGCCAAAATAACCGCTTAAATATACACCAGGAGTTGCTGATATTTCAGGGTGACCATCCAGTAAACTATGGAGATACCCCGTCCCAGCCCTGCCCAGACTGACCAAGGCAACCATTTTTTTTGAATTTCTCTTGGCTGCACCGATAACGGCTGGGGCTGTTTCAGCCTGACTGTTAAACGCGGTCTCCTGCAAAACGTTTGGCAAACTATTTATGATGCGTTTTTGATCCTCCAGAAAATCTTCCCCTGTTATCTGCTTGACCTTCAACCGGGCGATGGCCTGCTCTGCCAATCGACAAGATATGGAGGAGTTCTCCTGATTATTGGGATCGGAAACCGCGGGCAATTTTTCAGTAATCTGATCAACTGTGATATTTCTCTGTCCACAGAGCACATCATAACAAAGGGATTCCAGGGTCAGACCGAAGTTGCTGTATACTTCTGCATCATCCGGCTTTAATGAGAGTGCCTTTTGATAATATTCAACCGCCTCGTCCAACCGACCCAATTCTGAAAAAGCATTGGCAATGGCACCGTAAATTTCCGGCTGATTAGGATTGATAGAGAGCGCCTGCTTATAGCAGGCTACCGCTTCATCCAACTTATACTGACCGATGAAAACGTTGCCAAGGTTTCTATGCACGCCGGCATAATTCGGGTCGATTGAGAGGGTTTTTTTGTATTGCTCTATAGCCTCGTCAAATCTGTTCAACTCTTTCAAGGCAAGCCCCAGGTTAAAATGAGCGGTTGGATTTACCTGGGTCCGAATGGCTTTTTGATAACCGACAATCGCCTCTTCTGTTCTCCCTTGTGCTTGTAGAACAAGGCTCGAATTGATGAGAGCTGCGTTATTATTCGGATTGATTTCAAGCGCTTTTTTGTACCATAGCATCGCTTCATTTATTTTTCCCGCTTGGTGACACTCAATACCATTCTGAGAATAAATCTGGGCATTTCTCACATTTGACGGGATTGTGCTCGGGTCACTAGCGGATTTAGATAACATTTTTTTTTGACGTCTTCTTTCTGCACGGTTCATTACTCTACCTCGTCGCATACCCCAAATTTTCGTTCAAAAAAAAAGGGTTGAATTGTCATCAAGAACTAATAATAAGGGTTTGCAGGAAAACTGGTCTGACGGCTACACCGTTAAAAAACCAGGGAACACAACTCAGACCAGCCCGCCTCGAACCATTTCTCTATAAATAGCAAAATATCTCTTCATTAATATATAGATACACTTCTCTTGTCAAGCGTTTATTCCAGACACGCCAAGAGTTAAACCGAAAGTCACGGATGCAGGGTCAAGACTTCAACTCGTAAATCATGGGGGTAGGCAGTACCGCTAAATTTTTGGTATGCTGATTCGCAATGCTGTTCACTTCTTGTCCAATCATCCTAGAAACGGCGTCAGAGGCGTGCCGACCACTGCCCGTCAGTAGATTCAAGGAAAAAAATCCACTATGAATGGAGCAAACAATCAAAACTCTGGGGTTATCTGGGTGACCGGGTATTCAGCATCCGGAAAAACAACCGTAGGTCGTAAGCTGGAAATGAAACTTAGGTCTGCTGGGTTACAGACCGTTTTTCTGGATGGGGATGATCTACGTTCGATTTTTGGCAATCGCTGGGGATATGATCGTGAAAATCGCATCGAGCTATCAAAAGTGTACTTCAGGTTCAGCAGTCATTTGGCTGCACAAGGATTGACTGTCATTATCGCTGCCGTTTCAATGTATGACGAGGTGCGGGTTTGGTTGAAAGAGAATGTTCCGAATTCGATTGAAGTATATCTTGAAGTGCCGGAATATGAGCGAATAAAGCGCGATAAATCAACGAAGAACATATACCGACTTAATAAAGATCTTACAACCATGTATGACGAATCAAAAGAGCCTGATATTGTCATACAGAATTTTGGAAAGATGGACCCGGATACGGCTGCGGAGGAAATTAAACAATATTTTCAAAAAAAAGGTTTAGGCAGGCGAGCCAACCGTGGAAGAAACCAGCACTGGGACGCATTCTATGACTCTGAAGTTGCTCCGATTGATTCTTCACTTTTTGCCATATCTGTCGCAAGAACCCTGCCGGAAAATTGTGATCTTTTGGAAGTTGGTTGTGGAAATGGGCGTGATGCAAATTATTTCGATACATTAGGACATAATGTTACCGCTATCGATGCCTCGGATAGCGCAATCAAATTTTGTCAGAAGCGGTATGGAAATCAATCCATCACATTCCACTCCGGAACAATTGGAACATTATCTGCGGCAGACTCGAAAAAATATTCAGCCATCTACTCCCGGTTTTGTATTCACGCCATGACACCGATCGAAGAAAATGAGTTTTTGAATACCGCCACAAAACTACTTCTTCCCAAGGGCAAAATGTATTTAGAATGTCGTTCCATCAATGATCCTCTGGCTAGAAAAGGAGAGGTCATCAGTCCGACTGAAAGGATTAGTGGTCATTACAGACGTTTTATCGTGCTGGACGAATTAGTGCACAGCCTTGAACGAGCCAACCTTCGTGTGATTGAGGCCATTGAGTCGAAAGGTTTGGCCATTTATAAAGATGAAGATCCAATGGTGATCAGAATTACGGCTCAATTGGATTGAACTGAATCCGAAACTTCAGTTTGAAAGAAAAGTGCACGAAATTGATCTTCCAGTTGAATCGCTAGTACAGCCCGGCATGAATAGTTCATCATTTATGCCTTCAACGGCTTTCCTTCATAAGTCCACTTGAAAGGTTTT
>JADFYU010000080.1 GCA_015232865.1 Magnetococcales bacterium
TCAAGCTTTAATTTAATTGTTGTTTGGATTCCTGTAATCTAACAAGGAGAGCTTTGTGAATAAATCAGTTACTTCAGAAGCGGTTGGTGAACCTGTTTATGATAATAACGACACCCATATGTGGATGGCTGTGATGGATCGGGCCGTGCGTGATTTGGTGGCGTTGGAAAAATATCGCCAGGATCCTGCCGTCATGGAAGACCCGGTTTTCCGCTACGATTATCGCACTCTAAAAAAATGGTTCCACTCCTCCTCCATGGAGCCCGGCTCCTTCAACTGGATCTGCTCTTTGGTCAATATTGATCCCAAGTGGGCATTGAACCGCTTGGAAGAGCGTCTGGAAGTGACCTTGACTCCAGAGGCTCGTCGCGCAAAGGCGGCCCTACAGGAGGCGGCTAAAAAAGAGGCGGCGCTGGAAGAGGAAAAAGCTTCCGATGATCGGACTGCTTGCGCAGCCTGAACCCAAAACTTCCAGACCTTCTGTCTGGACAGGGTTCCTCTAATTCAGCTCGCTGAATTCAGTCTGGTGTAAACTTAATAAAAAGAGAGTCAGGGGTTTGTGCCTGACTCTCTTTTTTTGTTAAACTCCCCAACTGCCCGTTTTGATGCGGGGTAATATATGTTTTCTTCTTATTTTTTTAGGAGCTGATGAGTCATGACAGAGACACCCCCTTCTTCAACCAAGCCCCTGCCAGAGTCCTGGGTTCGGGGGGCAGATTTTCTCGGCACCCAACATGCGATTCTGGGCGGAGCCATGTCCTGGCTCTCGGAGCACCGCTTGGTCGGGGCGATCTCCAACTCGGGCGGGTTTGGTGTTATCGCTTCCGGCAATATGCCGCCCGAACTCTTTCGTCAAGAGATCCAAGGGACTCGCAAACTGACCGACAAGCCGTTTGGTGTCAACCTGATCACCATGAACCCGGAACTGCCGGATCTGGTTCAGGTTTTGCTGGACGAAAAAGTGACCCACTGTGTTTTGGCCGGTGGTTTGCCTGACCAGAAAACCATTGGTCAGCTCAAGGATTCCGGTGTCAAAGTGCTGCTTTTTGCCCCCTCTCTGGCCTTGGCTAAAAGATTGGTCAGTCGTGGGGCTGATGCCTTGATCATTGAGGGAAGTGAAGCGGGTGGTCATGTCGGGCCGGTCTCCACCAGCGTGCTGGTCCAGGAGATCCTTCATCATATCGATGCGGTTCCCGTTTTTGCCGCTGGTGGAATTGCCAATGGCCGGATGGTGGCCGGGCTGATTCAAATGGGGGCGGCCGGTTGTCAATTGGGTACCCGTTTTGTCTGTGCTCAAGAGTGTGTGGCTCATCCCGCATTCAAAAAAGCGTTTATCCGTGCCCAATCTCGTGATGCGGTGGTCACCTCCCAGTTTGATCCGGCGTTCCCGGTCATTCCAGTCCGGGCGTTGTCCAATAAAGGAACCCTGCTGTTCAACGAGTTGCAAGCCAAGCTGATTCGCCAGGTCAAGGAGGAGGGGAGAGATCGGAAAGAGGCGCAGTTGGAGTTGGAAAAATTCTGGGTTGGCTCCCTCAAAAAAGCGGCGATTGATGGGGATGTGGAGTTTGGTTCGGTCATGGCCGGTCAAAGTGTCGGATTGGTCAAATCCATCCAGCCGGTCTCGGAAATCATGGATGAGTTGGTCTCGCATATTGTTTAACCTAGATTCGGCACTCATCAATTGATGGCCAGGCCGAAGGCCAAAAAAACAATTAAAAAAAAGGGTGGGGTCTGGGGCGGTTCTCCGCCCCAGTGGAGTGCGGGGCAAAGCCCCGATAAAACCAACCCGTTTTAGCTTATGGTCGTACAGATTTTAACCTGTCAATTAACGAGAGCAAGAGCACTGGATTCGGCAGTTGGATCGGTCTCGTTCGTCCGAATGTGATCAAATAATCCGTAACCGGCAGAAAATTCCAGGAGAGGAGGGGATTTTCTGCCGTATTGTTCGAATCTTTTCCACCCTGTTCGCCCACTTCCACAACAAAAACCCATACTATTCCTTAAAAAATCAATCTCATGAATGTTTGGCACGGCTGTTGAATAATTAAGCCTGTGTCACTCTTATTATTCTTGCCGATTTTTTTGAGGTGGTTATGACTCCAATCGATTTACCCCTACCCGCTGTCAACAAGCTTCCAACAGCAGGAGAGGCTGTTGCGGCCAAGAAAATGGCTGAAAAAAAAGAGAGCGCCTCCGAACCGAACAAAGAGACTTCTCAGGATTTTGAAAAGACCATGAAAGAGGTCTCTGCGCCGGATAAAGGTGTCAAAAATCAAAACGTCGATGAAGCGAAAACGGAAGCGGAAAAGCCGGTTGAGCCAAAAAAGCAGGGGAGTGGAAAGGATGAAAAAAAGGCGGTAAAAGAGCAAGAAGCCGCTCCCTCCGTAAAAGAAAATCTGGAATCCCGCTTAGAGCAGGTCAAAAAAGAGCGTAAAGTAGAGTTGAAAAAAGAGTCTGCTCCTGAGCCAACGCCTGAATTCGGGCTGGTCCCTGAACCGGATTTTGTTGTCGTTCCTGAAACAGTTGCAATCCAGTTTGGCGGAGCTTCCGGTGGAGTGGCCGTGACAGAGGGCTTTCAACTTTCCGCACATTCAGCCTCCGCCTCCCCGATGGTGGATTCTGCCTTGCAGGCGGTCAGAGGGGGAGGGCTCTCGGTAAAAAATAAAACTCTGGATGCCCATAGTCTGCCCTTCGATCTGCGTCCGGCAGCCGCTCGAACTGCCCAATCCAACCCCGCCATTAATCGTGCACCGGTCATGGCGCAATCTTCGACCTTCAGTGCTGAGTTGGCTGAGCGGGTCGGTACCATGCGTCTGATCTCTCGGGCCGGGGCGACGGATCAGGTGCGTATCAACCTGATGCCACGGGATCTGGGTAACCTGGATATCCGATTGCAGGTAGATGGCGAAAATCGTGTTCACATGATGGTGACCACCGAGACCGAAGCGGCGAAGGATCTTCTGAAAAATCAAATCTCCCAGCTCCGTGACGCCTTGGTAAAACAAGGGATGGAGTTTGGCGATGTGGATATTCAGGTCGATATTCGACAGCGTGAGCAGGGAGCGGATTCTCAGGCTGGAATGGAGTGGGGCGGGGATCGCCGCTCCTTGGCCGATGGTGGGCCGGGTCAGGCCACAGTTTCCGGTCTGGAGGGCGAGGAGAATCCGTTGATTCTGGGTAAAGTGGTCCGCACCGCTGACGGAGGAATGAGCGTTTTCATTTAATAGTCTGATAGCCATATTTTTTAGTTTTAGTGGTTTTAGTAGGTTGAGAATCCAGATTTGGCTTTAGCAGCCGTCAGAGGGCGAAAAATACCAATATCAACCACGTCTGGCGTAACCGATCAATTTTGACGCAGATAAAGGGCTAAAGGTTTGGAATTTGGAAAAAAATGCCTGGATCTTGCTGGGAAAAAAATGCCAGTGTTGTTGTTTGATTTTAAAAAACTGTTTAAAAACAATGTTGTAAATTTATAGTAAAAACGGCACAAATATTGAATGATTACTTGTGATGGTAAAATGAATTAAAACGGGTTTTGGCTCGAATCAGCAGAAGCGGAACCATTTGAAAAAAATATGTAGGAGTTAAAGTCATGGAAGTGAACGGAAATTACGGTTCCATACAAAACGTTACTGAAGCCAGTAAGTTTAAGGATACATCTGAAGATGCTGAACAGCTTAGGATTGATTTCCTCAAGATGTTGACGGCCCAGTTGGAATATCAAGACCCAATGGATCCGGTGGAGAATACAGAGTTCACCGCTCAGATGGCCCAGTTTTCATCCCTTGGCGAGCAACAAAAGAGCAATGAATTGTTGCAGCAGTTGGTGGGATCGCAATCGGCCAACCAGCTTAATCAGGTTGTTTCCTACATTGGAAATCAAGTTGTTTTCTCCGGTGAAAACACAACAGCTTCCAACGGTCAGGCAGCCGTCCGATTTAATTTGCAAGAGCCCAGCGCCGTCGAAATCAAGTTGTATGACGATAAGGGTCAATTTGTCACCTCAACCAGTCAATCCTTTGATAAGGGGGATCAAAGCTATCAATTCGTTGATCCGGAACTGGCGGATGGTCAATACAGTTTTGCCGTCTTCGTCAAGGGCGAGGACGGAAGCTTGACGGCAACAAAAACCTACGAGTCAGGCCTCGTTACCGGTGTGGTCAATGGGGATTCAGGCGCCGAACTGGAAGTGAACGGTCACACGGTATCTCTCGCAGATATTCGTCGGGTAGAACAACTATAATAGCTGATTTAGGCCGGATGATCCGGCACTGTTTTCAGGAGAGCATTTATGTCCATTCTTCAAGCCATGTTTTCAGGGTCCAGCGCACTCATCAATTTTGGTGAAGCCATGACCGTCATTGGTAACAACCTTGCCAATGCCAATACCACCTCCTTCAAGTCCAGTTCGACCGCCTTCCAGGATGTCTTGATCCAGACGGTTGGAACCCAGGGTAGCGGGGCCAGCACCCAGGTGGGTACCGGTGTTGGCTTGGGGGCGATCAGTCAGGATATGACCCAAGGCTCTTTTACTCCGTCGGCCAGTGTGACCGACCTTTCCATCGATGGGAAAGGGTTCTTCATGGTCAAGGATATCAGTCTTTCGGCTGATGGAGAGGTGGATCAATCCGGTAAGCCATTGGATATTTTCTATTCTCGTGACGGTGGTTTTAAACGGGATGTCAACGGTGACCTCATCAACTCCGGTGGTTTAGTGTTGCAGGGTTGGGAGTTGGATGAAGATGGCAATCAGGTGGCCGGTGGTACCGATGATATCAACTTTACCAAATTCAATGTAGCCGACCCGACCCCGACCACGTTGGTTGAAGCCAGTCTCATCCTCGACGCCGGTGTCACGGCCAAGGATGTCAATACCGTCTACAATCCCAACGACCCGACCACTTACGATTTTTCAACATCAGTCCGTGTTTTTGATAGTCGTGGTAGCGGCCATAACGTCGAGTTGCAATTCACCAAGCTGCCCATGGCGGTCGCCGCGACAGCGGTGGGTCAAAATGGAAACAACGCCATCGGTATGGATCTGAGCGAAGAGGCCAATGTTACCCTGACATTCACCCCGATTGATGGGGGAACGGCCATTACCGCTGATGCGGTTACTTTGCCGGCTGGCAATAATCAAGTCGATTTGACAACCCTGACCTCCGGCACGGCTACCCAGCCGATTTTGGATCAGGATGTGCGCTATAAAATCAGTTACGGTGTGACACCGACCGATGCGACCAGTACGGCAACAACTATTTTGACCGGTCTTGTTGGTGACGATGGGACGGCTGAAATTGTTGGTGAAGATTCTGACAATATCTGGAATTGGCATATGGTCGTTCAAACCGATGAGTTGGATCAAACACAACAAGGTACGGGCACGTTAACGGCTCTGGATCTCGATTCGGACAACGTTAAAGCAACGGCAACCAATGCCGGTTATACGGCGGGCCGTCTGGAATTTGATTCCAAGGGTAAGCTGATGAATGAAGGTTCAACACCAATTTCCGTTGCGTTTGCTGGAGCTGAGAAGCAGGAAATCCTGTTTGACTTTGGTGATGCAATCGGAGCCAACGGTGATGCGACCAACGATTTTACCAAAGCCACCTTGGATCTGACCTATGAAGATGCGTCGGTGGTTTCGGATACCGGTAATACGGGTGGGCTGGGCACCAAGGCGCAAAACCTGGATTTTACCAGCAATAGTCTCAAGCAAAATGGGTTTACGGCCGGATTCCTGGATCAGTTGTCGGTTTCTGCCGACGGAACCATCAGTGCCAGCTATACCAACAACCAAACCAAAGAGCTGTTTCAAATTTCCATGGTCGACTTTCGGGATGAGGGGGCGTTGGAGCAGGTTGGGGCCAACCTGTTTGCCGAAACGTTGGGCTCCGGCATTCCTCTGGTTGGTGCGGCTGAAACCGGACGGCTCGGCAGTGTCGTCTCCTTCTCCCTGGAGCAATCCAACGTTGATATGTCCACCGAATTTGTCCGTATGATTACGATTCAACGTGGTTTCCAGGCCAACTCTCGTATCGTAACGGTTACCGACGGCATGCTGGAGGAGTTGATCTCGCTCAAACGATAAAGAGATGATTGAATGGTGTCTCTAAACCTGAATTCGGCAGTTGTCCGTACGCCACTGGCTCAGCCTCTTGATTAACCGGGTAAAATAGAAAAGATCTCATCACCAGTCAGGTGGCCTCGATTTTTTTCTGTTTTACCAGGCAAACCAAAGCGTTGCACCTTTTGTGCCCGTCCAAATGTCGGATTTGGTTGAACGATCCGGGCGGATCCTTGTGTGGGACCCGCTTGGAGATAAAATGAATTTTGTTACGGTAGAGACATTGTGAATGGGTGTTTGACCTGTTACAATTTGGACGATT
>JADFYU010000081.1 GCA_015232865.1 Magnetococcales bacterium
CTACCATTGACGGCTATACTACAGGAACCGTTACAGCCAATGATCTGGCTGATAGCGCTGGGACATTGGTCTCTGGCGGAGTGGCCCATGCCTATGTTGGAAGTGGAACAAATGTTACGGTGTTAGATGCGGCGACCATTGCGGAGTTAACCGTTTTGAATGCGGCTAATGGAACCGGCGCACTTACCTACTCGGCTGGCGGAATTACCGATGCGGCGGCTACGTTGGCTACCAATTCCGGTAGTTATATAACTGGGAGCATTAACGTCAACGTTGAAGATACCGCTTCCATCGCTCAGTTGACTTCTATCAGCAACTTTACAACCGGTACGTTGACCTATACCACGGCTGGAATAACCGATGAGGCGGCTACTTTAGATACCAATACCGGCTCTTTTGTTGCAGCCGGAATCAATGTCACCGTTTCAAACGCGGCTTCCATCGCTCAGCTGACATCCATCGATGGAACCAACACCACTGGATCAGTTACCTATACAGAGATCAGCGACACCACGGCAAATCTTATTGCAGACGCCAACACGTATGTGACTGGAACCGTAATTGTGACATTTGCTGACGCATCTTCCATTAGCGATGCCCAAACCATTGATGGATACACATCCGGTGCCTTGACGTTAAGCATTATAGATACCGGAACCAACATTGATGCTGGGATTGCAGCGATCAAAACGTTAACAGCAACCAATGTCGATGTTACAACCGATGCGGCGGCTGTGAGCGTATCTGAAGCGACGGGATTGGTATTCACCACATCATCTGGCGGATCGATTTCCATCTCCGACACCGCCTCCAATATCGTTTCTGGTCTAGCGGCGATCTCCACTGCCCAGATCACCACCGTCGATGCCAATGACAATGCCGTCTCCATGACGGTTGCCAATGCTGATACGGCACGCACAGCTGGTATTACGTTTGATGGCTCAGATGTCATTACCATTAGCGGATCAAACGGTTCGACATTGGCTGCGCTGACTTTTGCTAATTATGATACCAGCTCATTGGGTGGGGCGAGCGTTACCCTGGATGCCAGTGATCAAGCGGTCACCTTAACCTACTCGCAAGCCAATGCGGTACTGACGGCTGGCTCTGCGTTTGCAGCGGATGATGCGTTGACCATTACCGGCACCAGTTCAGAACTGCTGGGTATCTCCAACGTCAGCAACCTGGGTGGAACCAGCATTACCTACGATGCTTCTGACGATGCGGCACTTTTGACGACTTCTCAGCTTTCGACTCTTCTGGGAGCCGGTGTAGCCTTTGATGGTAGTGACGTCATTACCATTCAGGGAACCGGGGCCATTTCCGCTGGTGCCATCGGTGGATCTGGCAATTATGTTCTGCTCTCAACCGGGGCTGCTAGCCTGACCGGTGGGGCCGGTGATGACACCCTGACATCGGCTCTGGGTGGTACCAACACCATGACCGGTGGGGCTGGGGCTGACAATATGTCCGGAAGCAACTTTGCCGGAGCCGATACCTTCGTATTTAATGATGGGGACTCCGGTGTCTACAGTGCCGCAGCTACAAGCGAGAGCACGGCACTGGCCAACGGGATTGATGTCATTCACGGTTTTGCAAACGGTACAGACCTCATCGACCTCTCTGCTGTTACCGGTATGAGCAATGCTTCAGCAATCAGTGGAAGCGTTGACGGAACAGGAGTGGCCGATGGTGAGATCTACCTCCATACGGTCGGGGCCGACACCATGGTCTTGGTCAACTCTTCTGGCGGCGCAACAACAGCTCTGAGCGATTTTGAAATGGCTATTTATGTTGAAGGCGGTGGTGTCGATGACATCAGTGACTTTGTCATTCCAGCCTAATTGACCAACCGGTAGTTTGTTTTACTGGCCGGAGCTTTTATGCTCCGGCCTTTTTTATGGCAACACATCGCCTTTCTACCCCTGGCATTTATTCCTTTGTTGTAGGATCTTTGCAATTTAAAGAATAATCGGTTAGATTGACGGATGGATAAAAGGATGAAAAAGGGGAATCTGTTGAATTCCTCCCCTTTATGAACTCGGATTGATTATTCAAACCTGGATTTGACGGTTGTTTGCAGTTCGAAAGATTATGTTGACTTCTGACAGTCAACGATTACGCGCTACTAAAATGAGGTCGGTATGTCTAAGCAAACAAATCAATCAAAAACAACGGCACGGTCTATCGCAACCCTTGCGGCCATCTCTTTACTCTCCGGATTTTTGGCGCTGGGATTGAGCGATCGGGCCTGCGCTCAAGAAGATCAATTTCTTCAGATCAGCTTTCTGGAGGAGTTGAAAAACGATGACAACGTTGCGACTCGCCAAGAAAATATTGAGCAATACGAAAATGTTGCTGTTTGGAACGAAAACACGGTTGTTGAGACATTCTCCGCTATTCGTACCGAGCCAAACCCGTTACAAAAATCCGCTCGGATCAATAAGTTTTTGCCCCCTCGTGCTGAAAAAACACCGAGCAATCTCCTGGCTCTGTTGGAAGCCGATATCGGACAACCGATGGCTGATATCGCCATCTCCGGATTTATCGATGATTCTGGTGAAGATAAGGATTTTAAAGATAAAATCGTTGAGGCCATTCTCAAGCACCCGGAGTGGGTGAGTAAAGAGGCGGAGATCGGACAGGCTGCTGATGAGGTCAATGTCGTTTATGGCGGCCTGTTTCCTCAGATTGACGCGTCCCTTTCCGGGGGATCGGCCCTTTCCAAACCAGACACCACCTATCAATCCTCCAGCAACGACCGCATCGATGCCGTCGTCGATGTTCGTCAACTTGTTTTTGACTTTGGCGCCCTGTTTCGCTCGGTGGACGCCGCAGAATATCGGGCCAAAGCGTTAAAATATGAAGGAATGGCATCCCGAACCAATCTAATCCTGCGCGCGGTAACCACCTACCTGGACGTGGTTCGCCTGCGCAATCATGTGGTACTGGCTCAAGAGAACGTCAATCGGCACCAACGAATATTGGATGGTGTGAATGAGCGGGTCAGCAAAGGGGTTGCCTCTCATGTGGATAATGCCAACGCCGACAGTCGCATGGCGGAAGCCTTGGTGAAACAGGCCAACCTGACCGGACAGTTGGGTCGGGCCGAAGCCGCCTTCATGGAATTTTTTGGCTCGGTTCCAGAAATACTGAACTATCCGGTCAGCCATCCTGAATCACCCAGCGTTGATTCCGCATTGGCATCCGCCCTGTCCAACAATCCGACTCTTCTCGCCCTCAATGAACTGACGGGAGCCTATCAATCGGATCGCGAGGCAACCGAGGCCAGCATTCTGCCCAAGGTCTATCTGGAAGCGTCCGGCACCTACTACGATCTTTTCGATGGCCAGACCAGCACCGGAAATGGCCGCCAATTTGGTACCACGGCCAGCCTGAACGTCTCTTATAACATTTTCTCCGGTGGCAGCGATCAGGCCAAAGTTTCAAAAGCAAGGATTAGAGCTCACCAAGCGGATTCGGATCGGGACAAATATCGTTTGGAACTGGAAAAAACGTTGCGTAGCGCCTATTCCGATCGACAATCCTTGGAACAACTGATCGTCAGCCAGGAAAAAGCGGTTAACGCCTATGAATTGACGGCAAGGGCATTCATTGAGCAATACAATGTCGGACGACGGGATTTGATTGATCTGCTGGACACCCAGGCTGACCTGTTCAATTCCGTTCTGGAGTTGGTGAACTCCCGAACGAGAAGCGTGGTGCTGCGCTACCAGATTTTGACCATTACTGGTGAGTGTGAACGCTTTTTTGATCTCAAGCCCATAGACTTTTCCGTCGCCCCGAAAGGGTTTCTGCGCTAGTAGGTATAAACTGAATGTCGATGCTTGAAATGGACTCAACTGTCTCTACAGACACTGCCGTTGAGCGAATCAACGACCTTGAGGAGTGTCTGCTGTTCATGTGTCGGCACTTCGACCTGCCGGTCTCCAGAGCAGCGATTCGCGATGGGTTGAGTGGTGACGATCAAGAACTGACTCTCTCTCAATTTACCCAGGTAGCCGAACGTCAAGGCTTGGTGGCAGCGATCGGCCCCCACAAGCTGTCTCAAATCAATCAAGCCATGTTGCCTCTCATCGTTCCTCTTCAATTTGGCCGGGCGGTGGTAATCATTGCAAAAAATAGCGACGACACGTTTGTCGTCGCGGATCCCAAAAACGTCTCAAGGGACACGACGGTTACACTATCAGAGCTGGAGGCTCTTTTTTTAGGCCATGTGATAGTCTGTCGGACTACCGCCAACAACTCCCGCAAAAGCAATCAAACCCAATCATCCGCCAAGCACTGGTTTTGGGCGCCTATTCGCCGCAACTGGTGGATTTATGGCCAGGTTTTATTAGCGGCGTTTTTATCGAACGTTCTCAGCTTGTCGGTCATGATCTTCATCATGGTGGTATATGATCGAATTATTCCCAACAATGCGACGGAATCTCTGCTTGTCTTGACCATCGGGGTCGGTATCGCCCTGCTTTTTGACCTGATTGTCAAAAGCCTGCGGGCCATTTTTGTCGACCGGGCCGGAGAGCGTGCGGATCTGTCCATGGGCATGCAGCTCTACAATCATCTGCTGGACATCTCCATGGCTGAACGCCGGGGTTCGACTGGAACGTTGGCCAGCATGCTGCGCGAATTTGAATCTTTGCGAGAATTCTTCACGTCAGCCTCGCTGGTGGCTCTGGTAGACCTGCCGTTTATCTTGTTGTTCATCGGTGTCATCTATCTGGTGGGAGGGCCTCTGGCGTATGTTCCCATCATTACGGTTCCGCTTATTTTACTTATGGGTTTACTGGTTCAACCGGTCATGCGCCGACTGGCCAAAGACTCTATCAAACAAAACCAGCAAAAACAGTCTGTCGTCGTCGAAACACTGACCGGACTTGAGACCATCAAAACTTCGCGTGCCGCTCCGATCATGCGTAACCGCTGGCAGAATGCCATTTTGGATCACTCCAAATTCAGCTCGAAAAGCCGTTGGGTCAGCCAGATCATGCTAAACATTACCGGCTTTTCTCAGCAGGTGGCCCAGGTCGCCGTCATTGTCTATGGTGCTGCACTAGTCCAAAAAGGCGAGGTGACCATGGGCGCTTTGGTGGCATCGGTCATGATGACCTCTCGATGTCTGGCTCCTCTGGCGCAACTGGCCCAAACCTTGACCCGCATTTTTCATATCCGCGCCTCCTATGATGCTTTGAACAAACTCATGCACCGACAGACCGAGCGTGTCGAAGGTCGTTCGTACATCTCACGGTCAAAGTTGGAAGGCAAGATAGAATTTCGCCATGTATTTTTCCGCTACCCGGAACAAGACAACGACGCTTTGTCTGACATCTCCTTTACCATCAATCCTGGAGAGAAGGTGGCATTCCTCGGCAAGATCGGCTCTGGAAAAAGTACGGTTGCCAGATTGCTATTGGGTCTGTACGAACCATTGGAAGGCTCGATATTGGTGGATAACACCGATTTACGGCAAATCGATCCATCGGATCTACGCGCCAATATCGGCAGTGTGTTGCAGGATATCTGCCTTTTTACCGGATCTGTTCGTCAAAACATCGCCATGGGTGGAAATCGTCCCTCGGATGAAGAGATCCTCAGAGTGGCCGAGTTGGCTGGCGTGCATGACTTTATCAGCCAAACGCCTCAGGGCTATGATCTACTTCTGGCTGAGCGGGGAGAGGGTCTATCCGGTGGACAGAGACAGGCTATCGCCATTGCCCGCGCTTTGATCAGCAAGCCATCGATCCTGCTGATGGATGAACCGACCAGCAGCATGGATGGTGCCAGCGAACTGCAATTGATCAAACGACTGAAAGTTGAAATGAGCGAAAAAACTTTGATCGTCGTGACTCACCGAACCACCCTTTTGGAGCTGGTGGATCGGGTGATTGTCATTGATCGCGGTCGGGTTGTCGCCGACGGTCCCAAATCCATCTTACAAGGTCCACCGGGGGGAGCCAGTCAACCCGCCAACCCGGCGAGGAGTGCATAATGGATCAAAGTGTCAACCACGAAGAATTTTTCAAAACTCTCAATCAGCGCGGCGGATGGCGCGGCATGGGCAGCCATATCCTGCTTTTGATTATTTTTATCGTTATTCTCAGTGCCTTTATCTGGGCCGGTTATTCAGAGTTGGACCGGGTAACCCGTGCCGACGGACGGGTTGTCCCTTCTCGTCAGGTACAGACCATTTCTAACCTGGAAGGGGGTATCATCAAAGAGGTGTTGGTA
>JADFYU010000082.1 GCA_015232865.1 Magnetococcales bacterium
ATAGGGAGCAGTTTACGTTGTTTGACGGATTAAAAAAAGTGGAGGGTTGACAAAGGCTCTCTTCATAGAAGGATTATGGTTATTGATTCTTGATCAGCTCAAACGGTTTGTCCACCGTTTTTGACTAAGACTTGATATTTTATAAATTTTGGTCGTTATGAGTTTATGTTCATCCATGATTCAAAATAAACCCCTCATTTTTCTAATGGGTCCGACGGCATCGGGTAAAACCGGGTTATCCATTCAAATTGCCCAACGGTTTAATCTGGAGATTGTCAACACCGATTCGGTACAGATCTACCAGGAGTTTAGCATCGGTGCCGCCAAACCGACTCAGGCAGAGCAATCTCAAGCGGTCCATCATCTCTTGGATGTGGTGTCGGCTCGGGAGGTTTTTTCAGCAGATCGATATCGACAGGCGGCCTGGGAGCAAATTGAAGCCTGTCATTTACGACAGATCGTCCCTCTGTTTGTGGGCGGTAGCGGACTGTACTTTCGGGCGGTGGAACAAGGGTTGGCCTGTATGCCGCCCATGGATCTCACGGTTAGAGAGGAGATTCGTTTACGGGGGGAACAGTTGGGCTGGCCTGTGTTGCACGAACAACTCCGGCAGATCGATCCGGAGCTGGCAACCCGTCTACCTCTCAACGACAGTCAACGTATTTGCCATGGTTTGACGGTTCATCAAGTGACCGGAAAAACCCTCACCGAATGGCACCGATTGCAGCCCCCTCCCCCGCCGTTCACCATTTTGAAAATGGCCTTGAACTGGCCACGGGAAATTTTGAACGAGCGGATTAACCAACGGTTTGATTTAATGATCAACTCGGGATTTCTGGAAGAGGCCGCCGCGGTTATGGAGCTGTTTAGCCGGGATCATCCGGCCATGAAAGCAGTTGGCTATCGGCAGATATTTGCCTATTTGGATGGTGATCTCTCTCTCGATAAGGCGGTCGAATGGGCCAAGCAGGAGAGCCGTCGTTATGCCAAACGGCAGATGACCTGGCTGCGGCGGGAATCGGGCTTGATCTGGATTCCCTGGGATGAACCTGAAATCGCCATCAATGAAGTCAAGGTTTTTTTGCAGGACAATGACAGCCGGCTTTAGGAACTGTCTTACGATCTGACAGAGCGATGCTCACCATGTTTTCGATTCCGTTTTCTATTTTAAAAGTATTTCGCTCAACGCTTCCAACTTATCCGTATCGTTGAACTCCAGAATAATCTTTCCCCGACCCTTTACGCAGGTCACGGTCACGGCCGTCGATAAAACCGATCTTAACTTTTGCTCCAATTCAACAATGGATGGCTCCCGACGGCGTCCTCCCAACCCCCGACCCGGCTTGGAGACCTTCGGCTCGACAACACTCCCCTCCTCCCCCTGCCGACGAATCAACGCCTCCGTCGCCCGCACCGAAAGATCCTCCCCAATCACCAGATTGGCCAACCGGATCATTTCTGAAAAACCTCCATTGGCACCCAACAACGCCCGAGCGTGCCCCATGGAGATCTTGTTCTCTGAAACCAAATCCAATACCGGCTCCGGTAACTCCAAAAGCCGCAGCATGTTGCTCACCGCCACTCGGCTTTTTCCAACCCGCTTGCCCACCTTCTTATGGCTATATCCAAAAAGCTGAACCAGATTTTCATAGCCCCTGGCCGTTTCAATCGGGTTTAACTCCTCCCGCTGTACATTCTCCAATATGGCCACTTCCAACGATTGATCATCACTCCAATCCCGTACCAAAACCGGAATTTTATCCAAACCAGCCAACTTGGAGGCCCGCCAACGACGCTCTCCCGCTACCAATTCATAACGCGGCTTGCTCGGCTGTGACTCCTTGCTCAAACGAACCAAAATCGGCTGAAGCACTCCCTGAGCCAAAATGGAATTGGCCAACTCCTGAAGAGCATCTTCGGCAATGTTCTTTCTGGGTTGATTGACATTGGGCACGATATGATCCAGAGGAACTTCCCGGACCTTGACTTTTTCCAACTCCAGTACCGCCTCACTGCCCAACAACGATCCCAACCCCCGGCCCAATGTCGAAACCATGTTCAACCCTCTCCCAAAACTGTCTGCCGACTGATCAACTCCTGGGCTAACTGCATGTAGGCCCACGATGCTTCCGACCACGGATCATACCAAAGAATCGGTTTGCCAAAACTCGGTGATTCGCTCACCGTCGATATTCTGGGAATAACAGTCTGCAAAACCCGTTTCCCAAGTTGCTGACGGACATCCCGTGCGACCTGATTATTTTGACCCTGACCGTTTGCAAACATGGTCAACAGAATTCCGGCAATCGCTAAATCCGGGTTTAATTTTTTATGCACCAGATCTACCGTATCCAAAAGTTGGCTCAACCCCTCTACCGATAAAAATTCACACTGAAGCGGAACCAGAATCGAGTCTGCCGCAACCAGGCAATTCAAGGTGAGCAATCCAAGCGAAGGCGGGCAGTCGATGATGATCAAATCATAGGATTCGCGCAGAAGCCCCAGGGTTTTTTTTAGAAAAAATTCACGGCGCTTCTCGTTGACCAACTCCACCTCTGCACCGGCTAAATCCGGGCTGGCCGGAATCAGGCTCAACCAGGGAACCTGAAGAATATGAACAGCCTGATCTGCCGTGGTGTTTTCAGCCAACAGATCGTAGATGGTCGGTTGTTTGGATTGCTTGTTGATGCCAAATGCCGTCGATGCGTTGCCCTGGGGATCAAAATCAACCAGCAATATTTTTCGTTCGGTTGCCGCTAGCGATGCAGAAAGATTGACGGCTGTCGTGGTTTTTCCGACTCCGCCTTTTTGGTTGACCACTGCCAAAATCCGGCCCATTTTATCTCCTATGTTTCACGTGAAACCCGACAAGAAGTTATGAAAAATTTCTTAACCTCTCGGCTCCGCTGATGAAACACGGGTCATGTTTCACGTGGAACCTTTTTGATCCTGACAACCGTTGCTCCCGGAATATCATCGATGGGAATAATCTCCGGTTTTTCGAAAAAAAGATGTTGAGGAGTTGATAAAAACTCGAAAACTTCATGTTCGGATCTTTCGCCTTTAAGTGCCAAACAATATCCACCCGGCTGTAAAAGATCAACCGAAAGCTTCGCCAATAGTGATACTGTACCAACTGCACGAGAAACAACAAAGTGATATTTATTAATTTTTTGTTTGGCGTGCTGTTCAGCTCGTTGTGTATAGACAACGCAGTTTTTATCTAATTCGAGTTGATGGGTGACGTGGGATAAAAATCGGGTTTTTTTACCGACGGATTCTATTAAACTGATTTGAGAGGGAGGAGGGGAGAGTATGGCCAGGACAAGGCCCGGCAATCCGGCCCCGGAGCCGATATCGGCTATCCGGCTGCCCGCTGGCAGCAAGGGGAGGAGGGGAGCGCAATCGATGATGTGTCGATCTAAAATGGACGACACGGTAGAGGGTCCAATCAGATTGTAGGTGCGATTCCATTTAAGCAACAGTTCGACATAGCGTTGCAATCGCAACTGTTGCTGCGAATCAATTAGCTGTCCGGTCAACCGTTGCAGTCGGGTAAAACATCTACTCCACTCTTCTGGGTTTGGCATGTCAGGTTCGATTTCTACGCAGCGCGTTCAAATAGACGATCAGTAGAGAGATAGCCGTTGGGGTGACACCGGGCACCCGATAGGCCTGGCCCAGGGTAGTTGGGGCAACTTTAGCCAGTTTTTGCTGTATCTCTGTTGACAGTCCGGGAATATCCGTCCAATCAAAATCGGCTGGAACGGCTATTTTTTCGGCATTTCCAAACCGGGCGACCTCCTCTTCTTGCTTTTGAATATAGCCATGATAGAGGGCTTCAACCTCAATAGCGGTCAAAACATCCGCATCAAATTGTTCCATCCCGACCATTTTGAAAATCAGTGCCAAATCCATATCATTGCGACTCAAAAGAGCCAGCGCCGACTTTTTTTCACCACCGGCATCTTTTTTAATAAAACTCGGATCAATGCGTGTCGCTCTTAAAATTTCTTTTGCCTTGTCTATGTCGGATATTTTCTTCAAATATTTTTCCCAGCGAATATCGTCAACCAGACCGATTTCCCATCCCAACGGCGTCAATCGAGAGTCGGCATTATCTGTTCGCAATAAAATTCGAAACTCGGCACGAGAGGTAAACATGCGATAGGGTTCATCAACTCCTTTCGTTATCAGGTCATCCACCATTACGCCGATGTAGCTTTGAGCACGATCAAAGGCGACCGGCGGTCTATTCTGAACCTGAAGAGCGGCATTGATGCCGGCCACCAGCCCTTGAGCGGCAGCCTCTTCGTATCCGGTGGTGCCATTGACCTGACCGGCCAGATATAGCCCGGATACTCCTTTTAGAGCCAGGCGAAAATCCAATTGGGTCGGCTCGACCATATCATATTCGATGGCATAGCCGGGCCGAATGATCTGGGCCTGCTCCAACCCCCGAATGGAGTGAACCAGATCCAATTGAATATCGACGGGCAGACTGGTCGAAATGCCGTTGGGATAGATTTCAGTGGTGCTGCGTCCTTCCGGTTCTAAAAAAATTTGATGGCTATCCCGTTCGGCAAAACGGACCACCTTATCTTCGATGGAGGGGCAATACCGAGGGCCGATTCCCTTGATTTGCCCGGAGTAGAGAGGAGCCCGGTCGAGGTTGTCGAGAATAGCCTTGTGGGTGATCGGATTGGTATGGGTGATGTGGCAGGGAAGTTGATCGCCGGGCAATTGGTCCGTCAAAAATGAGAAGGGCAGGGGCTCTTCATCGCCCCTTTGCTCGGTGGTTTTAGACCAATCAATCGTGCGACCATCCAGGCGCGGCGGAGTTCCGGTCTTGAGACGATTCATGGCCAGACCCAAACCCTTCAGGGAGGTGCTCAACGGGGCGCTGGGCGCATCACCCAACCGACCGGCGGGAAAGCTCCGCTGGCCGATATGGGCCAATCCACACAAAAACGTTCCCGCCGTAATGATGACCGTCGGTGCCTGAATGGTAAACCCCCAATCCGTCTGAATACCAATAATCTGATCACCTTGGAACAGCAACTCGGTGGCCTCACCCTGACGCAGGGTCAAGTTGGGGGTCAAATCGAGAAAATGCCGGGTCAGTCGCCGATATTGGGCTTTGTCAATCTGAGCTCTCGGACCTCGCACCGCCGGGCCTTTTCGCCGATTGAGCAGTCGAAACTGGATGCCGGTCCGGTCGGCCAATTGTCCCATGATACCGCCCAAAGCATCCATTTCACGAACCAGATGACCCTTGCCCAAACCACCGATGGCCGGATTGCAGGACATTTGACCGATGGTCTCCAGATTTTGCGTCAAAAGCAGGGTTTTAGAGCCCATTTTTGCAGCGGCATGAGCCGCTTCACAACCGGCATGGCCAGCGCCGATGACGATGACATCGAACAGATGAATAGACATGGTAAACTCTTTGGATGGTGATGGTTGATAAGCCGTTTCAGTTGGGTTTATATGAAACCATCCGCTACAATTCGCAACTCGTCAAGGCCTCTTCTGATCCGGATCGGCGGCGCTACGGGCCTCTTGCAATCGTTGGTCGAACCAGGCCTGATTATCCGGTTTTTCGGGGCGATTTTCGCGGGCAGCGGCCAACGCGGTCTGCCGCCAAAAATCCTGGCGATTTTCGACGGCACCGATCTGCTCCTTGACGGTATTGCGCATGGCACCGAACAAGCGGGCCAACGCGCCCCATCCTGGTGACAGGCTGACCTCAATCTGCTCTTTTAGCAGTCGCGAGAGAGCCGGACTCTGCCCCTCGGTGCCGATACCCACGGTTACCGGACCCTGGCGAATGGTGGCCGGAACCAAAAATCCGCTGACATCAGGTTCGTCCGCCGAATTGCACAGCAGCCCTAGTTTGGCGCACTCCCGAGCAATATATTGGTTGAGATGTTTCTGATTGGTCGCGGCAAAAACCAAGAGGTAGGCCGGATGATGGGTGAGCATCTCAACTTTGAATTCGGTCTGAATATAATGGATTTTTTGTTGCTGAGCCAACAACTCGATGGCAGGGGTCAGTTGTGGAGAGAGGACAAAAACCTGGGCGTCACAGGTTAACAATCCCGACAATTTTCGCTCGGCCACCCGACCACCACCGACCAGAAGAACGGGTCGATCGGTCAAAACAAGTTCCGCCATGTAGTGGGGCATGATACTCTTATTCCTTTTTGGTTGGCCG
>JADFYU010000083.1 GCA_015232865.1 Magnetococcales bacterium
CAATCCTACAGATTTTGAGTGTGACCATTTTTGAGAGAACGTCATTAATTCAAATGGTTACGGGTGATGATAACAGTTTAAGGGATTTGCCTCTTTCTAACCAGTTGAAATTGTTCGATTAAACGTTGGGACACTAATGATATCCAATAAAACCGATGTCTATGAGGCTGAGTATCGATTCAGGGGAGGAAATGATGAATGGATCTGGGTTCGGAGCAAGGGAAAAATAACGGAACGAGATATCACGGGAAAACCGATTCAGATGGTGGGTACTCAATCTGACATTACCCTAATCAAACAGTGGGTAAAATCACTGGAAAGCACCAATAATAAATTGAAGGAGAGTGAGGAGAATTACCGGAGTCTTGTTGGGAATGTGCCGGGTGTTGTCTATCGCTGCTCTTTTGATTCAGACTGGACCATGCACTTTATCAGCAACGCCATTGTTGAACTGTCTGGGTATCCGGCTGAGGATTTTATTCAGAATCAAACTCGAAGCTTTGCCAGTATTATTTATCCCGAAGACACTGCTATGGTGGATCAAATAATTCAGAAGGCTGTTCTGGTTAAAGAGGCTTATGAGATTGAATATAGAATTATTCACTCTGATGGAAAAATCCGTTGGATTTATGAACGGGGATACGGAACCCAATATCGAGACGGCAAACCAAAATGGCTAGATGGAATTATTGTCGATATTTCAGAACGTCGACAAGCTGAGTCTGCCACAAAATCTGCCTATCAAACACAGAAGGTTATCAGTGATCTTCTGCAAATTTCTCTAAAACCGCTTCCACTCGTAGAGCAGTTGCAACATGCTCTAAGTCTGATCCTTCCACTCAACAGTTCAATGGATCAATCAAGTGGAGCCATTTTTCTCCTGGATCCAGAGAACAATGAGTTGATTCTGTCAGCTCAAGAGGGGTTGGAGAAGGGTCTTCTCAAGCACTGTGCAACGGTTCCTGCCGGACGATGTCTGTGTGGCCAAGCCTTGGCTACGAATACGGTTGTATTTGCTGACCGATTGGATTTCAGGCATGAAACCCGCTGTGAAATGATGCGTGATCATGGACATTACTGTGTTCCAATTCATTCCGATGACCAAATTCTTGGTGTTCTCTGCTTATATCTTGAAGCCGGAACAGTGCGCAATGAACTGGATATCTCCACTCTGGTCACCATAACCAGTACATTGGCGGGTATTATTCAGCGAAATAGATTGGATGAGAGCTTAAAGCAGGCAAGAATTACGGCTGAAGAGGCTACTCAGGCCAAAAGCGAATTTTTGGCAGCCATGAGCCACGATATTCGGACGCCGATGAATGCTATTTTAGGTATGGGAGAGGTTCTTAAAGAGAGCCCTCTGGATTCTAATCAAAAGAGTGCCTTGAGGGTATTAACTCATGCTGGTGAGAATCTTCTCTCCTTGATAAACGATATTTTGGATCTTTCGAAAATTGAAGCAGGTCAACTACACCTAGAACAGACATCCTTTGATTTTCATGAGTTGATCGATGGAGTCCAGCAGATTTTTCTTCAAACAGCCAAATCCAAAGGGTTGGATTTGGAACTGAATATTACCAATAATTGCCAACAGTGGGTTCTGGGTGATCCACAACGGCTGCGACAGGTACTCATCAACCTTCTTGGTAATGCCATTAAATTTACTACTGTAGGAAAAGTGTCTCTCCTGGTCGAATCGCAATCGAATGAGACCGTTCGAATTTCCGTGACTGATACCGGTATTGGTATTTCAGCACAACAGTTGGAACATATTTTTGATCCGTTCAGACAGGCAGAGGAAACCACTTCACGACGATTTGGTGGAACAGGCCTTGGTCTCTCAATTTGTAGCAGATTGCTCAAAGCTATGGGTGGTGAGATCAAAGTTTCAAGCACAACAGGAAAAGGCAGCACCTTTTCTTTTGATATTCACCTTCCTGAATCAGATAAGCCACAGATACGGGAGCGCCTATCCAGGCCTGTTGGGGAGGAGGTGAATGTTGAACGTAGAAAACTCAATCTTGGAGTATCCAAGAGGATATTGCTGGTCGATGATGCAGAAGATAACCGAATGGTGATCTCGGCTTTTTTAAGAGATACCACCTGTCTGATTATAGAAGCAGTCAATGGTGAAGAGGCGGTTAAAGCATACAAAGCTCAGGATATTGACCTCATTTTAATGGATGTTCAAATGCCAGTCATGGGCGGAATAGAGGCGACAACGAAGATTCGGTCTTGGGAAAAGGAGCAGGGACGTTCTTCAACTCCAATTGTGGCTCTAACGGCTAATGCCATGCGAGAAGATATTGAAAAGACCAAAGAAGCCGGATGTAATTTGCATCTGTCCAAACCGATTAGAAAAATGCGATTGTTGGAAATAATCAATGATATTGATTCGATAAGGGGATCACTCTCCACAGTCTCAGATATGGCTAATAATACAAGCAATAATTAATAGCATAAACCTGTTAAAGAATGATCTGAAAGAGGCTGGAAAGCTGGTTGCTGTTGAATTAGAGATAATTCTCAATGGCAAATAGAAAGATCGTACATAGATCAAATTATTTGCTCCACCTGGCCGGTTCGTAAACTTTTCTCTGCCTGAAATGTCGCCAAAGTAACGGACCGGATTTGCTCAAACGTTTGGCTGGGTTGGGTCAGGCCGCAGATTTCATCGGTAAACTGCTTCATCTCCTGGGAGAACCCCTTGTCCTGTGTGCCACTTGTGAATTGGGTCCGTTTTCCATTTTTGAAATATTCACTGCGGACAAAATCGTGTATCACCAGGGAACGACCATTGCCCATCGCTTCAAAACGCTCCTTATCCATGGATTGATCACCGTTTACGGCGTAGAGAACGGTCCCCACAGAGCCATCGCCGAATTGTATGGTGAGAATGCTCTGCTCCTTGCTTCCCACTCGATTGGCAGAAATTTGGCTGGGAGGGGCGCCACAGACATATTGCATGAAATCGATAAAGTGGCAGGTCTCGCCGATAATGCGACCTCCGCCTACTTCCGGGTCCAAAATCCAATGGGTAGGGGGGAGGGGAGAGGCATTGACCCGAAAGGACATGATCAGTGGTTGACGGTTTTCAGCAAAAAAGGTCTTGGCCTGCTCGGCATGTTTGGAATATCGGCGGTTGAACCCGACAAACAGGCCCAGGCCGCGAGCTGCAAAGCTTGGGTAGGCTTCGGTGATGGCCTCCAACTCTTGAAGGTTCAGACAGAGTGGTTTTTCCACAAAGAGATGTTTGCCGGCCTGCATGGCCTCCAACACCCGTTGACCATGGATTTTATGGCGAGAGCCGATTAACACCGCCTGGACCTGCTCGGAGTCAAATATCTCTTGGGGGTTTGTCGTGCAAAAATCGGCATTGATCTTGTCAGCCAGTGTTCGGGCTTTAATGCCAGACCGACCACAGACGGAAACAAGTTGGATATGGGGATGTTTTTTAAACGACGACAATAGCCGATCTTGAACATGATTCCCGGCATCAATCAGCGCCAGCCCCATTTTCCCCTGGTTTTTTGGTGGAGAGGTCAGCTCAACACGATCTGTTTTACGAGTGTCCTCTTGAGGTTGGTCTGGGTAGGAGAGCAGAACCGCCAGGGTAAACATTTTGCCAGCCAGAATCATCTCATAGGCTTTTTCCGCCTCGGAAATCTCATAACTGTGGGTGATCAGTCGGCTCACATCAATGCGTTTGGCGGCAATCAGGTCGAGAAATGCCGCCATGTTGCGCCGTTCGGTCCAGCGGACATAGCCGTAAGGATAGTCCCGACCTTTCTCCTCATACTCAGGGTCATAGCGACCGGGTCCATAGGAGGTGGATAGTCTGAGATCCAGCTCCTTGGCATAAAAAATATCTCTGGGTAGATCCATCCCAACCAGACCAACCACGACGACCCGGCCTTTTTTTCGACAGATTTCAGCCGCAGATCGGATTGGGCCGTTGTCCTTGGTCGCGGCAGTGACAACGGCGGAATCGACGCCATACCCCTCGGTCCGGCTGGCGACAATCGTTTCCAGTTTTTCTGGTGGGACGGCCTCTTCCACACCTGACTTCAAGGCCAACGCCCTTTTTTGTGGATCGGGATCTGAAGCGATAACCCGGCAGCCGTTGCTCATGAGCATTTGAATGGTCAATTGACCGATTAACCCCAGGCCAATTACCGCCACCCACTCTCCCAGTTGCGGTTGGGTCTGTCTGATCCCTTGCAGGGCAATCGCACCGAGGGTCACAAAGGAGGCCTCTTCAAAAGTGACCTGGTCGGGAATTCGGACACATAGATTTCCCGGCACCCAGACCTCTTCGGCATGGGAAGCATAATTTTGTCCGGCACAGGCCACCCGTTCGCCTTGGGTAAAATCATCGACACCGGAGCCGACACGCTTTACCCAACCGGCACAACTGTATCCCAGAGCGGCCGGAGAATCCAAACGGGAGAGAACCATTTTCATGGTTTCTGCCAGACCGTTTTTTTGCACATGTTTGAGAACCTTACGAACCAGATCGGGCCGTTCCTTGGCTTTCCCGGCGAGCGATTTTTGTGCGGTGGAGATGGTGCCCCGCTCGGTTCCGGGGCTGATCAGTGAAAAAGCGTTGCGAACAACAATCCCGCCCTCTGATGCTTGAGGAGAGGGGGTCTCCGTCACTTTCAAGACGCCGGTACGGTAGTTTTGCACAATCTGTTTCATTTTTTATTATCCTTCTTGACTCTTTTGCATGGACTTGGGTTTCGCCTCACAACAAAAAGAGGCTTGCCAATCCATTAACCCAGATCAAAAAACGGGAACTGTATTCTCGTTTTTATTGAGCAATAACTTACTTGTATGGGCAGAAAGTTGCGAGCGTAACCAAGGCCAGGCAGCATCAGCAACCAGTTTTGCCCCTAAGGCAGAGGGGTGTCCTTCACCAGGAATGATCAGGTCTTGACTATGATAATCAGGGTTGCCGGCGACTAACGGATAAAGATCTTTAAATGGTATCTTTAAAGCGGAGAAAATACCTTCTGCATTTAAAAGAAACCCTCTCGTCACCTCATTGGAGCCATCAGAATGGAAATAACCAGTAGTCAATACCATCAAAGGTATACCTGCCTGGTCACACATTTTTTTCATCCGCTTAAAAAGGGATTTTCCAAGCCTTATTGTATGTTCAGAAGAGATAATATCCTGAGATCCCGGCCCTTTTTCTGGCACGTTAACCACCCCACTATTTCTTACAAGTGTAAACCTGCTCACGGTAAAAAATTTTCTAATCAATTGGACTAAGTGAGAATGGGTCAATAATGAATCAACCAAAGGTAGGCTAACCAACATTTTTTTCAGATTCATAAGGAACTCAATTTTTGGCACCCTCTCTCCCGGATTAAACTGTAGCTCATACCCTGTGCTGTGTATATTAGTGTAGAACCTCGTTTTAATACTACGTCCTATATCATCCCCATTTAAAAAAACAAGGACGGCATCTGGCTGAATTAAACTCAGATAATGTTCCAAAAAAAGAAGTTGGCTGGCGGTTCCATGCCCACCTACACCGCCATTGAGGATTTGATGATTTGCAAACTCAGGATCTCCATCTGCAAAAGCCTGCAGCCTGTCCACATAAGTTTTATCTTCCGGAAGTAGCCAGCCAAAGGTGAAAGAGTCACCTAAAACCAATACCTTGCGTTTTTTATAATCAATCTCTCCGCCGCGAAGATGTAACTTATTGATTCGATAGTTGGCTCTTATCTTGCCAAAGGAATGAATAGTAGCATAGTTTGATCGGTTCAATATCAGACCGTCGACTGATCTTTCATGAAAACTGCCAGTTAGATCTTGTGGGGCAAACCACCTCAAGACAAACTCACTCACAAACAGAGATATACCGATAGAAACAATTAAAATAGTAATTGCCAATAGAGCTGAATTTTTTGAGGTTTTTGCTTTGCTATGATCGGCCATTTTCCAAATATCCTCCAACAACGCTTAATTCGACAAAAAAATAATCTATCCCTCGAAGCAAAAATTGTCGGAATCCCATGATACTTTAACATTTCGACTCATGGATTATCTACTGATTCAGGGCTTCTCATGTCCGAAAGGATAGCATGTCTGGGGAAAATTTGACAGCCTGCTAGCGCTCATCAATTGATGGGCAGGCCGAAGGCCAAAAAAACAATTAAAAAAAAGGGGTGGGGTCTGGGGCGGTTCTC
>JADFYU010000084.1 GCA_015232865.1 Magnetococcales bacterium
ATCTGGAGTCGGAAGCCTCGGTAGATGCGGAGCTGGAAGCGGCGTTTAACGAAGAGGCCGAGCCGGAATCCGAAGAGCTGGACGTTACCGATGTTGAAGAGGATCTGGACGATGATCTGGAGTCGGAAGCCTCGGTAGATGCGGAGCTGGAAGCGGCGTTTAACGAAGAGGCCGAGCCGGAATCCGAAGAGAGCTCTACTAAAAGCAGCTCTGCTGCTGGAGCGATTACGACGGAATTTTTGCAAGAGAACTATGGCGAGCAGGTGGAATCCATCGTTCGAGAGATGACCCAGACACTTTTGCAAAAGATGTTGCCCCAACTGCTAGAGCAGGTTATTCGTGAGGAGTTGGACCGAATCAAAAACGGTTCGTAATGGATGCCGGATGAGAGGATTTTTCGGCAAGAGGTGCCTGTTTCGTGCCTCTTGCCGTTTGGTTTTGTTAAATATTTTCTAGATTTTCATGATTGAAGACGCTGCATGATTCCGATTGGATATTGGTTTTCAATCCTCTTTTTCTAGAGTGAATCAACGAGAATGGAACACTAATAAAAATGTCGGATTTGGAAGCCAACACCCTGCCCAAGACCTATGACCCAACCCAGGTCGAAACCCGTCTCTATGCCCTCTGGGAACAGAGTGGATATTTTGCTCCCGGCCCCAAAGCCGGTCGGGAATCCTATAGCTTGATGATTCCGCCGCCCAACGTAACGGGCAATCTGCATATGGGGCACGCCTTTCAGGACACCATCATGGATGCCTTGATACGCTATCATCGAATGAAGGGCAAACAGACGCTCTGGCAGGTGGGAACGGATCATGCTGGGATTGCTACCCAGATGGTGGTGGAGAGGCAGTTGGAAGGGGAGGGTAAAACCCGTCATGACCTGGGGCGTGACGCCTTTATCGAGCGGGTTTGGCAGTGGAAAGAGAGTTCTGGGGGCACCATCGTTCAGCAGTTGCGCCGCCTGGGTGCCTCGTGTGACTGGAGCCGGGAAAAATTTACCATGGACCCGGAACTTTCTCATGCGGTTCGGGAGGAGTTTGTCCGGCTTTATAACGAAGGGTTGATCTACCGGGGCAAGCGGTTGGTCAATTGGGACCCGGTTCTGCATACGGCGGTCTCTGACCTGGAGGTTCTTTCGGAATCTGAATCAGGCCACCTTTGGCACATGCGTTATCCGTTGGTGGATGGTTCGGGCGTTCTGGTCGTGGCCACGACCCGTCCGGAGACCATGCTGGGAGACTCGGCGGTGGCGGTCCATCCGGAGGATGAGCGGTATCGCCACTTGATCGGTCAGCAGGTAAAGCTGCCCCTGACGGGTCGGACCATTCCGATCATCGCCGATGACTATGTGGACCCGGAGTTTGGCTCCGGTTGTGTAAAAATCACACCTGCGCACGATTTTAACGATTATGAGGTGGGCAAACGTCACGATTTGCCGCTGATCAATATTTTCACCAACGATGCAGCCATTGTCGAAGAGGCCCCGGAACCCTATCGGGGGCTGGATCGATATGAGGCACGCAAGAGGATTATTGTCGACCTGGAAGCTCAGGGTTTGATGGAGAAGATTGAACCCCACCAGTTGATGGTGCCCCGTGGTGATCGCTCCAAGGCGGTCATAGAACCTTATCTGACCGATCAATGGTATGTCAAAACAGCATCCTTGGCCGAAGAGGCCATCAAGGCGGTCGAAGAGGGCCGAATTCGTTTTGTTCCGGCCAACTGGGACAAAACCTACTTTGAGTGGATGCGAAATATTCAGGATTGGTGTATCTCCCGACAGATTTGGTGGGGACATCAAATCCCCGCCTGGTACGGCCCGGACGGTTATCTCTTTGTCTGTAATTGTGAAGAGGAGGTCTATGAATGGGCCGCGGAACATTATGGCAAACCGGTGGAATTAACCCGTGACCCGGATGTGCTGGATACCTGGTTTTCGTCGGCACTCTGGCCTTTTGCCACCTTGGGTTGGCCGAAGAAAACCCAGCAGATGCTCGATTTTTATCCGACCAACGTTTTGGTGACCGCATTTGATATCATCTTTTTCTGGGTGGCCCGAATGGTGATGATGGGGCTGAAGTTTACCGATCAGGTTCCCTTCCACGATGTCTATATCACCGGTTTGGTTCGGGATGGTGAAGGCAATAAAATGAGCAAATCCAAGGGCAATATCATCGACCCGTTGGATTTGATCGATGGCATTGAGCTGGAAACCCTGATCGCCAAACGGACCAAGGATATGATGCAGCCCCACCTGGCCGAAAAAATCGCCAAAGCAACCCGCAAGGAGTTTCCCGACGGTATTCCGCCTTTTGGTGCCGATGCCCTGCGTTTTACCATGGCCAGTCTGGCGACCCAGGGCCGGGACATTAAATTTGATTTGGGCCGGATTGAGGGATATCGCAATTTTTGTAATAAAATCTGGAATGCCACCCGTTTTGTGCTGATGAATACCGAGGGACAATCGTGTGGGGTTGGGCTTCAAGCCTTGGATTTTTCCCCGACGGATCGCTGGATTCTCTCCCGCTTGCAACGGGTCAAAAGAGAGGTGGCGAAAGCTATTGAAGAGTATCGATTCAACGATGCGGCCAACGGCCTCTATCAGTTTGTCTGGGGTGGATATTGTGACTGGTATCTGGAGATGGTCAAACCGGTCATCTATGGCGATGAGATTCCCGAAAGCCAAAAAATAGCCGCTCGCTACAGTATGCTCGGCGTCTTGGAGGAGTCTCTGCGTCTGCTTCATCCGCTGATGCCTTTTATTACCGAGGAGTTGTGGCAGAAGGTGGCCCCACTGGTTGGACGGGGTGGCGAGAGTATCATGATCGCTCCCTGGCCCGAACCAGAGTCGGTGTTGGAGGATGGTCAGTTGGAGCGGGAGATGGCCTGGGTGATGTCCTTTGTGACCGCCGTTCGGACGGTTCGATCCGAGATGGATATTCCGCCGGGCAAACGATTGACGGTGTTGGTTTCCGGCTCTCCGGAGCGCATTGAATGGTTGACCCGACACCAAGGGCTGGTTGCGCCGTTGGCCCGTCTGGACGGTTGGTCGGTGCTCACCGGTCAGGCCCCAGAGGGGGCGGCGACCGGTGTGGTGGACGAAATGCACCTTTTTATTCCCCTGGCCGGTCTGATCGATCTGGATGCGGAGACGGCCCGTCTGGAGAAAGGGCTGCAAAAGCTGGAAAAAGAGTTGGAGCGTGTTAGAGGAAAACTCTCCAATCCCAACTTTCTGGCTAAAGCTAAAGCCGAAGTTGTTGAAAAAGAGACGCAAAAGCTCCGTGAGTTGGAGGAAAAAAGTACGGGCTTGAGTGAGGCATTGGTTCGAATTGAAAAATTACGGAGTGCATCATGATTCCATTATGGGCAGATATTTGTAAAAACGCCCTCGCTCAGGATCTGGGACGCGGGGATATCACCACCAATACCCTGGTTTCCGCCAGCCAAAAAGCGGAGGCGGAGGTGGTGGCCAAGGAGGATTTTATCGTCTGTGGCCTTCCGGTGATGGTGGAGGTGTTTCGACTGGTGGATTCCCGGATTCGTATTTTACCGGATAAACCCGACGGAAAAGGGGTTCGGGCGGGCAATCGGATCTGTACCATCAGCGGTCCGGCACGGGGGATTTTGACCGGAGAGCGGGTTGCCTTGAATTTTTTACAGAATCTTTCCGCTGTCTCCTCTTTGACCCGGCAATATGTGGAAAAAATTGAAGGAACACCAGCCAGAATCGTCGATACCCGCAAGACCATCCCTGGTTTGCGGCAGTTGCAAAAATATGCGGTTCGGGTTGGCGGCGGTTATAATCACCGAATGGGGTTGGATGACGGCGTTTTGATCAAGGAGAACCATATTGCCCTGGCTGGTGGAATTTCTGAGGCGGTCAAGCTGATGGAATCCTCGGCCAGCCATCTGCACCGCATTGAGGTGGAGGTGGAAAACCTGGAGCAGGTTCGGGAGGCGTTAGATGCCGGTGCCCAGGCTATTTTATTGGACAACATGGATCTAGTGACTTTGGAGAAGGCTGTTGCTATTGCGGGTGGCAAGGCTCTGTTGGAGGCCAGTGGCAATATCAACCTGGAGACGGTACGAGGAATCGCTGAAACCGGGGTTGATCTGATTTCGGTCGGTGCCATCACCCACAGTGCCGGAAGCCGGGATGTCTCCCTCCTTATCACCACTTGATCATCAACTGCTCGACGCCCTGCGTCTGGGCGATGGAAAGCCGGTATCCGGCAAGGCGATTGGCCTGGCATTGTCCATCTCTCGTGCGGCGGTTTGGAAACGGATCGAGGGGTTGCGCAGGGTCGGCTATCGGATCGACTCGGTGCCTCGGTGCGGCTATATCCTGACGTTGGAACCGGATATTCCAACGCCGGAAGCCGTTGGGCCGCTCCTTGACCATTTGACCCGTCAGGATGGGCTGTTTGCCCAAGAGAAAATCCATTTTTTTGAGACCCTCGACTCGACCAACGTCCAGGCCGGCATTCTAGCCCGAGCCGGAGCCTTGGACGGAACGGTGGTGGTGGCGGATCACCAAAGTCAGGGCAAGGGTCGTTTGGGTCGAAGTTGGGACTCTCCGTCTGGGCTAAATCTCTATTTTTCCCTGATTTTGCGGCCAAATATCTACCCCCGCCATGCCGCTCAGTTGACCCTGTTGACCGGGCTGGCCCTGGCTGAAGTGGTGCAGGCGGTTGGCGGGCAGACGGTCCAGATCAAATGGCCCAACGACCTGCTCTTGGGCGGAAAAAAACTGGCCGGTATTTTAACGGAGATGGCGGTTGAGGCCGACCGTATTCAATTTGTCGTGGTCGGGGTCGGCGTCAATCTCAACGCATCGGTATCGGACCTCTCGCCCGAGTTGGCGCAAATTGCCGCAACCCTGTCCGATTTTTTAAGTGACGATTTAACTGCGGCAACAGCAAGCCAGAGACAACCTCTCGATTTTCCTGGTTGCTCAAAAAAAAGTCTCAGGCCCCATTCGACACCCGCTATTGTAGCTATTTCAGACGATAAATCAGATGGTTACGACGATGGAGATGGGCCCGCTTTCGAATCCCGATTGAAAAAAAAGGTCAAGCGATCACGCTTTCTTGCCGACTTTCTAAATAGGTTCAACAGTTGGTACCATCGATATCTGGCTGGTGGGTTTGCTCCGATTCGTTCCATCTGGCTTGAACGTTCGGCAATCTCCGGTCGCAAGGTGCAGATCAACCTGTTTCAGG
>JADFYU010000085.1 GCA_015232865.1 Magnetococcales bacterium
CAACGCGCTTCATCCGTCCATCCTTCTATTTACATACAACACTGACAATCAATTTTTTACCTTTTTTACCTTTTTTGCCCATTCCACTCAGTTGTTAACGATCGCTGGCTTTACGCCAGATAAAATAGATCCATCTGTTTTTGCCATAGATTCCTGGTGGCAATGGCGAGGGGGATACACCCGATCCCATCCCGAACTCGGAAGTTAAGCCCCTCTGCGCCGTTGATACTGCATCTTAAGGTGTGGGAAAGTAGGTCACTGCCAGGAATCTTTTTACCTAGCGCGGGATGGAGCAGTTCGGTAGCTCGTCGGGCTCATAACCCGAAGGTCAGAGGTTCAAATCCTCTTCCCGCAACCAATAAGTGAGAGTAGAAATACTCTCTGAAATCAGCCACTCTTCGGAGTGGCTTTTTTTATGGGAATTTTCTCAATGTGACAAGTGACGGCCCTCGGAACTCATTTAAGGGTTTGAAGCCAACTCAGGTACGGTTTGATTGGTTTCTCAATTTCTTCTATGAAATCAGATCTTAAAACAATCATTCGGTTTCCTTGTGCTGTTTCAAAAAAGGAGGTCTGGCCTCTAATACGGACCCAATCTCCAGAAACAAGTTTGCCAGATTCAAACCCTTCCAAAACGGTTGCAACTGGAGATGCATCCGCTGCACAACAGGCGATCGCATAGCGATAGAACAAAGCATTTGGAGTTGGCTTCCTGTCGGGAAAATGTTTTATCGATTCTTCTGGACTCATAATGTGCACTCTTCCGACCATTTCTACCGGGAACCCCTGATCCAGTCCTGCAAAGGCATAGAGATCTACCAGAGAAGTCTTCAAATACTCTCCGGGCTTCAGGTTTTCTGGTGAGAAAGTTTTCGTTTGGGCCTCAGGAAGCAAGACTCTTATATTTGCACCACCGAGTCCTGAATCTGACAAAGTTAAAGAGGTCGTTCCCATAATCAAAAAAATAGATATGGGAAGAAAGTGGCCTGCCGATTCAATCCATGACCTGTAGTTCATACGCCATACTGGACGAGTACGGGGCCAGCGAACCAAAAAGGCAAGGGCAAGAATACCTGTTGCCACAAGCAATATCTGGCTCTGCAATTCTGCTAGATAAGTCACATGATAGCCACTGGCGATCATCCAGCAAAAAAAACCTAACCAGCCAATGAGTTGAGCTTTTTCTTTCCAGCCCTCAATCACATCAGACCTCTCATAGAATATTCGAGAATGAACTCACCATATTTTTGCAAAAAGGCTACATATGTCCCAACCAAGAATATTACCACCCCTGCAAAAAGTAGAATAAATCGTGTCGTGAATAGACTCCTGTACATCACAAGAAGTTTGATGTCCAGCATGGGTCCCAACACCAAAAACCCCATTTGAGAGAATATGTCAAACTCAACAAAGCTTGCAGCAAGAAAAGCATCCGCTTCTGAGCAAAGCGACATGACGAAGGCCATGGACATCATTGTGGCTGGCCCGGTGAAGGGTCCGTCTCCCAGCAGGGATAATTGCTCATTACCGATAAAGGTTTTCATGGTGCTGGCCAGGAATACTCCAAAAAGGAAATAGATTCCCATTTCAAGAAAATCCCGGCGGACATGAACAAGCAAATGCTCTATTTTACTAAAAAAACCTGTTTGGTTTTGTTTGGATTCTGCTTCACAGCATCCCCCTTCATGATGATGTGTCTGACCGTTCTGTATGGAAAAGTCTTTTATTCCCTGTTTAAGAGCCCAATCACGACGAATGAATAAAAAAAACAGGCCCGCCGTCAGGGCTACTGAAACGCCTCCAAGTCCGCGCAACATTGGATAGAAGTAATCCTGGTAAAAGGCTATATAGGTTCCTCCCAACACCACAGGATTAAGGATTGGAGCGGCCAGGAGGTAAGAGATCACATGCGGGAGCGGCATGCCTTTTTGCAGCAGTTTTCTTCCAATAATAATCACTCCGCATTCACAAATAGGAAAAATGGGAGAAACGAGGATGACAGCAGGAATTCCGAGAGGTCCTAATTTTCCAAAAAGGCGGGGCAACGTATCATTTGGAACCAAAATTTCAATAAGAGCGGCAACAAAAGCCCCTATGATCATGAACGGGGCAGCCTCTAGGGTGATGGAAATAAAGTAAGTTGCAAAATTTTCTCGCCATTTCAATGTCGCTGGTGCAGCCAGTGACTGCATGACTTGATCTGGAACGGATGGAGCAAAAATGTCGAATACTGCTGGAAGAAAAAACGCCGCTGAAAACATCAAAAGAAGAGCGGAAAGAATCCATTTTTCATCTGTTTGTGACTTCTCTAAAGTAGTTATGGTCATGTCTGTTTCTTTCATGGTGCCATGTCCCTGGCTCTTTTCAGCCATTAACGCCTGAGCAATCCACGGACATCCGTGGTAAATTCTGAAATAATCCTCTGAGTTAAGCGGAACAATCCGGGTCTTTTTGCAGATCAATTAGAATCAGAAATATTGCTAATCATCCTTGTCGTCGTTGTTTCGAACACCCGTCATTCTTGCATAAACAACAATATTAGCATAACATATTCAATATCTTAACACCAGGGAGCCAGATTATCATCCTCCCAACTCCCCAATAGGCCAGACCCCGTTTAGGACAAGATAATTGTCTAGAATAGTATTACCAGATTATCAATGAGGTCAACGGCCTCTACCCGGAGGCGTCGGAGTGGACTTAGGGAGCGCTTTAGGTCAGAATGACATCTCGTAATCAATCATTTGGGAAACCTTGAATGGAATTATTTGTACGACGCATACCCATTTCAACAAGATCATTATGGCCAACATGACGACTGAAAAAATTTCGGAACATGTCCGTCAGGCCTGGTTGAAAATGGCTGATCGGCTCTTCTCCTTCACGTTGAGAAAGACCTTTATGGGCCGCTATCTGGTTGCGACACTCCTAATGGTCCTGGCTTTGGCGATACGGTTGCTCATGGCGCCCATTAGCGCCGGCATCCAATACATCACCTTTTTCCCAGCCGTTCTACTCTCTTCCATTTATGGTGGATATCAGGCAGGGTTATTTGCCATCACACTTGGTCTGGTCATGGCCACGTATATTTTCACCCCCCCCTATTTCTCCATTTCCATTGCCGTGCTGGAAACCAGCTTTTGGTCTAACATTGTCTTCTTCG
Source organism: Magnetococcales bacterium (assembly GCA_015232865.1). The sequence continues at coordinate 3,164 of JADFYU010000085.1, forward strand.
CAGATGGGCTCATTATGACCACGGCCATCGAGGCCATGCATCGATACCGGGAAAAATCCAGGGCCGAACTGGAGCGGGTCAGCAAAATCAATGAGAAGTTGCGCGTCAGTGAAGAGCGGCTACGGCTGACAGCACGTTCCGGTAATATCGGGTTGTGGGACTGGGATCTGCGTACCGACAAGGTCCATTTTTCCTACGAATGGAAACATCAAATCGGCTATGAGGATCATGAGATATCCAACGATTTCAGCGAGTGGCAAACACGCATCCATCCCGATGATCTGGAACGAGTATCCGACATCATTCGGGTCTACGTAAAAAACCCCTGGCCAGACTACTGGACTGAATTCCGCTTTCGGCACAAGGATGGGGATTATCGCTGGATCCTTTCCCAGGCTTCCCTGGAGTTGGACGAGCTTGGCAATCCCGTTCATATGCTGGGTTCGCATATCGACATCACCGAGCGTAAGTTGTCGGAGCTCCACAAAGCGGAGTCCCTCTCCCTCCTGAACGCCACCCTGGAATCCTCAAAAGACGCTATTCATGTGGTCACCCAGGAGAATGCCTGGGTGCTAAACAACCAAAACTTTTCGGAGATGTGGCAGATTCCGGATGAGATCATCGCCACCAAGGATTATGACGCCGCACTATCCATTATTGTAGATCAACTGGCCGAACCCGCTATATTCCTGCAACAGATCGAAGAGTTGCACGCCAACCCGGAACAAAACACGTTTGATACTCTTAAACTCAAGAGTGGAAGAACCATCGAGCGGTACTCTTTTCCCCAACACGTCGACGGCAAGGTGGTGGGGCGGGTCTGGAGTTTTCATGACGTCACCGAAAGAACGATGGCCGAAGCCAGACTGAGGGAGAGCGAGGAGTTGTTTCGCACCCTGGCGGAGTCTGTTCCACAGATCGTCTGGATGGCGCACCCGGATGGCCGCTACTTCTATCTTAATCCGCAATGGTTGAGCTATACCGGAATAAACCTGGAAGAAAGCTATGGATTTGGCTGGCACACCCCTTTCCATACCGATGACAAGCAGCGGGCGCTGGAGGCCTGGAGAGAGGCGACTCAAACCGATGGTGATTATACGCTGGAATGCCGCTTGCGCCGCCATGACGGCATCTACCGCTGGTGGCTGATACGGGGAAATCCCATCCACAACCCGACCGGCAGGACCATCAAATGGGTCGGCACCTGCACCGACATCGAAGATATCAAACAGGCCGAACTGGTTTTGCGCCAGCACAAGGCGGCCATCGACATTGTCCATGATGGATTCTGGATTTGCGACGATCAGGGGTTTTTGCTGCAAGCCAATCGAGCCTACGCCGAGATGAGCGGCTACAGTTTGGCGGAGTTACCGGGCAAACATATCTCCGAATTGGACGCCTTGGAGCAGCCACAGGCTGTCCAAATGCGAATTGACAGAATCATTTCCTCAGGCTGGGAGGTGTTCGAGACCCGTCACCGCCGCAAAGATGGGCGGGAATATCTCATTGAGGTCTCGACATCGTTCATTCCTGAATCCAGGCAGTTCGTGGCATTTTTGCGCGATATCTCAGAACTGAAGCGCAACGAGCAGTTCCTGAGAAACCTTGCCGACAACATTCCAGGCCTGGTTGGATACTGGACAGACGAGATGCGATGCGCCTTTTCCAATAAAGCCTACCAGGAATGGTTCAACAAGACTCAGGAGCAGATGCAGGGCATTCATATCCGGCAAATGTTGGGAGAGACGTTATACCAACAAAACAAAGCTTACATTTATGCGACCCTCAAGGGGGAGGCAAAACAGTTCGAGCGTGCCCTGACCCTGG
>JADFYU010000086.1 GCA_015232865.1 Magnetococcales bacterium
TGGCTGGAAAAAAGGCTGGACAAACGGGACCGGTTGCCGGAGAGACCGAATGCGGCCACCTCGTCCGGCAGTTGGGAAGGAACCGAGCTTTGTTGGAGCCGCTCCAGGGCCGAAATCATCGCCTGACGTCCGGCCAGGTCCGCTCCGCCCTTGTCGGCTTTGAACTCCCGCTGTCTGGAGAACCACATAACGATGATGCTGGCCAAAACCCCCAAGACCATCTCCGCCAGAAAAGAGGTGACGAAATAGGCCATCCCGGTGCCGCTCTCCCGCTCATCATTGTTGTGAGAAAGGGCATTATCGACAACGCTGCCGATCAGGCGGGCCAGCAGAATGACGAAGGTATTCAACACCCCCTGAATCAACGATAAAGTCACCATGTCACCATTGGCCACATGGCTCACCTCATGAGCCAATACCGCTTCGGCCTCCTGGCGACTGAGCGCTTGCAACAGTCCGGTACTGACGGCTACCAGAGCGTTGTCGCGACTGGCACCGGTGGCAAAGGCGTTGATATCCGGGGAGTCATAAATGGCCACCTCCGGTATGCCGATCCCGGCTTGGCGGGCCTGACGATCGACCGTTGACAACAACCACTGCTCGGTCTGATTCCTCGGCTGTTCGATAACCACGGCGCCGGTTGACCGCTTGGCAATCCATTTGGAAATAAACAGGGAGACGAGGGAGCCACCCATTCCAAAAACCGAAGCCAGCAAAATGATTCCGCCCATGGACCCGTGCCCGATACCAAAAAAACTCATCAGGAGGTTGAGCACAACCATCAATACCGCCATAACGGCAAAATTGGTCAGCAAAAATAGAACTATTCTCTTCATTTAGTAGCCCCTAACAAGAACCGTAACAATAGATTGACAAGAACACCCTTCACCGTATCACTCTACAGACCATTCCTGAATCAATCCTGAATCGGTTTCCCAGTATTTAGTCTGTCCTGGCGATGGCGGTTGGTGGTGCGTGCCGACAACCGCCAAACCTACGTTAGTAGATGAGCATGCCCCCCCACTTGCGCAAGAGCAGGATCGAACTTTTTTCCTCGTCCCCTCGATGGGTGCTGAGGGAATGGAATCAGGAGGAGCGGTATGGGCGATCAATCTCATAGCGGCGAAAAATGGCCAGCCATTGCTCAACATCTCGCGGCTCATCAACCGTTTCACCCAACCAGTGCCAAAGGATTTGGACCGCCTGTTCCAGGGGAATTTTTTCATAGTGGTGTTCGGTGGCCCAGTGGATAAACTTCAAGACCCGAAACAGGGTAAACCAGTGGAAGAATTTTTTTTGAAAATTGGCCGGAGTCGTGGTATTGGCGCGCATCTCGTCCAGAGACTCTGAAAATCCTGCCGAATCCAAATAGGCCATCAATACGGGCGAAAGGTCGACGGCATCCGTCTTGTAGAGCGATTGAGATTGTTCAAACAGTGGTTTAAGATCGTGAAAAAGACGGGGATCGTAGGTAAAACGTCTGACCTCATCGCCCTCCAGCCATTCGGCCATGGCCCGGCCCGTTCCAAAGGGAACCCGATTTGATTGACGCGGAGAGGGCATGACCCGAGTGTCAACGATCTCAGTAAACCCACCCAACGCCATGATCTTCTGTAAAAAATAAAAATCCTCCCCGGCCTTGCGGCGATTCATTCCCCCTTGTTGGCTGTAGATGTCGGCCCGAACCGCCATGGAGGAACCGACCGTATGAAAGGCGGAGGGGTGCCCGGCCCAACGCAGACCTTGACGATAATAGCGCAGATACAGTTCGTACGCTGCAATGCCCTGACGGTGAAAAGCTGGTAATCCAACCAATGGATGCTCATAGTGAATGGAACATCCAGTGGTTTTGGGCTGCGCGTAAAAATGGTTGGCCAGACTCTGAAGATAGTTGGGGGCCACCTGACAATCGGCATCCAGACAGACGATGGGCCCCCTGCCGTAACCGGCTTGTTTAAACTGCAAGGCCGCCGCATCCATACCGATTTTTCGGGCCAGACCGACACCGGCGTGTTTGGCGGGCAGATCCGGGTGATTGTGGAGAACAACCGTCAGATGGTCCAAAGGGTGGTCGGCGATCCAAGATTGGGCTGCGATCAGAGTGGCCCGGTTTCGCCTCTTAATCGCATCGTCCGCCAGGATCGAACCATTGATCACCACCCGCACCACCACCCAACACCCTGGCGGATGACAAGCGGCCAGGGAATCCAGGGTGGAGATCAGATCCGGCTCATCATGGCAGGGAATGACGATGATGAGGCCGGGTCTGGGTTTGTCTGGAGAAAGACCGTTGTTAATACCGCACCAACTTGGCTTCCAGAACATTTTCCAGTTGTGCCAACCGTGACATCACCTCATCCGGAACATCCTGATCGACATTGACAAAAGCGATGGCTCGCCCTCCCATCTCCGTGCGACCCAGATGAAAATTGGCGACGTTGATGTTGGCGTCGCCCAGAATGGTCCCCACTCTACCGATCAGACCCGGCGTATCCTGGTTGGCGATGAAGATGAGGTTCCCCTCTGGGTTGGCCTCAATGGGAATTTCGTTCATGGCCACCACGCGGGGCAGATCGCCATTAACCACCGCACCGGAGATGCAGCGTTCCCGTTTGTCGGTGGTGATGAGAACGGTGATGAGGGAGGTAAACCCTTTTCTGGTTCGGCTCTGAACCGACTCCACCACCTCAATTCCCCGCTCTTCGGCAATCAACGGCGCATTGACCAGATTGACCCCGGTTTCCAACATGGGGGTCAACAAGCTGTTGAGAATGCTGTTGGTAATGGGCTTACGGTTTAATTTGGCAACCTCTCCTTCATAGAGCACCTCCACCCGTTTGACCCCGGCTTCGGTCAACTGTCCCAGGGTGGTGCCCAACTTATCGGCCAGATTGAGAAACGGACGCAACGTCGGAAGCTCCGACTCAGAAACGGCTGGAATATTCAGGGCGTTTTGAACGGTGCCCTTGAGCAAAAAATCGGAGATTTGTTCGGCGATCTGGACGGCGACATTGACCTGGGCTTCAGCGGTCGAAGCACCCAGGTGCGGAGTAAAGACGACATTGTCCAACTCAAACAGCTTATTCTCCAGAGCCGGCTCTTTTTCAAAAACATCCAACCCGGCCGCAAAGACCTTGCCCGACTTCAAAGCATCATAAAGAGCCTGCTCGTCAAAAATACCACCACGGGCGCAATTGACGACGATCACCCCATCCTTCATTTTGGAGAATGCGTCGGCATTGACGATATGTTTGGTCTTGGGCGTCAATGGAGTGTGAACGGTCAGAAAGTCCAACCGTGGCCAGAACGCATCCAAGCTCTCAGCCAACTCGATTCCCATATCTTCGGCTTTTTGCTTGGAGATGAAGGGATCGTAGGCCAGCACCTTCATTTTAAGCCCCTGGAACCGTTCGACCACCAACCCGCCGATATTGCCGGTGCCGATGATGCCCAAGGTCTTATTGAAAAGCTCCCGGCCCATAAACCGGCTTTTTTCCCATTTGCCGGCCCGTGTCGAAGCGGTCGCGGCCGGAATATGGCGAGCCGCGGCCAGCATCAGGGCAACCGTATGTTCTGCGGTGGTGGCCGTATTGCCAAAAGGAGCGTTCATGACGATCACCCCCTGTTTGGAGGCCGTCGGGATATCGACGTTATCGACGCCGATACCGGCCCGACCGATCACCTTGAGTTTGGTGGCGGCATTGATCAATCCTTCGGTCAGCTTGGTGGCTGAACGGATGGCAATCCCGTCATATTCGGGCATAATCTCCTTCAACTCTGAGACAGAGAGGCCAGGTCGATAATCGACATCAATTCCGCGTTGCCGGAAAAGCTCTTCGGCTCGGGGAGACATTTTATCGGATATAAGCACTTTTGGCATTGCTAGGTTCCTTTTGCAGACGGAAAAAATTGAACGGTGGCAAGGGCAACACGATCACAACGGAGGCGTTACGGACAAAATATGATCAAAGGTATCCAGCTGAAAAATCGGAATAACAGCATTAAAAAAATTCTCATTATCGCTGGCTCCGACCCCACCGCCGGGGCGGGTCTGCAAGCCGATTTAAAGACGGTCACCGCCCTGGGCGGCTATGCCATGACAGCCGTTACGGCCATCACCGTTCAAGATACCAGAGCGGTTCGTCAGGTTAAACCCCTCTCCGCTGATTTAATTACCGAACAGATCGAAACCTGTCTGGCCGACCTGGGTGCGGACGCCATCAAGCTGGGCATGCTGGCTACCGCCGAGATTGTCCATGCCGTGGCGCGTGTGCTGGCCCAATACCCCGACATTCCGGTCGTCGCTGATCCGGTGTTGGCCGGAACCGGTGGCGGGCGACTGTTGGACGGCCCCGGTCGGGAGGCCTTCCTGACCGAACTGCTCCCTCACATCGACCTGATCACTCCCAACGGACCGGAGGCCGAAGCGCTGACCGGCCTGCCCGTCAACAATCAAGAGGAGCAGAGGTTGGCCGCCCGACATCTGGCCCGATCCGGCCTGGCCGTACTCCTGACCGGCGGCCACCTGCCCGGAGAACAGATTCTCGATCTGCTGGTGGAGCCTGATGGCCGATGCCAGCCCTTTTTCAGCCCGCGATTGATGGCCGCCGAGTTTCACGGCACCGGCTGCACCCTGGCCTCCGCCCTGGCCATGGGCCTGGCTCAGAGGATTCCCCTGCCCGAGGCGGTCCCCTATGCGTTGTCTCACCTCCATCGCGCCATGCACGGCAGCTTGGCCTTGGGAAAGGGGCAACGGTTGTTGCACTGCGAATAATCGGATAAACTCAGCGGAGTTTCATCTATAAACCTTCTATGAAGAGAGCCTTTGTCAACCCTCCACTTTTTTTAATCCGTCAAACAACGTAAACTGCTCCCTAT
>JADFYU010000087.1 GCA_015232865.1 Magnetococcales bacterium
ATATAGACCCCTCGTCCCGGATCGGCAGCAAAGGCATGGACCGAAGAGAGGACGCCGGAACGGACCAAAAAGGTGCCGAGAATCGAGAGGGCAAAGGTGGTGGTAATCAGAAAGACATTCCAGACTTTAAACATCTGCCGCCGTTCCTGGACCATGACCGAATGGAGAAAAGCGGTTCCCGTCAGCCAGGGCATGAAGGAGGCGTTTTCAACCGGATCCCAAGCCCAATATCCACCCCAACCCAGCTCATAATAGGCCCAGTATGCCCCAAAGACGATGCCGGTGGTTAACATGGACCAGGAAAAAAGAGTCCAGCGACGGGTGGCCAACAACCACTCCTCTTTAGCTTGGCCGGTGATGAGGGCGGCCATGGCAAAAGCGTAGGGAATGGCAAAACCCACATAGCCCATATAAAGAAAAGGCGGATGAAAGACCATTCCCGGATCTTGTAGCAGTGGGTTTAAATCCCGTCCGTCCATCGGTGGCGGAAACAACCGCTCAAACGGGGAGGAGAGGAAGAGAACCAGCAGTAAAAATCCGATCAGTACCACGCCCAAAATAGCCAGGACATAGGGGATGGAGAGGGCGTGGCTCTTCCAATGTCGCCAAGCAGCGATGGCGATGTAGATCGACAGGAACCAGGCCCAAAGCAGCAAAGAACCCTCATGTCCACCCCACATGGCCGTTGCCAGATAAAAGATCGGCAGATCCAAGGAGGCATGTTTGGCAACGTAGAGGACTGAAAAATCATGGTTGAGAAAAGAGATGATCAGACCAATCGAGGAGATACTGAGCAACAGAGCGACGACAATAGCCGATTGCCGGCCTACCCGCACCCAGGCCGGATTGCCCTTTCGGGCGCCATAAAGGCAGGAGACAATTTGAACAGCGGTTAAAACAAAGGCCAACAGGGCCGAAAAATGAGCAATTTCAATCCACACGTCAGTTCCTTGATCGGGTTGTTGGAGCCGAGAAACCGGAACCGGTCACTCCCGTGATCGCCACAACCCGGCACATTTTCTACTTCATTGATTTTAATATAGACTCTTTCGCCTTGGCAATACCCTCTTCGGACATCTCCACCGGCATGTAATCCTCGGAATGTTTGGCCAGAATCGAGGCGGCGTTAAAATCCTGACCAGATTTCCAGACCCCTTCAACGATGACACCCTGACCCTCTCGGAACAGATCCGGTAGCATACCATCATACCGAACCGGGAAAAAATGATCACCATCGGTGACCAAAAAACTGATTTTCAGGGTTCCCGACTCCTTGACCAAAGAACCTTCCTGAACCATGCCGCCGATCCGAACCTTTTTTCCATCCAGGCTGTCGGCCTTCTGGAGAATTTCGGTTGGCGTATAAAAATAGACCAGAGCACCGGTAAAAGAGGAGAAAACCAGGGAGATCAGTGCGCCTCCGACCAGCAGAACGGTCAGAATGAGAAAAATCCGTTTTTTTTGTTTTTTATCCATGAGGTTTAAGCTCACTCAGTTGTTTTTGGGCCTGTTTAAGCCCCCGTTGCCATTTTAGGGTTAGCAGACCGTAGACTGTGACACAGATTCCATAGACTGCAATAACATAGGCGGAGTAATCAACCATTCTCTTCCATCCTTTCCACATCCAGAGCTTCCAATTGACGAGCAGCGGCTATTTCACGGGTTTTAACGACCACCATGTAGGTGCCAAGCAACAGAAACGCGATGGACATGACCACAAGAGGCGGCAACAGACCTCCGACAATGGCAGGGGTTCCGGAGCCGCCGCTAAAAGAGGGGGGTTGGTGGAGAGTGCGCCACCAGACAACCGAAAAATGGATGATGGGCAGGTCCACTGCTCCGATAATAGCCAGAACGGCGGTAGCCCGTGCCGCTTTTAGCGGTTCATCCAGCGCATTACGCAGGGCCATCAACCCCATGTAGATGATCAACAGCACCAGCATGGAGGTTAATCGAGCATCCCAGGCCCACCAGGTGCCCCACATGGGTTTTCCCCAGATAGAGCCGGACGCCAAGGTCACGGCGGTAAAAGCGGCTCCGACCGGTGCGGTGGCTTCTGCAATGATGTCGGCCGTTTCATTTTTTTTCCAGAGATAAACAATGCTCGAACCAGTCAGCAAAATATAGAAAAACAGAGCCATTTTGGCTGAGGGAACGTGAGCATAGAGAATACGCACCGAGTTTCCCTGCTGAAAATCCAACGGTGCGTTAAAGACCAACCAAAGGCCGGCGATGAGCGCCAGAATGGTTGTCAATCCCAACGGACGTTGAATACGGGCTAAAAAATTCATTGTATTATCGTTACTCCTCCACCAGCCAACCAAACCCCCAGGGGGCCAGCGCCAGATATACCGTATCAAAAATAAGCAATAGTTTAATCCAAGGTTCCGGTTGCCCGTCAACCATCATGACACCGGTTGTTGCCTGGACACCGGCAATCAGCAGGGGAGCAACCAACGGCAGCAAAAGCAGGGCCAATAGGGTCTCTCGAGAGCGGGCGGCCTGAGTCATGGCGGCCAACAATACGCCAAGACCGGTCAGGCCGAGAATACCCAAAAACAAAACCGCAAAAATTTTATGGATGCTACCCCAGGCGTCGACATTGAAGAGAATCATCGTCAAAGGTAACATCATGGCCTGCACCAATAACGTTAATAACAGATTTCCCAACCACTTTCCGAGAAAAATAATTCCACGGGGGACCGAAGCCAACAAAAGCCCCTCAAATGCTCCGTTCTCTTCCTCGGCTTGAAAAACACGCCCCAACCCCATCAGGCTGGTAAAAAGTACGGTTGCCCATAGCAGGCCGGGCAGCAGTTTGGTGGCAGCCTGCCGGTCCGGTTCGAAGGCCGCTTGAAAAACCACCAAGACTGCGATAGAGAAAAAAAGCATAGAGGAGAGGGTGGCCCGACGGCGCAAATCTCCGACCACATCCTTCCAGGCGATTCGATAGGCGGCTTTCAGCAAGTGACCGGCTCCTGTAAGGGGGACAATCTTCCCTTATGCAGGCGCAAAGGGCGATGGGGAAGGACAGCGACCCGATTCGGATCGTGGCTGGCCATAATGATCATGCCGCCCTGTTTTAAAAATTCGATCAACATGTTGTTTAACCAATCAACCCCTTGGACATCCAAAGCCGAATAGGGTTCATCCAGCAGCAAAAGATCGGGTTGGGCAATCAATACCCGAGCCAGGGTCAACCGTTTTTTCATTCCGGCAGAGAACCACCGGGTTGGCCGGTCGGCAAACGGAGCCAATCCGACCCGGTCGATGGCGGATCGCAACTGCGCTTCGCTCTGTTTCAATCCACGAAGATCCGCAAAAAAAATTAAATTTTCCAAAGAGGTCAAATGGCCGTACAAGTGGCTGTTATGACTGATGAAGACCAGCTTACCCCGAATCTCATCACCCTGCTCGCTGGAATCCATCTCATTGAGGGTATACCCCCCTTTTTGTAAAGAAAAGCGGGTTGAAAGCAGGGTTAACAGAGTGGATTTTCCAGAGCCATTATCGCCAAACAGGACCACGCAATCCCCCGCTTCCATGGTGAGATCCACTCCGTTCAATACCTGCTGGCGACCAAAACGATGACGGAGGCCAGAAACAGCTAGTTTTGCCATGACGCGCTGCCCTATTGTCCGGTCGGTTTGATGATTTGACCGCTGATCCCAGCTTTGGATTTGATCAGACTGTTGGCCCGGTGGGCTTTGTCAAGAGAAGAGAAGGGACCAAGACGAACCCGATAATAGGTTTTACCCTGAACGACCACCTGACCTTGATAGACCGGCACTCTTCTGCCGTCAAGCATATAGGCGTTAAGATTGCTCTGCATGGCATCGGCCCGTTCGGTGCTGGAAAAGGAGGCCACTTGGACGGAATAACCATTCTTGGTAGTGATCTGTGCCGGAACTGGAGCCGGTTTGGGCTGCCTCGCAACCGGAGCCGGGCTGGCGGTTGGAACCGATTTGATAACTTGGATGGGTGGTGGTGGGGCCGGTGTCACAACTGCTGGTTTGTCGACCGTTTTCGAGGGGGTAACCACAGCCTGAGACTGCTTTTTTTTATTCATCATGTCAGCGATAGCCTGGCTGAAATCGGTCGCCGGCTCCGCATTTTTGCTGGGTTTGTTTGGGTCACGCTTAACGGAAAGAGTTGAAACTTCCGGAGTTTCGACGGCCTTTTTTTGCGCCAGCTTCAGGCTGTTTTCCTGACGAGCCGCCTCCAGGCTGCCGGGAGAACGGTTCCAACCGCCAACCAACCGTTCATCCGGGGTCTCCCCCCCCAAAACATGATCCGGGTTGCTATTCATGGCCATCTCCGCCTTCTGGCTGGGTTTGATCACCGCTTGGTTGATGATCTGCTCGGTGGAGATTTCTGGTTCGTTGCCATGATTGCTAAAAACCGGAGCGGGACCGATGCGTGGGTATTGGCCCTTGATTCGTCCGGTGGAGTCGGTCAATTTGACCATGGGTCGAACCGGGGCCTCATCCGTAATGCGTTCAGCCGGATAGCGAACCATATTGAAGATGACCACCGCCAGTATCAGGAGCAGGATAACACCGCCGGTTATCAAAAAAAGTTGCTGTTCTCGATTGGGCGAAGCTTTCATTGAAAATATGGAACCCCTATTTTTGACCTT
>JADFYU010000088.1 GCA_015232865.1 Magnetococcales bacterium
TCTAAACTCAAAAAACAAAGAATTGAACATTTGTAGTGCCACTCCAAAAAAATCAACACTGTAATATACTGGTTTTAAAGGAATTATGAAATAGTGTGTTAAACTTGGGTTAGGATCAATAGGTTGCGCCAGTGATGTGCGAACAACTGCCGAATCCAGGTATTTTGCAATGATTGTTAAAATGATATCGACAAACAAAAGATTGAAGCAGAACCAGGCTGTCGAATATCCGGTGCGTGCCGACAGCCGCCGTTTCTAGCTTTATCTGCTGTTAAGAGGGAAAAACGAACTCACCTTGTTGGTGAGCAGTTTTATTGATTTGCCTGATAAATTGCCAAGGTGGTGCGGACAACTGCCGAATCTGGGATGATAGGCCGTTTCCATTTATTTAAACAGCCGTTGGAAGTCTAAAAAAATCTGTACCGGAGTTCGCAGAACAAAGCCTGCCCGTCCATAACCTGAATCCGTGACTTCAGGAAACAAACCGACCGACCACTCACAACCACAGACAGACCTCCAACAGCCGAATTCAGGGCAGACGAGTTAACCGTCTGCGGTAATCTGGGCGACCAACTCAGCCAGTTTTTCATCTGCCTGGTCAGTACTGATCTGGCAGGTACCGGCGTTTAAATGACCTCCCCCATCATACTTGAGAGCCAATTCACCGACATTGGTCTTGGAATCCCGTTTCAAGATGGATTTACCAATAGCAAAAACAGTGTTTTGCTTTTGGAATCCCCACAAAACATGGATGGAGATGTTGGTATCTGGGAATAGTGCGTAGATCATAAACCGGTTACCGGCATAAATGACCTCCTCATTACGCAGATCCAAGACCACAAGATTGCCGTGAATAGTCGAACAGGATTTTAGCTGTTTAATAAATTTTTCTTCATGTTCAAAAAAGAGGTCGACCCGCTCTTTGACATCCGGCAACTCCAGGATATCCCCGATGCTCATATCTCGACAGTGATCAATCAACTGCATCATCAATTGATAGTTGGATACGGTAAAATCCCTAAACCGCCCGAGACCGGTCCGGGCATCCATGAGAAAGTTCATCAGCACCCAACCGGTCGGTTTTAGAATCTCTTCCCGACTGAAACGAGCAGCATCGCCTTTGTCGACCGCTTCCATCATCTCTTCAGAAACCCGTGGATACCCTTTGGCTCCCCCATAATAATCATAGACAACCCGGGCCGCTGAGGGGGCCTTGGAGTCAATGATGTGGTTTTCCTTTTTTTCGCCACCACGACGAATCACCTCACTGAGATGGTGATCAAAGGCCAGATAGACCCCTTCTACGTAGGGCAGATTGGTGGTGATATCCCGACTGGTGATGTCAATCTTACCGTCCTGCATATCTTTGGGATGAACAAATTTTATTTCATCAATCATATCCAATTCTTTGAGAAGAACCGCACAGACCAACCCATCGAAGTCACTCCGGGTAACAAGCCGGAATTTTTTTTTCTGCATCGTCAATCACTCCTTCGAGATATTTTCCTAGATTCGACAGAAACTGCTAAAATCTGGGTTTATTAATCCATTATTTGATAAAAAGTATTACAAACGCACTATAGCAGACCGACAGTAACTCTTCAAAAAATTGCGCCAGATTATTACCTAAACTCAACGACAAAAAGAACCGACAATACCACAACACTCTGTTTTATCGGAAAAAACAGAAAAAACCGTCTCAAATTGGCAAAACATTCATTCCACTTTAGCCAACCATTACCGATTCAATCTCTCTTTTGGATCTTCCAACAATTATGGATCTTATGGCTTCGATTAAAGTCCGGGTCAAAGGTTTGGTCGGTAATATCCGAGATCAACAGGTCTGACTGCAAAATGGAATCGTCCATTTTAAATTGCCTGAGGTTATTGGAAAAAATCAACAGCCCACCCGGCTCAAGCAGACCGGCGACGGTTTGAATCATCTCAGCGTGATCTCGCTGCAGATCGAAGGTGCTCGACATGCTCTTGGAGTTGGAGAAGGTCGGGGGGTCCAGAAAAATCAATCCGAATCGACCGTGACACCGCTTGACCCAGCCCAGACAGTCGGCTGAGATGAACGAATGTTCCGCTCCCTTGAACCCATTCAAGGCCATATTCTCTCTGGCCCAGGTCAGATAGGTATTGGACAGATCAACGGTCATGGTATCGGCCGCTCCTCCATCCGCCGCATATACCGTAGCGGCTCCAGTATAGCCAAACAGATTGAGAAAACGGCGACCATGAGCCTCTTCACGGATCAGGCGACGGGTTGGAGCATGATCCAGAAACAGACCGGTATCCAGATAGTCGGTAAAGTTGACCAAAAACCGCAGCCCCCCCTCCCTGACCTCTCGCAGGGTTCCACGCTGATCCATCTTGCCATACTGTGAGCCGCCCGAACGCTTGCGTCGCACCTTCAGGTAAATATTTTCAGCCGGAATATCCAACACCGACGGAATGACCGCTAAAGCCCCGTTCAGCCGGTCTCTGGCCTTTTCAGGATCAACAGTTTGCGGAGCCTGATATTCCTGAACATGAACCCACTGCTCATAGACATCGACCGCCAAAGCATATTCCGGCATGTCGGCATCATAGAGGCGATAACAGGTCACCTGATTTTTTTTCAACCATCGGCGTAATTTTTTTTGATTTTTTTTCAAGCGATTGGCAAACATCTCCGCCATTTGGGCGACAGCCACCGGAACCACCGATTTTTTAGCCACCGCCGGCACATACGACAGCAGAGAACAGGGGAGCGGACCATTATAGAGGGTGATGTTTTTTTCAGGGGTCACCCCCAGAGCCTGGGCCGCCGCTGGCAGCCCGGTAAACACCGTCCGGTGCCAATCAACGAATCGGTAGCGAATGATTTCACCCAACGCCCGGTAGAGGGTCTGCAATCCGTCAACCGTTCCCTGACGTTCACCGTAAGGCGGGTTGAAGGCCAACAAACCCTTGCCGATGCGCGTTGGCTGAATGGCCAACGCCTCTCCCTCCCGAAACTGGATATGGGCGGAAAATCCGGCCATATCGGCATTTTGTTGGGCGGCTCGTATCATGCTCGGGTTGCTATCGAACCCCAGGATCGGCGGTAGAGAGCGTTTTCCCACTTCGGAGCGTTCACGGGCCTCCAGGACCAAGGCGTCCCAAGCGTCGGCATCATGGCCCAACCAACCCAGAAAACCAAAATAGTTTCGGGTTAAACCCGGTGCCGTATCGCTGGCGATTTGGGCCGCCTCGATGGGCAAAGTGCCCGAACCACACATGGGATCGAGAAAAGGGCCGCCGGCCTTGGCAATTTCGGTCCAGTTGGAAAAAAGCAGAATGGCGGCAGCCAGATTTTGTTTCAGGGGAGCGTTACCCGATTGAGCCCGGTATCCACGACGATGCAGACTCTCCCCGGAAAGGTCGATATTGATGGCCAGTCGATCTCCACGCAAACGGGCATTGATGCGCAGGTCCGGCTGTTCGGTATTGACGGATGGACGAACCCCGGTTAGATCCCGAAAACGGTCAACAATCGCATCCTTGACCCGTCTTGCGGCAAATGCAGTATGGTTGAGGGCATCGTTGGTGCCGGTAAAATCCACCGCCAACGTTCCCCCCTTATCCAGATGCTCTTCCCAGGG
>JADFYU010000089.1 GCA_015232865.1 Magnetococcales bacterium
CACACCCCCCCTTCAAATTCCCGACTACAGTGATCATATCGTGTTTCCGGTATGGTTGAAGATTGGTGACTTTGATCGACCTTACCTAGGATAAATTTTTGCGTAAACAGGCTGCAATTGCAAGTGTTCGTAAAAGTTTTGCAAAACCAGGCAGGGCCTCTCTCCATGCAATTGAGCGAGCAGCCGGTCAAAGTGTGCAAAACAGTATGGAGTGCGTGGATGAAGTGCAGTCGATACTGTTTTGAAAACTCTGACAAATCTGCCGAGTCCAGGATAAAGGCATCTGATGAGCCGAAAAAAGGGCGGCGGAATAACCGCCGCCCTTTGATCAATCTTAAATCTTTACAAAGTTCTTACTTGGCTTCTGCGGCAGGAGCTGGAGCTGCCTGAGCAGGAGCTGGTGCAACTGGAGCTGGGCCGTAGTAGGGGCCAGGACCATAACCATAGCCGTTGTTGTTGTTCCAGCCATTGTTGTTGTTCCAGTTGTTGCGCATGTTGTTGCTGTTGTTCCAGTCGTTGTTGTTGCGCCAATCATTTTTCCAGTTGTTGTTCCAGTCGTTGTTGCCGGAACCGGAACCGGAAGCGTCGCCGCCCATGTTGAAACCGAAGTTACCTTTGGCGTTGCCGTTACCACGACCGGAACCGTTGTTGTTCCAGTTGTTGGCATTGTTCCAGTTGTTGCCGTTGGTCCAGTTGTTGCCGTTGGTCCAGTTGTTGCCGTTGTTCCAACCGTTGTTACCGTTGTTCCAGCCATTGTTACCGTTGTTGTTGTTGAACGGACCCCAACCCCAAGCGGATGCGTCACCAGCGGTTGCCAAAGCTGCGCCACCGATGAGAGCAGCAATAGCCAAAGTGCGGATAGTTTTTTTCATGATCGTTTCACTCCATTGTAAAAAATGATGAATAATATTGAATTAAATGCTACCAACCCCAGGGATTGGAACCAGTCCAACCTCCAGGGCCCCAACCGCCAGGTCCTCCCCGGCTGCCAGGTCCCCAACTGCCGGGACCACCCCAGCGATTGTTTGAACCATTGTCATGGTAATTGTACGAGCCATTGTTGTAACGGTTGGACCCGTTGTTGTCCCAAAAATTGCTCCAATTACCATCCGTTAGTGCATCGACATCTATTTCGCCGTGCACTTCCAAATTAAACCGGCCATCACCGCGGCCAATACCATTGGCCAGGTTGTTCCAGTTGTTACCGTTGTTCCAGTTGTTACCGTTGTTCCAGTTGTTACCGTTGTTACCGTTGCCCCAATTTCCTGGCCCTCCCCACCAAGCCTGGGCAGATTGCGGGGCCGTGGTGAGTGTCAGACCACCGAAGAGCGCAGCAAAGACCAACAATCGAACTGTTTTACCGCGCATTGCCGTGTTCCTTTCCCACTTTATCCAAGACATCCCATATAAAATCAAGGTTGCCAGCGCACATCGGAACCTCGGTTGGGATATCCGGTTCCGTTGTAGCCCTTTGGCACCGCGCCACCGTATCGACCATCTGGCCGCCATCCCGGTTGCGTCGTCGGATAACCGTAATATTGACCATCGGGCGGTGGGCCATATCCCCAGCCGTATCTGTCATAAAAGCCGGTCCCGTAATAATTCTGGCCATAGGCCCAGTCCCGATCGGCAAACCTCTCCAAACTATCCGTCTCTCGCGTTACACCCCACGGGTCATACTGAAAGGGGGAGTAGTTGTTCTGTCGGCTGACACCCCACGGATCGTAAATGTCCTGGGTGCTGCCGGTCCGATTGGTCTGGGCTGTTGGGCTAGACATTTTCGGATCGGATTGTCTATTTGCCTTCGTCTCTTCAGCAGGTGTGTCGTCGAGTCCTTCCAGGAAGGAGTTGACAAACTGTCCCACCTTGTTACCCAGATCCTGTGAATCGGCTCGGACCATATTCGGCGTAACAAGGATCAGGGCCGCCAGCAGAAAAACAGTTGATTGGGTCTTGTTGATGGTTCCAGACCGATCTTTCCGTTGTTTCTCCATGTTGACCGCTGAGCAGTTTTCCTGTTGTAAAAAAGGTTTTCAAATCCTCCCCAATAAAACCATTATGGCTTTGAAATGACCGGAAAGCCAAGAAGTTTTGTAGGAAAGATGACATATTTCCAAATCTGTTCAATCTAAATATTCAAAATAACTGATTCATTCGAATATTATTAAATGCTAATATGATGGAGTTCTTTCCAAATTGCAACAAAAAAATTCAGTTTTTTTAAAATTCTATTTCGTTACGATGAAAAACAACGATTTGAATGGATAATCAGGCTTTTTTTGCCTTTGACAGGCCGAAAATCCTGTTGAGTACCGTTCCGGTTCATATGCCCGCTTGTCTCTCTCGGTCAATTTTGCCCCAAGTTAAGGAGTATAGATTCCGATCTCCTGCATTGGTTCCCAATCTTTTTATAATTTAACCTCTCGTTCGGCCAAAACCCGATCCATGGTTTCGGCCAAAAGCGGAAAACGTCGTTTGAACATTTCAAATCCGGCATCAGCAAATTGGCGTATTTCGTATTGAGCGTCGGGTTTGCAACGCAGGGAGAAAAAATTCATCAGGGAGCGAAAGTTGATGGTCCAGTAGAGGTCGGAATAGGTGGAGACCGGCATGGCATTCCGCAGCAATTCCCTGGCACGGGCTCGGTAGGGATTGCGGCCGCCGGAGATTGTTTCAATCTGACCATCGGCCTGGGCCGCTTCCAATCGTTGGCAGGTGGATTCGTACTCCTCTTGATAAAACTGATGCAGGTTTTCCATCAACGCCTCATAGCGATCAACCTGCTCCTGGGTCAAAACCTCAAATCCGTCGATGGTGCGGGCGGGAGCGTCGGGAATATAGAAGGCGGTGATGGGCATCCGGTAACGTTGAGAAAACTCGTTGAATGAGCAGATGCGATGACGCATCCATTGTCGTAATACAAAAATTGGCGCAATGATCCGCCATCTGAAATGGACAGTCTCAAAGGGGGTGCCATGATTGTGTGAGAGCAGATGATAGAGCAGTTTGCGATCTTTGTCGCCAAAGTCGGTCCGGTTTTCCAGTCGATGGTTGGTGGTGGAAATTCGTGCCGTATTGATGATGGTGGCTTCATCTCCCCAGCTGTCTTCCAGTTCCAGAAAGCCAAAATTACCGATCGGTCGGGCAAAATCCGGGTTGAGTTGACAGCGGTTATTCATCTCCTCGCGCAGTTCGCGGGTGGTCTCGCTTTGGAATGTCGAACCTGCTTTATCTGGGGTGGCGGCCATTATTATTTTCCTGTCGAAAGTGGACGTTGTTTGATTTGGCGGCTGTTGGGTCCTGTGCATACGTTCAATTGCCGCATTTAGGTTTAGGAATATCAACGCACCTTGAGGGCGTTGTGAGCCTGAAAGAGTTGATCGGGAATCGGGATCTGTTGCGGACATCGGGGCAGACAGTCGCCGCATCCATCGCAGTTGTTTCCCTGGGCACCAGGAATCCAATGGGAGCCGGGTGTCATCAAACCATACCGATATTTTCCATAATGGTCCATATCCAGAGTTTGGTT
>JADFYU010000008.1 GCA_015232865.1 Magnetococcales bacterium
CCGAGTGCCTGATAAATTTTTAGTTGTCCTGGCGTGTACTGCCTCCGAAGCAATGAAACTGGCTGGGATGAAGAGCAATTATGGCGCACATACATCATGCTCACCGATCTAGAGTCAGTGTTTCGCTCACTCAAATCAGAATTAGGAATGCGACCAGTTTTCCACCAAAAAGAAGAGCGTAGCGACGGCCATTTGTTTATAACCGTGCTGGCCTATCAGTTTGTACAAATTATTCGTCGAAAATTGCGTGAAAAAGGAATTTGTGATCGGTGGAGTACTCTGCGAGACACCCTTGCTAGTCAATCTCGGGTGACGGCCACCTTCTGCCGAACTGATGGACGCACCCTACATGTACGCAAAGCTACCAAGGCTGAGCCAGGACAACTAAAAATTTATCAGGCACTCGGCATCAATACGAGCCCAGGCGGAGTGAAGAAGATGATTGTCTGAACATAAAAGACAAAGAATTGCACATTTGTAGTGCCACTCCAAAAATATTAGCATTGTAAGTTGTTTGTTTTATACGAATTATAAGATAGCGTGTTAAACTTGGGTTAGCATTTCATGTAAATACCGTGATTCTCCTACACTTTCGTCGGTACGGAGACCTCCGTACCTTTCGAGCCAAGGTAAACAGGTTTCAGAGAAAATGGCGGAGAACAGAGAATATGGGGCCATTTTCAGCGTGGGAAGGTAGGAGGTTTCCACGCCACGCCAAAACGGCATCTCCGTAACCATTGGAATCATTGGGGAATTTTTAACGGCGATGAACGGGCTGTACGCCCGTATCGCCAACGGAGAATTTCCGTAGTAAGAAGAGTGGTGCCGGGGGCCGGAATCGAACCGGCACGCTGTTGCCAGCGCCAGATTTTGAGTCTGGTGCGTCTACCAGTTCCGCCACCCCGGCGAATAACGGGACATTACCAAATGAGCGGCCGTCCGTCAACGAACTCTTTACAGTTTTTCACATAAATTTGATTTTTTTTTAGACATCAAATTGGTAGCCGACTCCGTGCACGGTGACTAGAATTTTTGGCTCCTTGAGGTTGACTTCAATCTTACGGCGTAAGCGATTGATCATGACGTCGATGGTTCGATCGTTTGGCATCCACTCACGGCTACTGACTGACTCCAGGAGCTGATTTCGAGTGAAAACCCGTCCCGGATGTCGTACAAGTGCGGAAAGCAACAAAAACTCCCCATTGGTCAGATGAACCGGCTCGTCATCCGGTGAAACAAGGCGACGCTGGTCAATGTTGAGTTGCCAACCATGGAAGCTATAGATCGACAACTCCTCTTCGACCTGGTTCGGCTTTGAGGTTCGGCGCAGCAGGTTTTTTACCCGAACCAACAGCTCCCGCTCATTAAACGGTTTGGTGACATAATCATCGGCTCCCAACTCCAATCCGACGATTCGATCAATATCTTCTCTACGAGCCGTGACCAGAATAATGCCGATTTCTGATCGGTAGCGTAAATTTTTTGTCAGAGAAAAACCGTCTTCCCCCGGCAGATTAATATCCAACAAAACCAGATCCATCTCGGCTGCGGAGATCAACTCCCACATCTCTTGTCCATTAGCCGCAGCGTAGACCTGAAACCCGGCTTTTTCGAAATAAGCCGTCATCAGGCCCCTGGTTACCGGATCATCCTCCACGACGAGAATATTATGATTTAATTTCATACCATAAAAATCACAAGAAAAAATTCAGTGCTGCCTGAATGTTTAAACGCATCGTCCCCGACTCCACACCCACTTATGCGTGTTGTTTTATCAAACTTTTGACAGTAAAAAACAATTGATTTTCTCGGTCTATTTAAAAAACCGATAAAAATCCAGAAAAAAATCGCCCTGATTGGCAATACCCTTTCTTTTTCGCTTTATCCGGTAAAGCAAAAGATTTTACCAGTAGCAGGAGGAAAAAGACCAAAGTTGGGGGTTGTTTCTTATTTGCACGGTATATTTATCTTTTGAAACATCACGAAATCTGGACCAAGTTAGCAATAACTACCGTAAATGTCAACTTCAATATCCGGCTGACACGTTTGAGCCAATAGAAAAACAGCAAACAACAGCAGCC
This sequence comes from Magnetococcales bacterium, assembly GCA_015232865.1. Next base: position 2,082 of record JADFYU010000008.1, read on the forward strand.
TTTTACGAATTCAGTAGAAACGCCCGATTAACAAATCTCATCAATACATGATATGTTATCAAAAAATACGTTTATATTTCCATAAAGTCTTTTTCATCATTCGGTATATTGGCTGATCTTTTTACAAGCCGAACGCGGCCCAGGAAACTGAAACTTCTCCCACTCTGGTATCTGATTTTGATTCGATCTGAAGGGTGAAACCACCCTCTTCAATGTCGATAGGTGTCGTTGAAATTCGACCTCTTTCGTTGGACAGTTCAAGCCCTGAAATACTCAATAAAATTTTAGGCGGAGAGGAGAAAGAGGTTAAAAAAGCCACTCTCTGCTCCAACACCCGTTTTTTGGAAAACATATTGGACAATTTCCAGTTTTTATCCATTTTGGCGGCCACAAACACTCCGGTTTCCACCCGGATTCCGACGACACTTCGCAAAGTGGAGATTTCCATCCCCAGTTGCTCCTGCCGTTGATTTTGCAGCTGCAAACGATTTTCGTGAGCCGTGACGGCCAGTTCCAGGTTGTCCAAGCGGGGATCACCGGTGGAGAGAGTTTCTTTTACGTTGTTTCGAGTCTGAGCCAGTTGACTCTGCAACTGGGTGATTCTTCTTTCCAGTTGTTTCAGTTCGGCACGCGATACAGGCTTTTCATCAGCTGGATTTGCAACACCTGATTCACCATTGCCGACAGATTGGCCGGTAAACAGGGTGACGAAGGCACTCAACGGCCCCTCCTTCCAAGATTCCATTTCAGGATCATTCATAATCCAAACCAGTGCGGCGGCGGAAAAAATCATGAAAAACAGGAAAAACACGATTGGTCGCATGCGGAACTCCTTACCTTCGCTTTGACCGGAGAATATAGTTAAGATTTCTCCGGCTCTGATTGTGCCTGTACGCCATCTTCTTATATTTTTATGGGGCCAGGACTCCCGAGGCGAGAGAGTCCTGGATTCACCCGCATCGGCTCGTACTTCCAACGATGGAATCTAGGGTTTAGAATGGCGGGAACCCAGCCATCGACTCCAAAAACTTTTGCCGATTGGCATGGTCTGTTCAAAAAAATTGATCAAATCCATCTCCAGCGACTCTGAAAGCATAACGGCTCTTTTTTTCAGTTTACTCCAATCTTCCCCGGCTTTTTCCTGCTGACAGGCGATGACAATTTCATTGTTGGTCTGATCAACCGGCAGTCTCAGCAAGCCGGCTGGAAATATTTTTCTTAAAATCTCCATGGTTTGGTCAAAAAAAAGCGGTCTGCCCCGAGTCATATTCAAGACCATAAGCCCCGATTGGCTCAATAACTTTTTAGCCCTCTTGAAAAACAGCTTGGAATAGACCGAGGCGGCCATTCCAGATTGATCAAACGCATCGACGAGGATCAGGTCATAGCCAACTGGATTCGGCTTGACAGTCGCAACATACTGAGCCCCGTCGGCAATGATGATGGAGAGCCTGGGGTCTTTTGGCAGAAAAAAATAGTCATGAGCCAACGCTGGAATTGACTCATTGTACTCTACCACATCAATACGGCAATGGGGATACTGTCTTAAAAAAAAACGGGCCAGGGAACCGCCTCCCAACCCAATCATGAGAATTCGGCGCGGTTCATCCGGCAAAAAAACCAAACTGGCCACCATATGCTGGGAGTACTTTAAAACCAGATGGTCCGGGTTATCCTCCAACACCCGTGTTTGAACTAAATGGCTGTCAAATCGCAAGGATCGATACGATCCTTCCTTGATGACCTCAATCAGTTGACCGCGCCAAAAGGTCCGAAACAGCAGTTTTTTCTGGGCGGGAGGAGCGGGATTTTTTTGATCCATTTGCCAAAACCACCTATTGATATAATCCAAACAGTTGTCCTACCTTCTCCGACTTCCCTGACGGGCAGGGCGGAATCCCTTTGTCTGTCTATTGGGAAAAAACCGTTTACCCCCGCCACGACCATGACAGGAGTCACATATTTTAAACCTGTGATGATCCGTGAGCGGCGTAGAACAGCTCGAACAAAGCCGCTGCTGCACACCGACAAGACCCAAAATATCATTAATCTCCTGGTTCAGTTCTCGTCTGAGCCGCACCGCCTGTTCGATTTCTGAAAACAGTTGCGGAAATCGATAGTGCAGCCAGGAATAAAGATTGACAATTCGAGTGGAGGTTTCCAACAAAGAGAGTTTTCCCTGTTCTCGGAAGGCTCTCTCCGGCATCACCTTGGATAAAGGAAGTTTTTTCTTGTTGGCAACAGCCGCAACCATCATTTCAAAGGCGGTAACCGCCTGGGTTGCCCGCAACGGAACCGGTGCCGCTGAGAGAACAAATCGGGTGATCAAATCCAAATGCCGATACCGATCGGTAATTCTGGCCAGAACGATCTGGTCATCCAGATCGGCCAACTTATATAGAGTCGGGTCCGGTTTGACCGCTTTGGAAAAAAGAAAGAGAAGTCTGGCCAATTGCGACCGCTTGGTCCCGGACAGATCGGATATGGCCTGCAGGTGATCGATATTGGGTGCCAGATGGGCGCGGTTGATCTGGGCTGGAGGCGCGTAAAATGTCTGTTTGATCTGGCTCATTCTAATGCGAAACGAACCGATATAGCCAACCTCATTTTTACCAAATCGCCCGGCCCGCCCACCGATTTGTCGCACCTCCATGGGCGTCAGGGGGTGTTCCTTGTGGTTGTAGAATTTGCTGTCCTGAGTAAAAAGCAGGGTTTTGATCGGTAGATTGAGTCCCATACCGATGGCATCGGTCGCCACCAGATAAGGGGCTTGACCAGAGGCAAACAGGCTGGCTTGAAACCGTCGGACTTCGGGGGGAAGTGCGCCATACAAAACCGCCACCCGCTCTCCGGTTTGTCGCTCCACTTCATTTTTCAGAGCCAACACACCCGCTCTCGAAAAAGCGACCAGGGCGGTTCCAGGCTCCAGACCTTTAAAGTCCTTGACCATGGATTGCAACAATTTAAGCGGAGAGAGGCGGGTCAACTCGACCACCTCGTAGGGATCTCCGGTCAACTGCAACAATTTTTCGATGGCTGGCCTAGCTTCCGGAGCGGCAATGACGCAGACCTGCTCGGCCTGAACCCCCAAAATAGCCTGGGTCCACGCCCAGCCCCGGTCGGTGTCACCCAACATTTGGGCTTCATCGATCACACACAGATCATATCTCTGGTGCAAGGAGAGCATTTCGATGGTGCTGGCGGTGTGTTGGGCATCTTCCACCTCAATGCGCTCTTCTCCGGTAATCATCCGACAAGGCACCCCCCACTCTTGAAGAGTCTCGGAGACCTCCAGTGCCAATAATCTCAAGGGTGCCAGATAGACACCATTGACCGCCTCTTTCAAGCGCTGCAAAGCCTGGTAGGTTTTGCCGGAGTTGGTCGGCCCCAGATAGAGGGTAAAGTAACGAACCATTCCACGGGCTGGAAAAAGGGCGTGAAACTCGCGGATTCGGGTTGCTTCGGCGACCTCCAGCTCAAAGCTGATGGTCTCGACGGCCTTGTGAAAACGACCAAAATATTTCCAAAAGGGAATGGGATGCAGCTCAGACCGATGCTCATCTTCCTGCTCTGCGGCCAATTTTTCATCGATCTGCCGGGCCAACGGTTCGTTATCGATCCCGGCCTCGATCATGGCCATTTGAAACCGGTGTTCCGACAGCTCCTCCATGGCCGAACGCCAGGGAATTTTTGTTGCAGGAGACAGCTCGATCTCCAGTTTTCTGGCCGATGACGCCAATGTCATTCGCCGCTCGACCAAACGTTCCCGATCTCGAACCAACAACATCCAGGCCGATTCAGCCTCCGGGCCGTTCAATTGAGCCAGCTCCTCTAAAAACCGGGATAACCGGCCCCCTTCCAACGCCTGCCACTCCTCCTGCCAAAGTTGGCAATGTTTGGCAATGACGGCCCGTTGAGAAAGCAAATACTCCTCTTCGGAGAGGGTTTGTTCAAAGTTGAAAAGACGGAGTTGCTGCCCCGCTTCACTCTCTTCTATTCGAACAGGCTGGGTTCCTTGGGGAATTCTTCGCCCCTCTTTTTTCCAAGTTTTGCGTGTTTTCATGGTCAGAATCAATCAACCTGCTCTAAAAGTACGACCTATAGCGGACAACGAGCGTTCGATACCAAATCTGGGTTTGATCGATGGCACCAAACTATCAAGGGTTACGGAACAGACAGTTATCCAATTTATACAGCGCCTGACTATCTCATATCATTGGCTCGCCGTCATGGATGACCTGTATTTAGTTCTTCAAGATCGCACTTTTCAGCCTGAATCGTCCAAAAATCATGGTGTTGCCGCCTATTCCTATTCCTGACATTATACCTTCTTAACCAACAGGTTATATCTGGTGCGCATGGACAACGGTCGAATCTGGACAAAAAAATCCCACTATCTTCCATTGAAAAATTGCAGTAGATTTTAGTAGAGCAGTGTCTATAATGGTAGGCAATGGATGTTTACACACAACCCGGATATTTTATGGATAGCGGGTGTTGTCGCTTATTCGGGCAGACAGGGAGAGGTGACCGTTTTTTTAAGGGTGTTGGTATAGGGGAGTATTTAAAATGGCTGATTCTACCCAACAGGTTTCCGGCGTATCTCATGCAGAATTGGTGGCTCAGGCTCAACAGCAAGCGGCAACCAAGCAGGCGACCAAAGCCCATAGAGATGAGATTTTGGGCAGCCAGGACAGAAAAGCCGAAAATTCCAAGGCCGCCGTCACAGAACCGACCAACCCTACCAGCAGCCATCACGATGCGGCCAAAGTATCTCTGAGCGGTGCCCTTTCCGATTTTATCAAAGAGAACAAACCGACTGAAAACACCTTTGCGTTCATCCAACGCACCGCCGCCGGTTTGGCTGAAACCGAGAGAAAAGCACCGACGACCAAACAGGAGACCGTCAAGGCGACCGAGGCTTTTTTTGAGCGTCTCGATCAGGTCAGAAGCAGCCAATTGAATACCGCTCTGGATAATCTGCGAGGCTATATCGAGCTTCGGCCCTCCACCCATCAGATAGATCTCATGGCCTGAGGGCTTGTGAAAAAACAAAACCCGACGACCAACACCCAAAAATTCCCACTGCTACGTTGCCAATCGGGTCAAATTTTCTTGTAAAGTCTGGCTATTCGAGTCGAATTGGAGTGACGATGAAAATCACGATTCTGGGAAGCGGAACCGGCATTCCCAGCCTTCAGCGCTGTGCGGCCGGCTATCTGTTGCAAACCGAGACCGGGGAGCATTTTCTCATCGATTGCGGAACCGGTATTCTTCGTCAGTTGGAACAGGTCCAGGTCGGGTTTGCCCGCTTGGACGGGCTGTTTGTCACCCATACCCACTCTGATCATATCGGCGACCTGACCGCCTTGGTTCACGCCTTTCGACTGCCGGGCCTGCCACGACAAAAACCCTTTTATATTTTTGGGCCGGCTGGATTTATCGATTTTTTTGACCGGATCGTCCGACCCGTTGCTGAACCGCCGAGCCATTTTCCCTTTCATATACTCGAAGCCCGACCCAGTTGGGAGTTCCAGCGGATGACGGTATCCACCACGGCGACCGTGCACTCGGATCGATTCAATAGTCTGGCCTATCGATTTGACCGGGACGGAAAATCCATCGTATTTTCTGGAGATTGTGATGTGGATGCCAGAATCGTCCATCTCTCCCACCAAGCGGACCTGTTGATCTGTGACTGTTCAACCCTGGCCGAACAAAAAATACCGGGGCACCTCTGTGCCGCCGAGGCCGGTCAGATCGCCAGTCAGGCCCAGGTCAAACATCTGGTTCCCACCCATTTCTACCCGATTGCCGGGCCGGACCACCTGCGAGCCGACGAATGCGCCCAACACTATTCCGGGCCCATCACCCTGGCCGAGGATTTTCTCCAATTGACACTTTCGAACGATTCTGCTACGGGTTGAAATCCGTCAACGATCTGGTGTCTTCAAAGAGAGATCATCAAAGCTGAATTCGCCACGATCGTTAGCCAATACAAGCCCCGAAAATCCGTCCCACAGCCCCGAATCCCGAAAACGGATCATCTCAATACCATCGACCCACAGGTGCATCTGGCCATTATCATAGCGTCGCCATTGCACTCGATGGGCAAGACCGTCACCCAGAAAAATTCCACCGGCCCCACGCAGAACCCGTTTTTTACCACGCTCATAACGAACAATCGACACCGCCATCTCCGATTGCAAATCAGCGGAAAGAACCACGCGGTAGCCGCTGTTGTTGGGGTCGTCGGTATAAAGACCGACTTCAGCTTGTCCGGTTGATCGTCCAGCCTGAAAAACAAAATTCAGATCAAAGCGGTTCGGAGTTGAAATCGGCGTATGGATCGCCGTACTTTTACTGACTTTTTTTGCGGAGGCTGTGTTTTTTCCTTCGCCAGAGAGAGTCTGCATCAACTCCAAAAACTGACCAAATTGTTTCGCCTCCTGGCTCTGCTGTTGGGGAACCACCCCGCCTTGCTGGAGGGCCAATCCATCATCCATCTCGCCGGTAACCGTATAGAGAGCGCCGGCACCATCGACCCTAAACTGGCCTTGAAGCACCGTCCAGGCAGGATTGTGGGTATAATTACCGTCAGAAAAATCGTCGAACAACAGGGATTGATAGCGGGCCGGTCGATAGCCGTCGAGAATAATCTTCAAATCGTTGAGCAAAATCGGGTGCGACTGTTTCAGATCCGGCTCTTTTTCCAGTCGCCGTTCCACATCCTGAATCAGTTCCGGCAGCCCCCCATCGGCACAAACCATCGTACTGGAAAAAACCAGGAGTGACGCCAGACAAAAGGCCAGGCTGCCCCCTTTAAACCTATATTCAGCAGTTATACGTGCGGTCATGGCGCAACCTATTGGTCTATCTGGTGTCATTAAACATTATATAAAATATAAGGTTAAAGGGGCGGAACGTACCATGGGCAAACCAGAATCGTCATGGCTCCTCTCCATGCCCAACCGGTTGATCAAAGGCACTCCATTGATTCATGGAGCCGTCAAACAGCTGGGCGTTACGGTTATTCAAACGTTCATGGATGGCGAACCAGCCCAAACTCGCATAATTTCCAACGTCGCAGTATAGAATAGTCGGTCGGTTTAGATCAATATCCGCCATCTCGACACCTCGGCCAGGTCTTGGAAAACAAGGCTGCTGTTTTGGCTTTGATACCTGTGTTCGGTGCGAACCATGTACCGGATATGGAGGCGGGCTCTGCTGGGAAGCATCCCGTCGAGGGATAGTTCGGCCAGGACTCATCAAGACGGTGAGAGAAAATGGGCGGTGGCAACCCCTCCGCTCCTATCAGTAAAACGTTGGACAGTTCACCGGATGACAGATCCTGTCATGCCTTTCAAAACCCCCACCCGAAGGGCGGAATGTTGAGTCCAAAACAGTTAGGATTCGACACTAAACTCTGGAATCGAGTGTCACGTTTTCATTGACACGTTCCGCCTTTGATCTGCCGTTTCAATGCCAGACCACCCTTCAGCATGATCAAATCATACAGATCACTCATCATAAAATGGCGATTGGATGGATAAGCAAAATGTTTGACCGTCAAGGGGTCACCCCGCAGATATCGATGAGAAGAGAGGCGGAATTTTTCTGGAAGCATCCGATTAAACGGAGACGGTTTGATCAACAAACGGACAATTTGCTCAAAAAGCAGAGCGTATCGGTCATCTTCTTCTTCCTCTTGGTAAATGGTTTGGATTTTCTCTCCGTATCGGTCAAATAGCCGTACATAATCTTCTAAATCAGGATTGGGAAAATCCATGGGCTATCTCCAAAATTCTTGGAAAACGAAAAACAGGAGGACGATTGTGGATCGTGGTTATTGGCCAGTTGGAATTTAGCATGAAGCTCAGGGTACGACCATCGAATCTTGGATGATTGGCGAGAGGATCTTTTCCTGTTTTGTCGAGAATGCGCCAGACGACCACCGTTTCCAGGCTAATAGCTGGACAGTTTGATCCGGTATAGACCACCAATAACCAACCACTCGCCCTCCCCCTTGAATACCCCCGGAAACAGTTCATGAAAAAAAAGGATCTTCACCTGAGGCACTTTGACCTCCATGATATAATCTCCAAACTCACAGGCCCGCTCCCGATCATCACTGAAAGAGCATAAATTGTTCATTAGAACGATAGATTCACTTTTTGGTCCTTTGACCAACATCTCATACTGGTCGATGTGGTTGACGCCTCGGTAGAGCGTGAGTAGTTTCGTATCCTCCTGGCGACGATCCAACTCATACTGGCAAAAATGGTAGAGCAGATCCAACTGGCTTTCGATCGCATTGGTATTGTAAAGTCCGGCACTTTGAGCGGCCAAGAAGTGCTGGAACGCTTCTCCGTGATAATCGTCGATCGCTCTTTGGAAGAATCTGGGAGTCAAACCGAACCGACTCAACACCCAGCCCTTCAAAACGGCTGTCTCTCGCCCCTCTGGATTGAACAGCCATCCTCTTAAAATCCGAAGATAATCTATTTTTTTGCGATGTTGGCGTTTGCCGGGAGTATATCCGGCATCCTCCGGGCTTTCCAAACGAAAAGCCACCGCCATGTAATCCATGAACTGCTGCGTTCTCTCCTTTATTGTTTCAATTTTATCCAGCCGGTCAAATAGCTGTTTATGCATCTCCAAAACACCGACCAAACGCAATGGAATCGGATGAAATTGGAAAGCGATGGAACCTAAAGCCTCAGGCGAAAGTGTGGTTCGATTGATTAATGATCGGGCCTTTTTCGGCAACCGGACATAGACACCTTCCAAATTGTCGACTCTCTTACAATCCTCTACGATCTGTCGCATTTGCTACTCCATTCTGGCCCCAAATAAAACACAATTTTTCCTTACAACACAATCTCTTACAATCTACATGCCAAGCTGGCACGGCAACTGCGCTAAGGAAGGAAAGAACGAATTCAAACCGTGATGTTTGGTGTCACAATTATCCAATATATGGGAGATGATCAAAATGGCTTTAAGACAGTGTGCAATTTATGGAAAAGGCGGCATCGGTAAATCTACCACAACGCAAAACCTGGTCTCTGGTCTGGCTGAGGCGGGGAACAAAATCATGATTGTTGGTTGTGATCCTAAAGCAGACTCCACCAGGCTGATCCTCCACTCCAAAGCTCAAAACACCATCATGGAGATGGCTGCTGATGCCGGTTCAGTGGAAGATCTCGAACTTGAGGATGTACTGAAAGAGGGGTATGGCGGAATCAAGTGTGTCGAGTCCGGCGGCCCAGAGCCTGGTGTTGGCTGTGCTGGACGGGGGGTGATTACCGCCATCAACTTCCTAGAAGAGGAAGGGGCCTACGAAGAGGACTTGGATTTTGTTTTCTACGATGTGTTGGGTGACGTGGTCTGTGGGGGCTTTGCCATGCCAATCAGACAAAACAAGGCCCAGGAGATTTACATTGTGGTCTCTGGCGAGATGATGGCCATGTATGCCGCCAACAATATTTGCAAGGGTATCGTTAAATACGCCAGCTCCGGCAGTGTCCGCCTGGCCGGATTGATTTGTAACTCCCGGAATACCGATCGTGAAGATGAGTTGATCGAAGCTCTGGCTGCTAAACTTGGCACACAAATGATCCATTTTATTCCTCGGGATAACGTGGTGCAACGGGCTGAGATCCGTCGCATGACCGTGATTGAATATGATCCACAATCCAAGCAAGCCGATGAATATCGTTCTTTGGCCAAAAAAATTGTCGACAACAAGAATTTTGTCGTTCCAGCCCCGTTGACCATGGATGAGCTTGAAGAGTTGATGATGGAATTCGGCATGATGGAAGAAGAGGATGAGACCATTGTTGGCCGGACAGCTGCGGAAGAGGCTGCTGCAAGCTGATTTAAAGGTCGATACTCGATCGGCTTCAACCGGATCACCCCAGGTTGATGCCGATCATCTTAAAGACAATTCGTCAACGATAAGGAGAAAAGCGATGTCCGCTTTGACTCGTGAAGAGGCTGAGGGGCTTATCCAGGAAGTATTGGAGGTTTACCCTGAGAAGTCTAAAAAAGATCGCGCAAAACATCTGACCATCAGCGATCCGGAGGTGGATAAATCCACCAAATGCTTTACCTCAAACCGCAAATCCCTACCCGGCGTCATGACCGCTCGTGGCTGTGCCTATGCCGGTTCCAAAGGTGTCGTCTGGGGTCCAATCAAAGATATGATTCACCTCTCACACGGCCCGGTGGGCTGTGGCCAGTATTCCCGAGCCGGACGCCGCAACTACTATGTGGGATATACTGGCGTCAACACCTTTGGCACCATGAACTTCACCTCTGACTTCCAAGAGAAAGATATTGTTTTTGGTGGCGATAAAAAACTGGCCAAGATTCTCAATGAGGTGGAAACCCTGTTTCCCATGAACAGGGGAATCTCGGTTCAATCCGAGTGCCCGGTCGGCTTGATTGGAGACGATATCGAGGCAGTCGCCAGAAAAGGCAGCGAAGAGCTGAAAAAACCGGTTGTTCCGGTTCGGTGTGAAGGCTTCCGAGGTGTTTCACAGTCACTGGGTCACCACATTGCAAACGATGCCATTCGGGATCATATCCTCGTTGAAGGCCTGGATGACGGTTTTGAGCCGACGCCATATGATGTGGCCGTCATTGGTGACTACAACATTGGTGGTGACGCCTGGTCTTCGCGGATTCTATTGGAAGAGATGGGTCTGCGGGTCGTTGCCCAATGGTCCGGTGACGGCACCTTTGCAGAGATGGCTCGCACTCCAAAAGTGAAGATGAACCTGCTTCACTGCTATCGGAGCATGAACTATATTTCCCGCCACATGGAGACCAAGTACGGCATTCCCTGGCTGGAATACAATTTCTTCGGTCCGACTAAAATTGCCGAATCTCTCCGGGCCATCGCCTCTCACTTTGATGACAAGATCAAAGAGGGTGCCGAGCGGGTGATCGCAAGCTATCAACCCATGGTAGATGCCATTAACGAAAAATTCGTCCATCGCCTCAAAGATAAAAAAGTCATGCTCTACGTCGGTGGTTTGCGCCCCCGGCACGTGGTCGGTGCGTATGAAGATCTGGGAATGCAGGTGGTGGGCACCGGTTATGAGTTCGGTCACAACGACGATTATGAAAGAACCTTGAAGGATCTCGGTGATTCCACCTTGATCTATGACGACGTCACCGAGTTTGAGTTGGAAAAATTTGTTTCAAAAATCCGCCCCGATCTCATCGGTGCCGGCATCAAAGAGAAGTATGTGTATCAAAAAATGGGCGTTCCCTTCCGGCAGATGCACTCCTGGGACTATAGCGGCCCTTATCATGGATATGATGGATACGCCATTTTCGCCAGAGATATTGATATGACCATCAATAATCCCTGTTGGAAAAACATGAAAGCCCCCTGGAAAAAATAAGGGGCTTGTATAGACAACCCGGTGGCATACCAACCTTGAGAATTATTTTAAATCTACATGATGCCCTCGTTGTCCTCAGATTTGAGGCGCGAGGTGTAAGGAGTTGTCATGAGTCAAACCGTAGAAGACATCAAACCCTGTTATCCCCTTTTCAACAAACCGGAATATCGGGAAGTCCTGGCCAGAAAGGCCGATCAGTATGAGAAAAAGCCAGACATGGAAACCCTGGAAGCGGGTTTCCAATGGACCACCTCACAAGAGTACAAAGAGCTTAATTTCAATCGGGAAGCACTGACCATCAACCCGGCAAAAGCCTGCCAGCCCTTGGGGGCCGTGCTTTGCTCGTTGGGGTTTAAAGGCTCTCTGCCCTATGTTCACGGATCTCAGGGGTGTGTGGCCTATTTCAGAACCTATTTCAATCGCCACTTCAAAGAACCTATTGCCTGTGTCAGTGACTCCATGACGGAAGATGCGGCGGTATTTGGTGGTCATAAAAACATGCATACAGGCTTGGAGAACGCCAACGCACTGTATAAACCAGAAATGATTTCTGTTTCCACCACCTGTATGGCAGAGGTGATCGGGGACGACCTGAACTCCTTTATCAATAACGCTAAAAAAGATGGCAAAATCCCTGAAGAGTTGCCCACCCCTCATGCCCACACCCCCTCATTCGTCGGTTCCCATGTGACCGGCTACGATGCCATGATGGAAGGGACTTTGCGTTATTTCACCATCAACGAGATGGATGACAAAGAGGTTGGCAGTAACAAAAAGATCAATCTGATTACGGGGTTTGAAACCTATCTGGGTAATTACCGGGTGCTGCATCGGATGATGAAAGAGATGGAGGTCGATTACACCATGATCTCCGACCCATCCGAGGTACTGGATACGCCGGCTGATGGTAAATACCGCATGTATGAAGGGGGAACCACGGCTGAAGAGGTGAAAGATGCGCCCAACGCCATTGACACCCTTTTGCTACAACCGTTTGGTACGGTTAAAACCAGAAAGTTCATCACCGAAACCTGGAACCAACCGTGCAATAAAATCAACCCGCCAATGGGATTGGCCTGGACCGATGAGTTGTTGATGAAGGTCTCCGAGTTGACCGGCAAAGAGATTCCCGCCAGCCTGGAATTGGAGCGGGGTCGCCTGGTAGACATGATGACCGACTCACACACCTGGCTGCACGGCAAAACCTTCTCCCTTTACGGAGACCCGGATTTTGTCGAGGGGATGTGCCAATTCTTGATGGAACTGGGAGCTGAGCCAAAGCATGTTCTATGCAACAACGCCAACAAGCGTTGGGGAAAACGGCTGGACAAGTGGCTAAAATCAAATGATTACGGTCAGCAGGCCGAGGTCTATGAAGGAAGGGATCTATGGCATTTCCGCTCATTGATGTTTGGCGACAAGCCGGATTTCATGATCGGGAACAGCTATGGAAAGTTTATTCAACGAGATACCTTTCACAAAGGTTTAGAGCATGAAGTCCCGTTGATTCGCATCGGTTTCCCCATCTTTGACCGCCACCATCTGCATCGTTCCACGACCCTGGGTTATGAAGGAGCAATGAACATTTTAACCACGCTGGTTAATGCGGTGATGGAAAAGCTGGATCGGGATACCATCAATATGGGCGTGACAGATTACAACTACGACCTGGTTCGTTAATCCGTAGGGGGGCGGTTTGGTTATTGTATCCTGCGGTCACTGGTGGCCATGAAGAGGGCGAAAAAGCACGACACATCATTCGACATACGTGCCATTGAACCCTGTTCATAACCACCAGGAACCAACCTCTGCAAATCACCAGACCGCCTTTTATCTACCCAAAAGGGGAAAGGAGAAAGGCCATGCCTAAGATCATTCTCAGCAAGAACGATGAGGGGACACTGATCTGTTATGTGCCAAAGAGGGATCTGGAAGCCAAGGTCGTTGGGCTGGAATTTGAAGAACCCGCCCGATGGGGAGGGACACTGACGTTGGAGGATGGCACCAAGCTATTTATCGAGCCATTGAAGGCAACGCCCAATCTACCCATGGAGATACGGGCGACAAGAGGATAAATCAGGTAGGGTATTCAGGTTGACGGGTTCGTTTTTCTGGATATCCATTTTCAACCTGGATTCGGCAGTTGGAAGTGCGTAAGCGGTGCAACATATTGGTTTTTCCAGTTTGCCAGGTGAATCAAGTGGTTATGCCGATTGCGTGCTTACAACTGCTGAATCCAGGTTCAACGTTGGTTGGATGTAACAAGGAGATTACCATGTCGGAAAATACCGATTTGGCACTGCGCATAGGAGTGTCTGCTCAATATTTGGGTTGCACTGGACCCAAACCTTTGGTCCAGGCCTTACAGGAGTATGTCGGCACTCCTTTTACCGAACAAAAGTTTAGCAAAATTGATGCAGTCGGCCTCCCTCTTCATTTGGAAAAATTCCAGATTTCCAGCACTCAAGAGATCATCGAAAAGGTGCTGAACACGTTGCAACAGGGCCTGCCCCAAGAGGAGATGCCCGCCGACCCGGTCATCAACTGTCAAAGCAAGAGGAAGGGAGCGCTCCGGGTAGGTCTGGCCTCAAACACCGCTGAGACCCTGGATGGCCATTTCGGCTCCTGCAAACAGTTTCAGATCTACGATGTTTCACGCTCTGAAATCACTCATGTGGATACCCGGTATACCGTTCATCTGGGATCGGGGAAATCTTTGGATACCGAGAAAAACCAGCAGCGGGTTGAATTGACCAGAGATTGCGACATTCTCTGCGTACAATCCATCGGCGGCCCTCCAGCCGCTCGTGTTGTCAACTCGGGAATCATGCCGCTTAAATATCCAGAGGCACAACCTTTCACCCAGGTATTGACCGAGTTGCAAAATCGGTTGAGTTCACCTCCGCCCTGGATGAAAAAATCCATGGGAATCGAAAACCGGATTCCAACAAATTGGCAAGAACAACCCAACTCGTAAGGGTCAAATCCGGCCATTTTTCCGCCTGCTCTACCCGGCGCGACCCTGTAGCCGGGTATTGTCATTCACGACCTGAAACCATTTTGTAGCAGATGCAACATTTCGCGTGTTGATTGTCAGAACAGCGACAAAACATACACACATATCTTATTGTATTTTAACGATTATATGATTGGCACAGAGTTTGAGATACTGTCATTATGAGCCTGTTGTTTGCCTGGATTGTTCTCTCACCAAACAAGCTGACCGGAGATTATGATGAAACAAGCTGATATTGCCGCCCTACTTGACGAACCGGCTTGCGAACATAACACTCACGAACCTGGCCAAGAGAAAACGGGATGCGCTCGCCTGAAACCCGGTGCAACCGCCGGTGGCTGTAGCTTTGATGGTGCGATGATCACTCTGTTCCCCATTGGCGATGTGGCCCATATCGTTCATGGTTCCATTGCCTGTGCGGGAAGCTCCTGGGATGGTCGGGGATCTCTCTCCTCCGGTCCCGCGCTGTATCGAATGGGCATGACCACCGATTTGACCGAGCAGGACATCATCATGGGAAGAGGAGAAAAACGTCTTCTTCATGGGATCAAACAGATCATCAACCGCTACACGCCCAAAGCGGTCTTTGTCTATCAAACCTGTATTCCAGCTCTGATCGGAGATGACCTGGAGGCCATCTGCCAGGCGGCGGAAGAACATTTCAATCTGCCGATCATTCCCGTGGATTCAGCGGGATTTTATGGAACCAAGAACCTGGGAAATCGCATTGCCGGAGAGACCATGTTTCGTCGGGTCATCGGCAGCCGGGAACCAGAACCTGCGCCAGAATTTGCCGACCTGGCCGGCAGCCGGGTTCATGACGTCAATCTGATTGGCGAATTTAATATTGCCGGCGAATTTTGGCATGTTCTGCCTCTGCTGGATGAGCTGGGTATACGGGTTCTTTGCACTCTGGCCGGAGATGCCCGCTTTCAGGAAGTTCAAACCATGCACCGAGCCAAAGCGACGATGCTGGTCTGCTCCAAAGCCTTGATCAATGTGGCGCGACTTTTACAGGAGAACTACAACATCCCCTGGTTTGAAGGCTCTTTTTATGGCATCCGCGACACCTCTCAGGCCCTACGTGATTTTGCCCGTCTGATCGATGATTCCGACTTGACGGATCGCACCGAAAAATTGATTCAGCGAGAAGAGGAAAAAGCCTACCAGGCTATCGCTCCTTACAAAAGCCGATTAAAGGGGTGTAAGGCGGTTCTTTATACTGGCGGTGTCAAATCCTGGTCGGTCGTCTCGGCCCTTCAGGATCTGGGGGTTGAGGTGGTCGCAACAGGAACCAGAAAATCAACTCAACAAGACAAAGCCCGCATTAAGGCATTGATGGGAGAAGAGGCCATCATGATTGAAGAGGGCCGGGCTGACCTGTTGTTGGAAATTGCAGAAAAACAAGGTGCAGATCTGCTCATAGCGGGCGGGCGCAACATGTTTACCGCCCTCAAAGGACGGCTCCCGTTTTTGGATATAAATCAAGAACGCGAACATGCCTATGCCGGTTATGCCGGCATGGAGACCCTGGGGCAACAGTTGATCAACACTATTTTTTCCCCCATCTGGTCACAGGTGCGCCAACCCGCTCCCTGGGATTCAAACGGAACAAGGAGTGTTTGACATGGCAAAAATGATTAAACGAAACAAGGCCGTCTCCGTTCGCCCATTGAAATCCGGCCAACCTACCGGTGCCGTCCTCGCCTTCCAGGGGCTGAAAGATTCCATTCCTATGCTGCACGGCAGCCAGGGATGCAGTGCTTTTACCAAGGTCTTTTTTGTCCGCCATTTTAAAGAACCAATCCCCCTGCAAACCACGGCCATGGATCAGATCAGCACAGTAATGGGCGGGGATGAAAATATTTTCAAAGGTCTGGAAACCCTGTCTAAAACGAAAAAAGCCCAGGTGATCGGTTTAATCACAACCGGACTGACCGAGGTACAAGGTGCCGATATTCATCGCGTGGTCGATCAGTTCCGCAGCCAACACCCGGAACTGGACAAACAGATTGTAGTGGTCCCGGTCAATGCCGCAGACTTTACCGGCTGTCTGGAAAGTGGTTTTGCCAAAGCGGTCCATGCCATCATCGAACATCTTGTCTTGAAAATAGATGCTGAATTCATGGAGTGGAAAAGCAGCCCCTTCATCAACCTCCTGCCCGGCGCCCATCTCACCCCTGGAGATCTGGACGTCCTGAAAGAGTACGTCACCGCCTTTGATTTGGACCCTCTGGTTTTGCCGGATCTTTCCAGTGCATTGGACGGTCATTTACCCCTGGAGCGCAGTAGCCCGGTTTCAGTGGGCGGCACCCTTTGGGAAGAGCTATCGTCCACTTCCCTGGCTCGTGCCACACTGTCGTTTGGTCGAGCCATCCAGGATTCGGCTCAATATCTGCAAGAACGCCGGGCCATACCCAGCCACCATCTGGATGGAATGATGGGGTTACGAGCCACGGATCGATTGATTGCGTTACTGAAAAAATTGAGCGGTAACGATGTGCCACAGTGGATAAAGCGAGATCGATCCAGACTGTTGGATGCGATGATGGATACCCATTTTTCACTGACCAACGCTCGGGTCGCTCTGGCGGGAGATCCCGATTGGTTGTTGCAATGGAAATCTTTCTTGGGCGATGTCGGAATCAAAACCCCGGTCGTCGTCGCCTCCACCGGAACCAAGGAGTTGGCCAACAGTGATTTTGAAACGGTCAAGATTGGCGACTTGGAAGATATGGAAGAGTGGATCAAACGGCTGGATGACAAAGACAAACCCCATGCCTTGATCGGAAACAGTCATGTGGCTGAAGTAGCCGGTCGTCTTGGTCTGCCCGCCATCCGCTCCGGCTACCCGCTCTATGATTGGACGGGCGGTCATGCCAGAAGATGGATCGGATATGAGGGAGCCAGACAAACCCTGTTTGAACTCTCCAACGCCATTGTTCATGCCGGCGATCACAAACTATCGCCATACCGTTCCCGTTTTGCTGCGGCTTGAATCAGGAGAGAGCTATGATCATACAGCGTAATTTTCAAGTTGTCCCCAATACCGGACAATTGTCTGACCCCATGGAAAAACAATCTCTTCTTGCCGCTTTTGCCAGCAGCGACATGAAACAGGTAAACGAACATTTCGGAACCGCCAGTCGGTTTGTCATCTATCGTATTTCCAGCACACAGAAAACCCTGGAACAGGTCTGTGAGTTTGATTCCGCCAAACAGGATGGAAATGAGGATAAATTGGGACCACGTCTGCAAGCACTCTCTGGTTGCCACTCCATTCATTGCCTGGCGGTGGGGGCCTCCGCCGTCAGACTTCTTCTGAAAAGAGGGATCTATCCGGCCCAAGTTGAGGATGCGACGCCGATCCAAAACATTTTGAACAATATACAAAATGAGTTGATAGAGGGAACACCCCCTTATCCGACGAATAGATTGGCCGGGAGAAAAAACCAAGCGGAGGCTGATTCTTTTAAACAGACTTTGTTGGAAGACATTTGGTTGGAATAAGCCTGACAAGCGAACATTGCCAGAACAAACTCGATTACATGGATAAACTTTAGGAGCGATACGATGAGTGAAACAGAATTGGACCCCATTTATGAATCTGCCTTTGTTGCGGAGCTGGTCAAGCAGATGCGATCTTTGGACACCTATGGTGTTCAGGACAAAGCCACACCGGAAAAGTTGATAAAACCATTCATCATCAGCAAAGAAGAACGCAAACAAATTCCCATTATCGGCGATCCGAACCCGGCGACCATGGCCCGTGTCAGCGCATTCTACAATGCGGTTTCGATGATGATTGAACAGGAGTGCGGTCTCATGGCACGCCCGTTCTTGAACCTCAATCATGAAGGGTTCGGTTCCCTGCTGATTATTGTCGGCAAGCTTGTCGTCATCGATCGATCCTTGCGGGATGTGCACCGTTTCGGTTTTCCAGACATCTCAGCGCTCAAGACTGAATCCGACAAACTGCTCAACATTGCGTTGGGCCGAATCGGCAGCTACTCCGAAGTAGCCGGACTGTAAAACGAGAAATAAGGAGTATTACCATGTCTCATTTGACCGGTATCACCCGAGCTGGCACCCCTTGGACACCACGGTTTGTAACTGGACTGGACTATCGAAGCTGTATCGGTTGCGGACGCTGTTTCAAAGTGTGCTCCAGGGATGTCTTTGATTTGGTGGAACGCAGCGAACTGATCGAAGAACTCGGTGAAGATGAGGAAAATTGGGATGATGACGGATTTGATGATGATGGTGCCTATGTGATGAAACTGGCCAATATGGATGATTGTATCGGCTGTGAATCCTGCGCCAAAGTCTGTCCCAAAAAATGTCATACCCATGAACCCCTGGAACAGGTTGCCTGACCATCATGCTCTGGCAACCGGTCATTCTCAGCTTAAAACTGGCGACGGCGACGACAATCATTCTGCTGATTGTTTGCTGGCCCCTGGCTTGGTGGTTGGCAACCACCGACAATCGCTACAAATCGGTTGTGGCGGCCATCACGGCACTGCCTCTTGTACTGCCGCCGAGCGTGTTGGGATTTTACCTGCTGCTCCTGCTCTCGCCCAACGGCCCGGTTGGTGGTATTTGGGACAGTTTGACCGGTCAAGGGGGGTTGGCATTCACTTTCATCGGACTTCTCATCGCCTCCTGTATCTACTCCTTTCCCTTTGTTGTTCAGCCGCTACAGGCGGCTATGGAAAAACTGGATTTAAACCAAGTAGAAGCGGCCTGGACCCTGGGAGCCAGTAAAAGACGAACGCTTTGGTCTGTGGTGCTCCCGCAGATTCGACACGGAATTCTGTCGGCGACTATTCTTGGTTTTATTCATACCTTGGGAGAGTTCGGCGTCGTGCTGATGGTGGGGGGTAATATTCCTGGCCAGACACAGGTTATCTCCATTGCGATCTATGAACAGGTTGAGCTGATGGATTATCACTCCGCACATATTTTGAGCGGGGGATTGGCTCTCTCCGCCTTTATGGTTTTATTTCTGGTTTATACCATGCTGGGACAATCGGCCGGGCAGACGAAATGGAGGAGATCCTCGCCATGAGCGACCTGGATTTTTCCATACGCTATACCCGTTCAGACCGTTTTTCCCTGCAAGCCCATCTCTGCCTGCCCGGAGAGGGAACCACCGCCATAGTGGGTGGCTCAGGAGGTGGAAAAACCACGCTGCTGCGGATATTGGCCGGTTTGGAATCCCATGTGGAAGGTACCATAGCTCTCGGTGGTCATGAGTGGTTGAACAGTGCAAAAAAAATCAATCTGCCCCCTCAAAAGCGTCATGTCGGAGTGGTATTCCAGGATTATGCCCTGTTTCCCCATATGACCGTTTCTCAGAACATAGCCTTTGGAATCAATGAGAAAAACAGACTCAACATGCCGGATTATCTTCGCCGATTCGATCTCTCCGGTCTGGCGGACGAGTACCCGTCCGCCCTCTCCGGCGGACAACGGCAACGGGTGGCATTGGCCCGCGCCCTGGCGACTCATCCTGAACTCCTTTTACTGGATGAGCCATTCTCTGCTGTCGATGTTCCACTGCGGTCCAAATTACGGGATGAGCTTTGGCGTATCATCCGTCACCAGGGTATTCCAGCACTACTGATTACCCATGACTTGAGCGACGTTCGATTGCTGGCTGATTGGGTCGTAGTGGTCGATGAAGGACGGATCATCCGATCTGGCCCAACCAATTTAGTCCTTTCCCGCCCTCGCAGCCAACGGGCGGCACGCATCCTGGGCTGGGACAATCTATTGCCCCTGACGGGGATATCCGGCAACACCGTGCAGGGAGATTGGGGAACCCTTCGTCTCAACCAACCGGTTCCGGAAGGAGCCGTCTCCCTTGGCATTCTACCTGACCGGATCTCGATTGTTTCACAGCCGGGTTCAAACAATCTACCGGTCACCTTGGAGAGAATCTCCCGTGCAGCCGGCGGGCTGGAGCTGAACTGTCGCCTTTTGGACGGCACCCGCTTGCGGGTTTTACAATCCATGGACGAACCGATCCCGGCTCCCGGCCCTTTGATGGTGTATCTGCCAGAAAAAAACCTGCACTGCTTGGGGGATGCGACCCCGCTCCAGGATGCGGATTCCACGGCAAGAGAGCAGGTCTCGTTTACCACTCCGGCCAATGAGGAGGCCGCCTGATGAACCAGAAACCGATCATTCTGGATGATACCACCCTGCGGGATGGCGAACAGAGTGCTGGCGTCGCTTTTACCACCGATGAAAAAATGGCCATCGCTCGCGCTTTGGATGCCATTGGCGTACCGGAGATGGAGGTCGGCATTCCAGCAATGGGAGAGATGGAAAGAGAAGAGATTCGCATCCTGGCCAATCTGGGACTGAAGGCCGATCTGTTGGTGTGGTGTCGCATGGATTTCAACGATTATTCCATCTGCCCCTCTCTCGGAATTGATCGGGTGGACCTCTCCATCCCGGTCTCCAATCAACAGATTAAAAACAAACTGGGGAGCACCCCGGAACATATTTTAAGTCGCATTCACCAGGAGGTCTCTCGGGCCGGAGATCTGGGACTTTCCGTCTGCGTCGGCCTTGAAGACGCCTCTCGTGCCAGTATGGATTTTTTATGTCGAGTAACCCAGATTGCTGCCCAAGCTGGGGCGCAGCGAATCCGTTTTGCCGATACGGTAGGAATATTAGACCCCTTTCAAACCTTTGAATCCATCCGCCGCTTACGATCCATAACCGATCTGGATATAGAGATTCACGCTCATGACGATCTGGGACTGGCAACCGCCAACTCCCTGGCGGCGGTAAGAGCCGGAGCAACCCACATCAATACCACCGTCAACGGGTTGGGTGAGCGTGCTGGCAATGCTCCCTTGGAAGAGGTGGCCATGGGCTTGAAACAGACCATGGGTCTCCACACCGGCATTGATCTTCTGGGACTGCCGGCTTTGAGCGAATTGGTTGCCCTCGCCAGCGGTCGCCCACTCTCCTGCCAAAAGAGTCTGGTTGGCAGTGCGGTTTTTAGCCATGAAAGCGGCATCCATGTGGATGGACTGCTCAAAGATATAGAAAACTACCAGGGGGTAAACCCCAGTGAACTGGGACGTCATCACCATTTTGTTCTCGGCAAGCACTCTGGCCGCAGCGCGGTTCATCAAATCTACGCCGATTTGGGCTACGATCTGACCCCTGGCCTGGTCAATATCATTCTTCCATTGCTTCGAACGTACGCCACTCAGAGAAAACAATCTCCCAACGCAAAAGCACTCGTTGACATTCTTGCCCATGCAACGATTGAAGCCAACAGTTGAAGTTAAAAATCGATTTTCAACTATTTTTTAATGAAGGATATTTCAAAATGAGTCTTGAACCACGATTTGATTATGGCCAGCATGTGCGTGTCACCCGAACCATTCGCAATGATGGTTCCTACTTCGGCAAACGTTCCGGTGAAGCGTTGGTCCGCTGCGGCCTGACCGGATTTGTAAAAAACGTCGGCACCTTTCTACAGGATCAGGTGATCTATGAGGTGCATTTTATTCAACAGGATATGGTTGTCGGCATTCGGGAAACAGAACTACAGGATGCCGATGAACCGTGGATTGAGACGCTATTCCAGAATAGGGATCATGTCATCAACAGAGTACCCATGGCCATCAATGGTAAAATCGTGATGCCCTCTGGCAGTAAAGGTCAGGTCGTCAAAATGATTTCCACCGACCCATCCAGTCCAATACTCTACCACGTCTCGTTTAGCGGGCGGACATTCCAAATTCCGGAAGGAGCCTTAACCCTGGATGAGGTCGAGTGCGAAAAAAGCGCCACCGGCTGCTCCAGTTGCTCCCTATCCGATCATTGCTGAGCCAGAAGGGGAAACAACATGGAACCTACGAGAGAAAGCTATTTGACTATTGAGCCTCTTTTTGACAACGGGCTTCTCAATAGCTGCGGAGATCGTAACAATACCGCCAAGCTGATAGAAGTATTTGATAACGTGACCAGGTTGATGATGCTAAACAGCCCCTTCAACCAACGGTTTCCCCGTATTCTGCGCCAAGTGGCGCTCAACTACCAAAATGGCGACCCTCTTGCCCGAGAACACTTTTCAGACCCCTCCCACGTTCGTTTCATGCTGACGGATGTACTGGAATTTCTGGATTCAAAAAAAGCCAAACAGGAGATTTAGTTCATGAGCGATGCCAACAACAGCGAGATCAAAAAACAATGGGCAAAGCTCAAACGCCAAGCCAGCGAAGTGGCGGGAGAGATCCATGATGTGGTGGAAGATACCCTGTGGAGTGATTATGACCGCCTGCCTGAACTGAGTCAAAAGTTGGTCGAGGCCTGTCGTAAAGCCCAATCATTTCAGGCCGAACATGGACTGTGAGGAAGATCACGCCTGCCAGGACCAGCAACCAGCCGGTTGATCCCAACCGGTGCCCGATATTCTTGATTCGGAAGCCGAACGGTCAAATTGATAGACACCGACCCGCACCGCTCTATTTTCTTTCACATAAGTTGACTCGCTTGTCACGTCAAACCGCTATCCTGGAAACGGTTTGACACCAAATTTTTCCTTACAGAAGGACAGGTCCGATATCTCTATTGGGGCAACCGCTTTTCTCTCCCTCTTCCGGCCCACAGAAAGCCGATTCAGCCCGTGATTGGGTGCCCGAAAATCATAAGCAGATCCTGGATGGAGTCAACGGCATCCACGCCGAGAAGCCTGGAGTGGACTTTGGCAACAATTTCGGTCAGAATGACAATTCGAAATGAATCACTTGGGAAATCTCGAACGGGACATTTTATGCGATTCATGCCTATCTCTACAAGACCGTCATGGTCAACATGATGACTGAGAAACTTTCAGCGCATCTTCGTCAGATCTGGTTGAGGATGGCCGACAGGCTCTTTTCCATCACGCTGAGAAAGACATTGATGGCCCGCTATCTGGTTGCGGTGGTCCTGATGGCCCTGGCTTTGGTTTTTCGACTGTTGATGGCGCCCATCAGTGCCGGAATCCAATACATCACCTTCTTCCCAGCCGTCCTGCTCTCGTCCATATATGGCGGATATCAGGCAGGGTTGTTTGCCATAACGCTTGGTCTGGTCATGGCCACCTATATTTTCACCCCCCCCTATTACACCATCTCCATCGCAGTTCTGGAAGCCAGCCTCTGGTCCAATATCGTCTTCCTCATAGATGGACTCATCATGACCACGGCCATCGAGGCCATGCATCGTTACCGGGAAAAATCCGCAGCCGAACTGAAGTTGGTCAAAAAAATCAACGAAAAATTGCGCGTCAGTGAAGAGCGTCTGCGCCTGACCGCGCGTTCCGGCAACATCGGGCTGTGGGATTGGGATCTGCGTACCGACAAGGTCCGTTTTTCCCGCGAATGGAAACATCAGATCGGCTATGCGGATCATGAGATATCCAATGACTTCAGCGAGTGGCAGAAGCGTGTCCATCCCGATGATTTGCAGTGGGTCTCCGACATCATCCGGGTCTATATAAAAAACCCTTGGCCGGACTACTGGGTTGAGTTCCGCTTCCGGCACAAGAATGGGGATTATCGCTGGATCCTTTCGCAGGCTTCCATCGAATTGGACGCGGCCGGTAATCCCATTCATATGTTAGGCTCGCATATCGACATCACCGATCGCAAGTTGTCGGAACTCCACAAGGCGGAGTCCCTCTCCCTCCTGAACGCCACCTTGGAATCCTCAAAAGATGCCATTCATGTCGTCACCCAGGAGAATACCTGGGTGCTGAACAATCGGAACTTCATCCAAATGTGGCAGATCCCGAAAGAGATCATTGCCACCAAGGATTATGTGGCCGCACGGTCCGTTATCCAGGATCAATTGACCAACCCCGATACGTTCCTGAAACAGGTCGAAGAGCTACACGCTAACCCGGAACAAAACTCTTCCGATACCCTTACGCTCAAAAACGGAAGAACCATCGAGTGTTACTCCATTCCCCAACGGATAGACGGCAAGGTGGTGGGACAGGTCTGGAGTTTTCACGACGTCACCGACAAAACCATGGCGGAGGCCAGACTGAGAGAGAGCGAGGAGTTATTCCGCACCCTGGCGGAGTCCATTCCCCAGATCGTCTGGATGGCGCAACCGGATGGCCGCCACCTCTATTTCAATCCGCAATGGTGGAGCTACACCGGAATGAACCCGGACGAAAGCCATGATTCTGGCTGGAGTATTCCCTTCCATCCCGATGACAAGCAGCGAGCGCTGGAGGCCTGGAGAGAGGCGACCCAAACCGATGGCGTCTACACACAGGAATGTCGCCTTCGCCGCCATGATGGCGTCTACCGCTGGTGGCTGATTCGGGGAAACGCCATTCGGGATTCGACCGGCAGGACCGTCAAATGGGTCGGCTCCTGCACCGACATTGAGGATATCAAACAGGCCGAACTGGTTTTACACCAGCACAAGGCGGCCATCGACCTTGTCCATGATGGGTTTTGGATTACCGACGAACAGGGCTACCTGCTGCAAGCCAATCGCGCCTACGCCGAGATGAGCGGTTACAGCCTGGCGGAGTTGCCGGGAAAACACGTCTCCGATTTGGACGCCCTGGATGAGCCAGAGGATGTTCAGGCGCGTATCGAAAAAATCATCCGCTCCGGCTGGGAGGTGTTTGAGACACGTCACCGCCGCAAGGATGGACGGGAATATTTCATTGAGGTCTCCACATCGTTCATTCCCGAATCCAGACAGTGCGTGGCATTTTTGCGCGACATCTCGGAACTGAAACGCAACGAGCAGTTCCTGAAGAATCTTGCCGACAACATTCCAGGCCTGGTTGGATACTGGACTGACGAGATGCGTTGCACTTTTTCCAACAAGGCCTATCAGGAATGGTTCAACAAGAGCCAGGAGGAGATGCGGGGCATTCACATTCGGGAGATGATGGGGGAGGCGCTTTATCAACGGAACAAACCCCTCATTCGAGGGGTTCTGAAGGGTGAGCCTAAACAGTTTGAACGCACCCTGACCCACTCCGATGGCACTCTCCACCATATTGTTGCCCATTATATTCCTGATTTTGATGACGAACGGACCTGCGGATTTTTTGTGTATGCTGTGGATGTGACCGAACTCAAGCTGGTACAACTCCAACTTGAACAGACCAACAAGCTGCTTCTGACCCGCACCACGGAGGCCGAATCCGCCAGTCAGGCCAAATCGGATTTTGTCTCCAACGTGAGCCACGAAATTCGCACGCCGATGAACGGCATCATCGGCCTGACCAACCTCGCCCTGAAACAGAAGCTTTCCCCCAGGTTGCAGGACTATTTACAGAAGATCCGCACCACCTCCACAGGGTTGCTCTCGATCATCAACGACATCCTGGATTTTGCCAAGATAGAGTCCGGCCATCTCGAACTGGATCTTAACCCATTCAACCTGGAAGAACTGATAGAGAGTACCATCGTTCTATTCAACCTTAACGCCGAAGATCAAGAGGTTGAGCTTTTCATGTTCATCAGCCCGGATACGCCGTTGATGCTGACCGGCGACGGCGCTCGTCTCGGACAGGTGATCAATAATCTGGTTGGTAACGCGGTAAAATTCACGGAGTCCGGGGAGATTGCCCTCCGCGTCACGCCACTGGCCGTCGGGCCGGATTTTGCAACCCTCCAATTCTCGGTGCGCGATACTGGCATCGGTATTTCGGCGGCGCAATTGTCAAGTCTGTTCACCCCATTCACACAAGCCGAGCGATCCATCTCCCGTCGATTTGGCGGAACCGGTCTTGGGTTGACCATTTCAAAGCGCATCGTAGAGACAATGGGCGGTTCGATCCGGGTCGAAAGCGAACCCGGCCTGGGCAGCACATTCCATTTTGAAGTACGGTTCCCCCTCTCCTTACAAATCCGGCCAACCCGTCCGGCCTTACAAGGTAAACGCACCCTGGTGGTGGATGACCGGGAGACTTCCCGAAACAACCTGAAGGAGTGGCTCTCCCGTTGGAATTTCGATGTAACCCTGGCCGCTTCCGGGGAAGAGGCGCTCTCTCTGCTGCTACGTTCCACCAAGCCGGGAGAGACCTTTGAGCTGGCACTGATCGACTGGAAGATGCCTGGCATGGATGGTGTCGAACTGGCAAAACGAATAGAGGCCGAGACAGAAACCCATCAACCCTCCCGCCTGCCGCTCATCCTCATGACGTCGGATTTCGGCAGAGATGATTTTCTGCGCCGGATGAGCGGCACCCGCTTTGAGGCGACGCTGTCAAAACCCGTTTCCGAATCCTCCCTCTACCGTTGCATCGCCCATTTACAGGGGCTAAGAACCAAGGGGGCGACGCAACATTCCGTAATGGATACCAGTGGGTTAGTGCGTCACATCAGAGGGGCGCGAATTCTGCTCGTTGAAGACAATTCGGTCAATCAGCAGGTCGAGCGGGAGATATTGGATAATGCCGGTTTCAGGGTCGAAGTCGTCAACAATGGCCAACGCGCGCTGGAGGCCTTGAACCGGGGTGATTTCGATGCCGTACTGATGGATTTACAGATGCCGGTGATGGATGGCCTGACCGCCACCCGTAAGATCCGAAAAAATCCGCGATGGGCCTTCCTGCCGATCATCGCCATGACCGCAGCGGTCATGGCCGATGAGATTGCCGAGTGCCTGACCGCCGGAATGAACGATCATGTGGCCAAGCCCATCACACCTCTGGCGCTCATGACCGTCCTGGCCAGGTGGATCAGGCTTGGCCACCATTCCGACGAGTCGAACACCTTCTCTCAAACGGATGCCGACCAGACCCTTCAACTGCCGGACGCCCTGCCCGGTTTGGCGATCCGCGAGGCGTTGGCCACCATCAGCGGAAACCGCACCCTGCTCGTCCGTGTCATGGGCCATTTCAGGGAGACATTTACCCTTGCGGCAGAGGAGATGAGATCGCTCTTGGAGACCGGCGCCCTTGACAAAGCCAGGGAGTTGGCGCACCAGATCAGGGGTTCGGCAGGAAACATATCCGCCAAGGGGCTCTATTCCGCCGCCACCGTTCTTGAGCAGGAGATTCAAGCCAAAGGCGGCCGCGTCAATCTGGAGCCATTCAATGCCGAATTGGCCCAGGTGCTGGATTCCATCTCCCGCCTGCCGATAACGGAACCTTCAGCGCTGCCCAACCCGGAATGCTCAAAATGCCGCTGCCAAGAGTCTCAGGATCAGTTCGCAGAATTAAATTGGTTGATGAATGACAACGCCTACATCCCGGATGAATTGATCGACGACTTGAAGGAGAAAATCAAATGTTCGGATCTCCATCGGCACCTGGACGCATTGAAACGGCATCTGGACAATTATAACTACCCAAAAGCCTTGGCACATCTGAACAAGATGGTCTGTCCTCAAGGATATAAACTACCGGTGAAACCCAAATGAACGAACTGGATAGATCCAAGCCCTCCATCCTTATCGTGGATGACTCACCCACCAACATCAAAGTGCTGGCCGACGCCCTGAAAGACGATTATTACGTCCGTGTTGCTACGGATGGCATCAATGCACTGGAGATTGTAAAAAAGAACAAACCCATGCTTGTCCTGCTCGATGTCATGATGCCCAATATGGACGGCTACGAGGTTTGTCGAAGGATCAAAGAGCAAAATGAGACAAAAGATACCGTGGTGATTTTCGTGACGGCAAAATCCGAAGTGTCCGATGAAGAGATTGGATTGAACCTGGGTGCTGTGGATTACATCGTCAAACCGTTCCACATGCCTATTGTCAGAGCCAGGGTACGCAATCACATTCTGCTCCAACAAAAAACCGACATGCTGGAGTCCATGGCTCTTATCGATGGACTGACCAATATTCCAAACCGGCGGCATTTCAATCAGAATTTGGAGTTGGAATGGCATCGTGCCCAGCGCAATGACAGACCGCTCTCCCTGATCATGATGGATGTCGATTTTTTCAAACGCTATAACGACAACTATGGCCACTCCATGGGGGATTCCTGTCTCGAAAAGGTGGCCGCCGCTCTGAACTCCGCCGTTACCCGACCCTCCGACAGGGTAGCGCGCTATGGCGGTGAAGAGTTTGCCGCCCTTCTGCCGGACACGGACGCCAGGGGTGCGCTGTTGATCGCCGAACGAATTCGTGGCAACGTCGAAGATCTACACCTGCCCCACGAACATTCCGACGCATCTAACTGGGTGACGCTCAGTCTTGGCTTGGCTTGCTTGACGCCACAACCGGAGCAGGACTCTTCAACATTGATCAAACAAGCCGATGAAATGCTCTACCGAGCCAAAAAGGCCGGACGAAACCGATGCCTGTGCGCTGAACAACCTGACTGTACATTCACGCTGAACCGGCCCAATGTAAAATGAACAATAGAAAAACTGGCTTTTGCAAAATAGTCTGCTACCATCTATTTCGCATGTGGATTTGGAATTTTTCAAGCACAGATAGATGTTGGAAATTGGTCAAGAGTTTGAGGAGAGATTTATGAAGTGGGGTGATTTGAGTCTACAGAAAAAAATTCTCACCGGAATCGGTTGCGTCATCATACTGCTGATTGCTGTTAGTTACCGGTCTTTGTCAGGTATCTCTGGAATGGTTGACGATGGCATGGAGGTTGTCGGAGGCAATCGACTCCGGGGTGAGATTCTCCAAAAGGAGATCGACCATCTCAACTGGGCCAATCAGGTCAGCTCCTTTATCAGCAATGACAAGGTTTCAGAGTTGAGCGTCCAGTTGGACCATACAAAATGTGCGTTTGGAAAATGGTTGTACGGAGAGGGACGCCGGCAGGCCGAAGCTCAACTCCCACAGTTGAAACCTGTTCTACAGGCGATTGAAAAGCCCCATGAGACCCTGCATGAATCGGCACAGAAAATCAAGATGGTGTTTAAGCAGGCCGACAAGAATCTGCCTGCTTTTCTAGCTCAAAAAGAGTCGGACCATCTCGCTTGGGCCGGGACCGTACAGAATGCAATTTTGACCCAGGCTTCGACACTGAGCGTTCAACTGGACCCCAGCCAATGTGGATTTGGTAAATTCATGTATGGACCGGAAGGCCAGAAAATGCGTGATGAAGATCAGATTCTCGCTCAACTCCTCGATGAAACAGACCCGGTTCACAGACGTCTCCACGCTGGTGGAAAATCAATCAAACAGGCATTGGAGTCCAAAGCATACACCCAGGCCACCTCCCACTACAACACCTCGGTTCTGCCAGAACTGATCCAGGTGAGAACGTTATTGGGAAAGATGCAAACGAGAGCCGGGGAAAACCTTCAAGGCAAATCGGCAGCGGAATCTATTTTTTCGTCCGAAACCCAGCCCGCCTTGAAAGAGGTTCAAGACCACCTTCATCAGTTGGTCGAGATTTCCAATGACAATATCATGTCCGAGGAAACCATGATGACCAATGCGGTAGAGACGCGTACAGCGGTGGTCATCATCTCTGTAATCGCCTTGATTATTGGGGTGGTATTGGCCCTATTCATTGCTCGGTCCATCACCAAACCACTATTAAAAAGTCTGGATTTTGCCAAGCGGGTTTCAGAAGGAGATCTGACCCAGAAACTGGAGCTGCATCAGTCCGATGAGGTGGGCCGGTTGGTCCAGGCGCTCAACATCATGGTCAACAAACTGCAAAGTGTCGTCGGTGATGTCTCCAGAGCGTCAGGGCAAGTAGCGGCCGGCAGTAGGGAGCTGTCAGACTCCGCCAACAATATGGCTCAAGGGGCGACACAACAGGCCGCATCCATCGAAGAGACCTCCTCGGCAATGGAGCAGATGGCATCCGGTATTCAGCAAAACACTGAAAATGCCACTCAAACAGAGAAAATTGCCAATCAAGCGGCAAAAGACGCCAAAGAGGGCGGCATTGCCGTAGCCAAAGCGGTGAACGCCATGAAGGAGATTGCCAACAAGATCTCCATCATCGAGGAAATTTCCCGTCAAACCAACCTGCTCGCCCTCAATGCGGCCATTGAAGCGGCTCGGGCTGGTGAGCATGGCAAAGGGTTTGCCGTGGTGGCCGCCGAGGTGAGAAAGCTTGCAGAACGCAGTCAGATGGCCGCCGGAGAAATCGGACAACTCTCCTCATCAAGTGTCACGATTGCCGAACAGACGGGAGAGATCATCACCCGTCTGGTTCCAGACATCCAGAAAACAGCCGACTTGATCCAGGAGATCGCCTCCTCCAGCCAGGAGCAAAACCAGGGTGCGGATCAGATCAATCAGGCGATTCAGCAACTGGATCAGGTCATTCAACAAAATGCGGGAGCCTCGGAGCAGATGGCCGCCACCTCCGAAGAGCTGTCAGCTCAGGCCGAACTGATGTCCCAAGCTATCAGCTTTTTCAAGCTGGATGAGAAAAAAACATCGAGGAGTGCTGCACAAAAAAGAGTATCGTACGATGGCGGCAGAGAGGTGGCCAGAATCTCAGATGAGCGTCATTTCGAACGTTTTTAGGAGAGTTAACCAGCATTTTTTCTATTGGCATGGAGCGCTCATTGCTTTTTTCCTTCCAGCAAGGCAGCGGGTTGCCAACCAGGGCGGACCGGACCTATCCTCTAGCCGCCAATCAGCGGGATTTATGGCTGGAACAGTTGAGCCAGGCCGGTTCCCGCCACCTGATTGTCGGTGGGTACGGTTATATTCATACGGTTTTGGATAGCGGCCGATTGCAACAGGCACTGGTTAGGCTTGTTCAAGAGACCGATGCTCTGCGATTGATTCCAGCCAGCCAGGGTGCGCGCGTCGTTCAGGTGTATCAATCCGACATTCTCCCCAAGCTGGAGGTGAAAACTTTTGCCAAAGAGGAGTGGGAGAAGGCGCGATCTTGGATCATCGCTCGGTTTCTCTCCCCTTTTCCCCTGGATGGCTCTCCCCTGTACCGATTCGAGATCGCCCAGGTGGAGACGGTCGGCACCCTCTTTTCCAACAAATACCATCATGTGCTCATCGATGGTTTTTCAACCTCCATCTTGCTGCGGCGGTGGGCTGATATTTATAACGCCCTGACCGAGAACCGCCCCGTTCAGAAGAAAAATCCCCATACCCTCTCCTATCTCGATTATCTGGAATCAGAATCGAACTATCGCAGCGGGGCGGCATACATTCGGGACAGGAACTATTGGCAGGGGCTGTTGAATCGTCCGCTGCCGACGCTGTTTGGCGGCCGGGAGGTTCAGCCAGAACCGATTTCCACACGCTCCCTGACTTTTCTCAGGCCGGACTATGATCGCCTGGCCCAATGGAGTCAGCGTTATAAAGGGGGGACGCCCTATCATCTGTTTCTCGGCTTGCTGGGGTTGTTGTTCCTGGATGGGGATCAAGAGGAGGAGATGGTAATCGGTATCCCGGTCCACCATCGCAGCGGTCGATTTCGCAACACGCCGGGCATGTTGGTGGACCTGAACCCCCTTTTGCTCCGATGGAATCCGCAACAGAGCTTTTCCGACTGGATAGATGAGGTCATTCGACAGTTGAGAAGCAGTTTCCGGCACAAACGGTTTCCAGTTGGAGAGATGGCCGGGCTGGCTGGAACGACTGGCGAAAATCGCCGCCTGTTTGATATCGTTCTCACCCACGACAAGTGGGATCTATCCACCCATTTTCAGGGCGTCCCCTCCCACTCCGTCCGTCTGTTTCCCGGCCTGGCCACCCATGCGTTGCTGGTGACCATTCTGGAGAACCATCCCAATGAAGCGGTGCAACTGTGCTTTGACTTCAATACCGGTCTGTTTACCGAGCCGGAAATGCAGACACTGCTTCGTCGAGCCAAACATCTGCTCGATCAGGTGATGACCCACCCTGATCAACCGTTGCAACAGTTGGACCGACTGCCCGCGACCGAACGGCAACAGTTGTTGAGTGTGTTTAACGCACCCGTTTCAGAATCCGATCCACCTTGGCAACCGGTTATTCGGGGCTTCGAAAGCCAGGTCCGGCACAATCCCGATGCCATCGCCATTCGTTGGGCCGGTCAAACCGTCACCTATGGCCAACTGAACCAGACGGTAGTAACTCTGGCGGACCATCTTCAGACTTTAGGAGTCGGCCCGGAAGTGGCGGTCGGGGTTTATTTGTCGCGCTCACCAACTCAAATCGCCGCCCTGTTGGCCATTTTTAAGGCCGGTGGTGCCTATATACCTTTAGACCCGGAGCACCCGGTGGAGCGTCTTCGGGAATCGACGCAAAATGCGGCTATCCCTCTGATCATCAGTTGCCGGGACCAGGCTGAGCAAATAACAGAGATCGGCTGCCCGGTTTTGGTTCTCTCATTGGCCAACAACGGCCTTCCTGATCATCTCCCCCAGAAAAAACATCGACCCATCGAACCGGGGCCAAAACCGGATGGAGACAGCCTGGCCTATGTGATCCACACCTCGGGAACCACCGGGCTGCCCAAAGGGGTGATGGTGGGGCAGAGAGCCTTGGCCTATCGGCTGGAGTGGTTGAGAGGGTGTTTTCAACCAACGGATCAGGATCGTTTTTTCCAGTTCTTCCGTTTGGGATTCGACCCTTCGGCCCATGAAATTTTTCTGCCCCTGACCGTTGGTGCCTGTTTGGTTTTGCCGCCCGCTGGAAGACAGACCCCACAGGCCTTGGCAAACCTGATTATTCAAGAACAGGTGACGGTGCTCTCCCTGGTTCCGACCATGGCGGAGGCGGTGTTAAAGGCATCCGTCAATTTGCACATCACCTCTTTGCGTATTGTCACCAGCGGTGGCGAGGCCTTGTCCGTTACCCTGGCCCGACAGATAAAAGAGCGCTGGAGGTGTCGCCTGCTTAATTTTTACGGACCGACCGAAGCCACCATTCTTGCCAGTTGCTGGGAAGGCGACCCCACCAAGGAGCAGCAGACCATTCCCTTGGGCAGACCCATCAAGCAGACCCAGATCCATATTCTGGACCCGCAGGGGAATCTCCTGCCAACGGGAAAACCGGGTGAAATCGTTATCGGTGGTGAAGGGTTGGCCCGAGGTTATCTCAACCAGACCAGCATGACCAACGAACGGTTTATCGCCGACCCCTTCCGTTCCACCCCCGGAGCGCGACTCTATCGAACCGGGGATCGTGGTGCCTGGCGTAGCGATGGTCAACTGCTGTTTTTGGGACGGTTGGATCGCCAGATCAAACTGCGGGGATACCGCATCGAATTGACCGAGATCGAGGCGGTGTTGTTGCGCCATCCCTCCATCAAACAGGCGGTCGTACAATTTGATCAGGATACCGGTTCGACGCAGCCTGACTATCTGTATGCTCACCTGGTTGGGAAACCGACCCACCCCCCACTAAAACCGGAGGAGATTCGGCAGTATTTGCAGAACCATCTTCCCGACTACATGATTCCAACCGCCATTGATGTCATTCAACAGCTGCCCCTGACCGAAAACGGCAAGATCGACCCACAGCGACTTTCAAAGCTGCAACGGGGAAACAAAGAGGATCATCACCAATTGGTTGCGCCAAAAACAGCGTTGGAAAACGAGCTTATGAAGCTCTGGCAAAGCCATCTTTGCCAAATGGAGATCAGCACAGACGATGATTTTTTTGCTTTGGGTGGAGACTCTCTGGGCGCATTGGCCATAATGGCCGCCGTAGAAAACCGGTATGCCATCACCCTGCCCTTGAACACCCTGTTTCAACAACCCACCATCGCCGATCTGGGCCTGCTGATCGAAAGTCGATTGAACAAGACCGCTCCCCCGGTCTCGCCGGCCCGAACAAAAACAGGGCCGGCCTGTATCACCCTGACCCCCATTCGATCCGACATCAAGCAAAACAGACCCTTTTTCTGTATTGCCTCCGCCTTGGGGGACCGCAAACGCCTGGGCCGGGTGGCCAGATCTTTGGGACAGCAGCAGCCATTTTTTCTTCTTCTGCCGCCGCAAAACTGGCCGGGCTCCTATGAGCCTCCGACCGTTACCGGATTGGCACAGGCCTATGCCGATCTCATTCGGCAGACTCAGACAGGAGAGGAGATTCATATCGGCGGCTACTCCATCGGCGGCTCGGTCGCTCTGGCGGTGGGAAGAGTTCTGCATCAGCAGGGGTGGCAGGTTCATTCACCGATTCTGCTGGACACCATCTATCCAATCCTGATCGGCCTCTATCTCAGAGTCTATCGTCTGGTCAGTACGATCATCGACAAAGGCGGCCTGTATCGTTTTCACTGGAGCAGACGGTTCGGAGATTCTGGATTGATGCTGCACCTGATGGCCCTGAAAAATGAGCCGGAACAGAGTTTTCCCGGTTCGGTCATTCTGTTTCAGGGCACCCCCATGTCCGGCTGGTCCTGGCGGTTGTTTGGTCGTCATAAACGCTATTTCTCAGCCGGACTTGAGAGCTGTTTCATCAACGGCGGTCACGCCGGCATGACCCGTGGCAGGTATCTGAACCGGTTGGTCGAAGAATTGCGGAGCATATTGGCCAAAAAGCAAAGCGGAGGGAGCGGCTGATCAAATCTGTTTTTTTTTCTTTAAAATACGCATAAAAAACCAAGCGATACCGGCACCGGTCCCCACGACGGAGACAATAAAAAAGGCCAGTGCTGCGGGACTTTGAAAATCCATATCTCTGAAGAGAACATATTGAATGCCCAGGGCCGGAGTTGAAAACAGCACGGTGTAGAGCATGTACCGACCAAAGGAGATGTTGGTTAAACCGATGGCATAGCTGACCAGGTCGAAAAAGGCGAAGCCGAACAGGCGGGAGAACAGCAGCAGGGTAACCTCATCGGCCCGTTCCAGACGATCCACGGTCTGCATTCGCTCTGGCCCCAACAGTCGTTGGACCAACGGTTTACCATATCGCCTGGCCAAAAAAAAGTTGATCATGGCGCTTAGAACACTGGAGAC
The DNA here is from genome assembly GCA_015232865.1 of Magnetococcales bacterium. The sequence continues at coordinate 37,376 of JADFYU010000008.1, forward strand.
CATCAACATGAGGGTCGCCATATCGAAGCCGTATAGCTTCAGGGAGAGCAAAATACCCGGCGCACCCGGTAGTGGAGCCAATACCTGGGAAAGCAGTAAAAACAGGGTCAGAAAAACCGGACCGAAGGGACCGATGGCTGAAGTGACTTGATTGAGCAGAGCTTGATCGACCAACAAAACGACGAGAACAATGAGTGCAGCGAGAAGACCACCAACCCGTTTTGCCCTGCTGTTATCACGGTTTTTCATCTATTTTCCGTTGGATCGTCCAATTCTGTAATGGAGCCGAATCTGGGATAATTCTACCCGGATTGCAGAGTATAGCACTGGCGAAAACCAAAGATCCAGCCTCTACCGATGAGGAGTACAGACCATGAACAACTCAACAGCCACCCCAACCATGCGGATTGTCATGATTCAACCGGCCAGCTATGATGAAGAGGGTTACGTCATTCAATTCTGGCGGGTGTTCAACACCAACTACACCCTTTCTGCCATTCACGGCATGTTGCTGGGCGCAGCCCAAACGATCTGCCCGAAGGAAACGGGCCGGTTGGAGATCCGACCGATCGATGAAAGCTGCGAAATCATCGACCGGCCAGCCTTGATCCAGTGGATGAAAGGGGCCGACCGCTGCCTGGTCATGCTGGTTGGGGTTCTGTCCGCCCACTATCCCCGTTCCGTCGATCTGGCGCGGGAGTTTTCCGCCGCTCACATTCGGGTCATCATCGGTGGTTTTCATGTCAGCGCCTGTCTGAGCACCACCCCGGACTGGAGCCCGTGCCTGGAGGCTGCCCGCACGGTTGGAGCCTCACTGTTTGCCGGTGAAATGGAGGGGATGGAAGAGGATCTGCTCCGGGATGCCTGGCTGGGGGAGTTAAAACCGTTCTATAGCCAACTCGAACAGTTACCCAACCTGCGTGGCGCACCCCCCCCCTACTTGGAAAAAAGACTGATTGACCGAATGGCGACTCCCGTTGCCGGTATCGAGTTGGGTCGCGGCTGCCCTTATAAATGCAGTTTTTGCTGTATCATCAATGTGTTTGGCAACAAATACCGTTCCCGGTCAGCCGAAGAACTTCAAGACCATCTACGCCATTGCTGCCAATCCGGTGTCGTTCGTTTTACCCTGGTCGATGACAACCTATCCCGCAACCCGCAGTGGCGGATTTTGTTTGAGATCATGGGCAAACTACGAGAGGAAGAGGGGTTGAAACTGGATTTTTTCATGCAGATCGATGCCCGTGCCCATTTGCTCAACGGATTTGTCGAGGGGGCCAAACGAGCCGGTTGTTCGCGGGTGTTCATCGGAATCGAGTCGGTACGAGATGTCAATCTGGTCGATGCCAACAAACGGACCAGCCCGATTTCCGAGTTGAAAAAAATGGCCCTGACCTGGAAAAAAGTCGGGATCATGGTCTATGGTGGCTATATCATTGGCATGCCGCAAGATACCCCGGAGCGAGTTGAAGAAGATATTCGAACCTTGCAGGATGAAATCGCCGTTGACGCCCTGCACTTTTCCATGCTGACCCCCCTGCCCGGTTCAAAAGACCATCAGCGATTATTGGAAAACGGGGCCTTTCTCCACCCGGATTTCAACTGCTACGACGGCATTCACGCCCTGACCCCCCATCCATCCATGTCAAAAGAGGTCTGGGAACAGCTCTACATTAAGAGTTGGAAATGGCTTTTTTCAAGCCGATACATCCGACGGGTGTTTCAGCGGGCTATTTTGTTCAAGCTTCCGGTCAACGAAATTTTTGGCCTTCAGTTGCTCTTTAGCGGCTCGATTCCCCTGGAGGGGATCTCCCCTCTTGAGGGGGGAATATGGCGGCATAAAGTGCGAACCGATCGTCGTCCAAGCCATTCCATAGAAACAATCTGGCGTTTTTACCCCAAACGCCTGCGGGAAATCATTACGGTTCAGATCGGGGGTTGGGTTTGGCGATTTATCCGGCTCAAGCTGTTGCTGTTATGGGCCAGAACAGAGCTATGGCTGGGTTTGACCGGTATGGATCGGGCGATCATTCTGGACCCAAAAGAGCAAAAGAGCGATTTATCCTAGATTCGGCAGTTGGCGGTCCACCAGGCCGGAAGCTGTTCCATCCCGTATTGATAGCCGCATTCAACAATGGCGGCACCTTGGCGAAAACCGAACATCGGATAGCCGGAGACCGGCGGTTGCAGGTAGAGATCGGCCATTTGTCGGGCGTTGGGCTGTTGGGCTACGGCTCCGATGATGCTGGTGCGGGTAATGATATCGACGATGCCGGGGGTGTGTCCCCCCCCTTTATTGCGGCCAAAACGCTCTTTCAATACCTGCCAACCGGTCAGTTGCGTCACATCCTTGCTGACGTTCAACCGGTCTCTGATATTGACATCAATGGCAACGATAAGGGCGTGGCTGAAATCTCTGCGCATGACATCCACCGGCACATTGTCCAACACGGCGGCATCCACCAACAGATCGCCGTCATCCGGTATCGGTGGCAGCAATCCGGCCGGGGAGTTGCTGGCCAAAACCGCTTTCCATAACAGACCGTTCATGTGGGTCTTGAGGTTGGCCTGGCTGAGATTGCAGGAGACGCTGAAATAGGGATTCCACATATCTTCGATACAGATCTGACCGAAAAACTTCCGCGCCCTGGTCGCCATGGGTACACCGGAAATCAGGGAGAGGATTGGAATACCCGGCCTCTGTCCGCTTGTGGCAAATTGAACGATGTTTTCCAGAATACTCTCACTGTCGAATCCCAACAAATAGGCGGCACCGATCAAAGCGCCGATGCTATTGCCTCCGACAATATCGATGGGAATGGACAACTCTTTCATGGCCTTGAGAATTCCGATGTGGGCCAAACCACGTGCCCCTCCACCGCCAAGCACCACCCCCACCGCACGTCCAGTCAAAAACCGGGCCAGCCGTTGAAAATCGACCGCGTTCCCGACTCGAAGATGATGATGCTGTTTGATGGAACGGTTTTGCAACCAAAGTAAGGTGTTCTCAGGACGAGCAAGGTTTGGGCTGTGAACCAGTACCAGGCTTTTATGCAGCAGATCAAACCAAGGCTCTTTTGCCAGTTGCTTCTCCAGATTGGTCAGGGCAAAAGCCTGGTCCGCAGAATGGGTGATGAACAACAGATGGTCGGCCTGACGGATACACTGACGGGTCCAGGAGGTGTATTCAGGCTCACCTTGCAGAATCAGAAAATCATAATGGTGCTCCAACTCGGCCAAAAGCTCCATGAATGCGGTATCAATCTCATCCCGATGAAGCAGACGATCCGACTGCCGTTCATTGTGAAGGCATTTGACCGTACCAAACCGTCCCAACGCATCCGCCAACCCTTGAGCCATGGTTTCGACCGATTGATCGGATTGCAGAGGAACCAGGGTAATGACGTTGCTAAAATCGATTTTTGCCTGTTTTGGTTTAGAAAAATGGTTGAAAATAACCTGCGAAAAAGCCTGGTTGACCGAGATTGGATGGCGCACCAACAGGGTTGAAAAAGCGGTTCGATCCAGAAGGGCGACGGTGGAATCCCGAACCGCCGTCACATCCACTTGTCGGGGAATACCCAGAATAAGCCCCATTTCTCCAAGACTGCTGCCGGGCCCGTGATCGCTGAGCAGATGACGGGTTCCATTTCCGTCAACCCAGGATGCACGCAATCGACCACTGACCACTATCAGCAAGGAATCTCCCGTATCACCTTGCTGAAGAATGAGGCTGCCTCCGGTATAATTGCGCAGGGTGATGAGGGTGATCAGATCCTGAATGACTGCCGGTTCCAGAGGAAAATTGGAGCTTTGCTGACTCAGCACCCCATGCATCCGTTTTTGTTCCCCGACAAGGGTTTGGAATGCCGGGATTGTTGCCAGGGATTTTTCATGTTCCCGCGCCAGAATGCGAACCGTATCCTGACTGAGAAAAAGCAAACGGCAACCACCGCTGCAACGAATGGTCCGGGGCCAGACATGGTTCTGTTTGGCGGAGGGTGTGCCAATGATGGCAGCCGGCTCCCGCAGCAACGGATGGGATGTTCCATCATCTGCCAACTCTTCCAGATCACCATTCAGATAGATATAAAGCCCTTGTTGCGCCTGGCCTGCCAAACAGAGATGGTCACCGGCCTGCCCCGACCACGGTTCGGCATTGGCCAATATTAATTTGAGAAGGGGAGCCTCTTGATTCTGAAAGGTGGTCGATTCAAGGAGAATCGGCAACAACTGGTCTGCTTGTGTTTCCATGGTGTTCATACGTTTCAACTCCAGAAAGAGACTGTATTCCATCTGAAGTCACACGATTCAGGTCTATACAATAAACAGCCCCAACCCATTCCAGATCAATCAGGCAACGGGCAGATCTTTTCCATGTTGATCATTTCATTAGCCCTCCAACTGCTATAGTGTGTCCGCAAGTGCGTCGGCATGCAATTTATTTTAGTTTCTCCGTTATCAATCCCAGGCCACAACCGTTCTGAGAAGGAAATATCCATGAAGGAAGATCAAGCGAGTTCCACCGCCTTTACCGTACTTCAAGGACTGTTATACACCGCCCGCTATAAAAAGGAGCTTGACCTGGTTTCCGATGAAACCGTCGAAGTCTGTCAGAAAATCCTCCAAGACTCCGACGAGGGACGACGGCGCTTATCTCAATTGGACAACCCCCTGTTTCGGATCGCTTTGCCCACAATCGAACGACTGGTCATGCCGGGGATCTCTCTCCACTATGCCCTGCGCAAACGTTACATCGAACAGAAGGTGGTCCGGGCCATTCAGGATGGAACGACACAGATCGTCAGCCTGGGGGCCGGTTTTGATACGCTGCTCTGGAGATTGCATCAAAAACATCCGACCATTCACCTGATTGAAATCGACCACCCTTCTACCAGCATCGTCAAACAGGCGGCCCTATCGGTTGAAAAAAAGTCTGCCTCTACCCTGAATTTTCTACCGGTGGACCTCTCTTGCCATAGTCTACGGGAGGTTTTACAAGAATTTGACGGATTTGATCCTCAGCGCAAAACTCTATTCATCTGCGAAGGGGTGTTGATGTATCTGGATGAACAGGCGGTGGTAACGGTGCTGAAGACGTTGCAACGGTTAACCCGCCATCCGATCCAGTTTATCTTTTCCGCCGTAGCCCCCATGAACTCCACCTATAACAATACCGGTCCTTTGCTCAAGTTTTATCTGATGTTCAAGGGAGAACCCCTGAACTGGACCATCGAGCGGGAGGCATTATCAGGATTTCTCACCCCGTTGGATTATCGCATTCAAGAGCTTGCTGATGCCGATTTTCTCAGTCACCATCTGCTCAAACCGACCTTCTTCCCCCCCCTGCACCGAGGGGAATTTCTGGCATCGGTCGAAGCGGACCCCATAGCCGGATAGACCCTTTCTCATGGCGTTACCTTGGGCCGGGAACGGGCAGGGATGGAGGAAAAAAGATTACGAAGTGAATATGAACATCTTTCGATACGGCCCTGGCTGAGCCGGATCGCTGAAGTCGTGCCGGGCGCAGTGGACCAAAACAGACAGACTCAGGCAGAGGATTTTAATGAACGGTATTCTTGGGCTGGTAGAGTCCATTTGAGAATAAAACAAAATATTTGTGCAGGTTGGGATTTTCGATCGGTTCTGAGGTGGAGTCGATTTGCAGGTTCCGCTCGGCCACATAACTTTCACTCTGGCTACCGTGTACCAGGATTTGATACCACGGCTGCTCTTTTGGTGGACGGGTTCGGGCCATCAGGTCATACCATACCGGATCTTTTTGATAGGATGGATCGACATCGACCACCACACCCCGATAGCGAAACAGGTTATGGTAGACAACCTGGCCGACAAAAAACTTTGAAGATGGAATAGACATGATTCACCAAATCAAATATCCAGGAACAACTCCCACTCAGGTCAGACAAAATACCGGCCAGCAACCGCAACAATACTGGTGACAATACCCAAAAAAAGATTGATACCGACAATCCGACGAATTTTCAGCATAAACATTCCGGCCTCGGGAAACAGTTCCTCCTTGACACGAATTTTAAACTGTTTATAGGGGCCAAAAAAGATATAAAAAAAGAGTCCGATCATCAGCAGACCGATGCCCTGCATCAGGTGTATATGAAAGCCCAGTCCGGCCATGCCGCCATAGTATCGAAAAACCAACAGATATCCGCTTAGCGGCAGAACAAGAACGGCAACCCAGACCAACTTCATGAAGCGGCCCAGCACCTGAAACCACAGGTTGATCCGCTCTGGCAATGAAAGAAATTCTGCGGAGGGCCTGAGCACGAAATGAGCAAAAAACATTCCGCCGACCCACACCAAAACAGCAAGCAGATGGATGGTCAATAAATATGACACGGTACCCCCATTATTTTTCCGTATCCAGCAGTTGGGCGTGCATCACGGTGCAACAGAGCGGATTTCTGATAAATCTGAAAAAATCGAGGGCCGCCAGTTGGTGATCCGATTACTTTCTGATTGGCCAGAAAAATCACCAGGTCGTGCCGGTGATGTGCAAACAACCGTCAAATCTAGGTTTAGTCAAACGACTCGGACAACATAACACTCTCTTGGCTATTATTCCAGTTCATTAGCCCCGCTTCTTGAGGAATCTGATGAGAAAAAAAGGCCGGAACAGGTGTTGTTCCGGCCTTTTTTTTCTCATCCTAGATTCGGCAGTAACTTGACAATCTAGTGCTCTTGCTCTCGTTAATTGACAGGTTAAAATCTGCACGACCATAAGTTAAAACGGGTTGGTTTTTTCGGGGCTTTGCCCCCGCACCCCACTGAGGCTGAGAACCGCCCCAGACCCCTCCCTTTTTTCTTAATTGTTTTTTTGGCCTTCGGCCTGCCCATCAATTGATGAGTGCTGAAGCACTAGGAGGAGATCTCCAACAACAGATTGTTGAGCCGTTTGACAAAATCGGTTGGATCTTCCAACTGACCGCCTTCACTGAGCAGAGCTTGATCGTGGAGCAGGCTGGCAAGATCTGAAAAGCGCTCGTCGCTACCTTCGCCCTTTAAGCGCAAAATCAGTGGATGGGTCGGGTTCAATTCCAAAATCCGGCGGGTCTCTCCAACCGACTGCCCGGCCTCTTTCAGAATCCGCTCCATGGTGGAACTCATATCGAACTCTCCCCCAACCAGACAGGCGGGAGAGTCGGTCAGACGGTTGGTCATACGGACCTCTTTGATCTTGCCGTCCAGACATTTCTGCACCCGTTCGACAAACTCTTTAAAGTCATCTTCGGTTTTTTTCCGTTCTTCCTTCTCTTGCTCATCCTCCAGGTTGCCCAGATCCAACCCCCCTTTGGCAACCGATTGCAGGGATTTGCCGTCAAACTCCGTCAGGTGAGAGGTCACCCATTCGTCAACCCGGTCGGAGAGAAGTAGAACCTCGATGCCCTTCTTTTTAAAGATCTCCAGATGCGGGCTGTTTTTGGCCGCAGCATAGCTCTCACCAGAGACATAATAGATTTTTTCCTGCTCCGGCTTCATGCGGGCGACATAATCGGCCAGAGAGACGGTCTGTTTGTCTGAATTCTCGGTGGTGGTGGCGAACCGCAACAGCTTGGCAATCCGATCCTTGTTGGCAAAATCTTCAATGATTCCCTCTTTGAGAACCAGACCGAATGCCGACCAGAACTCGCCATATTTTTCCGGCTCGTTTTTGGCCAGATCATCCAGCAAGGAGAAGATCTTGCTCACTGCCCCTTTTTTGATGGCTTCAACCATGGGGCTGCCCTGAAGAATCTCACGGGAGACATTCAGCGGCAAATCCGCTGAGTCGATCACCCCTCGAACAAACCTGAAATAGCGGGGCATCAACTCCTTGGCCCCCTCCATGATGAAAACACGCCGGGTATAGAGTTTCACCCCGTTTTTGGCATCTCGATCCCAGAGATCAAACGGAGAGGTTTTGGGGATATAGAGCAGCAGGGTGTACTCTTGGGTGCCTTCCAAACGAGCATGAACATGGGCCAACGGGTCAGAGAAATCGTGGCCGACATGCTTATAAAATTCGTTGTATTCCTCGTCGGTTATCTCACTTTTTGGTCTAGCCCACAAAGCGGTCGCTTTGTTGACAGTCTCCCACTCCGGCGCTTTCTCCTCCGTCTCTTCACTCTTTTCCGACTCGCCCTCTTTTGCTTCGTCATCAAAGTCCGACATGTCGGGCTTGAGCATCAGGATGGGCCAGGCCACATGATCGGAGAATTTACGAACAATGGAGCGCAGTCTATACTCCTCCAAAAACTCTTTTTGTTCCTCTTTGATATGAAGAACGATTTCAGTACCGCGTTGAGTTTTTTCTACCGGCTCCAGTGAATATTCGCCATCGCCCGCCGACTCCCAGCAAATGCCCTGATCCGGGTTATCACCGGCTTTTCGAGTTGTCAGGGTCACTTTGTCAGCGACAATGAAAGCGGAATAAAATCCAACGCCAAATTGGCCGATCAAGTTGGAATCCTTGGCTTGATCTCCAGTCAGGGATTTGAAAAATTCCTTGGTTCCCGATTTGGCAATGGTGCCGATGTTACTGACGACCTCTTCACGATTCATTCCGATTCCATTGTCGGTGATGGTCAGAGTTCCCGCTTCAGAATCGACCGTAACCCGGATGGAAAGATTGGCGTCTCCTTCGTACAGATCATTATTGGAAAGTGCTTCAAATCGCAGTTTATCCGCCGCGTCCGATGCGTTGGAGATCAGTTCACGTAAAAAAATCTCTTTATTGCTGTACAGGGAATGAATCATCAGGTCCAGCAGTTGGCGGACCTCTGTTTGGAATACCCGTGTTTCTTTCTGTTCTGTCTGACTCATGGCAACCCTCAATCTCATCGTTTAAAATGTGCAAACACCAAAAAAGCTTAACCAGCGGTAGATATGGTCACGATCAAACCAATCCGCAACTCTTTTTTATCGGTAATCGTGATTTGTCCGACCGGGCACGGAGATTGGTCGGACGGAAATCCTCCAATGGCTCTATTTTTCCCGGTCATTTCTCAACCAGGAAATTATTTTACAACCCTCTGATAACAAGTCGTTTTATCTTTCCTGCATCCGGATGGACAAGACCGCCGGCCTAAAAATTTTCATGGTGGCTCCGCAGTCAAGGCTGAAGCGTTGGATTTATGAAAAAACCTCGACGGTTCGTAAAAAAACAACGGCCCTCATAAAAAAGGTATGGTATACGAGCAAAATAGCTTATGAATAGTAGTCAATACTCTTTTTCAAACAGACAAGGCGGTGAGACCATGCTCTTCATTAAAAAAATCCCCCTTTTTGCCCTGCTACTCCTGATCTACAACCTGGTGGCCTTCGCCCATCTCTATCAGCCACAACTCACTTTACAGACTCTGGTGGCGCAGATCAATTTGGGATCCGGGACGGTATTTCTCTGCAACATTGGCGATCTGCTGGTTATTTCCGGTCTTGGCCTGGTCTACCTGGAACTGCTGAAATATACAAAAACCACCAAACCCCACTTAACTGAACATTTGCTCTCTCTCGGGGTGTTCGTGCTGTTCATGGTCGAATTTTTCCTGGTTGCCGAAGCCGGTACCATGGTTTTTCTGCTTTTGACCATCATGTCTCTTCTGGATCTGATCGGCGGGCTAAGCGTCACCCTCTCCCGTCATATCGTCATCGCCGGCACCGCCGCCGGACTGGCTTTAGAAGCGGCTCGTCAAGCAAACTCGACGCAGCCGTCGGAGGAGTCTACCCCGGACACCCCTCCGGGCCGCGAGGATGCCAATTCAGAGGAAACCCCGGTTGATGATACTCTCGATACCGAACCGCAGGCTGAAAAAAATGAGAACGATCCGCCTGGAATCATCAATTTGCGTGAGCGTGAAAAATCCAACGTTTAAAAGGGATTAGATTTCAATCTAAGGATTGCGGAAAAATCAAAAAAACGCCATGATCGCCTCTATATTTCATCATGCCAGGCGTCTTTCCGGGCGTATCAAGTCAGCCCACGATTCCAAAGAGGGAGCCGCTGCCATGGCGGTTTCCCCTTTGCTCCATCAGCAAAGCCAGCAGCCCTTACCGGAACCAATCGAGGCGACCAACAGCAAGTCAGCCCCACCTCCCGCACCGGCCATCAACCACGACCATCTGCCGTCTCCCTCCAAGCAGTACAAAAAAAGACGGCAACAAAAACGGCTGAAACATGACTCGGATCAAGAGGCCGTTCTGCCTCTGCTCGATCAATTCGTAGCGGATCTTCATCAACCCGTCGAGCGTGTAATCCGGCAGCGGGTAGAGATCTGGCAGGGCATCAATGGTCAGGCCACCACCCGAGGTCTCTATCTGTTTGGTCCCGTCGGTCGGGGGAAATCCATGCTGATGCAATTGGTTTTTGATGCGGTTGCCTTTGAACAAAAACGGCGGGTCCATTTTCATCCCTTCATGGAAGAGCTACACCAACGCATGCACGACACCGAACCGACGCCGGGAATCGATGTCATGTACCAGGTTGCCAGTGAGCTGTCCAATGAGGCGAGGCTGCTCTGTTTTGACGAATTTTTTATCGACAACATCCAAGACGCCATGCTGCTGGGTCGTCTGTTGGAATATCTGTTCAAATGCGGCGTTATCCTCTGCGCAACCAGCAACTGCGGACCAGACGGACTGTTTAAGGGCGGGTTTAACCGCAAACGTTTTTTGCCACTGCTCAAAGATCTGCAATCCAATATCCAAGAGTTGGATCTGAGCTATGGAGCCGATTGGCGGCGGCAAGATTCGCCATCGGCTATCAAACACGAACTGACCCCAGAGCAACTCTTTTTTCAATTCTCCGCCAACCACCCCCACCCAACATCGACCGTCTTGGATCGAATGGTGGTTTTGGCAAAAGGAATCGACAAGGATATCTATTGGTTTGATTTCAAGACCCTGTGCGATCAGCAGTTGGGTCCGGCTGAATATATGGACCTCTGCAAAAAAGCCCGCGCTGTATTAATTTCCGACATTCCGCAAATGGGAGAAGATGGCACGGATGCCGCTATGCGCTTGATCATCCTGATCGACCTGCTTTACGAATATGACATTCCACTGCGGGTTTTTTCCGATCTGCCCTTGGAAGAGATCTGTACCGAAGGTCCCGCCGCCTTTCCTTTCAAGCGAGCCGTTTCGCGAATTTTCGGGTTGATGAAGCGAAACGTTCAGGAGAAATAGACAATCTGGATTTTAAATCCCGACGAGAAAATCAATACTCCTTGGGTCTGGTCAGACGTTTTTGCAAATAATCCTGCCAGATGTCAATCAGGATGGATTCCAACTCCCTGACATGGCGTTGAGTATCGAACAGCGGGCTATCCAGTTTGTTGTTTCGTATCTTTTCTTGAATCGCCTTGAGTTTTTTCGGGTGGGTCGCCAGGTCCACAGCCAGGGCTTTGTACCCCTCCAGGTTATGGGCAATCAATTCCGGTACATTCAGGGTTTCGAGCATGCTGGCCGTAGTCCGGGCAGCAAAATGCTGGCCTTTCAAGGTGATGACCGGCCGACAAATGCTCAAGGCGTCGCGACTACAATCCTGACCGTTGAGACGTTGGGTATCCAGAATGATATCAGCCAATCTCAAACGCGCGAGATAATCAGATTTGGAGGTTTTTTTCGAGAAGATGATTCGATCCGTCGAAACACCGGATCTCTTACAAAAGGCCAGAAGGTTTTTTCGGGTCAAAGGGAGTTGTTTTTCCAGCCACAACACCGAATCCGGCACAGCCGAAAGAATGGAGAGCCAGAGAGAGAAAAGTTCCCGATCCAACTGACAACTCTGGTTGAATGAACAAAAAACAGTTCCGCTCTTTGGCAGATGAAAATCAGCACGGGAAAATTGTCTGTCGGTAGATTCCGGGTTGGGGCTGAAGACCTGATAACAGGTGGATAGGTGGCGAACCGTTTCACTGAAAAAAGAAAAATGTTTCTTCGGAATCGTGGTCTTATCCGCCAAAATATAATCCATGAACGGGCTGCCGGAACTGCTGGGAAAACCCAGGTAGGAGAGTTGGATGGGGGCCGGTCTCAATGCACAGATTTCCATTCGATTACAAGGAGCGTGACCGGTCAGATCGAGCAAAATATTAATCCGGTCACGATGGATCAACTCAGCGGCCTGGACAAAACTCATCGGATGAATATCGACGATCCGGTCGAACCCTTGCGCAATCTCCGAGTGAATCCGATTTTCATCTCGATTGTTGCCATAGGCGTACCCGTAGACCTCAAATCGGGAACGATCATGGCCTTTGATCAACTCCAAAAGATGGGGAATCTGTCGTTCATCACCAAAGCTGTTGGCCAGATAGCCGACTCGGATTTTGACCGGATCTTCCTGATTATTCAGTAGATGAACGGCGTTAATATCATACAGAAAGGGGTCTGCACGGTGAATTTTTTTTCCAATCCAATGGCTCCAGGAGCGGGCAACCTTCAAATGGATTTCCGGGTCGGAGTTTCGAGCGGTATGAATAAAAACGGATTCAGGAAACAACGCCTCCTCTTCCAACGCTTTTTTGGTCAGTTTTTGCAGTCGCGGTGACAGCTCATGCCATTCGGACCAGGAACAGGTTTCTTGGTATAAAAAAGAGAGTGCCGCCAACGCTTTGGGATTGTCCGGGTCGATCTGAAGGGCCTGCTTATAGGCTTTTTCAGCACTCTCCAGTTGATTTTGAAGTCGGTAAGCCTGACCCAGATTGATGAATGCGGTTGGATAATCCGGTCTGAATTCCGTCGCTTTAAGCAGAGTTTGAGTCGCCAGGTTCAGGCTGCCAAACTCACGCAGAATCACCCCCAACGCGTTGTGTGCGCTATATAGATCGGGCTTGATCTGTATGGCTCTTCTGAAACTTTTCTCCGCTTCTGAAACCTGGCCCAAATCAAAGTAGACATGACCAAGCCCCAACCAGCCATCCGCATAAAAAGGGTTGATACAGATGGATTTTTTAAAACAGGAAACCGCTTTATCAGAATAGCCCTGACAACGCAAAACCTGACCCCAGTTAAAGTAGGCCTCAATGTAATCGGCCTGAAGGCTGATGGCTTTTTTGTAGTAGAGAACCGACTGACCGTACTGCTTGAAGGCTTGAACCGCATTGCCCAGATTGTTGTAGGCCTGGGCATAGTCGGGCTTTTTCTCGATGGCCATTTTATAGCATTTTATCGCCTCATCCACCTCGCCGATTCCACACAGTGCATTGCCATAATCATTGATGATGCGCGCTTCATCCGGGATAATTTCCAAAGATTTTTGAAAGAATTGCAGCGCCTCATCCATCCCGCCGATTCTTTGGCAGAGCAGGGCCAAATTGTAGAAATAGTAAGCCTGCCTGCGATTATAGGCAAAAACCTGGGAGGGGGAGAAGAGATCCATCTGCTTGCTGATCAACTCAAGCAACTGACTGTAGTTATTTTGTTTTGGAAGCTGAGAAAGCAGTTGGGTGGAAAACGCTTCGGCCTGGCTATACAGCCCCTTTTGATAGAGTTGCATGGCATCCAGAAAAAGCTGGGCGAGGGACCGTATATTTTTTGTCATCCATCCAATCCCATATCAAGCCTTGCACCGATGAAAGAGAAAAAACACAAAAAAATAAAATGTTATTACGTAGAATCAGTCATCCTCAACCTCTATCAATGTCACGCTTTTATAACATTAAATTGCCTAATCTTGCAATAGATTACATTTTGAGGTGACGATCCGTCAGACTGAATCCAGGTTAGGGGGTGTTGGGTATCGGTGAAAGACACGCTGCGATGCGATCGGCCAACTGATCCATCATCGCAAAATAGTGATTCTGATCCAACGGAATTTGGCTTCCCAGAGGATCGATCAAGCCGATCTTTATGTTCTGACTTTCAATAATAGACCTGGCGATGTTTTGGTCAAACTGTGGCTCCTGGAACAGGCAGGTAATGCGTCTCTCCTTGAGCAAAGAGCGAATTTTGCTCAATCCACCGGCACCGGGTCGATGTTGAGGCGACGGAGTAATGGCGGTTACGCCTTGTAACTGATATCGATGCTCAAAATAGTGAAAACCGTCGTGAAAGACGACAAAAGGAACCCCCTGAACCGAGCGCAACCGTTCTTTGATATCCAGATCCAGTTGATCCAGTTGTTTTTGAATGGTCATTTCCCTCTGTCGATAAACTTCGCTCCGACCTGGTTCAGCCACAATCAGGGCCTCAGCCATGGCCGCCACGATGGCCTTGGCATTGGTCGGCGACAACCACACATGCATATCCGTCTCACCCGGATGATGATGATGGTTATCGCCATCATCATCATCCGCCTCATGAGACCACTCGCCCGGCTCTCGATAGGGCAGCAATAACAGACCCTCAGCCTGATGCATCTCTAATGAGTTATTATTATTCATTAAATTTTTCAAAGGTTTAACCAAAAATGACTCAAACGATTCTCCGATCCAAAAGATCAGATCAGCATTCTGGATCGCCTTGGCATCCGAAGGTCGCAAAGCGTAGGTATGCGGTGATTGGCCGTTACGAACCAACAGGTGGAGCTGAGAGCGATAATCATCCACCAATCCCGCAGCCAAGGCATATAACGGAGCGATGGAGGTGACAATATTAAGAGTTGGGGTCGGGGCCAGCGTGACGCCTTCCTTTGATTTTTCCGCTGGGACAACGGACAATTCCAACATTGAAGCTGTTTGACTGTCTGTTGAGGTCTCAACGGTGTCTCGATAGACCTCACGACCGGCCAACGCCGGACAGATCATGATCTGAAGGAGGAAAACAAGCAGAAAAAACAGGTTGGCGACAACGATTTGCTGAAAATGGACTCTCGGCATCTGATCACTCTTCCTTGGCTGAATCTGGATTCGGCCGTTGACTGTGTCTCATTCGACAACAGAACAACCGAAAAAATTCGCAAACGAAATGTTATTATGTTACATCAATAGTGAATCAATCCCCTATTGATGTCAACCCTCAACAGAATCGAGAGGAGAAAGCCGATGTTGCTGGCCTGCTTAACGGGTGTGAATCATGATCACAGCCATTGTAAATCGCGCATCCTGGAGATGGCCGAAGCCCGTTGTCGAGAACGGGGCGTCCGATTGACCAAGCAACGCAGACGGGTTTTGGAAATTTTGGCCGATAGTCATCACGCGGTCGGAGCCTATGAAATTTTGGAACGATTCAGGCCCGAGCAGAACGCCAGAACAGCCCCGATCACCATCTATCGCGCCCTGGACTTTTTAATGGAGAATAATCTGGCCCACCGTCTCAGCAGTTTAAACGCCTTTGTCGCCTGCTCAGCCTCCCACGACAAACCGGGCACCCAACTGTTTTTTTGCCAAAACTGCCAATCGGTCGCTGAAATATCTCGTCCTGCCGTCCATCATGCCCTCAATCAGGAGGCTCGGTTTGCCGACTTTACCCTTACCGCTCAACCGGTAGAAATTCCTGGAATCTGTGCCGCATGCAAAACAGGCCGCCCCACTCATGACTGACAACTCCCCCCTGATCAAAGCGGAAAATATTGGACTGAAGGTGGGCGACATCACCCTGCTATCTCAGGTCTCCATGGAGGTCAACGCCAACGAAATTGTTTGTATTATCGGTCCAAACGGTGCAGGAAAAACCACGCTCATCCGCCTTTTGATGGGATTGGAATCCCTGAGCAGCGGCCGAATCACCCGAAAGCCCGGTCTCGTCATCGGTTATGTTCCGCAAAAAATTCCAATCGATCCCACCCTTCCCCTTCCCGTGCATCGATTGATGACCTTGACCATCAAAAAATCTCTGGCCCAGGTCGCCCAGGCATTGGCGGAAACCGGCGTGGAACATCTGCTGCACGCTCCGGCCTGCACCCTTTCCGGTGGCGAGTTTCAACGGGTTCTGCTGGCTCGGGCGCTGCTGCGGGAACCCCATTTATTGGTATTGGATGAACCGGTCCAAGGAGTTGACTTTGCCGGAGAAGCGGCCCTGTATAAATTGATTGGCAATCTACGCGGCCGCCACGGTTGTGGTGTCTTGCTGATTTCCCACGATCTACACGTTGTCATGGCTGAAACCGACCGGGTTATCTGTCTGAATCGACACATCTGTTGTGCCGGTTCCCCGGATACGGTCAGCCGACACCCGGAGTTTACTCAACTCTTTGGTGGGGCCAGCAGCCAAGCCTACGCCCTATACAAGCACCATCACGCCCATGGTCACGACCTATCGGGAAAGATTCTTCCCAAAGGGGCGCTGGCCACGGATTCGACAAAAAACTGTTCTTCAGAGGCAGGCTGTTCCCATGATACTAGATGATTTTTTTTTAAGAGCGCTGTTGGCCGGTATCGGCGTAGCCCTGGCAACCGGCCCCATGGGCTGTTTCATGGTCTGGCGACGCATGTCCTATTTTGGTGAAACCATGGCCCACTCCGCTCTTTTGGGTGTGGCTCTGGCCTTTTTGTTTGAAATAGACCTGATTCTGGGTGTGATTCTGGTCACCACCCTGATCGCCCTGTTGTTGGCCGTGATGCAGCAAAACCGATTGATTTCCAACGACACCCTGTTGGGAATCCTATCCCACTCCTCCCTCTCCATCGGTCTGGTGACCATCAGTATGATGGCTTGGTTGCGTATGGATCTGTTGGCCTATCTGTTCGGAGATATCCTGGCTGTTTCGCAATCCGATCTATATTGGATTTTTGTCGGCGCCGCTCTCTGTCTCTCCATGCTGGCCTTGATCTGGCGGCCCCTGTTGGCTGTCACCGTTCATGAAGAGCTAGCCCGTGCGGAAGGGGTCCCGACCCAGGCGGTGCGTTTGGCATTCAAGCTGCTGCTGGCATTCATGATTGCCATCGCCATGAAAATCGTCGGTATTCTCCTGATCACCTCTCTGCTGATCATTCCTGCCGCCACCGCTCGCCGGTTTGTCATCACACCGGAACAGATGGCGGTTGGCGCGGCACTGATCGGCTGTGGTTCGGTCGGAATCGGCCTTACAAGCTCCCTCTATTTCGACACCCCATCCGGTCCCTCCATCGTCGTCTCCGCCACGCTATTTTTCATCATCAGCCACCTGCGCCAACCTCAACAGAGCAAACGACTGCGGCGGTGAGGTTTTAGCCTGCATTCAGCAGTTGAACAGGTGTGGCAGGTGGAAGATGTGGTTTGCATGGTGAATCAAGAGGTTGGGCCATGTGCATCCGTTCAACTGCCGAATTTGGAAGATGATCTTTTAAAACGGCTGATGGAGTGGCGATCTCTCCGACAACCAGACATGCGTTTTCAACTCGGTTTATTCCAGGAGATTGGTGTAATAAAAGCCGGTTTTTTTTCGTGGATTTTATAATAATCCTGAGCCAATTTTGCCTGTGCAGAGTCCGAGTAGAGGCCAATCCAGATCCGATGAAACCGTTTTCCACTGTAATCCTCCGACTCCCAAATTACGGGGGAGTAGCCTTTGTTTGCAAGCTCTTCGACCAAATTCTCGGAAGAATCATTTTTGTAGAGCGCGGCCACCTGAACCGCATAACGCCAAGATCCCATGGAAGCCAGATCATTTTTAAAGAGCGACATCTCACGGTTCTCAGGCAAAACCGAACCAACCGATACCGGCTCTTGGTCCGCCTTTTCTCCGGTTAATGAAAGTTGAGCCTGGGGCTGTTTCTCCGGTTGAGCATGTTTTGTTGTCTCCAGAGCCTGCCGTAACGGAGGTCTCTTATCCTGCTTGGCTGTTTTGGCATACCTTGCCGGTTCCATCGCTTCTCGTATCTTTCGTACAATCGTCCCCTCATCCGGCTCTACCGGCTGCTCGACGCTCTGATGATGCGTCGAATATTTAACCGAATAGATGGGAATCTCCTGCTGTCCGAATTGAGAGGCGATCTCTTCGAACTCCTGTTTAATCTCCTGGGAAGATTGAAAAACCGAGTCGGTTTGGTCTGCGCCATACAACCTCCGGTCAACGCGACCGATGCCGGTAATCTGTTGCAGATCGATCATATCCTCTGAGATGGGCTGAATCAGCTCCGCCATCCCTATTGCCGATGGCTCCTGCTCGGAATCCACGGCACCCATCTCCGGCGTATTCAACGGCCCTGAAGGTGAAAGAATCGCCAGGGTCGTCTGTTCATTATCCCACTGTTGTTGATTGTATTGTATCATCTGGGTCAACTGGGATACGGTCAATTTTTTAATATTTTTTTCGGGAAAAGGGATAAAACCAATCGAGCTTTGCAGTCGATTCAAAGCATTATGCACCTGTCCCTGAAGATTATACCGCTTCGTGAGGCCGGCAATCTGCGAAACGGCCTCACGAAGCACGGGCTCTTTGGCAATCCCCTCGCCAATTGAGAAGCTCTTTTTATGTGCTTGCCAACGGGATTGAACCAACAACAGATCGGTGTATGCCAGATGAACCTGGCCCAACACCGCAACCGATATCACTTTTTGTCTCTCTTGCTGTTCTTTTTCAATCTCGAACGGTTGCCCTTGATCGCCATCTTGTATTGTCAATTCATCCAACAAACGAGAGAGCCGGGTTCCAAACAGTTCCCACTTTCTGCTAACCACAGAATGATCCTGTTCAAGCTGCGGGCTGGAATCCAACTCCAAATTGGACAGATGGGTTTGCAGGGCTTGCCTGGCTTCAGAAATTGGCGTCGGCTCCACACCGGCTGAGTTGAGTTCGGTCCGCAGAAAAAGTGCCATCTGTTCCATCTGCGACAGCGTCAAGGTTTTATTTGTCTTCATTTTCTCTGTTTCAAGCTCCGAGAGCACCAGGGAGCCGGGTTCATTCAAGCCGATCAATTCGGTCAAATTTTTTAAATCCGCCTGAAAGGATGAACGTAACTTTTCCAAATACCGAATGGTCTCCAACGGATTGTTCTCAACGGAAGAGTCTCTCTCATTGCTCTCAGCCTGCGCAATATTCTCGGCTTTTTTCAGCAGCACTTCGATCTGTTCCAACCCCTTTTGCGCCGCGACACCTTTCCAGTACTGAGTTCGGGCCTCTTGCATCAAAAAACCTGCAATGGTTTGGCGAATTTCAGACCAATCCCGTTCCTGGCTCCCGGCTGTCTGGCCATAACGGCTATCCACAATCGAATCCAGGTGGTTCCAAGCGGTCTCCAATGGCGTGTGGGGAGGAATGGACCGGTAAAAACTGGTAATGGAGTCCGACCAGACCTTTTCCGTCAATCCACCGGCCTTTTTGTAGTCCTGCAACGATCTTTCAACCCGTTCAATCTGCTGTTCCAGATTCAATTTGACCGCTCTGGCCATCACCTCATCCAAAGTAACCCGAGACGAGCGGAGATTCTTGGCGTCAAGGAGCGTTTCGTTCCCATTTTTTTTGCTGATGGCGCTATTCCCGGCAACACCGGACAATTGCTGTATGGTACAACCGGCAACCAAAAGAGACGCAACGATTCCTGTAGATACGATAGATAATCTCCGGGATCTGTTTACTCTGTTCTCCTGACTCATGGCAAATTCCTGTTACCTTTTCATTATTAAAAACTCTTCATGACTGCTCATCCACTCTGCATCTCCCATGCCCGTCAAACAAATAACATTTCACAGCTGTTTTATTTGTCGTAACAATTTAAAATCAATTGGATTTTTATTTTATTTCTGGGTTTCGCATCGTAAAAGAAAATGCTAAAAAAGGATGATATAACAGCTGGAATTGGAGGGAAGGAAATAAATACCCGGCAGAAATGGGAAAGGTTAGAACTTTTTTCCCTCTTGGCGAGACGGAAAAAAAATTTTGGAAAAAAGAGCCTGTAAACAGTGCAGGCACCATCGCCGGAACCGAGGCGGGTAAAAAAATCTGAATTTTGGAAAACAAGGCGCTCAAAAAACAATTTTTTTAAATCCTGTCGGTAAAACACCTGATTTACACAACATTAACCAGATATTTTACCCGACACGATTCGGGCGATATGGGTGGGGACAATTCTCCCGACATTCACGGGTTCCGTTATACAGCGGTTGATCATTCTCCAAAGCAACGTTGCGAATGGTTTGAATATCGTAGGTTGATGCCGTCATCGGCTCTTCCTAATTTATCCTAGATCCGGCAGTTGGAAGTGCGTAAGCGGTGCAACATATTGGTTTATCTGGTGAACTAGAAAAAATCGAAGTCACCTTATTGGTGATGAGACTTTTTTCTAGTTTGCCAGGTGAATCAAGAGGTTGTGCCGATTGCGTGCGTACAACTGCCGGATCTAGGTTTAAACAGCAGACAAACCTGAATCCGGCATATTCCGGACAGTAAATTTTTTCCACACCCCTAACTCGTGCCCTCTTCACCCAGAGAGATGCAGACTTGATTTCGGCCCCGCTCTTTAGCCCGATAGAGCGCATTATCGGCCAGTTTCAACAGCTGTTCCGGGCTTTTGGTGCCGGAGAGGGGGTAGATGGCAACACCGATGCTGATGGTGACCTGTAATCCATCCACCCGCATGGCCTCAATCTTCTCCCTCAACCGCTCAGCCGCCACTTCGACCCCTTCTTCACCGGTGCTGGGCAGGACCGCACAGAACTCCTCCCCTCCATAACGACAGGGGTGATCAATATCCCGGAAATGGCTGTTCATCACTTTGCCTATGGCTTGAAGAACCCGATCCCCCTGATCATGGCCGTGGGTATCGTTGAATTTTTTAAAGTGGTCCACATCAAAAAGCAGCAGTCCCAAAACCAAATCATATCGGCGGGCCCGACGGAACTCTTCATCCAAGACAATATCAAATCGACGTCGATTAAAAAGGCCGGTCAACGCATCGGTATTGGAGAGATGTCGCAACTCATTTTCCAGTTTTTTCTCTTGGGTCACATCCCGGATCAAAGCGGCCGAACCGACGACTTCCTGAGAGGCGGAATAGATGGTTGTGGCTTGAATCTGCAACATTCGTCCATTGAAGACGATGATATCCGGGACCGGGGAGGAGGTTCCTTTGGCCATAATCGCTTTCAGATGTTCGGGATCATTCAAAATATTGACAAATCCCTCCTGGCAGATCGTGTCCATATCCTTACCCAGAAGCCGCTCGGCCGCCGGATTGACCAGAACCACCTGTTCGGTACGGTCGGTTACGACGATCCCCTCTTTGGCACTGAGAATAATGGTAGTCAGTTTGTCCCGTTCGCTCTGTAATCCGTTATGGGTCTTGGCCAACTCCTGGCTCATGATGTTGAAACAACTGGCCATCAGCCTGAATTCACAACAACCATTCTCATGAGCTTGCTGATGAATCTCTCCCTCTGTCATTCTTTGCATGGCTCGGCTTAGCTGTTCGATGGGACGAACAACAAACCGATGAATTTTCCAGAAAACAATGGATAGGATAAAAACCAACACCGTTATCTGGATGGTGACGATCTGCTTGCGCATGGCCCGGATCTCTTCGTGGGCTTTCTGCATGGAGGTGGTGATCTCCAGAACCCCACGGACCTTATGGTCCTCTCCATGGCAAAGGGTACAACTCTCCCCATTGGGAATGGGATAAAAGACAGACAGCAAAGATTCTCCTGTTTTTTCATCGATACTGGAGTGGGTTTGGCTCTCACCACTCTCAACCGCTTTTAAAATGCTGGCCAGTTCGGTTGGTGTTGTTGGCTCCGATGGCAACTCCTGGGTGCGAGGGGAGTATTGTTCTCCGCCCATCAGTTGGTTGACCTCGGCAATGGTCTTGTTGTCCTTGAACGCCTCCAAACCATTTTTTCTGAGAATGCGCATTTGGCGCAACCCCTTGACCTGTTGAATATCCTCCACATAGCTCTCGGCGATTTCAGCCGAGCCACTCTGCATGATGGTATTCAGGCCGCTTCCGACCGATTGGGTCAGAATGTTCAGGCTTCTTACATGTTGCAAAAGAATACTGCGCTCCTGGTATTGGGTAAAATAGAGGGTAACGCCCACCGTACCCGCCAAAAAAGTAATACCGACCAAAACCAGTATCCGACTACCGATTTTATCAAAAAAACCGATTTTTCCTGAAAATTCCGACAATTCTTGACGCGTATCCATTTATCCCCACTATCCCAGTTTCTTTCTTTGCCCGAACACCGATAATTCGCTAACATAGAGTCGGATAGGATACACCAATCTTCCATCATCCTTCAATGTCAGACCAAAAAAATCGGGTAATAGATGACGCGCTTCCGTTTGAAAAAACAGCTTTTGCTTTTCAGCCTGCTCTTTTCGTCATTCATGTTCTCGCTGACGGTGGCAAAGGCTCAGGGGGAACCGCCGATGCCTAGCCGGGAAGATTGTGCTCATGTTCTCCGTCTGGCCGCTCTTCTACCGCCCCATATTACGGCTTATCATAGCATGGATGGTTTAGGGCAGGTGGAGAACATTCATCAGGATCTGGACCGAACTCTCGCCTATCTTCTCGGGGAGAACCCGGACCAGCTTGGCTGGTGGGAGATTGATTTTGATGAAATTACCGTCGAATGCCAGCTCTCTTGGCGAAAACAGAAGATCGACCTTTTTCGGACCATTCAACACAGAGTATCCAACCTGGTGTCCGGTCTGGCCACCTTCCGGCACCAGATTCCCTCGATGTCTACCGTGGAAGCGACTCAATGGCTCGGAGAGGGAATTCCGGCTGAGAAGGTTGCATACTGGAAGAATCGGGGAATGACGCCCTTGACCGCTCGGTTGGAGCGGGAAAAATCCGACATTCGAGCCAAATGACCCTTGAATTGGTCTGAATCCACATTGACGGGATGAATAAAAAAAAAGAGGCAGTCGGGGCAACAGACCTTAAGCTTGATCGGTTGAGAACCTCAAAGACTACTCGGATACTTTCGCCTCCAGTTTGGCAAACATACCATCGATATCCGGCTCTCTATCCCGCAGGAGTTGTTTAAATTGCGCCCGATAGTTGGCGATGACGCTCACCCCCTCGATAATGACATCAAAGACCCTCCACTGCTCGCCATCTCGGCCAAGGCGATAGGACATATCATATTTTTGACCTTTGGAGAGGATGATACTGTCGATTCGCACGACGTCTTCGGACAACTCGACCTCTTTGACAAAATTGACCTGCTCTCCCTGATACCGCTCAATCATCCCCAGATAGGTTTTTTCAAGAAGTTTTTTGAACAATACGGTAAAACGGGCCTGCTGTTCGGGCGAGAATTTGCGCCACTTTCGCCCCACGGAGCCAGAGGCCATTCTATCGAAGTCGAATTGAGGATAAAGCACCTCTCTCAATTTCTCCCGCCTTTGCTCCGATTTATCTTCGCCCTGCAGCTCCGGCTCCAGCAAAACCGAGATGGCCTGATTGATGGAGGACTCCAATGACGTCAGGCGGGCGGACACCTCTTCGGCTCGGACATCGTTACCAGTGATGAATGAAAACAGGGCCACGGCACAAAAGGATAAAACCAACGGCAAAGATTTAAACCTACTCATAAAAATCACACCTCAAAAGGAGCGTATTATCTTAAACCTGAATTGGTGAAGTCAGGTTTAATTCGGCAACGGTCGCACATCATTGAAATAACCGTTTGATTAAAAAAACTCAGCACCATCCGGCTGGTTTCGATTTTTCCTGTTGCACCTGACCAACCAACATGTCGCACTATTTCGTACGTCCACCCAGCCAAATCAAGGATTATTCGATGGCACCATGAACAAACTGGCTGATCAACTCTTCAAAATTGATCGCCGGCTCCGTCTCTACGATAGACTCGTCAGCCTTCAGGATGGTATCTGAACTACCGGGGCTGATGGCAATATAACGCTCGCCGATCAACCCTTTTGTACGAATGGAAGCGATCGCATCCTGTTGAATGGGTACATCCGGGCGGATCTTCATCTGAACTTTGGCTTCAAAATCTTGTTTATCAAGAAAAATTTCTGACACCCGCCCGACTTCCACACCGGCAATCTCAACAGGAGCACCCGATTTTAAACCGGAAATAGAGGTAAATTGAGCATAGAGCGGTATGTTATCGCTGCCAATCATCTCCATTCGGGCCAACTTGACGGACAACCAACCCAAGGCCAACAAGCCACCGATGACAAAGAGCCCCACTGAGATTTCTAATTTGGCACTTCTCATTCGTACTCTCTACCCCCTTTTAGCCATTTTTTCAAGTATACAGCAAAACAGTTATCGAATCTTACAATCTATAGAAACTGAATCGGGCCGTCCAGGTCACCATTGATGAATTGACGAATAACCGGATCTCGGGAATTTTTGATATCCAGAGAGGGACCGGCAGCCCGAACCTTGCCCTGATGGAGGACGATGACGTGATGGCACCAATCGAAGATTGCCGGAATCGCATGGCTGATAATCACCATGGTATAACGGGTACGCATAAAGGTGTCGCAAATCAGATAGTGGATAGCCTTTTCGATGATCGGGTCCAACCCGGCCGTCGGCTCGTCCAACAAGATGATATCCGGCCGGATGACCAACGCCCGTGCCAACGCTGCCCGCTTCTGCATGCCACCACTCAATTCGTCAGGGAATTTTTCCTCCATTCCGCCCAGATTGACATCCTTGAGCGAGCGCATCACCCGTTCGTGAATTTCGGTCTCCCCCAGATTGGTGGTCTCCCGCAGGGGAAAGGCGACGTTATCGAAAAGATTCAGAGAATCAAACAGTGCCCCCCCCTGAAACAACAGACTGAACCGCTTGCGAATGGTGTTGAGCTGTTTACTGCCGATGCCACCCAACTCATGACCATCCACCCACACCTCACCTTGATCCGGTTTCATCAGTCCGACCATGTGTTTCAGGGTAACGCTTTTGCCGCCGCCGCTGATGCCGATGATGGCGGTGATTTTGTGGGCTGGAATTTCCAGATCCAAACCATCCAACACCCGCCTGTCATCAAAGGATTTTATCACCCCTTTAAGACTGATTTTCACCGGCAGGTCGGTCTGAAGTTGATGGGCAACCTGTTCTCTGGTGAACTGCTGAAGAAGACAGTTGAGCAGTTCAGATTGGGTAATCATCCCTTTTTCGACCAAGGTTCGGCCAATCAGATACTCCTCCTGATTGTTTTTCCGACACTCCTTGAGCGTCTTGTCCAGTTGGGATTGGGTAATGCACCCATTCTCCACCAACCGTTTTCCGACCGGAAGCGGAGCGGGTTTGGCAGAGAGGGTTGGGAACTGACTGTTATTCATGTTAGACACTTAAAGCATGATGGAGGTGATAAAGTAGTCACAGATCAGAATAAGGACCGAACTCAAGACCACAGCCGAGGTGGTGGACTGACTCACCCCTTCCGCGCCCCGTTTGGTGTAGTAGCCCTTAAAGGTGCAGACCCAGGTGATGATCACTCCAAAGCTGACGGCCTTGATCAGACCGGTGTTGATGTCGTGCATGACAACAGCGGTCTCAATGCCACCAAAATAAGTGCCCGCACTCAACCCCAACAACTGAACAGCGACCAGATATCCGCCAAGAATACCGATGACATCAAAAAAGATGGTGAGAATAGGCAGCACGATCAGACCGGCCTGAATACGGGGGGAGACCAAAAACTTCAGGGGGTTGATGCCCATGACCTCCAGTGCGTCGATCTGTTCCCGAATCCGCATGATGCCCAGCTCGGCCGTCAAGGCCGACCCCGCACGCCCCGTCACCATCAAACCGGCCAGAACCGGACCCAATTCACGAATCATGGAGAGCGCAACCGCCTGCCCCAGCAGCGCTTCTGAGCCAAATTTGGATAGGGTATAATAGCCCTGGAGGGCCAAAACCATTCCGGCGAACACAGCCGTCAAAACGATCACGAAAAGTGAGCGGATTCCGATAAAGTGTATTTGGCGCAGCACATTGTGCCAGCGAAACGGCAGGGAGAAAAAAGTTTTCAATACAGCGAGAAGAAACAGAAACATCCGACCTGTTTCTTGGGTGAGGTCAAAGGTGGTTTGACCGATTCTTTGAAAAAAAATGCTCATCTGGGTATCATGTCGGAATAATTTTCAGTTTTATTGGCGACCGCTCTCTTTCATGGTGGCCGGGAGAAGTCGTTCACTTTATAAAAAAAATAGGGTATCGTGGGACCGACACTGAAGAAAATCGGAAGAGCACTCCACAAAAAGCCCTTTTATCTCTTTTGATTATTTGCCGTCGAACCGATAACAATTCCGATACTGAGAATCATCTCATCATGCTAATTGTTGCAAACTCGTTAATTATCACTCATCATCTGTCTGTTTGGCAAGGTATAGAAAACGGCAGGAAATGAAAAAAATATTCACTTTATTTGGGATTTGAAGAAATGCGACTCTTTTTTAAAATAATGGTTCTGACCTGTTTCCTGGCTCTGCCCGTCATGGCAAATGTTGCCGAGGGTTTGGCTGCTGATTCTGTCAACACCGAGCAAAGCGCCTCCTCGGAGCAAGAGGGCGGGATGAAGGATGACATGGACGACGTTTCCGATCCTCTCGAAGGCTGGAACCGACTCATGTATACGTTCAACGACATGCTCTACTTTGGCATCATCAAACCTCTGGCGACCCTCTACGCAGCTATTACGCCGGAAGGGTTTCGAATCAACGTTAGAAATTTTTTCCACAATCTGGCCATGCCTCAGCACTTTGTCAGCGCCCTTTTACAAGGAGACATTCAAGGGGCCGGTCGTGAATTGGGTCGCTTTGGCATCAACACCGTGTTGGGATTGGGACTGTTTGACGTCGCCGAATCCAGCTTCGGTCTGTCCAGCGGCAACGAAGATATTGGCCAGGCCCTCGGTTCCATGGGCATGGGAGACGACCTTTTCCTGGTCTGGCCGGTAATCGGCCCTTCCAATTTCAGGGATACCGTCGGCTATGTCGGCGATACGGCTCTCAATCCGCTCACCTACTACCCAGGTGACCAATGGACTCGGGTTGGTATCCAAGCCTACAAAGTGGTCAACAACACCTCCCTGAGAATTGGTGAGTACGAAGAGATGAAAGAGGCCGCCCTGGACCCCTACATATCACTTCGGGATGCCTATTTGCAGATGCGCCGCAAGCAGATTGCTGAATAGGAGGTAAAGAAGTTTGATTTTCTTTGCTGGAGTTGGCAAAAATTTATTGAGCCAACTCCAATACTCAAGACAAGAAGCCATTTGCAGAAGACCGGGTTTTAGCCTTTACCGTCGGGTTAAGTTCGATGATAATCAGCTCCTACAGGAGATAACCATATTTCTGGCAATGGATGATGATCCAAACACCTGAAAACACGAAAAGCAGAGCGCAAATTTATCAGATTACAGCTTGGCAACGATAGAAAAGACAGGTTGATCAACATAGATCATGGTCAACATTCCGTGTGAAATTTGAGTTTTGATCTCTATTTTGGCAAACTGATCTTTATAGCAGGAATGCCTTGCAAAAGTCGTCGTTCAAAAGACCCGGCGAGAGGTCAAGTCAACGGCTCCGTTTTAATATTTTTACCCATTTTAGATTGGGATGGATCTCATGCGGCTTTTTTGTCTATTTGCGCTCACTCTATTCACTTTGGTTGGATTTTCCAAACCAACTCAAGCTGGCTTGATGGATGACGTCTATCAATTAACGGACAGCAAGCAGTACGAAGCGGCCCTGGACAAGCTCAACGCCTTCCTTAAAACCAACCCGAAAGATGCTCAAGCCCGATTTCTCAAAGGACTGGTTTTGACCGAGCGAGGAGAACGGGACGACGCGATCGTTATTTTCCAAGACTTGAGCAAAGATTTTCCCGATCTGCCGGAGCCTTACAATAATTTAGCCGTTCTTTACGCAGAAAAGGGCAAATATGAGTTGGCTCGTACCGCTTTGCAAAAAGCCATCAAGACCCACCCCTCTTATGCGACTGCTCATGAAAATCTGGGTGATATCTATGCAAAGATGGCCTCGAAATCCTATCGCACCGCTCTGACCATGAATGATGCCAATCAAGGGATCAAAACCAAGTTGACCCACATCAACAAGGTCTTTGCAACCGCCGAACAACTCCCGGTCGTTGTTGCCAACAATCCCGCCCCCTCCATTCAGTCATCCCCTGAGCAAAAAACCGACAAAGCCGGTTCTGACATGCAAAGTAAAGACGATCTCTACGATGTCGAACTGGCAATCAACAACTGGATCGAGGCCTGGTCGTCCCTGAATATTGACAACTATCTCCATTCGTACTCAATAAATTTTCGTCCACCAACCCGGTTTCCAAACTATACCGCTTGGGTAAAAAACCGCAAAATCGTCTTGGGAAATGCAAAATCGATTCGGGTTACCATTACAAATTTGCGGATAAAACTGCTGGAGAAGGATTTGGCTCGTGCTGAGTTCAAACAGAGTTATTGGTCACCGAAATATCAAGATCAAGTCAACAAAACCCTGACTCTGGCGCGCGAGGGTACTCAATGGAAAATTGTTTGGGAGCGATCAGAACAATAGACTCTTGTCCCTGTCTTGACCTTTGACAAATTTTCTTTTCTGTGACGCCAGGGGGTGACCAGAAACGCGCACGAAACCGCGATGTGACTGTACAGAGGATTGGAGAACGATTTTGCAACCTTATCAGGGGATGAAAGATGCGATCGTCAACAGAGCCGGATCCAGGGTCGAACATACCCAACCGACATCGTTCTTCGGGTGACACCTCCATGCGCGTCAAGACAACCGTATCGGCGCACGCTTTGATCGTCAAACAACCGCCCGCCTCCTCTCAACAGCAAGTATTACTGGTTCGTCTGGCCTATCGGGACCATCGCTGGCGCCACTGGTGCTTCCCGGGCGGCTATGTGGATGAAGGCGAGGAAATTTCGACCGCTCTCTGCCGTGAGGTTCGTGAGGAGACCGGCCTGAAACTGCTCACATGGGAGCAGGTCTCGGTGACCCCCTTTCTGGATTTGCAACAACCCAATATCAGCTTTATTTATCAATGCACGCAATGGCAAGGCGAAGCGACCGCCTGTAGTCGCGAGTTGATTGAAGTCGCCTGGTTTGACGAAGAGGCGTTTCGCTTGGTCGCCCAGCAAGGACCGTTGGCCTATCCGGCCGAAATGTGCCGACAGGTTGAGGCCTTGGGCTGGCATATTCCCCTAAAAGTTAAAGGAACAAAGGCTTCATGACTGCCATTTTTCGCACTATTTTTCTTTTGACTCTTCTCACACTGACAACACAGCCTCTGTATGCCGATGCGGATCTTCCTGCCCAATCCAACTCCGCAGCCCAGGACGAAGCCATCGAAGAATCGCTGGAAAATGCGGAAGAGCATTTTCTGAATGCCTTGAAAGCGTTGGGAGAGGCCGGGAGAAAATCCTATGACAAGCACCTGCCCAAACTCAAAGAGCAGTCGGAAGAGGCTCTGGGAAAAAGCCGGGAGATGATAGAGGCCTGGCAAAATCAATTAAAAGAGATGCTCGACCGGCAAAGAGATCTGAACCAAGAGAGAAAAAAAGCACTCCCTCCCAGGCATTACGAGCCTGAACAGGAGATATCACCAAGAATTTAAGATAAATTTCCGGTGTTTTTAAACGTTTTTTCAGAATGTTGTGGCAGCCACAGCCGTTTAACTGCCAAATTCAGGTTGATTGTTGATGTGCCGGTCACTGTCGTTTTCAGTTCAGGTCCGCTGACTCAACCCGGCTCTCCATCAACTCTCGGTTTTGTCAATCTACCCCAAAAAACCCATAAAAACAAACTGAACGAGACCATCCACAACAGAGCTGAAACAAAAACGGCTCCGATTGGCAAGGGTAAATCCGGAAACAGTCGAAGGCAGGCGGACAGCAGAAGAACAAAAAATGCGGCGGTCAATCGGCGTCCGGCCACGACCGACTGACCGGTATGGATCAATGAGATCCGACTCATGATACCCAAGATGAAAAACCCCATGGCACCGACCGTCAAGGCATGAAGAGCGACAACGATATCCAGCCAATCGGTCAGACGGGAAATTCCAGCCAGAAACAGCCCCAGAATCAGCCAGCTAAAACCGACGTGCAAACTCCACAACATGGGATTGCCAAAGGTTTTCAGCACATGCCAACGGGAAAATCGGAGGGTTTGGACGATGGCTGCCGACAGATACAGATACCCGGTCAACGGGTGTTGATAATCGACCAGATCACCGATCAACACCGCGACCATGGTTACCACTCCGGCAATTTCAAATGCTGGAATAAGCGGAAACTGAAGATTTTGCTCGCCGGTGTTTAGCGTCTCCCGAGTAAACATGGGCATAATATGCCCCCCGACGACCACCAGAAAAAAAATGATGGCGTCAATGCCGAGATAGAGTCCCCGATGAGCGGTCTGCTGGCTCCAACCCAACGACTCCAAGTGCATTAAAATATTGCCGATAAAAACCAAGGCCAACAGACTTGGAAATATTCGATGAACCCGGTTTCCCGTGTTCCACAACGTCGGCGCAGAGGCCTTGAGAAATAAAACCCAAAAGGAGAGGTCGGCCAGTGCGATGAACAACACTGGCAAAAAGGGTGAGAACAAAACAGCGATCCGACCAACCAGCCATGCCAGAACAATCATCAGAAGAGGTCGCCCGGACAGGGCCGGGGAGGCGGACCAGATGGGTGCTGCGGTCAACATGAAACCAGCGGCGGCCGCCCCGACAAACCCAAACAGCATCTCATGACCATGCCACCAGAAGGGATTCCAAAACAGCTCGATTTCGATCATCCCGGAAAGAATGGCCAGCCACAACGCCATGGCCAATACTGACCAGATAGCCGCCAGCAGGTAGAAGGGCCTAAATCCCATGGCACCAAGAATTTTTATCAAAGAAGGTCGGGCAGGTGTAGTATACGGGATATTCATGGCTACCTCTCTCTTGGAAAAGGCTCTTTCTGCCATGGTTCACACTGAGATGCAATGTTCTCCCCGTCTGAGAGGCTAACGGGCAATTGTCGGGGAAAAAAAATCCAGCTCGGTAATTTTTTCCTACCGACCATCCCGTTCGACTTGTACCAACCAACGTGCCATCATCCTGATACGATCCGCCCCACCCAGCCGGAAAGAGGAGTTGACTTTATCCGATTTCAGCCATTTGCAAACACACATTTATTTTGCTTCATATCGGATTGAAATAGGCAACCAAAACAAACTTCCAACACCAACTGGTAACGGTTTTTTTTTAATTTTTTATCCGACTAATCAATTGTTTGCGCCAGCCCACTTATGGATAACTACCAAATATATGTCAATTAAACAGAGACCCGATCCATGGACCCTTTAGCCATGGCAGAGCTGGACAGGCTCACTCGATAGGCCGAGGAATTCCGGCGTTGTACCTGAGGAACATCCGCTGTTGACGGCGTAATTTTGCCCCGACCAACCGAAACGGAAGGCCGACTGGCACTGCCTTTGCTGTCTTGGTTGAGATCAGAAGCCATTCTAACAGCTTTATTGATCAAAAAACCGGCGGCACTGGTGATATTCATGATATTCTCCTTATCTTAAAGACTTTCCCATCCGACAACAGTATCGGTATCTTTTATTTTCATTTTCGGTAAAAAATATCATGCAACACACGTGCCATCTATAAAAACATTCCGGCCTCTTTTCTAAAATAAAAACTCAAACAGCTGCCCTTTAATCCATTCTGTTTCTAGACAAGCGGCAGATTGTCGGGTAGTCTACGGCCAATGGTATCGGGGCGTGGCGCAGTCTGGTAGCGCACTAGCATGGGGTGCTAGGGGTCGAAGGTTCGAATCCTTTCGCCCCGACCATTATTATAATTGAAGTATCAAACGGTTAGAGGTCAAGACTCTAGCCGTTTTTTTTGTAGTTTTTCCTTTTCCGCGACAATTACGTGCCAAATTTTATCCAATTTAGAGACCGCACTTCGAACATTATCCGGTGAATGGTGTGATGTGGCTAAACTTTCCTGGACACACAATTTCAAATAGACTCGAAGAATTTGAAAGGAGTGTGTCACCAATGGAAAAAAAGAAAAAAGTAAACATGTATTCAGTAGAGTTCAGAAATTCTGCTGTCAAACTGGCACTAGAATCTGACCAATCAACAGCTCTATAAGCCGAGTCTTGGAATTATATCGGTTTCGTTGGCAAATTGAATTGGCATTCAAGAGATTTAAATCTTTAACGCAACTTGGTCACGTGCCAAAACATGATGATAACAGCGTTAAGGCTTGGTTATATGGGAAACTTTTTATCTGTCTTTTAACGGAAAAGTTGGTCACCAAGGCCGATTCCCCCCCCCCCCTGGGGACTTGTTGGCATCAAGCCGACTCAAAAAATGGCGCAGTTCTTGGCGTGAGTTTTCCTTTATGTTTTTTTTCCCCTGTTCGGCCCACCGCAATGGATTCTGCTGGAAACTATAGACAACCCATTAAATGTTTTTCTATATTGTTCAGTCAATATCAGCGTGACAAATCGTGCAAAAAACCGGATACTTCCAAACAGAGTGAGCCTTTGAACTCCTCCCCATATTTTGAATTTATGATTGTTGGCCTGTTCAGCACCACCCATTGCCTGATCATGTGCGGTGGTATTGTCGGGGCGCTCACGGTCAGTCTGCCTCTGCAAACCAGAGAGAGTCCCCGCAGCCTTTTTGTTTTTTTGGCACTCTATAGCCTGGGCCGCTTGCTGAGCTATGCCCTGGCCGGTTTTCTGGCCGGACTGTTCGGGGAATTTTTGGTCAATGCCTTCAGCTTGCAGGCGAGCCATGCCCGGATTTTATTTACCTTCAGCACGCTGATTCTGGTCGGAATCGGACTGCATATCGCCGGTTGGCTACCAGCGTTTGCCCGGCTGGAAAAAATCGGCAGTCGACTCTGGCTCTCGATTGAGCCGGTCGCTCAATCTCTCCTGCCGGTCACAACCCGGCCTCAGGCCCTGGTTTTGGGTTTTCTCTGGGGCTGGCTGCCTTGTGGGGTGACCTATTCGGTGTTGATCTGGTCGGCTTTGCTGGGTACGGCCCTGTCTGGCTCTCTGGCCATGGTCTCTTTTGGACTGGGAACGGTTCCCGGTATTTTGCTGGCCAGCTATTTTTCCGGTCGTTTTTATCGCTTCCAGAAAAAAAAGTTGAAAAGAGGGCTGGGTCTTTTAATTATACTGTTAGCGGTTGCCTTCGGCTTTATGTGGAGCCCGCATGGGGTACACCACCAGGATCAACCGGATGAAACCGGCGTTTTAACACCTGAAAAGCATTTCCATAACAAAGAACTACATACTGTGGTGGAATAGAATGGAAACCAAAGAATCGTTCCTCGGTCAATCACCGGAATTTCTCTCCGTCATGCGGGCTGCGGCGTTGGTCGCTCCCACGGATGCCTCGGTGCTTATCAGCGGAGAGTCCGGAACCGGCAAGGAGCTGCTGGCTCGATATATCTTTCAAAACAGTCGTCGCAACCGCCATGCCTGGGTCACCATCAATTGTGCGGCTCTGCCGGAATCTCTGGCCGAATCAGAGCTGTTCGGTCATGCCAGGGGAGCATTCACGGGGGCGACCCAGAATAAAAAAGGCTGGGTACAAGACGCCGATGGCGGAACCCTGTTTTTGGATGAAATATCTGAACTGCTTCCAACCATTCAACCCAAGCTGTTGCGCCTGTTGGAGTCGGGAGAGTGTCAAGGGGTTGGTCACTCGCGGATCTCCCAGGTCAACATTCGGGTTATTGCCGCCACCAACAAATATTTGCCGGACCTGATTCGGGCCGGCACCTTTCGGGCGGATCTCTTTCACCGACTCAACATCGTCCCATTG
Organism: Magnetococcales bacterium; assembly: GCA_015232865.1. The sequence continues at coordinate 71,058 of JADFYU010000008.1, forward strand.
GAACTTCCGCCGCTCCGAGAGCGTATTGCTGATCTACCCCCGCTGATCAACCGTTTTTTAGCGGCAACCGCAGAGAAAAACCGCACCGCTCCGACCCATTTTCACCCTGACGCCCTGGCTGCACTCCGCCGCTATGACTGGCCTGGAAATATTCGGGAATTACGCAATTTTTGCGAAAGAGTCAGCATTCTCAACCCTGGCCGATGCTTGAGCGTGAAGGATCTGCCTCATGAGATCCGCCTGACCGATCAGAGAACGGACGAACCTAGCCAAAACCGATTTGTCCTGCCCCATACGGGCGTCAACTTTTGGCAGATGGAACAGGATCTCATCGGTCAAGCTCTGCGTCGAACCGACGGCAATAAAAGTCAGGCGGCCAAACTGCTCGGACTCTCTCGGGATACCTTTCTCTATCGACTGAAAAAATTCTCCATTCCGGTTTGATTTTTCTGGATTCAGCCATATACGTACGTGTATGGCGCACTATTTTACAAGTCAATCAACAGGTTGTCTCGGGTGCCAACGGACAACTGCCGTATCCAAGGTTTATCAATCACCGACTCCCACTGCTGGAGTGGTCGCAAAAGAGATACGGCGAAAACCGTTTTGTTGGGCAATAGAGAGAAGCTGGGCAATTTTTTCATAGGAGGTGTCGGCATCGCCACCCAAACGCAGCACGGCCCTCGGCTCTTTGATAGAATGCTGGTTTAATTGCTCCGGCAGTTGGTCGATCGTTATGGACTGACCATCCAACTCCAGGCGACCATCCGAGTGGACGATCAACCCGATCACCACCGGCTCCGCCTCGGCCGAGGCCGAAACCCGGGGAAGATCGACTTTGAGGGATTGGGCCATCAAGGGGGCCGCTATGATAAAAATCACCAACAGGACCAACATGACATCAACCAGCGGAGTCACATTGATTTCCGATAAAGGCTGATGAGGATCACTGCCGTTGGGAACACCTCCAGCCATAATCTAGAACCCCTCTCTGTTGGCGGATGAACGGTCCATCAACCGGTTGATGATGTGCAGGGCATTGCCCGCCATGATGGCTGTCAATCGACGTAAGAGGCGGATCAACAGGTTGTAACTCATCACCGCCGGAATTGCCGTAAACAGCCCGACAGCGGTGGCAACCAACGCTTCAGAAACCGGCCCGGCGATCATATCCATGGAGAGGGTCGCCTCGCCTCCCAACCCTTGCAGAGCGTGCATAATGCCCCAGACGGTTCCGAACAAACCGATAAACGGCGACGAACTGCCGATGGTCGCCAAAATGGTCAAACCATTTTCCAGACGAATGCGCTGTTCGAGTTGGGCCTGCTCCAGGTCGGCTTCAACAGCGTAGCGTTCCACCGGAACTTTTTTTTCCAGGTGCTCAACACCGATGGCAAGAAAAGATAGGGAGGGAAAATAGGCGAAGGATCGTCCCACGAACAGCTCGGTCAACCGCTCCTTTTGTAAAGCCAACACCCGGTTGAGCTGCTGCTCACGACTCTGGAGTACGGAAAATTGCCAGATTTTATAGAGAAAAATCGACCAACTTAAACAGGAACCGACAATCAAGACAAAAAAAACGGCTCTGACGATCCAATCGGCCTTACCCCACCAAAAAAACCACATCGGCAATAAATCAGACAAGTCATCCCCTCCTAACGATTGACCAAACTAAAATGAATAGGCACCTCGACAAAGGCCCGCACCGCAACCCCCCAACGTTTGGCCGGTATAAAGCGCCAGCTTTTGACGGTCTGCACCGCCGAATCATCCAGAATTGAATGGCCGGACCCCTGTTTGATCTGAACCGAAAGTGGCGCACCTGTCGAATCCACCTCGACTCTGAGCAGAACCAGCCCCTGCCAACCCCGACGCCGGGCCAAAACCGGATATCGGGGTTTGGGGTTGTTCAAAACGGGAGATTGAGTTGTGACCGGAACAAACGATTCACGACCTGAATCAACCTTGATTGGCTTTGCCTGACTCGGCTGGGCTGGACTCCTATCGACAACATCCAACGCCATCTTGTTACGATCTTCTTCTGGCACATCAGCAACGATGGCACTGGATTTTTGTTCAGGGATTTCCTCTTGAGTCGGTGTCATTTCTGCCAGCGGTCGACGCCGTGGCATCACAAACGCTGGCGGAACCGAATCTTCAAGGAGGGGCGCATTGGTCGGCTCTTCTGCAATCAACGGTTCAACCGAAGAAGAACGCATTGACTGAGGCGACCCCTTTTTGATTTCAGGATCAGGAGGCGCCTCCACCGGCCATAAGACAAACTCGAAGGTAACGATGGACAGTGGGGCCGGTAATTCGTCGCTCGGCTGAAAAAGCAGGGCTGCGACCAGACCACCATGAAGAAACAACGCCATGGCCATGGCCAGCCCTTTTATTGCCAACCCATCAAACTGTGCTCCGGTCACAGTGGAGTTGGAGAGGGCGCAACCGGCCGACTGAGCCCGGTTGACGCCCATCGACTAAAACTCCAACCCAGCCGTAACCCAGATACTGCGCCCGGGTTCGTTGACCTGAACCTGGGTGACATCAAAGGTGTTGCCTTGGTTGAGGTGCTCGGAATAGGCTCGATCGAACAGATTGTTGACGCCGAATTTCAGCTTCAACCCCAAATCAAAGCTGTAGGAACCATAGAGATCGACGACGGTAAAACCTGGAGTTTTTTGTGTATCCAAGCCACTGCCGATGGTGGTGTCGTCATCGACACGATTCTGTTTGCTGGTCAGGCGAACCTTACCACCGACACTCCAGTTTTTCTCTTTATAATCTGTTGTTATGGCTGTTTCAAAGGGAGGAATCTGTGCCAGGGGCCGGTCATCCGTCAAATTTTCTCCATGGACATAGGCAAAGGAGATCCCACTGACCAGATGGCTGTTCCAATATCGATTCAACGCCACTTCACCACCAATCAGACGGGCATCGACATTCCGATAGATGGTCGCATTGTTACCGACGCCACTGTTGCCATGATCCCGGTCTCGAAGAATGAAGTCGGTCACCCGGTTATAATAGGCACTGGCATCGACCGCCCATTTTTCAATTTTAAACTGACTGCCCAGCTCGATTTGATGATGCTGTTCCGGATCCAGAAAGGGGTTGCCGACCCAACGGGAACTTTCGCTGGCGTTGTTGTTGGAGGCCAGATAACGCTCGGTGGCGTCGGCGGTCCGAACACTGCGACTCAACGATCCGTAAAGGGTGCCGTTGCCGTGCAGAATATCCTGCTCAAAACGGACCATGCCGCCAATGTTGTTTTCTGTCTCCTTGGTGGAGCTGCCGCCATAATAGATCGTATAGAGACCGGCGGCGCTGAGCTTGGCAACGGCGCCCATGGCATCGGTGGGGGTGGCCGTGGTTTTGTCCGCCGTAGCCCGAACATGGTCATAGCGCAGACCAAACTTAAGCCGCCGATCCTCCCGCAACGACCATTCGGTCTCACCATACAGGCCGACGGTCCGAATGGTCACGTCCGGCCAGAGAAAAGATTGGCTGGTGTTGACGTTACCCACCGTACCCCGATAGCGCACCGCATTCCGATCATTATTTTGATAATTGACGCCAAACTTACTTAAAAACGGCCCATGAGCCGCCTCAAAATCCACGTGTCCGCTCCAGGTATCGGAATTCGAAGGTGCCCGCATGTACATGGCCGCTGCCACAGGGGTGCGGAAACTATAATTGTCCATCAGATGATCGATGGCCGAATAGGAAATCTGCCCGGACATCTTTTGTATCGCCCCGCCGGACAACCCCTGTTCAAACTTCAGCCGATAGGCGTCGTGGCGGGTGTAGGGGGTATCCATGCCGGCGCCGGCATAGAGAAGATCATCGGCGTTGGTGGCCTCATAGCCAATTTCAACCCGGGTGTCGTTATCCGGCGTCCAACCCAAAATCAGGTTGCCGGTATTCTCCTTGTAGGCGGCTCGAACCGAGTTACCGTTGCCGTCTTCATAGTCTTCTCCGGTGCTGTGATTGCCAATAATACGAGCAAAGCCCTGACTGTTCCCCAAAGCCAGATCGACAAACCCCTCGCGTCCGTCGGAATTGCCACGGTATCCGCCACTGACCTTGCCACGATACCATTTTTCTCCGCCAAACCGCTCGGTATGACGCTTGAACAACACGGTTCCACCACTACCGCCACCACCATATTGAACCGTCTGACTGCCTTTGATCACCTCCAACTCATCATAGGTTTCAGAAGCCCCGTAGGAGCTTGGCGGGTCCATGCGGTTGGGGCAGCCGCCATGGACATAGCTGCCATCGAGCAAAATATTGAGACGGGTCTGGGACTGGCCCCGAATCACCGGATCAGCTCCGTGCCCGCCAATCCGGGAGGTCGAAAGTCCCGGAATAGTCGCAAGCAGGTCTCCGCCATCGGTTACCGGCCCTTTGGCCCGCGACTCAAGAACCAAACGAGAGGTGGCCGGCTCAAAAATCTGGGTATCTTCAACGACAATTGGCGCCATTTGGCTGACAACCGGTTCGGCCACCGCTGCCGCCGACCAGAGCGATAACAGCGCAGATAGAGCGAGTGTATTTTTCATTGATTTTCCCTCTTTGCATTTTATAGTTTTTTTTTCAATCCAGATCCAGCAGTTGAGCCCGCATTCATGGTCAACCGTCTGGTTTATCCAAGTGTGACCAATGTGCTATGCAAGCAGGGCACCATGTGATTTACTTTTTATTATCAAATATATACAAATATATTTCAAACCAATCATGTGGCAAATGACCCACTCACAAGGTCATTTGCCACCTCTTTTAAATTTTGCAATACCCACTCAACCATCACACGGATGAGTTTAGAAATAATTATCTCCCCCTGTGGTTGGTTTTGGCACATAACTTCCATTTTTATGTAACGAGTCCGCTTTATTCTCCGCCCGAAATCGGACCGGACATATCAAAGTCATTAACAGCCTGCGGAATGATTTGTCTGTAAATTATTGAATTTTTGATAATTATTATATAATTTTTATGTGGAACATTTAACGGGGAGTACCGGTTTGATTCGTGCGCTATCAAAAATCAACGTCATCATTGACCGGCAGAACCGTTGGTTGGTGGAGGATTTGACGGCGGAAGAGTTGGTTCTCCATGACAAGCTCGACAGTTTTCTTGCAGAATATTGTAATTTTCATCGGCTGACCGCCGATAAAGCCGCCGATCTATTCATGACGTTCATATCCCGGTTTTCCAAAGATCTGGCCCGATTTGAAGAGACCGGTATTTTTGCCGCTCCCCAGACGCAGCCGCATTCGATCCTCATGGATCGCACCACCTATGACGTCAGTTTGATCATCAGCACCCTGGTGACCAAACACCGTTTTGAAATTATGAAGCGGATTAATCAGATATCGGTACCAACGGGTAATTGTCTGGTAATCGGAGTCGGTCCCGGTCTCGAATTATTACTGTTGGAGGGGAAAAACAATCGGATAGAGGCCTATGATCCAACCTTGAGCGCTTTTGTGTCACATCGGTTTACGCAGGTCAACCTGATCGAAGAGTTTTTTGTTTCCAGTCCGACAAACCGCTATGAGACCATCTTCGCCATCGAACTGCTTGAGCATCTGGACAACCCCTTGCAACTGATCGAAGCGGCTCAAGGCGGGTTGAAACCGGGGGGAAGATTATGGACGACGACCATCAAGAATGTGCCTCAATTTGACCATGTATACAATTTTACAGATGCAGCAAACTTTGAAAAGCAGGTTGAGATACGGGGGTTTTCCTTAATCCAAAAGCAGGTTATTGCCCATGAATATCTGATGTCCAACCTGGATGCCAACAATATTTTCTATCTATTTGAAACCCGTGAGCTTATTTAGTCTGATATCAACGAGGGGCCAGGGGCATGAATCGGTCGGCCTCAAAACTCCGGCAACCGTTGGATCGGTCCAATCCGGTTTGTCCAACATCGGGATGCTGCTGCGACTGTTGGTGATGCTGACCGTCATCTTTGCCACCCCCATCATGTTGGGTGACAGGCAGGCCAAACCGGCCTTTGATGCGACCCAGAAGAACAACCTGACAAAACTCAACCCGGATTATGTTTTTGTCGGCAGCTCCGTGTTGCTTTCCCGCCTGGATGTGGATTATTTCAACCAACTCCTGTCTGGGCAGAGCGGATATATTCTCGGAGATTTCGGCGCTCCTTCGGCGCTGTGGTATCTCTATCTGAAAAACAGCCTGATCGCCTCAAATATCAGGCCAAAAACGGTTTTCATCTTTTTTCGGAATACCGCTCTGACCAACCCGATCGAGGGAGCCAGCTCCCTGTTCATCCGGGAAAAAATCGACAAAAACGCTCTGGAACACGAACCAATCTATGATCGGGTGATGGGATATCATAAAACCTTCATCCATAGCCTTGGCGAATGGTTTGTCTGGCTCTATCCCATTCAGGAGCATTGGCAGAAAAGTCTGAAATGGCAAACGGACAGTATTGGTTTTTTGTTTGGATTGCCCGGATATGCCCACTACAAATGGCAAACGATTTTCAACCCAAATCTGGTTTCGTCTGAGCAGCGACAGGAATTTGTCCAGGCCAGAGCGCAATTGAGCACACAGATCAACCAGCAGATTTTTACGGCGCGCAACATTCGTGACCAACAGGACCGCATCCATCAAGTGGAATCCGGGCAGAGTCTGACCGATTTTAAAAAGCGTCTGCCCCTCTCTTTTTTGCCGGAAATGGTTCGGTTGGGTAAAGAGGCGGGCTTGAAATTGGTCCTGGTTCGCATTCAAACCAGGCCACACCTGGACGGCACTCTGGGAGATGACAGCCCGGAATTCAACCGTTATCGGGATGATCTCGCCGAATACGCCGCCCAACAGGGAGTCGGATTTCATGATTTCAGCCATGATCCCAACATAACCCGAACAATGTACAAAGACGGTTCTCACATAGCAGAACCGTTCAGGAAGCACTGGACGAAAAACATGGTGGATCGTCTTCAGGAGTATCTGCGATGATTTTTCATAGCCTGGAGTATCTGCTTTTTCTGCCCGTCGTCCTGGCAATCTATTGGCTGCTTGACCGAAAAAAACAGGTGATTTTCCTGTTGGTTATGAGCTATTTTTTTTACGGCTACATCCACCCCTGGTTTCTCTTTTTAATCGCAGCGTCAACCTTTGTCGATTATTTTTGCGGTCTGGCCATGGACCGCCATCCCGACCACAAACAGCGTGTTTTATTGGTCAGTATCGCCTTTAATCTGGGACTGCTGGGATATTTCAAATATTTTGGATTTTTTATCGACAACGTAACCGAACTGTTGCTGCTGCTCGGTCTTCCGGGATTTACCAACAACCTGGATATCTATCTGCCGGTCGGAATCTCTTTTTATACCTTTCAGACCATGAGCTATACCATCGATATCTATCGAGGCCAGCTCAAACCTCGAAGAAATTTTCTTGATTTTGCCCTTTTTGTCTCCTTTTTTCCGCAGCTGGTGGCAGGCCCGATAGAACGGGCCATCCATTTTCTGCCGCAGATCGAGAAAGAAAGATGCCTCTCCTTTGAGCGGGTACAAAGCGCTTTGTTTCTGCTGATCTGGGGGTTTTTCAAAAAACTGGTGATCGCCGATAACGTCGCCTTTATCGTCAACAAGATTTACTCGCTGGAAGAGACCTCGTTCGCCCTGGTTGCTGTCGGTGCGTTTGCCTTTGCCATCCAGGTCTATGCCGACTTTTCAGCCTACACGGACATCGCCCGAGGATCAGCCCGGCTGTTGGGGTTCGACCTGTCGCAAAACTTCAACCATCCCTATCTATCCGCTTCGCCGACCGAGTTTTGGAAACGCTGGCATATCTCGCTCTCCTCCTGGATACACGATTATGTCTTTCTGCCGTTGGCCCTGTCTCGTCGCTTGCGGGCCGCGACCGGTGGGCTGGTCATCAGTTTGGTCATCACCTTTTTCTTGAACGGCCTCTGGCACGGAGCCGGCTGGAATTTCATTCTGTTCGGGCTATATCACTGCGGCTTGATTTTGGTCTATGGGTTGGCCAAATCCATCACTCCGGAGCCAATCCGGGAGAGCCTATGGTTGCGACCGTTCCAAATCATGTTGATGTTTGCCTTGACCTTGGTCGGTTATGTGTTGTTCCGAGAGACGGATCTCTCTTACGCCTGGCGAAACCTGACTCTATCGCCTTTTGAGAATAGTCCGTTACAACAGCAAGCCGCTCTTTTTCTGTTTGGGCAGACGCTCTTTTATTCCCTGCCCCTGTGGGGACATACCCTGTTTGCTTATCTGCGTGGACCGATTTTTGCCAACCGACAATGGGCATTGCTGACCTTTCAAACGGTTTTATCTCTGCTGATGTTCATTGGAATTCTGGTTCTTCGGGGTGATTCGGTCGATTTTATCTATTTTCAGTTTTGACCGTTTTTTTTATTTTTATTTCGATGAGGTCACCAGTCGGTTATGAATCTCCGATTTCAAATAAATAAACAATTGTTATCTAACCGTTACCTGGATATAATGGTGCTATTGATATCATGGGCCGCATGGATCTTTTTTCAGCAACCAGATCTGAAGACCTACACTTCTGATTGAACAGTATATAATGACTCAACGACTTTATATTTTTCTATTCCTGCTACTGGTTTTTTGCTCATCCATCTCGCAAGCCAATACGGCTCCGTTGGTTCGGGTAGGCTATTTTCCAAATCCTCCTCAAGTTTTCCAGAATGACCTGGGAGAACCTCAAGGGATCTACATCGATTTGATTCGTGAGATTGCTCGCCTGGAGGGGTGGGAGCTCCAGTTTGTCTGGTCCGATTGGTCAACGGCTTTGGAAAAACTCCAGAATCAAGAGATCGATCTGTTGACCAGCATCGGTTTTAGCAGTGAGCGCGACCAAACCATGGATTTCAGCCAGGAGAGCGTGGTTACGGTCTGGGGAGAGATTTATCAGCATAGAAACGGTCAGATTCAAACCATACTGGACCTGAACAACCTGCAAATTGCGGTGATGAAGGATGGGATATATGGCATTAAACTGGCTGAACTCTGCCATCAGTTCGACATCCGCTGCCAGATTGTTTCCGTACCCAGTTATGACGATGTTTTAAAAGAGATTTCAAAAGGTCGGGTTGATGCCGGTGCCGTCAATAGTGTTTTTGGTGCCCGGCAAAAAGGCCGGGAGAACATCAAGCCAACCACCATTCTCTACCATCCTCTGGGCTTGCGGTTTGCCGCCAAGGAGGGACAGAACAGCCTTCTGCTGGCCAGCATCGACCGCCGGATAAAAGCCTGGAAAAGAGAGCATGACAGCTATTATTTTCAGGTCTTGGATCAATGGCTGACCGGCTTGGGCGATTCCCAGGGGTTGCTTTCACCTTGGGTCAAAGGTCTCTTTTCGGTGGCAGCCATTTTATTGATTGTTTTGGGAGTCGGCGCCCTGTTTTTACGTCGTCAGGTCCGACTGCGAACAAAAGATCTGGCCCGTTCCCATCAACGGTATCAAACCTTGGTATCCAATCTGCCTGGCCTGGTTTTTCGGGGGTATAACGATTCATCCCGAACCATGGTCATTGTCAGCCAGGGCGCTCTGGCCCTGACCGGATATGAGCCGGAAACGTTCATCAACAATGCCGAACTCGCCTACATCGATCTTATTATTACAGAGGATCGGGGTCCGGTGTTGCAAAGCATCCAAAATGCGGTCAAGACCAACACCCCTTACGAGATCAAATACCGGCTTCAACCTTTGAAACAGAGCCAACGCTGGGTTTTGGAAAAGGGACAACCTCTTTTTGCTGAAGAGGGAGGAGTCGTCGTTTTGGAGGGGTTCATCACCGATATAACCGAGCAGGTTCTCTCCGAAAAAGCGCTCCGGGTCAGCGATGCGTTCAACCGGATGTTGATGGGAAACCTGCCGGTCGGATTGAGTCTGTGCGATCTGTCCGGTAATATTGTCGATGCCAATCCCGCCTATGCACAAATCCTCGGTTACTCCGTGCCAGAAACCATCCAACTCAATATTTGGAATATCACCCCGGAGAAACTCCACCCACTGCAAAGCAACAAACTGGACCACCTCAATCGAGAAAGGCGATACGGTCCCAATGAAATGGAGTACATCCATAAAGACGGCCATACCATTCCGGTCCGAATCTACAGCTTGATCATCGAAAAGGATGGCCAACCCTATATCTGGTCAACGGTCGAAGATATCACCGATCGACATCAAGCACAGCAAGCACAGGTCGCCAAAGAGCGGGCCGAGGCGGCCAACCAGGCCAAAACCACCTTTCTCACCACCATGTCCCATGAAATACGCACCCCCATGAACGCCATTCTCGGTATGGCCGAACTATTGGAAGAGACAAACCTGTCCAATAAACAGCGTCGTTATGTCAGCACCCTGAATCGCTCTGGAAAAACCTTGCTGATTCTCATCAACGACATTCTCGATCTCTCCAAGATTGAATCCGGGCAACTCTCTCTGGAAAAACATCCTTTTGAGCCACGTGAGGTCATCCAGGAGATTATTGCGCTGTTTACCTTCATCTCCCAGGAAAAAGGGCTGTCCCTGCTCTCTCAGGTGGACGAGGCGTGTCCGAAGTGGCTTGAAGGGGATTCATTTCGGCTTCGACAGGTTTTGATCAATCTGGTCAGCAATGCCATCAAATTTACCGATAGCGGGCAGGTACTCATCACCATCAACGTCGAATCGGAAAACAATATTGCTTTTTCAATCGCCGATACCGGTCCCGGAATAGCCAAAGAAAAGCGTCAGGAGATTTTTCAACCCTTTACCCAGGCGGACTCCACCACCACTCGTCTCCATGGCGGGACCGGATTGGGACTGACCATCTGCCAGCGATTGGTGGCCCTGATGGATGGATACATCAAACTGGAGAGCGTCGTCGGTGAAGGCAGTCGATTCTCCTTTACCCTGCCCATGCCAACCTTGAAGGATCAGACCCAGCCAGAAACGAATGAAAATAATCGAGCACAACACCCGGAATCACCGCAAAAAAATGATCTGAGCCACATTTCTATCCTGCTCGTTGAAGATATCGAAGAGAACATCATGATCATCAAAGGTTTTTTGGAACAGACCGGTTATCGGCTCACTGTGGCCGGTAATGGAGCGGAGGCGATTAAACTGTTCAAAAAACAGACATTCAACCTGATTTTGATGGATATTCAGATGCCGATCATGGACGGCTATACCGCGACGCGCCAGATCCGTGAACTGGAATCGCAAAAAAACCGCAAACCAACCCCGATTATCGCTTTGACCGCCCACGCGCTCAGCGAAAACAAACAACAGGTCATCGAAGCCGGTTGCAATGAGCATCTGACCAAACCGGTCCGAAAGAAGCGACTGATCGAGACCATCGAAAAGTTTATACCGACCTCTGAATCGGCTGAAAATCAATGGAATTTATAGCAACTCTGCCGACACAGAACCGGTCACTTTTTCATGACAAAATATAAATAAATATTGTAAACTGGGTCGCGTATCACTTGGACAACAGACAACGAAAATAGAGTTTGATCCTGAATAGCCAAAACAGGAAGAGAATCAGAACCATTTAAAGCGAGAAAATTCATGGCATTTATAAAAAGAATCTGGCGTTGGTCCGTGACGCCGAGCAACAAACCGGTCGGTCTGTTCGTCGGTTCCGGTTTGTTGGCTGGAGTCGTTCTTTTTTTGGGCTTTCATTTTATCTTCATGAAAGGAACCAGCAGCCTATCGCTCTGCATCTCCTGTCATGAGATGGAGGGGGTCTATCAGGAATACACCGAGAGCGTTCACTATAAAAATGCCTCCGGTGTTCGCGCCCTCTGTGCCGACTGCCATGTTCCTCATGGTGAAGAGATTGGCGACTATCTTGACATGTTCCTGGACAAGGTGCTGGTCGGAGGCCGACATTTCTACCACCATGTCATCGGCACCTACCCCGACAAAGCCGCCTTCGAAAAATCCCGCTACCGTCTGGCACAAAATGTGTTGAACCATATGCGCGAAAGGGACTCAAAGGAGTGTCGTCAGTGTCACTCGTACGAATCCATGGCTTTTTTGGATCAGGACAAATCGGCATCGAGAAAGCATGCTAAAATGTCTGCGGGTGGAGACAAAACCTGCGTGGATTGCCACTCCGGTATTGCTCACAAAGAACCAGAGGAACCGGACGAGGCCTCTTGATCCATTGATTGGCTTGGAGCACATCCAGGTGATTATTTTACGACCCCGAATGCTTCCTGAGACTTTTTTGCGGGATAAAATGTGAGAATCATGAAAAAAATAATACTGATGAGTGTGGCTATCACTCTCTTTTCAAGCTTACAGATTCCATTAGCCCAGGCAGATAATCCCGAAAAGACAAAATATGTCGCCTCGGTGGTCTCCCTGTTGCGTCTGCATGCCCAGATGATTCGCCAGATCTCCGCCAACGATTTTAAATATTCCGAAAACCTGGCACGACACGCCAAATCCTTGCAGCGGGCTTTTGGTCTGGTTGGTCCCATGGATTGGCACGCGGCTAAATCGGAGACCCTCTATCGCCACGCCAATGACAGCGCGCCGTTGGAATCCCAAACTTTTGAGAAGTTGGCGGAAAACAGCAATGACCACATGAAAAACCTCTACTCCGCTGCCCACAAAGAGACTAAAACCGGCGAAAGAGGGTTGGTTGTCGAGGCCCTGGACGAGTTACAGCACGGTTGTGAACAGTGCCATAATATGCTCCCTCCCGGCATGGCCCCCAATGTCTGGGACAACTCCGTTCCACCGGGAAAATAAGAGAAAGCCGCACTCACCGTATTGGTGAAGGCGGCATCGATTTGTGTTTGCAGACGACCAGATCCGGGATCAACATCTGATATTCCGTGGGGGTGTCAATGAGCCGCTGCTTTGTAGCTGGTTCTCGATGGTCGTCAGCAGATAGACCACCTCCAGACTGTGCTGGATCATATCCTCGTAGGTTCTTCCAGCCTGGAGATCTTTACGGTTTTGCAGAGCTTTCACCGAAAGGCTGGCCTTGTGATGAAAGGCTTTGTGGACCAGGTCCAAACGTTTGAGACTGGGCAGATCCCCGTGTTTTTTCAGACCGACATTGTGAATCCAAACCCCCAACGCACAGGACTCCGCCGGCTTCAAGGCGACGTCACGTCCCCGATGACGGAAAGCGCGGAGCAGATCCTGTGACCAGCGGAAGTGGGTCATGCGCGCTTGACCGGCATCCAAAGCCTCGTTGATACCGTCCTCTCTCTCTTCACGGCCTGTAAACAACGTTTGCATAATCCGACGCAAGGGAGCGGGCAGAGTGCTGAACGGTCGTTGTTTTTGCAGGGCACTGAATTCAATGGCGGTCAGGGTAAAGACGATCTCCTGACTCAAGGCCCGGACCTCCTTGAGATTTTCCTCGACCACCCCAAATCGAGATTGATTCATGCCGGTAATAATCCGCTCCGCGACTGTGTGAAATTTTCTATGCACATCCATTAATTGATGAATATATTCACTATCTCGATATTTATTGATACCGGTACGATGCAGCCAGAGACCGAGTTGACAATCCTCATACGATGGCAGTTTTGCCACAGACTGCTGACCTTTGGCAATGGCTTCCAACTCCCACTCCCAGGCTAGATGGACATTTCTGGCATTTGTGATATCGAATAGTTCGTTCATCAATTATTTTTCCTGTTTGCCGATATTTCTGGTTTTAGGGTAAAGGGTTCCGGTTGAGAGAGATTGGTCAGACCCAGTTGAAAAACCATCTCCCGAATGATTCGTTTGGACAAGTATCGTCTGATCCAAACGTTTAATTGTTCAACAGCCTCCACCGAGGATTCCTTGGGAATTTTATTGAAAAGCACCAACACCCATGTTTCTGAGTTGATGCGGAAATGGCTGATTTCATTTTGAATATACGCTCTAATCAGCAGGAAATTTTCAGGGGTTACATCGTTAAATCCGCTCTGCATCCCGTTCTCCACCCATGGGGCTATTGGATAGGCGTGCCTGGTGCGACCTGTCGGTTGAGTTAGCCGCTCATTGAACACCACACTGCACAGGATGCGCCATCCTTTATGGTCGGCCCTCCTTTCACCGGTCTGTTTAGGCAACTAATTGTAATATTGATCATTAATAATTCATTCATTTATTTTCCCAGATGAACCAGCCGGTTCTCTCTTGATCATTCCGACCCAATAAGCCATATTTGCCATGACATATACGACAGACAAAGACACTTTTGTCTTGTTTTCACCGGAAAGCCAGACCATGCCCGCTTCTTTGCAACTCTCTTCCCCCTCCCAACAAGCCATCAATCTGTTACACAGCATCCATGACCCGGCAATATTATTGGATCTAAACTATCTGATTCTGGCAGCCAATCGCGCCTACCGAGAGGATCACGGCGGCGAACGGGAGTTGGGCGGTTTACACTGTTATGAGGTTTCTCACGATTTTAATCGTCCCTGTGATCTCGCCGGAGAGTGTTGCCCGCTTCGAGTCAGTGCCGAGACAAAGCATAGTGAGCGAATGCTGCACATACACCAGTCGGTCTCCGGTCAAGAGTTTGTTGACGTGGAAATTCGGCCCATTCTGGACCATCGGGGAGAGATCGCCTATTTTTTGGAGGTGCTCAGACCAACCTTGATTGCCAGTGCCACCCCCAACCCGATCGGTTTGGTCGGTCAGGCCCCCGCCTTCAATCAAATGTTGGAGCTTGTTCAACGGGTCGCCCCCGAATCGACAACGGTTTTATTGTTGGGGGAGTCCGGCGTCGGCAAGGAACTGATCGCCCGCGCCATCCATGAAGCCAGCGATCGGGTCAACCGACCCTTTGTCCCGGTGGAGTGTTCTGGTCTGGCCGAAAATCTGTTCGAAAGTGAGCTGTTTGGCCATAAAAAAGGTTCGTTTACCGGCGCACACAACGACAAGCCCGGATTGGTGGAGGCGGCCCATGAAGGAACCCTTTTCTTGGATGAGATTGGCGAGGTTTCAGCACAGATCCAGGTTAAATTGTTGCGTCTGCTGGAGACCCAGACCTATCGCCGAGTCGGCAGCACGGAGTCCCGATATGTAGATTTCAGGCTGGTCTGCGCCACCAATCGCCCCCTGGCCGACATGGTCGCCCAAGGCACTTTTCGCAAAGATCTCTACTACCGCATCAGCGCCTTTCCCATCACTCTTCCCCCGCTGCGCAACCGCGTTGAGGATATTGGATTGTTGGCTCAATCCCTTTTAAAGCGGATATCCGGCAACCACCCCTATACCCTTTCACCAGAAGCATTGAGAACCCTTGAGCGTTACTCTTTTCCTGGCAATATTCGCGAATTACAAAATTTGCTGGAACGGGCAAGAATTTTAAGCAGTGGCCCCCTCCTTTTACCGGAACACTTTCCCGAGCTGTTTCACCCAGACCTCTCTCCAAAGGGAAGTGACCTCGACAAGACTGTCAAACCCGGAGAAATGCCACCCTTTCAGATTACGGACATTCTACCCCTGAAATCCATTGAACAAACCTATCTTCTTCACCTGCTCAGCCATTTTTCGGGAAAACGGTCGGATCTGGCTGAGCAATTGAGCATCAGCCAAAGAACATTGGCCCGCAAAATACAAGAACTACGGAATCATAAAAAAGCCAAATCCGGGAGATTCTCCGAATAATTGTGTTAAAATGCTCGGGCAGAATCATAGTATCTACTGTTGGAGCCGCTTTATCATGCCGTATTATATGCCTCAATCCCGTTTTTCCGATTTGGCCGTCACTTTGGCCAGCATCCATTTGGAAGAGAGGTCGCCCCTGAAAAAAGCGGCCGCTCAAATATTGCAGCGGGACCGGCACGCCTATATCGACGAAGGAATTCAAGCCCCCCTGATTCAAGCCGCGACCTGGATTTTACAAGTGGCCAAAAACCATTCGACCAACAGCATCGAACATCTCATCCACGAGATGAAAAGCTGTAGCCAAAAAGCCCAGGAGGCCGGCTCCCTCTCTCAGGAGAGCTACGGCCTTCAGCAGATCATCCTGGAGCGAATCAAAGCCCAGATTGATGAAGATCATTTTTATCGAGACGGGACCACCTACGCCCTGCGCACGTTTCATGACCTGATTATCCGCTATCGACCGGACGGTAAAAAAAGAACACGGATTTTCGGCCTTATTTCCAATCCTCATTCGGAAAAAGAGCGGCACTATCGCCCGAATCGCCTGCCTGTTTTTCAAAATGAGATGGCTGCCTATTATCGGCTCGGTGTGCATCTTGGAAAATTTATTGCCTATGAATGATCATTAATGCTAAAACTTGAAGGACAATTTGCTTGATTCCAAATCAAGGGTCTGCCATCCTGGATCTTCCAGTATATTTTAAAATTGAGGATGGCTGGAAATCCAACCGATAATTGGGGCTCCTCGCTGCTTGCAACTGCCGCATTCGGAGTGTTTTCTTATGATCTGGAATTCCATTCTCGCCATGACGGCACTTGACCTTCTGATCATCTTCGGAACCGTGGCAAGTTGGTGGCAATTCAGAAAAAACCGAGTTGCCCTGGAAACCCTGAATGCGGTCCCGCCCATCTCCTTTATCCTGACCGGCCTGCTGTCGATCTCCCTGTTCTACTTCACCGACCTGGTGATCATGAACATTCTGCCCTTTTTTATCCCAAAAACGTGGGTCATGGCCTTGATGGAAGATCTCCATCTCAATTTAAAATGGCTGGTTACCCTGTTTGGAGTGGGATTTATTCTGCTGGGCCTGCTTAGATTGCTGCACACCCTTTTTCCACAGATTGTCGCCATCCAAAACCAAAACCAGGCGTCCCAGACCGCCCTGATGAAAGCGGTACAATCTCTGGAGACCACCAACCACAAGCTCAACAGCGAAATTCAACAGCGCAGGCAAGCCAAAGAGGCGCTGGAAAAACGCACCAGTCAACATCACTCCATTCTGGAGACGACTACCGAGGGGTTTTGGCTCTTTTCCGCCACGGATTATAGAATCATTGAGGTCAATAACGCGCTTTGTCGAATGCTCAAGGTCGAACCAACCGAGGTTTTGGGCAAAACCCCGTTAACCTTCGCCCATCCCGATCATATTACAAAATTGAAATCCATCGGAGCTCAAATCGGTACATCAAATCATCGTATTTTTGAAGTGGCGTTAAAAACCAGTGCCGGTGAGGATCTCCATGCGGTCTCCCACTGTACGACCCTCTATGACGCCCTCGGAAAGCCTGAATATGCCTTTGCATTTTTAACCGACATTACCCAACGAAAAGTGATGGAAGTTGCCCTGCAAGAGAGTGAAGCTCGATTCCGGGCCATTACCGCCTCAGTTCAGGACGCCATCATTGCCGCCGACAATCAGGGAAACATTATTTTCTGGAACCATGGAGCCGAAACCATCTTTGGTTACACCGAACAGGAAATTCTTGGTCAACCGATCCTTAAATTGATTCCAACCCACCGTGTTGCCGAGCATAAACAGGCTTTCCAGCGAATCCAAAATTTAAGACGGGAGAGCTGGTTTGGCCAGACCGTCATTCAAACCAGCTCCACCAAAAGCGGAAAAACCTTCCTGGCCGAGATTACCCTGAGTATGTGGTCTCGGGACAAGACCCGGTTTTTTTCTGCAGTGGTTCGGGACATCACCGATCGGGAAGAGGAAGCTAAAAACCGGGAGCGCATGTTCCAATCCCAATCCGCCATCAATACCCTCCTTAAAAACGCCACCGAAACCCGCTCCTTGATTCATCAATTGGAGAGCGCTCTGGATCTGGTTCTATCGGGAACCTGGCTTACGACTGCCAACAAAGGATCTATTTTTCTCTATGACAAAAAAACCCAAGAGCTGGAGATGGTCGTCCAAAAGGGATTACCCGCTCCGATTCTGGCCCAGTGCGCACGAATCAAACCGGGCACCTGCCTCTGTGGCCGCGCCGCTGAGAGCAAAGCACTGATTTTTGCAAGCCATCTGGATGAACACCACGATATCAGCTATAAAAATATCCAACCCCACGGACACTACTGTATTCCCATTCTCTTCAAAGGAGAGGTGTTGGGAATCATCAACATGTACCTGTTGGATGGTCATCAGCAGACCGAAAGGGAAGAACGTTTCTTGCTGGCCATGGCCAATTCTCTGGCCGGCATCATCAAACAGACCCAATTGGCGGAAGAGTTGGTCCTGGCCAAACAGGAGTCGGATCAAGCCAACCAGGCCAAAAGCACTTTTCTCGCCACCATGAGCCACGAGATTCGCACGCCGATCAATGCGATTTTCGGCATGTCCGAGCTTCTGTTGGACACCGACATCAGCGCCGAACAACGCAAGTATCTGGAGATTTCCCTGCGAGCGGGAGAGGGATTGATGTCTCTGATCAATGACATTCTTGACCTCTCGAAAATCGAGGCAAACCAGCTGATCCTGGATAATGCCGCCTTCGATCTGAGAAAGTTGATTCATCATACCGTTGACATACTGACAATCAAGGCCCAGGAGAAAGGGCTTACACTCACCTACACCCTCTCCGAACAGATTCATCCTCTGGTGTTGGGCGACTCTCAACGACTTCAACAGATTTTTTTGAACCTGATCGGCAACGCCATCAAATTTTCAAGCCAGGGCACCATCACCCTTTCCGTCGCCCACCAACAGGGTGAATTGCTGCTCTTCTCAATTTCCGATCGGGGAATGGGCATTCCCCCCGAAAAACTGGAGATGATTTTTCAACCCTTCGTGCAAGCGGATCTCTCCAACACCCGGCGTTTTGGCGGAACCGGTCTGGGATTGACCATCTGTCAACGGCTTATCGAAAAAATGGACGGAAAAATTTCCGTAACCAGCCAGGTGGGAGTCGGCAGCACTTTCTTGTTTTCCGTCCGGCTTCCTCGCGCCAAGCAGGTCACAGAAACAGAGCAGCCGGAAGAACGGCTGACCAACCCATCCGACATACAATCCCTCTCGATTCTGGTTGCCGATGACGCCCTGGACAATTTAATGGTGATCAAAGGATTTCTCGCTCGCACTGCCCACCGATTGGATCTGGTCAGCAATGGGAGGGAGGCGGTCAGGCAATTTAAAGCAACCTCCTATGATCTGGTGTTGATGGATATACAGATGCCTGAAATGGACGGCTATGAAGCCACACGAGAGATACGGGAGTGGGAACGCAAATCCGGCTTGAAGCCGATTCCCATCATCGCCCTCACCGCCCATGCCATGCAGGACATCTCCAAAAAAATTCTTGCCGCCGGCTGTGACCTGCACCTGACCAAACCAATCCGTAAAAACCGCCTGCTCAACGTCATCCACCAGTTTACCAATTTGGAACACCTGGCCACCGACACCCCCTCTTCACCAGCCAGGAAACCGACATGGCCCGTCAAACAAATCCAGGAAGCCAACCCGCACCAATCCGAGACGGCCCTGACCCTCAACCACAAAATTCTGGACCAACTTCAAGCGGAGATGGGCTGCGACCTGACGGAACCCATAGACCTGTTTCTCTCCACCTTGACTGAGCGCGTCGAACTCCTTGAACAGTACCTTTTACAGGAAAATATCGCCTCTTTGAAAGCGACCGCCCACCTGATCAAAGGGGCCGCCGCCCTGTTTGGAGCAGACCAATTGGCGGCACTCTGCCAAAAGATAGAAATGAAAGCAAACATTGACCAATTCTCCGAGTGTGCCATACTTGTCGAAAGTATACGCGCTGAAAGCGAACGGGTTTCCATTTTGTTGAAAGAGAAACTTTTGAAAGAAAACCCATGTTGAACAATCCCCTCCCGGCTTCGGAACAATCAACCATTTTGGTAGCCGAAGATGATGAATCCCAGCTGATATTGGTCCACCATTTTTTAAGTAAAAATGGCTATCGGGTCATACAGGCCAAAAACGGCGCGGCGGCCGCCCAACTTTTCGAGGAAAAAAAACCGGACCTCGTCCTTCTGGATGCCAAAATGCCGATTTTGGACGGATTCCTGACCTGTGAAAAAATTCGCAAACTTCCTGGTGGTCAACAGGTGCCGATTATCATGGTCACCGCTCTCTCCGATGACGATTCGGTTGATAGAGCCTTTGAAGCCGGTGCAGAAGATTATGTGACCAAACCCATCCACTGGGCGGTGCTGCGCCAACGAATTCAACTATTATTGGATCGAAAACAGGCGGAAAAACAGATCCAATTTCAAGCTACCCATGACGGACTGACCGGATTGCCCAACCGAACCCTCTTCATGGATCGATTACAATCGGCCATCCTCAACAGCCAACGCAACACCAACCCCGTCGGATTGATGTTTATCGATCTGGACCGCTTTAAATGGATCAACGACGAGTTGGGTCATGCCGCCGGCGATCAACTGCTGCAAGAGGTTGCCGATCGTATGACCGGTGCGGTGCGCCAATCCGATACCGTCGCTCGTCTGGGCGGAGATGAGTTTACCGTCATCCTGGCCGATGCCACCGATTTGAGCAGTGTCAGAACGGTGGCTGAAAAGATTTTATTTCACTTACAACAACCGTTTATCCTGGCCGGTCAATCCGTCACCATTTCCGGCTCCATTGGTCTCACTTTTTATCCAACGGACGCCCAAGATGCTGAAAAATTGCTCTGTAACGCCGATAACGCCATGTATATGGCCAAGAATAAAGGCCGCAATCAATACTGCTTTTATGATCAAAGCCTGGAATAAACATTAAAAAAATATTGTTCCTAAATTCGGCAGTTGGTCGTACCTGAATCGGTACAACGGTTTGCCGGCTGAATTACCCCAGCAACGGCCACGAATCAGGAGATGTCCGGCTTTGCCATGCAGAATTTTCACCTCGACAATCGATTTATCCAAGCGTTGCCCGGAGAGTCAACCCTTTCGAGTACACCGCGCCAGGTCATTGGTGCTTTCTGGTCGGCCGTCACGCCAAAACCGGCCTCGGCTCCCAAACTGATCGCCCATGCCGCACCGGTGGCCGAGCTGCTGGATCTTACTCCGGATGATCTATCCAGCGAAGCGTTTCTCGCCCTCTTCTCTGGCAACCGCCTCCAACCGGGCATGACCCCCTATGCGACCTGTTACGGCGGTCATCAGTTCGGCCATTGGGCTGGGCAACTGGGGGATGGACGAGCCATCATGCTGGCAGAAGTGATCAACCGGGCCGGCCAACGCTGGGAGTTACAGCTCAAAGGAGCCGGCCCGACTCCCTACTCCCGCCGAGCCGACGGCCTGGCCGTGTTGCGCTCTTCCATCCGAGAGTTCCTCTGTAGTGAAGCCATGCACCATCTGGGTATTCCGACCACCCGCGCCTTAAGCCTCATCACCACCGGTGACGGGGTGCTGCGCGACATGTTTTACGACGGCAACCCGGCCATCGAGCCTGGTGCGGTGATTTGCCGGGTCTCTCCCTCGTTTATCCGCTTTGGCCATTTTGAACTCTTTACCAAGCGCAACCAGCCTGAAATGACCCGACAACTGGTCGATTTTACCCTCTCCCGCGATTTTCCGGAAATCGCTCCCGAGGAACCCCTGGAAAATCGGCGCAGTCTGTGGTTCCAGTCCGTCTGTCAACGGACGGCACATCTGATGGTTGAATGGATGCGGGTGGGGTTTGTTCATGGCGTCATGAATACCGACAATCTCTCCATCCTCGGCCTGACCATCGATTATGGTCCCTATGGCTGGATCGATCATTTTGACAGCAACTGGACCCCCAACACCACCGATCTGCCGGGACGACGATACTGTTTTGGTCAACAACCCCCCATTGCCCGATGGAACCTGGAACGGCTGGCGGATGCACTGTTGCCGGTGATTCCCGAAGCCGATCTTCAGGCCGGATTGAGCCACTTTGATACGGTCTATCTGGCAAAATTCAAAACCATGCTGGCCGGAAAATTCGGCTTTGAGCAGTTTATGCCCGGTGATGAATCGTTGATTGAAGAGGGATTTGCTCTTCTGGAAGCGGCGGAGGTGGACATGACCGATTTCTTTCGCCGATTGGCCGATATTTCCATTCAGAATCCAGAGCTGGAGACCCTCAAGCCCGCCTTCTACCGACTTGAGCTGTTCGACCGTTACCGAACTCCCTTCAACCAATGGCTCAACACCCTCCAACAGCGTGTCTCCCGAGAAAACAGCGACCTTTTCAACCAAGGACGCCGGGAACGGATGAACGCCATAAATCCCCGTTTCATTCTTCGAAACTATCTGTCCCAGCAAATCATCGATGCCTGCGAGCAGGGCAATCATCAGCCCTTACAAACGGTTCTTTCTGTTTTGCAAACCCCCTACGAGTTTAAATCGGAACAGAAAAATTGGTATGCCATCCGACCCGACTGGGCCAGGAATAAGGCCGGTTGCTCCATGTTATCCTGTAGCTCCTGAAATCCAGGCTATCTCCAATCATCCTTCTATGAAGAGAGCCTTTGTCAACCCTCCACTTTTTTTAATCCGTCAAACAACGTAAACTGCTCCCTATCCTGACCGGAGGATAGGGCTATGCGGGGACGCAACTCGAGCGCCGGATCAGGGGCCGAAGCAGAAAGGGGTGGATAACCCTGCCCCTTTCTGACTACGATCTCGAAACATCCTTTTGCCTCCTCCAGAAAATCGCTCCTTGAACCACAAACTTATCTTGCTATCTGGCTGGTAACGAAGCCAGCACCAGGCTATTTCAACAGCCAAGCTTCGTAT
>JADFYU010000090.1 GCA_015232865.1 Magnetococcales bacterium
ACCGCTGTCACTTACGTCTGAAAGGTGGAAAAAAACAAGAAGAAGGAACCGGAAGATAATGTCAGAAAAGTCCAGGACGGGGACGAGCAGCAACGGATCAAAAAAATGGCTGCCGGTTTGGGTTTCTCTTGGATCGCGCTCTTATTGGCGATCCTTTATTTGCGGACGTTTTGGTTGTTCCGGCGGTGGTCGGGATTTTGCCTGGCTCTCTCTTTTATTGGCGCTGGTCTTGAGTATGGCTCTGCTTCTGGTTGGAACCCGAGCCGGTCTGCTGGAGCGGTTTACCGATGCTTTGCTCGGAACGTTGCGCCCCTACGGTGTTCCGGTTTGGGCAAAAGCCCACTGGCAAAATCACGACGGTATTCAGTTTGGTCTGTTGGACCAGCTCAAAACACTGGAAAAGCGGTTGCCGGGAGAGGATTTTGGCATTACCGTCCACCCCTATCGACGCTTGGCCAGAAGTACGCCAAACATATCTTTACCCGGCGAGGATATCTGGGATTCCGGTACTCCCCTGTTGGGTTGGGCGGTCTATCCACAGGATCCTCTATGGCAGTTGGAGCAGGAAACCGGCTCTCAGAGGGCTGATTCCATGCCCGGCGAGACCAATTGGCAGGGGCTGCCTCTGACGATTGTGTTGAGTGAGACGCTTTTTCAAAGCCAATTCAACTATACCGCCTACCGAAATCGTATTCAGCCCCTCTTGATCGAGAAAAAATTACGCCGGCTTCCGAACAGCTTACCTGGTGGCTCCATACGTCAGGTATTGGACACTCTTTGGATGAAGGTACAAGTTGGTGACCGGGAGGAGCTGATTCCGTTTAAAACCCGTTGGGTTCACCATATTCCCTCCATGGAAAAGGTTGCCTATCTGTTTCCGCTCACCACTTATAATGCGTTGTTGGCCGCCTATCACTTTCCAGATATTCAATATAACCCCATCAATCAGGGGCGTGGTGATGATCTGAGTGCCGCTCGATTGGCTTCGACCATTTATCCGACTAAATCCATCGGTTCGTATGCGCTTTGTGTGCAACGTGAAATTTTTCGCAGCGGTTTGACCGCCCTGCCAGAGGTGGCGACCGAGCGCTGTCCCACACCGGTTTTACCTTCGGGGTTGGGGGATATTAACGGCAAGCGGCCGGAGGGGGCGTGGGACACCCTCAATCATGACGATCAAAACCGTCTCTGGCTTCCCTGTCATCGTCTGCCTCAGGATAACGCTTTGCGCCGGGCTCTTTGTCCTCGATGGCGGGAAAGTTCCGACGGTTCGACCATCTATGTACCTTGGGATGTAACCGGGTACGGAACGGCGTTTGAGGCCATACACGTCTATGTGCCCGATCCGACCAAGTTGACAAAGGGAATCAATGCCCTGTTGGCTCTGCGTACCGATGAGTCGGCCCGGGCTTTGAATATCCATCCCATGTATCGGGATGCCCTTAACCGCTTCAACCTGCTCAGTGACTTGCTCTCAACCATGGTTCCGGCCTACGCTTTGACTTTCGGCATTTTTCTGGGTGCGCTGTTATTGGCTCAGATTGGGGCACTGATTGGCCACCGACGTCATCATTACGGCATTCTGCTGAGCCGTGGTATAACCTGGGCAGGAATTTATGCCAAGCTATTCTGGCAAATGGCCCTGGCCACGTTTACGGCTGGTGTTTTGGCTGTTTTTGCTATTATTCCGGGGTTGCGTTATCTTCTGGATGATGGTTTTAACACCATCATTGTCGCATATCGGGACCTTCTTCCTCCAGACTATCATTTTGAGGTTTTGCCTCTACCCTGGCTTCCGGTTGTGACCACCATTGGTGAGGTGTTTGCCGTTGTCATTCTCGTGACCGTGATCCTGCTTTTCCGTTTACCATTAAGAGGAAATACCGCCCCATCCGATCTTCTGCATGGGGATGGACGAGCACCTGGAAACAGCCGTCGCAAGGCTCCTTAGAAACGGCAGTTGTCGGTGCGCACTTGGTGTAACATATTGATTAACATGGTAAATAAGGAGAAGATCTAATCACCAACAAGGTGACGGAGACTTCTCCTGTTTTACCAGATAAATCAATGGATGCACCATGCACGAACTGCCAACCGTCGAATCTAGGTTGACCCCAGATTTTATTCTGGAGCTGTCCTGGAAATTTATAAAAAACTGGTCGATCTTTGGGTCAACCGGTTTTTTTTGTTTTGTGGATGTAACGTTATCCAACAAAATGAAAAAAATGAATGATGGATAGTAAACTCTGGAAAAAAAATAGCGATTCAGTTAGTATGTCTCACTTATGAAGAATCTATGCGTGAGGCCGGATCAATCAAGTGGTAGGAGATGGTTGTTGCCTGATTTTTTATTTTTTTTTGGGCATTTAAGGGGTTGGAATGGGTGAGCTAGAGCGTATAACTGTCATGGTGGATCAAGATTTGGAAGATATCTTGCCAGGATATTTGAAAAATAGACACAAGGATCTGGTTGCCATTCCAAAAGCGCTGAAAGAGGGGGATTTCAACCTGATCCGTACCTTGGGGCACCGAATGAAAGGGTCTGGTTCGGGTTACGGATTTGCCCGGATTTCCGAAATTGGGGAAAACCTGGAAGAGGCGGCAAAAAATAGTGAGTCAGAACGAGTGGCTACGTTGAATTCAGAATTGGAACTCTATCTAGACAGTGTTGATATTGTCTTTGAACCTAGATTCGGCAGTTGAACGTCAGCGGCTGGTGCAAGGTATTGGTTTGCATGGTGAATCAAGAACTTGTGCCATGTGCATACGTTCAACTGCCGAATCTAGGTTGAAGCACCTTGATATTTGTACCATTCAAAAAGGCATGATTAGGTCGATATGATGACATCTCCAGACCACATTCTCGTTGTAGATGATGACCCGGATATCTGTAATTTAGTCAGTGATTTTTTAGAAAAGAACGGTTTTCGAGTGAGCGTCAGTACCGATGGGCGGGGGTTTCAAGCGATTGTTGATCGTGAGGAGGTTGACCTGATTGTCCTGGATCTGATGCTGCCGGATGAAGATGGTTTGGTTTTGTGTCGGAATTTGCGTTCCCGTTCCAATATTCCCGTTATCATCCTCAGTGCCAGAGGTGGGGAGATGGACCGGATTATCGGCTTGGAGATGGGGGCCGATGACTACCTGCCCAAACCGTTTCACCCGCGTGAGTTGTTGGCTCGGGTCAAGAGTGTTCTGCGACGCAGCCGCTCCCTGCCGGACGGAACATCCGATTCAGAGCAAAATGCCAGTTATCTTTTTGCCGGTTGGCGATTAGACGTGCCAACCCGGCAGTTGTACTCTCCTGGTGGACAGAAAATTTTTTTGAGTGGTGGGGAGTTTGCGCTTCTAACGGCCTTTCTTAACCATCCCAATCGGGTGTTGACCCGTGACCAACTGTTGGTTTT
>JADFYU010000091.1 GCA_015232865.1 Magnetococcales bacterium
AGGTTGTTTTCCGGATTGATGGTGATGACTTTTCGAGTGGCGATATCTCGTACCAAGACCAGATCTTCCAACCCCTCTTCAAAGGCGACGCCCCGGATATTTTGGAAGGAGACGATTCCGGAGAGCATGCCATCGGCATCGAGCACCAGAAAAATCTCCTCTTTACAGCTATGAAGCCGGTCTTTGAACTGCTTAATGGTCATGGTTTCCGCCACCGTTTCAAACTCCCGCTTGACGATGGAGGCGATGGAGATATGGCGCATCAACCCCACTTCGCGACCGGAACGCAGATCGATATCGTGTCGACGCAAGGCGCTGGTGTAGACAGAATCCCGGTAGACCTGATTGATGAGAACCGTAGCGACGATGGAGGCCACCATCAAGGCCAACATGATGCGGTAGTCTCCGGTCAGCTCAAAAAGAATGAGAATAGAGGCGATGGGTGCGCCCAACACTGCAGCGGCCATGGCCCCCATTCCCACCAATGTGTAGGCACCCGGACCGGCGGATATGGCGGGAAACAGATCGTGGGCAAAGACACCGTAACTGCCGCCGACCATGGCACCCAAAAAAAGGCTTGGGGTGAAAACCCCCCCGGAAAAACCGCTGCCCAGGGTGACGGAAGTGGCAAGAATTTTGACCAGTATCAGGGTTAACATGAGCGGTCCGGCCATCTCTTCCAGAAGGGCAATGTTCATGGTGTCATAGCCGACCCCCATGACCTGGGGAAAGATCAAGGCGATGGAGCCGAGCAGAAAACCGCCAATGATCGGTTTGAGATAGCGGGGAATGGGAATCAGAGCAAAAAGATCTTCGGATTTGAAGAGCACCTTCATGAAGATAATTCCGGTAACGCCACACAGCACACCCAGCCCAACATAGGCGGGAATCTCCCAGGCGGATACCAAGGTGTAGTGGGGAACGATGAAGGCGGGAAAGTCGCCAAGGTGAAGCCGGGCAATGACCGTGGCGATGACCGACGAAAGAACGATGGGTGAAAAGGTTGCCAGAGCGTAATCGGCCAGGATGACCTCCAACGCAAACATGACTCCGGCGATGGGAGCGTTGAATGATGCGGCGATTCCTGCAGCGGCTCCGCAGCCGACGATGGTTCTCATGTGTCGGGTAGACAGATTGAGTTTGCTGCCAAACCAAGAGGCGATGGTGGCCCCCAGATGGACGACCGGGCCTTCCCGGCCGACCGAGCCGCCACTACCGATGGAGAGGGAGCAGGCCAACATTTTTCCCAGACCATCGCGGAGATTCATCTTGCCGCCGTGTAAGGCGACCGCCGACATCACCTCCGGCACCCCATGGCCACGGGAGCCGGGAAAGAAAAAGTGGACCAGCGGGCCAATGATGGCACCACCGATCATCGGCATCAGGATGATGTACCACCAGGAGAGCTCGGAGAGGATCTCCACCACATTTTCCTGGCCGCTACCCATGAAAAGATGTTGAAAAATCTCGATTAGGGTTCGAAAAAGGATCGCACCGTACCCAACCACCACACCAATGACGACGGCCATGATAGAGAGGGTAAAATGTTCATTGAAACCCAGTTTTTTAAAAAATTGTACCATGAGGATTTTAGCTTTGGCTCGAACTGGTCGATAAGGGTCTAAGGGTTGGATTTATTCTAGTCCCTTCTGGGTCATCGTCACAACGATATATCAGTATTTTTTTTCTTTGCTGATTTAGTTGAACAATTTGGGAGCCAATATGATCACCGCCAATTCCATCATCTCCGCCTATTCGGTTAACAGCCGTTCCAGTTCAACGGTCGGCTCATCGGTCCCAACGGATCGCAGCGCCAAATATCAACCGGTCGATGTGGTTGAATTTTCCGCCTCCGCTCGGGCTGTCTCTGGTGGGGAGGGGCTTTCGGTTCAAAATCCGGCCATGTTTGAGAACAGTGAGCAGCTTAAAGGAAATTTGAATCGAATCTTCATGGAGGCGCTGTTTGGCAAAGAGAAGGCCGAACAATCAGAACAACCGGAAAGCGTAGAGGAAGAGCTGGTACGAACCCTGATTTCCGATCCGATCGCCGATGACATTATGACAGATCTCTCTGTATAATTAGCCAATTTATAGGATTGTCTCCGGCCATGTTCATTGTCCGATTATTTCTTTTGGCGGGGCTTTGCTATCTCATTTATCGAATAGCCCGGCCATTTATTAAGGATTTTTCCGTGGAAGGGGAGGTAGAACCGGTTTTGGTTCAATGCGCCCGTTGCCAAACCTGGGTGCCCAAGCAAGAGATACTCCAGCAGGGAAACGGGGCGTTGTGTTGTCAGAAGTGCGCCCGGGATGACGGCTTGTAATTCAAGATTGGGCAGTTGAATCTTATCCTTGACCCACCAGTCAACGGAGGTCGGTTAAGCCGATAAAATTTAACAATAACGTGACCGGCTATCCGACCCTGACCCGTCACGCAGACTCTCTCTGACTGATTGTTGAAATCAATAAAAAAAACCCCCGAAATCTTCGTGATTACGGGGGGTTTCTTTAAACGAAAAGGGCCGATTTGTGGCTATTGTTTAAAGTAGGGGTGAAACAGTTCATCTTCAGACAGGGCGCTGTCAGAGAGCGAGCTGTTTTCTTGATGAAGGTCGCTCAACAGTCCAAGCTGAGACTGCTCGGCATATTCGGTCAGTGTCAAAATTCCATTGAGCGCCAGAGGCAAAGAAAATTGGGGTTGAGCCGTACCGGATTGAAAATTAACAGATTCGTACATTTTTTTCTCCAAGAAAGGATAGGAACATATCGGTTTAAATTCAAGAGATGTGCCACTTTTCAAGGTTTCGTTAAAGAATTAGATAACCTGTTATCCAGCCAGGATTTTTTTTGTTGCATGCCGGTTAGTGGTGAAAAAACGAACTAGAAAATGGTCAATAAACCCGACTCTCACCCCCAATTACCGCCAAAAAAGCTCTCCATATTTTTCACCCCATCACGGATGCATTTCCCAGCAGAGCCACTTATTGGAATTTAAGAGATCAAAAATTATTCAATCCCTGGTTTCTACCCTTCCGATCCAGTCAACAATATGCCACAATATCCTGCTTATACCGCATTGATAAAAGCCTGTGATGAGGCAAAAATAACTAAATTCACATCCTAACAAAAAAATGTGAACAGAATAGCAATCAACCTAGCCAAATCAAAAAAAGTCCCCGTAGCTCAGCCGGATAGAGCAACGGATTCCTAATCCGTAGGCCGTGCGTTCAAATCGCGCCGGGGACACCAATTATATCAATGGTATACATGCTTTTT
>JADFYU010000092.1 GCA_015232865.1 Magnetococcales bacterium
AGATGAAACCCAAGGAGTATAAATCCGAGGTTCCCGTCGTTTGGTGTCCGGGTTGTGGTCATCACGGTATCCTCAACGGAATTTATCGTTCTTTGTCCGAGTTGGGGATTGATCCCAACAACATGATGTCCATCTCCGGGATCGGCTGCTCATCCCGAACCCCGTATTTTATCAAATCCTACAAAATGCACACCCTGCATGGTCGGGCTGGAGCCGTGGCAACCGGAGCCCAGTTGGCTCAGCCGGATCAGTGTGTGATGGTGACCGGTGGCGATGGTGACGGGTTTTCCATCGGTGGCGGGCATATGCCGCACATGGCTCGTAAAAATGTCAATTTGACCTACGTGCTCTATGATAATGGCATTTATGGCTTGACCAAAGGTCAATATTCCCCGACTTCAAGACCGGAGATGACCGCTTATACCACCCCTTATGGCGGGCCGGATGAGCCAATGAATCCGCTGCTGTATATGCTGACCTACGGGGCGACCTATGTGGCCCAGGGGTTTGCCGGTAAGCCGGCGGTCTGTGCCGAGTTGATCAAAGGCGCTCTGGAGCACAGAGGGTTTGCCTACGTCAATATTTTCTCTCAATGTCCGACCTTTAACAAAATTGATACGGTCCAGTATTATCGGGACCTGGTTCAAGAGGTTCCGGCCGGTCATGATACCTCAGATTTGGGGGCCGCTATTGAAGTCGCTCGTGGTCTGGAGGGGGGGAAAGCACCGATGGGTCTGCTCTACAAGACAGAGAAACCGACCCTGGATGAAAAATTGGCAGAAATCGTGACCAAGGTTGGCGGTCACAAAGATTACGATTTGAATAAGGTCGTGGATCTGTTTCGCCCATAGTTTCAGTTTTTGGTTCATAACCCCAGAAAGGTGGTTGCCGGTACGCGCCGCCAACCACCTTTCTGGGATGAGTGGTTGTTCAACTCCTTATTGAGGCGTTTTTTTCGGCTCGATAAGGGGTTTTCTGCATTTTTCGAATAGGCTGCTGAAATCAGGTTGAATTCCCCATTCGGCAGTTGAAATCAGATCCCTGATGTCACCCCGTTTTTTTCAGGAGTACTCCATGAAACGCTTTACGGATTTGGCAGCCTTGATCAAGGCGTTTGGAAGCAATGGAAGTTTAATCAATGCGGATTTGTCCTATCTCTCCATTGAAGGGATCGATTTTCAGGATACCGTTTTGGAAGGGGCCAGTATTCATGGCTGTACGCTGACAAATGTCAAGCTTGAGGGTTGTAATTTGAGCGGGATTTTTGTTCAAGATTGTGTTTTTACACGGGTAACCTTAACACGTGCCCAGTTGACCGGGGCTTTTTTTCAACGGGTTGACTTTTCGGATGTTCCCTTTACAGGATCAACATTGATCAGTGCCAGCTTTTTCTTGTGTGGGATGAAATCTGCCGATTTGACCGACTGTGAAATGCGGGAGGTGAAAATCTTGGAATCCAACCTGGAAGGGGCCGATTGTACCGGCTCCAATATGCATGGCGCTAATCTGATGGACTCCGACCTGTCCGGCGTCAAATTTCACAACTGTGACCTGCGCCAGGCCGACTTTAGAAAAACCAACATGTTTTCCGCCTCATTTGTCAATATTCAGGCCCAGGGTGCACTCTATTACGGAAAGTCTCCCTGGGATGGGCAGGCCAACCCAGAGGATTGGGGGAAAAAAATGACTGTGTTTGACGGAGAGTAATATGACGTCCAGCTTACCGGAAGGTTCAATTTCCCCTCTTCAAAAACAACTTTTTTTTCAGGCTTCCCGGCGCTCCATGTCCGAAATGGAGCGAATCCTGGAGCGGTTTATCGCCTCCCAATTACAAAAATTGGATGATAACGCCTGTACGCGATTGCTGGCCCTTTTGCAGCAATCAGACCCGGATCTCCTGGATTGGATTACCGGTGTTGTTACGCCCCCCGCCACTCTCGATCGAGAAGCGTTGGGCTGGATAACCTGCTTTAGATCAGAAGTTTCTGAATAAAGTTTCAAAAAATAATTGTTTCCGATTATTGTTGCAGTCCGCCTGTCGGGGGATGATGTATAAAAACATCCCAGAAAAATCACGTTTCTGTTTTTTTGTAGGTATCCCCTTTGCTATTGATCATGTATATTCTGGTCAGTGAATAGGTCGGTGGATGCGTGTCTGACATTTCAAAAATAAAGGAGTCGTTGCGTGAATCTTATTTTTATGGGCCCACCGGGTGCTGGAAAAGGTACCCAAGCACGTCAAGTAGCTGAAAAATATAAAATTCCTCAGCTTTCAACCGGAGATATGCTCCGCGCTGCAGTCAAAGCCGGCAGTGAAGTGGGGTTAAAGGCCAAGGCGGCCATGGAGAGTGGTGGTTTGGTGACCGACGATATCGTTATTGGCATCATTGGCGATCGAATCGACCAGCCCGATTGTTCCAACGGTTTCATCCTGGACGGCTTTCCCCGTACCGTCGCCCAGGCTGAGGCCTTGGAAGGGCTGTTAAAAGATCGTTCCCTCAAAATTGACCACGTCATCGATATTACCGCTGACAATGAAGCGCTGGTTGCCCGGATTACCGGACGCAGTACCTGTTCGGGTTGTGGTGAGGGATATCACAAACAACATAAAGCACCGGCAAAAGAGGGGGTGTGTGACAAGTGTGGTGGAACCCTCACCACCCGTGCGGACGACAACGAAGAGACCGTTCGTAACCGCCTGAGCGTCTATGATGCCCAAACCGCTCCGGTTATTGGCTTCTACCGAAATGGCGGTATGTTTAAATCTGTAGATGGTATGCAGAGCATGGATGCCGTTTTCAAATCATTGTGTGATATCCTGGGCTGATCCTTCGGTTCAGGTTTTTAGTGCATCAGAACCCGGTTGCTGGGTTTGAGGGTAATTTTTTCTTTTAAGGAGAAGTGTTTATGGAATTTTCACAAGATGGGCTGATACTAGCCATCCTCTGTGGGATTGGGGCCGTCGGTTATGGCCACATATCTCGCAACTGGATTAATGGTCTGCCGACTGGAACAGAAAAAATGGTCCAGATTTCTGGTGCCATCGAAGAGGGCGCACGCGCCTACATGAA
>JADFYU010000093.1 GCA_015232865.1 Magnetococcales bacterium
GTTGAATTTGGGTTTAGGATGACGAAATTATTATGCGGTGTGAATCCTGTAGTTCCCTAATCGCTTACGATTATCTTGAATCAAAGGGAAACAAAAAGCAGCTCATAACGCTGCAAAAAATGGCAGAAAAACTTGGATTTGAATTGGTGTCTGTTTAGACTCAAACTATCTGTAATTTATCAGCAATTTTAGATGAAAAAAATTGCACAAACAATTCCATAAAAGTGATCTGTTTGTTTGTAAGCGCTTAGCGAAGTCCGTAGATTTCTTGTTCTGATTTTCAGGAAATAGATTTAGGGGGCAGATTCATTGGTAGTAGAGCTTCAAATTCTTCAATGGTTTCTGCTTTTGGAATTCCGGTGAAAACGTGGCGCAGATATCGATAGGGCTCATGACCGTTGGCCTTGGCCGTCTCAATCAAGCTATACAAATTGGCAGAGGCTTCAGCACCGCGTGTTGCGCTTGAGAATAGCCATCCTTTTCGACCCAGAACAAAAGGCCGTATGGCATTTTCCACCCCATTGTTGTCGATCTCCAAGCATCCGTCATCAAGATATCGAATCAATCGAGGCCACAGATTGTCTGAATAGCCCAAAGCCACACCCAGAGCAGATTTTGGAGGCACCTCCGGTATCGCCGCTTTCAACCATTTTTTGAATTTTTCCAGAATGGGTAAAGCATGCTCTTGGCGGAATGTGTATCGGTCCTCATGAGTCATTTTCCGGGATCGTCGCTCAATTTGGTAAAGGCTTTGGATAAAAGAGAGTCCTTTTTGGGCTCTTCCAGGCTTGTTTTTTCCTTTTTTTCCGATGGCTTTGACAGCTTCATCAAATTTTCTCCGTGCGTGGGCCCAACACGCCAATAGTATAACCTCATCATATGAACCAACAAGATTATATCCTGCATAACCATCTGTTTGAAGATAGCCGGAAAACCCTTCCAGTAACCGTTTCGGTACTTCTTGTTTTCGGGTTGGGTCGTAATCGAAAAGTATGATGTTGCCACCAGGCATGCAAGAACGTTGGACCCACATATAAGATTTGCTGGTTGCTGGTCGATCCTTCTCATTGAGAACCTGTACTGTGGTTTCGTCCATCTGAACATATCCAGATGCCAGGAGGTGATCTCGCAGTAGATTGATGAGGGGTTGGATCAATATTCCGAGTTTTATCATCCAATGGGAAAGTGTCGAACGAGACAAATCCATTCCGATTCGCTGTAGCATATTTGTCTGACGATATAGCGGCAAACCATCGACATACTTGGATGTCACAATATAAGCCAGAAGACCAGGAGCCGCCATGCTTTTTGGGATGGGCTGCGGAGGCATTACAGCGGTTTTTATTCCCTTGTGGCAATGGGGGCAACCGTATTTGATGCGAATATTCCGAATAACCTTGAATTGTGCCGGAATGATTTCCAGTTGCTCACTAATCTCCTGGCCGACCTCTACCAAATCGGAGCCATCAATGCTACAGATTCTATCTTCAACGGGTAAATCGTGAATGACATCTTCACGGGGCAGCGCTTTTGGAAGAGGTTTGCGTTTTGGCTTTTTTCTGGCATGGGCGGGCACTTCTATGGTTTCTAGTTCTTCAGAATCGGGACTCTCCTGGTCCTGTTCAGCCTCATCAAATTGACCAGAAATGTCGATCGTTTGCTTTTCGCTGGAAGGGCCAAAGCGCTTGGCGAGCAGAATATTTATTTGCTCTTGGAGTAACCCAATATCCTCTTTAAGTTTATCGATTTCGGAGAACTTTTCGACGAGCAACTTCTTCAAAGAAACCGGGTCTTCAGGAAGGTTTTTAATGATTGAATCCATAGCAGGATTATACCACAAATAAAGCCATAACACCCTATAAAATAGAAGAATAATCCAGTTTTTTGTGCGGATTCATGGCGTTCAAATCGTATCCATTCAATAGCCAGTTTAGTTGCTGTCCGGTAATGGTCGTAACGGTATGATCAGCCATCTTCAACCAGTGAAATCGCTCCTTCTCCAAACGTTTTTGCCATAGACAAAATCCATTACGCTCCCAATACAGAATTTTTATTTTGTCCCGACAGCGATTGGTAAAAACGAAAAGGCGTGCGGAAAATGGATTCATCTCCAATTCTGATTCCACCAGCACCGATAGCCCATTAATCCCTTTGCGAAAATCTACCGGCTCAAGACACAAATAAATCTCTGTCAGATGATCACCGGGGCGCATCATTTCAGTTGCGCCACTGTTTGCAGAAAAATTGGCAATGTTGTTTCATCAAAAGGCGTATTGAGCTCAACGGAGACCCCATTGGGAAAGCAGAGTCGGATTTCAGAAAAAATGTCTGATCTCGGCTGAACTGGAACCTTCCTGAAAAGTGAGCGACTTCTCTTCGGTGAGTCCAGAACAACCCCCAAACGGAGAAGCCTCCTTCTCATGGAGTGGAAGGAATTGATATTTAATCCATGTCGTCTTGCGTAATCCCGGTAGCGATTACCTGCGGCCTCACAGGAGCGAAAATGTCCCAACCAAAATTTCTGCCGCTTGGTCAAAACAGGGGGAGTATTGCTCTTTTTGTCCATCCGACCCTCCTTCATGTTGAATTTGGGTTTAGGATGACGAAATTATTATGCGGTGTGAATCCTGTAGTTCCCTAATCGCTTACGAACGAGAGGGGAAGAAACAGCTTTCAGGCCGGATTGAAGTTGACGATGCGTATTGGGGTGGAGAACGTTCTGGTGGCAAACGTGGTCGAGGTGCCCCAGCAAAAACCCCGTTCTTGGCCGCTGTAGAAACGACCATGGACGGAGAACCGGTACAGATGAAGCTGAATAAGGTCGACGGATTCCGCAAACGAACAGTTCTTAGGTGGAGTCAGTCTCAAATTGCTG
>JADFYU010000094.1 GCA_015232865.1 Magnetococcales bacterium
TTTGAAGGCGGGATGGACTGAAGCATGTCGAACAAGCAAATTATTATTCGTGGGGCACGGGAACACAACCTGCAAAATATTGACCTGACCCTGCCTCGCAACGCCCTGACTGTGATCACCGGGGTTTCCGGTTCAGGAAAATCGTCCCTGGCCTTTGACACCCTGGCGGCCGAGGGGCAACGTCGCTATGTAGAGTCGCTCTCCTCCTATGCCCGACAGTTTTTAAGCCTACAGGGAAAACCGGATGTCGATGCCATTGAGGGGCTATCTCCCTCCATCGCCATCGAACAAAAAAGTACTTCAAAAAATCCCCGTTCCACCGTCGGAACCGTCACCGAAATTCACGACTATCTCCGTTTGCTGTTCGCCCGGATCGGCACCCCATATTGCCATCGGTGCAACGACCCCATCCAGAGCCAGACCGTCAGCCAAATGGTGGACGTTTTAATGGCCCTGCCGGACAGTTCGCGGATTTTATTGATGGCACCCCTGATTCGAGGTCGAAAAGGGGAGTATCGCAAGGAGATCCTGGCTCTGAACAAACAGGGCTTTACCCGTGTCGTCATCGATGGTGAAACCTACGAAATCGATGATATTCCCGACCTGGACAAAAACAGCAAGCATACCATTGAGGCGTTGGTGGATCGACTGATCATCAAACCGGGCATTGAAACCAGACTGGCCGACTCATTGGCCACCGCCTTGAATCTGGTCCAGACCCTACGCATCAAAAACAACCTGGGCGGAATCGCTCGAATTGAGGTGCTGGGCGATGAAAAGCGGGAGATTGTTTTTTCGGAACGTCACGCCTGCGCCAACTGTGGCATCTCCTATCCGGATATCGAACCCCGGCTGTTCTCTTTCAACAATCCCTTTGGTGCCTGTCCCAGTTGTGACGGACTGGGAACCAAGGAATTTTTTTCGCCGGAACTGGTGGTGCCCAATCCGGCACTATCTCTGCGTCAAGGTTGTATTGCGCCCTGGGCCAAACCCAGTGCCAACATAGCCCGTGAATCTCTTTACACCGTGGCCGAGCACTATGGATTTGACATCCGAACGCCCTGGGAGGATCTACCGGAGACGGCTCGGCAGATTATTCTCAACGGCTCAGGTCGGGATGCCATCAAATTCAGTTATGCCGGTCGGCGTCGGTTTCGCACCACCAAACCGTGGGAAGGTGTTCTAAAAATACTCGAACGACGTTATCTGGAGACCGAATCCGACGATACTCGTGAAGAAATGGCCAAATTTCGCAGCACCTCACCGTGTTCCGGTTGTCAGGGCGACCGTCTGCGAAAAGAGGCGTTACATATTCGCATCAATCAGATCAACATTGCCCAATTGTCGGCCAAACCCCTCAACCAGACCCTGACCTTTATCAAAAACCTCACCTTGACCGATAAAGAGCGTGAAATTGCGGCCCGAATCTTAAAAGAGATTACCGATCGGCTGGGTTTTTTATTGGCGGTGGGGCTAGATTATCTCACCTTGGATCGGACCGCCACCACCCTTTCAGGAGGTGAGGGGCAGCGCATTCGCTTGTCCAACCAGATCGGTTCCGGCTTGACCGGCGTACTCTATATTTTGGATGAGCCGAGCATCGGCCTGCATCAACGGGATAACCAACGGCTGCTCAATACCCTACTGCATCTTCGCGATCTGGGCAATACGGTGGTGGTGGTTGAACATGACGAGGAGGCCATGCGCAGTGCTGATTTTCTGGTGGATATGGGACCGGGAGCTGGAGAACACGGGGGCCAGGTGGTCTCCGCCGGAACCCCCAAGGAGGTCTGTGCCGATCCGAACTCCGTCACCGGCCAATATCTGAGCGGTCAGTTGAAAATCGAGCGACCCGCCACACGTCGGCAGCCCGACCCTGAGCGGGTCATCCAACTCAAAGGGGTTACCACCCATAATCTGCAATCGGTGGATGCCACGCTACCGTTGGGATTGATGACCTGTATTACCGGGGTTTCCGGTTCGGGAAAATCCAGTCTGGTGCTGGATACCCTCTATCCGGCCTTGGCTCAACGGCTTAACAATTCGCAAATTACCGCTGGCCAGTATGAACGTATTACCGGCCTTTCGCATCTAGACAAGGTGGTACACATCGATCAGTCCCCCATTGGTCGCACACCACGCTCCAACCCGGCCACTTACACCGGTCTGTTTACCCCCATTCGCGAACTGATGGCTCAGGTGCCGGAATCCCGCTCACGGGGGTATTTGTCGGGACGGTTTAGTT
The DNA here is from genome assembly GCA_015232865.1 of Magnetococcales bacterium. The sequence goes on from JADFYU010000094.1 coordinate 2,246, forward strand.
TTAACGTCAAGGGCGGTCGCTGTGAGGCTTGTGCGGGGGATGGGCTGATCAAGATTGAAATGCACTTTTTGCCCGATGTTTTTGTCCAGTGTGATGTTTGCCACGGCTCTCGTTACAACCGGGAGACCTTGGAGATTTTTTACAAAGGCAAAACCATCTCCGACGTGTTGTCCATGACCATCGAGGAGGCATTGGAATTTTTCCAAGCCATCCCGGCCATTCGCAACAAGCTGACCACGCTGATGGACGTCGGATTGGGATATATCCGTCTTGGCCAATCGGCCACCACCCTTTCTGGCGGCGAGGCGCAACGGGTGAAAATCTCCCGTGAGCTATCAAAGCGGGCGACAGGCCGCACCTTATACATTCTGGACGAGCCGACCACCGGTCTCCATTTTGACGACATTCGCAAACTGCTGGAGGTACTCTACCGGCTGGTGGAGACCGGCAATACCGTGGTGGTCATCGAGCACAACCTGGACGTCATCAAAACCGCCGACTGGATTATCGATTTAGGCCCGGAGGGCGGCAGCAATGGTGGTCTGGTTCTGATGGAAGGCACTCCCGAACAGTGCGCCGCCACCGCCAACTCCTGGAC
>JADFYU010000095.1 GCA_015232865.1 Magnetococcales bacterium
CTTCTCCGTGGTGATTGGCTTGCTAAGCTGATCCAACATTTCATGGGGAAGGGAGGAGGGGTCTATATCAGCGCAACAATCAAGAAGCCGGCCATTGTACCCGATCCCGGACCAGAGATATGCCTGTATACGAACATAATGGTCAGAAACATATTTTGATTTTGCCCCATTTTTTCCGCCATCAACTGAGGGCCACCAATGGATCGGAGTATCGTGTTTCTGCGCCTCTTTTTCAATATGTGCATTGAGTTGATCAGTTAAAATCCGCATGATTCCATCGGAGAGTTTATTAAAGCCGAGAGCACGTAGAAGGATGACGATTCCACCGGTAGTGAAGAGATTGAGAATATACCCACGGATCACGATACGATCGAAGCAGCAATAGTGGAAATTGATATTGGATTCGAATTGGTTCAGAAATGACTTCACGATACCCTCCATGTTGATTAATGGCATCGTGATGGAAAAAATTTGCAGGATCAAGTTTATCGCATTTTTTGAACTTTAGTTTCGTTAAGGGTTCTGGCTCAACCGGGGAGGCTGCATTGAAAAGAGGGTGTAAATTTGTGGGGATTGAGGCGCATCCTGAATATTTTCAGGTGTGTAGGAGGAGAATGGAGGAGGGGAGGTTGGTTGATTCCGCTTAGTAGGTAAAAAATAGGTAAAAACAAAAAAACCAACCTGAGAGGTTGGTTAAGTGTTTGAAAATATTGGCGTCCCGTAGGAGAATCGAACTCCTGTTACCGGCGTGAAAGGCCAGTGTCCTAACCTCTAGACGAACGGGACGTTGCCAAGCGATAAAGGAGCGCTCTTTCGGGAAAAACAAGCTCACTCACAACGTCAGGCTGGGGTACACTAATCGCGGTGAAGATTTTTCGCAACCCATTTTCTTCGTTTTGATGTTTTTTTTTTATTTTGACGAGAAAATTTGCTCGATCAGGACATTTTTCTGCTATCCTTCCGCACGATTATTTTTTTTGCTAGTATGTCATGGAGAGATTAACGCACTTTGGCGTCTATCCATATTTTGTGTATAAGGGGTTGGTAGCATGGATCAAATGGAAGAGGTAGCTCAGCGGGCAAATTTGGCTTTCTCCAATCAGATGGAAATGCTTACATTTTTTCTGGTCGATGGTCAGCAGTATGGGATTAACGTCTTTAAAATTATTGAGGTGATCGAATCCCCGGCAAAAATTGTTATCATGCCAAACTCTCATAAAGCGATTGTCGGTGCCATCGATTTTCGTGGAAAAGCTGTTACGGTGATCGATTTAGGCTGTGGGCTGGGCCTGGAAAGAATCGATTATCAAAACGTATTGAGCTATATCATCGTTTGCGAATACAGTGGAACCATCCAGGGATTGATGGTCAAGAGTCCCAACAAACTGCTCAATAAAAGTTGGTCAGATGTCCAAAAACCGGGTTCAAGCGTGCAAAATTCCGGTTATTTGACGGCGCTCACCTATGAGGGAGACGGTGAAGCGGTTCAGATTCTGGACATTGAAAAATTGCTGGGTGAGGTGGTTGGTGTCGATAATGATGTGGACGAGACGATCCTGCAACAAGGGCAGAACATGAACCTCAAGGATGTGTTCCGAGTCATGATCATCGATGACTCACGCTCCGCTCAAAAATTATTGACTTCGACCTTGGATAAATTGGGGGTGCGCTACGACGCCTTCGACGGGGCCCAACCCGCTCTCGATCACCTGCAAAATACGCTTCAGGACGAAGGCTCTCCTTACAGCCTGATTATTTCAGATATTGAAATGCCGGGAATGGACGGATTTACTTTCACCCGTAAGCTAAAAAAACATCCGGATACTCGGTTGAGCAGTCTTTTCCTGATTCTCCATAGCTCCATGAGCAATCAATCCAATAAAATCAAAGCTCAGGAGATGGGGGCCGATGATTTTATTCCAAAATATGACGCCAATGCCATTGCCTCGGTCATTCTGAATCAAATGAGCAAGGTGCTCTGAGTCGTTTATCAATCCGAATAGAGCGAACTTCGCCTCATTTCTGGGAAATGCTTCCGAGTGAGGCGTTTTTTTTGGAAAATACCGAAATTTAATCCTAGGTTTGATAGTTTGAGGTGCATCAATGGCTAGGGGGCGTGGGGCCAACTGCCGAGTTTGGCGTAATAATAGTGGAAAAACTTGTTTGAATGACAGTTTTTTTAAAACTGCAGGCGGGTTAAATAAGTCGTTGGATGGTTGGCTTTTTTTTTACCCCTTAGGCACCGATCGGTTATTAAACCTAAATTCGGCAGTTGAACGTATGCACATGGCACAAGTTCTTGATTCACCATGCAAACCAATACCTTGCACCAGCCGCATACATTCAACTGCCGAATCTAAGTTAAACAAAGAAGGAACGGAAAACGTGATGACGCTTGAGTCGAGTATCGGAAATACCCCACTGGTCACATTGACCCGGATCGGGCAGAGGCGGCTTGTAAAAATCATGGTCAAGTTAGAAGGGAACAATCCGGGCGGTTCGGTAAAGGACCGGGCAGCCCTCTCGATGTTCTTGGGCGCTGAAGAACGGGGTGAATTAATGGATGGGGTCAGAATTATCGAGCCGACCAGCGGAAATACCGGGATTGCATTGGCTCTGATCGCCGCCAGGCGGGGATATAAAATCACCCTGGTCATGCCGGAGAGTATGACCGTAGAGCGGCGGGCTGTTATGTATGCTTATGGAGCCGATATCGAGTTGACCCCGGACGAAACCGGTATGGAAGGCGCCATTGATCGAGCCAAGGAGATGGTTGCAGCCGGTGAAGGTATTATGTTCGATCAGTTTTCAAATGAGGATAACTGGTTGGC
>JADFYU010000096.1 GCA_015232865.1 Magnetococcales bacterium
AGTGTTTTTGTTTTCATCTCCATATTATTTCAGAGTTTATTGGTATTTTCCAGGATTCTAACTGCCGTTTTTAGGATGAACTCGGCATACTGTCCGCCCAGATCCGCCGGTTCGGAGAATTTGATATCTTCACCTGGCAACAAAACCTGCATGGTGCCGGGTCGCCAGGTGACGGGAACGCCGCCATCTTCATCTGGCTCCTTGTCATCTTCACCGCCAACACTCAATTCCGGGTCCGGTTTGGTGATGAATCCGGCGATCAAAGCTGCTGTCTTTTTTCGGACCAGCTCTGCATCATCGTATTGATCCAACTCATGGAGTTTTACCAACGCTTGGGCAAACCAGGGTTCTCCGCGTAGTTGGCCAGGACGCAGCGGCTTGAATACGTGACAGACCTCGCTAACCGGAACCGGGATGGTCTCTCCGGCCTTGAACAGCATGGGCTTTTCGCCCGGATGTTCCCGGAAGAGGTGATAGGCGCGACGGCGACCGATCTTGTCAAATTCAATCCCAGCCCGGATTTTATTCCCACCCGGAAGATCCTGGTTCATCTCTGCAGGTAGATGTTCCGCTTCCAAAACCTGCAATTGGAGGGGAACGATCAAACCATCATGCTCATCCCGATTGCGGAGACGAACGATCACCTCGCCACCCTCGATCATGGCTCTGGCGATCAGGGCTTGTTGACCATAAAACCCACATAGCCCATGGGCATCCGACTCTTTGGTCCACTCTAACCAGGTGGATTGGATTTGCTCTTTGACCGCTGGGTTCGTGTGGGTGGATTGTGGTTTGATGCCGGTGCCGATCATGTTGGCCACCAGGGAATCCATGGCGTTGGAGGCCCAGGCATTTCTTCTCACCAGATCCCGAGATCGAGATCGCATGAGGCTGGCATCTTTAAACAACAGGGCGTTAACCCCATCATCGCCAGGAGTCCAATTGCCCAACCGGCGACCAGTTGCTGCCCCCTCATAACCGCCAGCCCGACGAGAGGGAAGTTCAACGGAGTGCAGGGCATTCCGACCGGCGTGGTAGGCATGCCAGCCCATATTGACCGCTTTTTGGAGAAGGCTCATCTAAAGATCTTTCTGACTTCTGACCCGCAGGTGACGGATAATGCGCCGGTCACTGGTTCGGTTGATCTCTCGATCCAGAATATCCAGAGCATTCCGCATCTGGGTCAGATCATACTCCACAGTCTTATCCCCATGGGTAACCCGTTTTTGCAGACTTTCCAAACGGACGAGCAAACGGTCACGCCGATCTTGGAGTTCAGTTATTGTGGCCATTTTGAACCTTCATAAGAGATGATGTGTCGAAGCTTCTATTCAGTTGAACCGTTATTTTTTGGAGTAAAAATGAAAATTGCTATAACCAGCCAGAATAAACACAGCGTCACAGGCCATGCAGGCAAATGCCGCAAATTCTGGGTTTACCAAATTGTTGATGGAAAAACTTCATCCAAAGAACTTCTGGAATTGCCCATGGAGCAATCATTTCACGCCAGTTCTCCCCAAGAGCCTCATCCATTAGATGAGATTCAAGTCCTGATCACCGGTGGTATGGGAGAGGGGTTGCGTCGTCGTATGGCAGTAAAAAATATTCAAGCAGTAGTCACTGAAGAAACTGACCTGGATAAAGCTGTTGAGCAGTTTCTAGCAAATTGACGACACACCTTAATAAAAATTGAGATGGAATGGCTGAAATTACATTGGATTCAACGATCACCTGCCCTCATTGTGGGCATGAGGAAACTGAGAAGATGCCGACGAATGCCTGCCAGTTCTTCTACGACTGCAAAGGTTGTGGTCAACTGCTCAGGCCGAAATCTGGTGATTGCTGTGTCTTCTGTACTTACGGAACAGTTCCCTGTCCCCCTATTCAGGAGGATCGTTCATGTTGCCAGCCGTTAAATCCAACTTGAAGGAATGACCCGCCGCCTGGCTTTGGGTCTGATGGGTTTAGGTTTGTCCGCTGATCTGTCGGTTTTCATGGGAGCCATGGAAATCCGCTTTGCCTCCCGATTCAGGCGCAACCCCATGCTGACAAGCCCTTGCAGAGCAGCTAAGCCATAAACACGACAGTCGAGAGCCTCGTTACGATCGGAATCCCGTTTTTTCCATTCCCGAATGGGACGACCTTTGTGAAAACGGGTGACAACCGCCTCGGCAGTCAACTGTTTGAAATACTCCGCATCGCGTTCCATGGAAAAATGGCAATAACCTGGACCAGCCGCCTCCAACCTCAATCTGGCATATATTGCCTCCTTACAGGCATCGACACCGACAATGAATAGGGGCACTTTGCCCTTGTTGTTTCGTGACGGGCGGCGTGGCCAGATGGGTACACCCATACCACCACGCCCCTTGATAGCCCAGATCCGTCGACCTTGTCTGGCTCTACAAAAGGCGTATGCCTTCAGGGTGTGGTGTCCACCGGTATCGACCGATACAGCCCGGATCGTCAGATCGGGAACCTCTCGGCTGTGGGGAAATGTCCGGGTAAGATAATCATCCAAATCCTTCCAGACCGCCGGTGAAGAGGGATCACCCCAAAACACCCGGTAATCCACCGACCAGGACTCTTCATCCTTGCCCCAACCGACCACCTCTGCCTCAATCCGATCATCCTGGATATCGACACCGGCAGTGAGAGCCGCGATACCTGGAGGAAGAAGATTCCCCCAATCCTCACGACGGGAGAGTAATCCCTCGCCATCAACCCGGTCGGCATCCTCTTCCCAGGTTTCACCCAGCTTGGTATTGACCCAGACCTTGAGCCGAGGCGGATCCTTATAGACCTGCCCATGCTCTACGGCG
>JADFYU010000097.1 GCA_015232865.1 Magnetococcales bacterium
GGTTGAAATTCAATCTTATCTCACTGAGGAGTCTACCTTTTTCTTTGAAATTATGCCATCAGGTTGCAGGATTTAGGGGCTAAAAAAATGAAGGTTGCCATTATTCCAGCCCGAGGTGGCAGTAAACGGATTCCCGGAAAAAACATTAAACTGTTTTTGGGTCGGCCGATGATTCACTACTCCATCGCAGCGGCCCAATCAAGCGGGTTGTTTGATCGGGTCGTTGTCAGCACCGACTCCGAAGAGATCGCCCAGACCGCCCGCCAGGCAGGGGCGGAGACGCCGTTTCTTCGGCCTGCGGAACTATCCGACGATTTTACCACGACGGTCGATGTGTTGCTTCATGGTATTGAAGCCTTGGGTGGCCCTGAAATTGTTGAGACCATTTGCTGCCTCTATGCCACGGCCCCCTTTGTTCAGGGTCGATATCTGTTGGAAGGAGAACGGATTTTGCGTGAAAAAAAATGTGGTTCTGTGTTTAGTGTGACCACATACCCCTTTCCCATTTTTCGTTCTCTGAAGATCAGCGCCTCTGGACGTTTGGAAATGTACTGGCCGGAGTTTGAAAAAACCCGCAGTAACGATCTGCCGGAAGCCTACCATGATGCCGGTCAGTTTTATTGGTTGGATAGTGCTACACTGCTTAAAACCAAGGCCATTTATACCAAAGAGGCTCGTCCGGTGATCCTACCCCGTTATTTTGTTCAGGACATCGATACCCCGGAAGATTGGCAGAGTGCGGAAATTCTTTATGAGACCCTCCAGCAGCGTGGCTTGATCGGTCGGGATCAATTAAGATGAAACAGTTTTTATTGATCAAGCTGAACCATATCGGCGATACCTTGATCATGACGCCAACCATCCGAATTTTAAAAGAGCGTTATCCAGAGGCTCAGATTGACGTCATCGTTCGTTCCGGTTGTGATGCGGTTCTTCAGGGCAACCCGGATATCCGTGAGATTCTGACGGTCGCCAGTCCGGAAAAATCTCAACGAACCTTGTGGGGAGAGATTAAGAATAATTATCGAATCGTGCGACATATTTTTAACCGTCAGTACGATTATGGCTTTGATCTTTCGGATACGGACAAGGGAAAAATTTTTCTCAGACTCTCCAACACTCGGGTGAGGGGGTTCAATCGCCGTTGGGTAAAAATGAAACGGAAACATCGGTTGGTGTATAACGCCTTTTCGGATTATGACTGGACGAAGAGACATCAGGTTTTAAAAGATTTTGTGACGGTCACCGATATTCTGGGTCTTCAAGCAGAGGCGGGGCCTTTGGTTGTCAATACCGATATTGATGTCGAACGCCTCAAGAAAAAATTGCCGGAGATGGATCTGGATAAACCCTATGTGGTCATCCATCCGACCAGCCGTTGGCGTTTTAAGCAGTGGCTGCCCCAGGGGTGGGCCGAGATTGCCGACTGGCTTCGGGAAGAGCACGGAATGCAAGTTATTTTCTCCTCTGGACCTTCTGATGTGGAGACGGAGACCATCGACCAGATCGTCTTGGCCTCCAGGCAGAAGCATGAGTCTGTTCGAGGCCGGTTGAGCTTGCGGGAGGGGGCGTGGTTGATTGAAAACAGTCAATTGTTTGCCGGAGTTGATACGGTGGTGATGCACCTGGCGGCTGCGGTTGGTGCGCCCAGCGTCGCCCTGTTTGGTCCCAGCTCCGAGTGGTCCTGGCGACCCTGGCACTGTCGCCATGAGTTGGTGGTGGGCGTCTGTTCCTGCAAGGTGAGCCGGAAATTTATCTGTGATAAAAGCAAACCCTACCCCTGCATGGCAGGTATTGAGGTGGAAGCGGTGAAAAATCAACTCCTCTTGGTTATGGCTCCGCCAACTCCAGGTCAGGGAACACCTTGACAATAATGGTTGCTGATCGCTATTTTTGACTTTCTTTAATTGTTTGAAGAGCGTGTGCCAACGATTCTGTGAGCGGTTGGACGAGGATTTAGGCCAGTTCAAAAAAACTTTTAAAAACCTGGATTCGGCAGATTGATGAACAAAGAGGATGGTCGGGTTCACCGACCATGAGGGAGAAAACGTCATGGACCCAAGACCGTTGGTCGTTATGTTGGTCGATCATCGCACGCGGGATCTGCCGGTGGCTGCTCTTCTGGGCGCAAAGCTGGAGGAGTTGGGGTTGGCGGTCAAGTTGGTTCCGCTGGAGGCCTATAAAGCGGTTTTGTCGGCTTATCGGCCCGCCCTGGTTTTGTTCAACCATCTGTTGGGTTCTCACCTGGAAGCGTATTCCAGGCGGCTGAACGATCTGGGGGTATTGGTCGGGGTGTTGTTGAACGAGGGAATCATTCTTCATAAACCCACCCTACAGTTCAACGTTGGCAAAGATTATCCCAATACCCATGTCGATCTCTTTTTTGCCTGGAACGAGGTGCATGCCGAGGTGTTACGGCAAGCTGCTTATCTTAAGGGTAATGAGATCACCATTGTCGGCAATCCCCGTTTTGATTTCTATTTTCCACCCTGGCGGGATGTTTTTGTCCCGCCTCGGTCAGAGCCGGGTACAAAACCGAGTCTG
>JADFYU010000098.1 GCA_015232865.1 Magnetococcales bacterium
CAAATCAAAAACCCCCCAAATATTAGCACCGTCGCCCCCCGCTCGGGGGGTGTGGATTGAAACCCGCCGACGTGTGGCGTAATCTGGAAGTACCAAGGTCGCCCCCCGCTCGGGGGGTGTGGATTGAAACGGTATCAACATTCATTTGAAACAACACTGAAACACGTCGCCCCCCGCTCGGGGGGTGTGGATTGAAACTTCGCGGTGAGGGGGAGATCCCAAAGATCCTCTGGTCGCCCCCCGCTCGGGGGGTGTGGATTGAAACTACCAGAAGCCCCCTCTACCTTCACTGGGGATGTGTCGCCCCCCGCTCGGGGGGTGTGGATTGAAACTGGACTGCTATCCAGAAGCAGTGGTAATCGGTCTTGTCGCCCCCCGCTCGGGGGGTGTGGATTGAAACGATGTAGATGGCTTTGAGAGCACAGACCCCATCGTCGCCCCCCGCTCGGGGGGTGTGGATTGAAACTCGGAGCGAGATTGCTGCTGCCGCCGAAAGGCTCTGCGGCGCCCCCCGCTCGGGGGGTGTGGATTGAAACTGGTAGGATGGCCGTTATTTGCGTATCTCTGAGGTCGCCCCCCGCTCGGGGGGTGTGGATTGAAACGGTCAGTTTGCGTTTTTCCTGAGCGGCTTTGGTCGGTCGCCCCCCGCTCGGGGGGTGTGGATTGAAACACCGCATAGCGGACACGTATCTGTCCCAGCTGCAAGTCGCCCCCCGCTCGGGGGGTGTGGATTGAAACTGAGTGGCGCGAAGGGGTAAACGAGCCATGCGTCCGTCGCCCCCCGCTCGGGGGGTGTGGATTGAAACTCATACATAAACCACATGCTCGCTGGAATATCGAATGTCGCCCCCCGCTCGGGGGGTGTGGATTGAAACCTTGGCTCCGTCTGCCCACTCAACCGCGGGTCCGCGTCGCCCCCCGCTCGGGGGGTGTGGATTGAAACCGCCAGATCCAACAGCACCAGAAACCACAACAGGTCGCCCCCCGCTCGGGGGGTGTGGATTGAAACCGCCAGATCCAACAGCACCAGAAACCACAACAGAGTCGCCCCCCGCTCGGGGGGTGTGGATTGAAACCTGCATCAGGTCCCGATTCGTGCGGCTTTTCTGAGTCGCCCCCCGCTCGGGGGGTGTGGATTGAAACCGAATATACCGCTGGTATAATCTCCACCAATATCCGTCGCCCCCCGCTCGGGGGGTGTGGATTGAAACAGGAGTTGCCGGGTACATCGTCAAAGGTGCTTGGGTCGCCCCCCGCTCGGGGGGTGTGGATTGAAACCGCGGTATGGTCCTGGAGCCCCTGGAAAAGGATAAGTCGCCCCCCGCTCGGGGGGTGTGGATTGAAACATCGATAACTCACGCTCCTTCATCGCACTCTCAAGTCGCCCCCCGCTCGGGGGGTGTGGATTGAAACCATGTGCTGCGACGCCGCCATGGCATCCTGCATAACGTCGCCCCCCGCTCGGGGGGTGTGGATTGAAACTCATCGATACTGATCATCCCTAGCTCGCGCAAAAGTCGCCCCCCGCTCGGGGGGTGTGGATTGAAACTACCTGCCCCGGTTGGGGCCATGATTATTATTTTAGTCGCCCCCCGCTCGGGGGGTGTGGATTGAAACCAACTACGCAGGAGTACCTCTCCCCGAAGGCAGATGTCGCCCCCCGCTCGGGGGGTGTGGATTGAAACTTCCTGATTCAAGTCGGATCCGTTTCTACAGCACGTCGCCCCCCGCTCGGGGGGTGTGGATTGAAACTCCAGTGATGCTCCATATCTCCGAGACAGTTGGTTGTCGCCCCCCGCTCGGGGGGTGTGGATTGAAACTTACGTGAACTCATCAAGGCCATGAATGTCGGCAAGTCGCCCCCCGCTCGGGGGGTGTGGATTGAAACGCTTCGATTAATGGAGTAGTTGTGTACTTGGAAAGTCGCCCCCCGCTCGGGGGGTGTGGATTGAAACTTGATACCGAAACGGCTGTTACCGCCGCTGCTGCGTCGCCCCCCGCTCGGGGGGTGTGGATTGAAACGATGTTGCGTCTTGTGTGAGCCGCGCTCTGATACGTCGCCCCCCGCTCGGGGGGTGTGGATTGAAACCGAGTGCAGGGAACTCCAGGAAGTCAACCGTGAAAGTCGCCCCCCGCTCGGGGGGTGTGGATTGAAACCCATGTTAAGAAACCATATCTGCAAGATGCCAATCGTCGCCCCCCGCTCGGGGGGTGTGGATTGAAACGGTACTGATGTGGAGCATATTGTATGTACTAGAGGGTCGCCCCCCGCTCGGGGGGTGTGGATTGAAACCGACACTGAGTCAAGGGCGCTACCGTCGATGGTGCGTCGCCCCCCGCTCCGGGGGGGGTGTGTGGAGAGCAGTCCT
>JADFYU010000099.1 GCA_015232865.1 Magnetococcales bacterium
GATTACCGACCATGACATGGTTCGCGCCTACAATAAGGCACTCATGGAACGGGAAACACGGAGTTAGAACAGACCCTTATGAATCAGTCTGACATTCTTAGTAATCTCAACGCCCCCCAACGCCAGGCTGTTACCGCTCGCGGCGGAGCGCTCATGGTCTTGGCTGGGGCCGGTTCCGGCAAAACCCGTGTATTAACCAGACGCCTGGCCCATCTGCTCAAAGAGGACGCCCTCTCCCCTGCTGAAATTCTGGCCGTCACCTTTACCAACAAGGCAGCTCGGGAAATGCGGGAGCGGGTTGTCGATATTCTCGGATTGGACCCCATTACCGCCCGCTCCCTCTGGATCGGCACCTTTCACGGCATGGGCGCAAGAATTTTACGCCTGCATGCCGATAAACTGGGTTTCGACAGCAACTTTATCATTCTCGACACCTCCGAGCAGGAGCGAATGATCAAAAAACTGCTGGAAACCCTCCATTTTCAGCATATCTTCTGGACCCCCAAACGGTTGGCCAACTCTTTTTCCCGCTGGAAGGACGACGGCTTCGGACCTAACGACCTGACCGCCGAGCATATCCGTTTTCCCGGTGATCGGGAGAAGGTTCGCCATGTCTTCAACCACTACCAAGACGAACTGCGCCGCACCAACTGCATGGATTTTGGCGACCTTCTGGTCAACTGCCTGATTCTTTGGCAGAAATTCCCGGAAACCCTGGAATCCTTTCGCAGCCGCTTTATCCATGTTCTCGTCGATGAATACCAGGATACCAACCGGGTACAGTATGATTGGATGAAACAGATTGCCAGCGGTCACGGCAACCTTTGCGTGGTGGGCGACGACGACCAATCCATCTACAGTTGGCGCGGGGCCAGATTGGATAACATCCTCCGTTTTGAAGAGGATTTTCCCAACGCCCAAACCGTTCGTCTGGAGCAAAATTATCGCTCCACCGGCAATATTCTCAAAGCCGCCGCTCAGTTGATCAACCACAATACCGGACGCATGGAAAAAACCCTCTGGACCGAGGATGAAAGCGGCGCGCAGTTGGTCCGTTATACCGCTGAAGACGGCACCGACGAAGCCCGTTTTGTCGCCCAGGAGATCTTTCGCAATTGTGGGGACGGTCGATTTGGTCGCGCCGCTGTTTTGGTTCGCGCCTCCCGGCAAACCCGCGCCATCGAGGAGGCCCTGGATCGGGAACGCATTCCCTATCGGGTGGTGGGCGGCTTGCGCTTTATGGATCGAGCAGAAATCAAAGATGCCATTGCCTATATGCGTTTGGCCTACTCCGCTCGTGACGATCTGGCCTTTGAACGGATTATCAATGTTCCCAAGCGTAAAATCGGCCCCAGCGCCCTGGCCGCCATCCAAGAAGCGGCCTCGGAATCCCAGGGATCCATGCTCGACGGCGCCCGCCGTATCATCGACGAAAAACGGCTAGGACCGGCCATTCGGGCACAATTGACCCACTTTATCGCCCTCATCGACGATGCCCATAACCGACTGCACCAGGAAGAGCACCCGGAGACCATATTGGACCTGTTGCTGGATCAATCCGGCTACAATACCGCCCTGGAGAATACCGAGCGGGAGGAGGATAAACGGGATAACCTCAAGGAGCTCCGGGCCTACCTGGTCCAAGAGAGCGATCTGATCGGCTTTTTGGAGAGAGCCGCTCTCGACTCCGATCCCGGCGATGAGGCGAAGCAGATCGAACAGGACAAAGTGGTGATTTCAACTCTTCATTCGGCTAAAGGTCTGGAATTTCCCATCGTTTTTCTGGTCGGACTGGAGGAGAATCTGATCCCCCATAAACTGGCCGTGGATGAGGGAGAAGCGGGCCTGGAAGAGGAACGCCGCCTGATGTATGTCGGCATGACCCGCGCCCGTGAAAAGCTCTATTTAAGTCACGCCCGCCGTCGCCTGATGTACAACCGTTTTGAGCCGGCCCTCCCCTCTCGCTTTCTCAAGGAGTTACCCGCAGAAACCATCGAAAAACGTGGCCTCCGGGTGTCCGTCAGCTCCGGAGCCTCGTTTCGGCCCGGTTCCGCCCTGCGTCCGCCGAACCGTTTCCGAAGATATTGATCCCATCCAACCAATAATCACCTTTTCGGTGATTGGGGTTTTTTGCTTTCATCTCAGAAACTGCACTCTTTCCGGGATAATAATAACTCGGCATCGGACTATCGATGTTGCACTCTTTCCGGGATAATAATAACTCGGCATCGGACTATCGATGTTGCACTCTTTCCGGGATAATAATAACTCGG
>JADFYU010000009.1 GCA_015232865.1 Magnetococcales bacterium
CCCTTCACCGATTCTGATTCCTGTCGCCAATAACAGGTAGATGACCGGGGCCAGAACAAGAAAAAAAATTAAACCGGTCATGATCAGTGCCGCTTTGTCCGATCCTATGTTAAAGCGGGGCTGAATGTTGAGGTAGGTCGGGTAGGTGGACGAGGCCAGCAGGATGGCGAGAAAGAGGCCGGGTAGCAACGGAAAGAAAAGCCAGAGCAAACCACCGACCGCCAATGTCAGCAGGGTCAGCATGAACCCCTCCTCAAACGGGGGGGCGCAAGATGGATCGGTTGGAGTCGGCTTGTTCATAGTCTCTCCATTCAAACCCAATCAACCCGCCGTGTCAATCCAAGTGATCAGGATGTTAAGCAAATGGAGAATAGAACGATGAAACAGACGAACCTCACCTTATTTCGGTTCATGACGCGCGGCGGTTTTGCCTTGTTGTCTGGTTTGTTGACCATGACACCGACTTTAGACGTCCAAGCGGTCGGCACCTGGTCCTATCCTCAATCCGAGGTGGAACGCAACCAGCGGCAGACCAACTTGGAGGGACAGTTGGCCAAACACGAAAAAAATTATGCCGAACAGTTTGAGCTCTATACATCCGAACAGAAAAAACTGGCCGAACTGGATGGGCGGATCGAAGGGGCAGCCAAGGAGCTGGCCTTTAAACAAAAGCCGCTCAACGAAGCCATCGAAAAATATCGTCAAGCTCAAGCGCTCTCCCTGCTTGATCCCATGATTTCCACTGAGAGCCAGCGTCTGGCTCTGGTCGAAGTCAAACAGGAGACGGCGGCTCTGGTCCTGGAGTATGAAGGAAAGCTTCAAGCCCTGGAGAACCAACGCCCAGCGGCCCAAGCCCGTGTCGATAGCTCCTGGGAGCAGCTTCAGACCATCCTCCGAGAGATCGACGGCTTGATGAAGCATCGGGACGCGGTTCGTGAGTTGGTTTTTTTGCAAAGCGTTGCCGACTAGAGACGGTCACAGTCCGAACTCCCTATCCGACCTCTGTTTTCGGGTTGAACGGGTCGGCCTGCCGGGCGGTTTGGCCTGTAAAAAAAAAATTGTAAAGAGGCCGGATCTGTTTTATGATCCGGCCATATTCTTAAGGGGAGTAGTCGCTTAAACCGATTATCAAAATCTGTTTAAGCCGCGTATCAACATAATTGGTCTTTAAGCCTGGTAAAACCGGGTAAAATAATTCGAGAGACATTCGGATTTACGGGCCATGGTACGCGGAGATCTGCTGAAACCTGCGCCATCCCTCCTGAACGCGGAGGAATCGCTGCCGGTCATACGGGATTTGACGAGACTTTAGGTGCAACACCTTGACCAGTGGGGTTGACGGGGTGGTGCGCCTTTTGTTTTGTTATCAACCCCTATGAAAGGTAGTCGAATCGATGATTGAGACCCTGATTCCCGCTTCACTGTTCAACATTCCACCCTTTGCCGAATTCGCCTCACTCTCTGCAACCACGTTGGTGGTGATCTTTCTGGCAGAGTTGGGCGATAAATCTCAACTGGTTTGTATGACCCTGGCTGCCCGCCATCGGCCAACACCGGTATTTCTCGGCACGCTTCTGGCTTTTGTATTTCTGAACATTCTTGCCGTGGTTTTCGGTTCGGCCCTTTCAACCTGGATTCCCCACCATGTGATGATTTTGATTGTCGCCGGTCTGTTCGGCCTGTTTGGCATTCAAGCGCTGCGTTCTGTGGAAGAGGAAGAGGAGGAGGATGTTGAGGTCAAGAGTGGGCACAGTATTTTCACCAGCGCGTTTTTGCTGATTTTTGTCGCGGAGTTTGGCGATAAAACCCAAATTGCCGTTGCCGGAATGGCCAGCGCAGCCCCCCCTGCGGCTATTTGGGTCGGGGCCACCTTGGCGCTGGCACTCTCCTCGGCCCTTGGCATCGTAGTCGGGCAACGCTTTCTAAAACGAATACCTGTTGCCCTTCTTCATAAGGTGACCGGTATTTTTTTCTTGGTTCTTGCGGCTCTGGCCTTGACCCAACTCATGGAGTAGAGCGACCGATTCGAGATCCGGCTGTTGTAAGCCTCCACCTGATATGACAGCCGGATCTCGGATTATTTTCTATTCTTCAGCATGTTGAACAAGGTGCTTGGAAAAACGAAGGTAAACATGTAGCGACCGATTTTTACCTGATCCCCTTCGCTCAAGGCCCGTTCTTCATCTTTGGTCAGCTTCTCATCGTTGATCCTGGAGCCGTTGCGAGATCCGCAATCGATAAAAATATAGTGTCCTTCGGCTGGGATGCCGATTCGGGCGTGCTCCCGTGAGATGGAGTTATCCTCCATGCAGATGTCGCTGCTCTCCTGACGACCGATCGTCAGATATCCCAAGACTCGACTGGATTCGCTACGGTGCAGAATGGGAAAAATGTTGCGGGTCAGGTATTTCATGGAGACGACGTTGTGCTGATCCTGGTTTTCGTTCAAAAACAACTTGGTCTCATCTTTTTCATCCTCATCGTCATTGACCAGATAGCCTTTGAACAGACCCACCCCGACCAAAGCCGGATTTTGTACCAACTGCATAAAAACCGCCTCCCCACGCAAATCGGCCACTTTTTTCAAAGCGACATAGTCGGCCTTGCCCAGATGGTTGATCAGCTCCATGAAGGTTTTTTGCACGTTCAAACCGATAAGGCGGGCATAAAGCATGCTGGGAGAAAGAAAAACAAACTGATAGCGACCGATCTGAATGTGATCGCCGGCGGTAATCTCCTGTTCTTTGTTGGGCGGACAAATTTTATCTTGAATCAGGGTGCTGTTTTTGGAGCCTAGATCGGTCAAAAAATAGAGACCTCTCTGGTTGACCCGTATGACAAGATGTTCGCGAGAGACGGAATAATCTGAGATAACAATATCGTTATCATCATTTTGACCGACGGTAAAATGGTCGTTGTTGCGACTGTTGCGGCGGTTGACCAGGGGAAAAATCACCTGGGACAGATCAAAATCCTGCTGACCCCGATCCCTTTTCAGGTTGTGGCCGGCCCGAAACAGCATGGTATGGCTACCCTGTTTCGGATCATCCTTGATTTCACCGGTTACCACCTCGACACCAACCAGACAGTGGGCACGCACCAACTGGACAAACCGTTGTTCGTTGTTCTCTTCGGCCAGCCCCTTCAAATCGCCATATTCGATGCGACCGGTCGAGGTCAGCAGTCGCTGAATTTGCCCGGCCTCTTTTTCCGTCCCCATCAGGTCTTCTCCTTCCCGCCGAATTCAGGATCATCGGTAAACTGCCTTTCAGCATCAAAACTATAACACTTTACACCTTCCATCAGCTACCGATATCTTCAGACTTGAAATCATGATAAAATCAAGAAGAAAACAGACGATCTCCAGTGCCATGGGTCTGGTTGGGTTGTCTGATCAATCAAGAGGATGTGCCGATGCCTGCGGTGTGGGCAACGATTCCGTCACGGGCACGTTCCAGGAAAACCGGGAGAGCCGATCATGACCATCGATACCGAAGCGTTTGACGATTGCCCAGCGGGAAAGGAGGTCGATGGATTCCATGAAAGAATCCTGGCTGGATTGCTCGATGCCTTCTCCGAGTTGAACGATTCCCAGCAAAAGATTCAAAGCAGGCCGCTGCAAAATCGGACGGCCGACGACCGGGAATTTCTAAACCTATACCAACAGGTTGAGGCGGGATTTGTACAGCTTCGGGATGAACAGCTCTCCTACGATCAAAAATATGAGCTGGCCCAGGTCATTCAGGCTCAACTGTTGGATCTTTCGTTGCTGAATTGAGCGGGGAGGGTCAGTCAGCCCACCTGGATGGGCTGACCTTTGGCTGTCATGCCTTACCCAACACGGGTCACTTCAACCTGAATAAAACCGAGGTTATTGTCATAACGATCCTCCAGATCGTTGGCAAAAAAATATAACTCACCCGTCTCATTCTCTATTTTCAACGGCTGCCCCTGGTTTCTGGTCGGTAGAACATAAAACGGCGTTTTATTCCCTTTCTTCCCAACAACCCCCACCAACTCAAACCAATTGGCATTGGGATGTCGGCGTTCATTTTCCATGAATTTGATCGGTAAGGCCTGATACCAGGGAAAATCTTCAGAATCCCGATCCCAACCGTCAGCACCGCAGATAATTCCACTGTCGAACCAGTGCTGACTCTCCTTGACCATAAAGGAGTAAGACTCCTGTTCGTTGGTGTAGATATAGCTGCGATTGTAGAGTTGGTTGGCATAGACCGTCACCAATCGGGAATCTCCCACATTCAATTTTTTGGCCGCTGGCGGCCCTTTTTTCAAATGTTCTTCCAACCCTTTGGCCACCTCTGGCGGTGCGCCATCCGGTCGCCAGATGCAATGGGTAATCTGATTTTTTATCTGACCGTTCAAGCTGCTTTTGCTGAGGGAGACCGGTCGATAATCGGGATCGCCATGAATACGCTGTAACACCGTATAATGGAGCAATGGTGGCGGCATGCGCTCTCGCTGTTTCGGGTCATCGGTATGGGTTCGCAGATCCCGGTCGGTTAGCGTCCACTCCAAAAACCAGGAGCGGTCCTGTTCATGGCTTTTGCCCAGGGGGTTGGGGTGGATGGCCATATCATCATAGGCCAAGCCCAATTTTCGGCAATCCTCCGTTCCACAGTCAAATTGTTCAGGAGAGCGGTAGCGCAGGCCGATTTCTCTTTGGGTTATCTCATCCAAAATAAACTGCAAGGTGATATCGGCCAGACCGTCATAACGATAGCCTCCGCCAATGTCCGAATGAGCACCGGCAAACCAGATCTCGGTGACTTTCTGCTCATGAGACATCAAAGTCGGCATGAAGGCGGTCCGTTTTTCGTCCAATGCCACCATGTGGACCGCCTCTTTGACACAATCCGCTACCTTGCAGTTTTCAAAAACAACATCAGAAATCGGTTTGTTATCATCATCCAGGTTCGGAAATCCGATGGAGGCGACCGTATCGAACACGGCCAAAAACCGAATTTCGATCAGGTTGGCCTTGGGATCTCTTTTTCGCAACAGATCGTTGACCGCCGAAGCAAATCGGCGGGCAATGGCCGCTCCCCGACTAAACCCGAAGAGATAAACCGAATCACCCGCTTTTAAATCGGACCCAGCCAGATCGTCCGCCGCGCGATTGATGATGGTGGAAACATCCATGTTGGGTAGAGCCAGACCGGCATTGAACCACTGCTGGAGCTTGTTGCCATAAGTTCCAACGCCCTGATAATAATAACTGGTCTGATCATCAAAAAAGGACTCTCCCGTTCTGTTGACCGAACCACCCAGCAGTATGTGAAGCTTGAAAATGTTGCTGACACTGCCGTCCTTTAAAGCCAGTTTAATGTTTTTTCTCTGTCTGGCATCCTGCGGATCATTACTGGTTCCGTCGAAGCAAAGAATAATTTTTTTCCCCATGATTTCCCCCATTTGTTGGATTGGTATGGACAGTCCAAAATTTGGCGGTCAGAAACACACAACTGACTCAACCTGTTGAATAATAATATAAAAAAAAATTTGTACCCGATGCGTGCGGACAACGGATGAATCTGGGATTATTCAACCGTTTGATGATTTTTGGCCCGTGAACCCATTCATCCTAAAAACGGCAGTCAGTTTTTCCAAAGGCGTGCGAACAACTGCCAATCCAGATCATGCATCAATAGATGTTTTTGGTTATAACAGATTATGAAAATAAGATATAGTTTATATACCGCCGATAAATTATTTATTAAAATGATTTATAGAATTTTGTCTGGATAGGCAGGAGGCGCAGATTATGAAGAGGTGGAGAAAAGGGGGCGTGATAAACCAGCAGATGCAATCTTTCGGAAAAAAAATCAAAACCCTGGGGGGCTGTGCGCCCCCAGCTCCCCCGCTTGGGGCGGGGTGCCTGCGGCACAAAGGCGAGAACCTTGGGCTTCGCCCAAACCCACCAGAGGGGTGTCACACCCCTGGACCCCCAATTGTGCGGAAACTTCTGCCACCCTGTACTAACTCCAAAGAGGCAGACCGGTGATCGGTTCTGTTTTTCGGTGTAATTGCGGGCCGTCGAAGGCCTGGATGATGGCTTCACAGGCAAAAATGGGGGTGCCGGGAATCAAATGACCACCAAAGGCACGTCCCGCCTCGTCGGCCAGGGTGACGTGAGCGTGAACAAAGGGCTTTCCATCCTTCAGGGAGATGTTGCCGACCAGATTGAGAATCTCCAGATGGCGGTCTATCTCAAAATAACGGTAGCATTTTTCATCCTGATCATAATAACCCAAAGCGGCTTTTTTGACCGCTCCGATCGCCTCGACACGACCGAGGCTGATGTGCTCATCGATACAAAATTTGTTCAGTGCTTCCAGCAGATCGGCCCCGTGTTCCAGACGACCCATGAAGGTCTGGCGACGGGTGACTGGCAACATCTTGGGTTTAATGAGTTTATCAGCGACACTGGCCGCCCCCGCTGGCGTATTGAGTGTCGTTAAATCCCTCTGGTCGATGTTGGGTTCTTCCGGGGTTGAACCAGAATGATCCAGATCGACAGGTTTCGGGTTGATTGTGGAATTGTTCATTTCTCTGTTTCCTTCCTAATAAAACCTCTATTCGGAGACCAGACTGGTTTCGATGGCGTGCCAGCCTTTATAGAGTACACCCCGGTTGCCATCAATGCTGATACGATCACCACACTGGATGATCTCTTCGTTGATTTCACACAAACCGTCATCTTCCCGAATGGTCAGATCCTCACAGCCCACCACACAGGTTTTTTCCAGGCGGGCGGCGACAATCGCCGCATGGGAGGTCTGACCTCCACGAGCGGTAAGCAGTCCGTTGGCCAGGGAGATGGCGCGGATATCATCGGGAACCGTATCGTAGCGGATGAGAATGAGCGGAGTCTGCTGATCCTCTTTTTGCAGGGCTTCCACCTGCTCCAGGTTGAAGACGGCCAGACCACAGAGGGCGCCGCCGCTGACACCGATTCCCTGAACCAATCGAGAGGCCCGCAGCTCGGCGGTATTGGTAAAACCGTGGAAGATGGATTGGCGGTTTTTCGTCGTCACCATATCCCGGCTTTGGAGGAAAAACAGGTTGTCCTCTTCCGGCCCGTCAAAGGTAAATTCGATCTCCTGGGGATTCCAATTACAGACATCCACCAGATGAATCGCCCCTTCCAGCAGTTTATTGTAAATATTGGGGTAACACCGTTCCAAACTGGTTTTTACATCCCGACCGTCGTATTCGCACTGCTCTACCGAGATGGGGTTGGTCGAGACCAGGCCGCCGACGATATCCTCGCCCTGGTTGCCCGGCGTATAATCTCCCCACAACAACACCCGATCCAATTTTCGATGCGGGTGAGAGGTGAACAGAACCCCGGAACCGGCCTGATTATGAATATTTCCATAGACCATCCGCTGTAAAACCACCGCCGTTCCCCAATCATCGGAGATATTCATGATGCTGCGATACTCTCTGGCCTTTTTGGATTCCCAAGATTCCACCACCTGATTGATGGCGGCAATCAGTTGTTGCCAGGGATTGTCGGGAATGGGAAAATTGAGCTTATCGGCCAGCTTTCGATAGTCCATCGCCAACTGCTGCATCTGCTCGGCGTTCAGATCGCGTTTTTTCTTGATGCCATAGCGACGTTTGGCCTGACGCATCAGCTCTGAAAACAGGCCCCGGTCCGCCTCAAAGGTCATGCACCAGGATTGGATAAAGCGGCGATAGTTGTCCCAGGCAAAGTAGGCGTTGCCCGATATTTGTGCCAACCCCTCGACAATTTTCTCATTGAGGCCGACATTGTGGATGGTCTGCATCATGCCCGGCATGGAGATGAGGGCGCCGCTGCGAACCGAGAGGAGCAGGGGGGTTTCTGACGAACCAAAAACCAATCCGGTCATCTCTTCGATCTGGGTAACCTGTTTCCGCAAGCGGGCCATGAAATCCCGCGTGGCCGGGGTATATTCCCGAACCACGGGACGGCAGCGAAAAAATTCCGTCGTCAGCACCGATCCGGCCGGAACCGGCAGACCTTTTTTGACCAGTTCCACCAGGTTGAACCCTTTGTTTCCCAGATGGATGAGATTTTCCACCCGCTTATCCGGCTGATACAAGGCGCAAAATAGCTTGGCCGGATCATAAGTCATCAACTGGTCCAGACGTGGCAGGGAGAGAACCTCCTGCTGACGAGCCAATATCTGTAGAATCCGGCCGATAAAACGGTCAAAAGCCTGCAGGCCAAAGGTCTCTGCAATCATGTCCCGCAAAAATGATTCACCAATTCGTTCGACGGTCGAAACATCATCTGTATCCTTGAGGGCGGCAAATTTGGGCAGAAGAGCCGATTTGGGCACCATGGGGATGATGATCGAGAGGTTATCCCGATGGTGGGTGGTGTAGTAGATGAGGATGATATCCTTCACCCCTTCGGAAAAATTTCTAAAAATATCCAGATATTGATGATAGGAAAAATGGTTCAACTCCAAAAACTGCGCCAACACCTCTTGCATGTGGTTCAGTTTGCGCGACGTAACCCCGTCGACACGAAGGGCACGGAGGAAAATTTTAATATATTTGTAAACCCGGAAAAATGCGGCTCGGGTGATGAAATCTTCCGGGATTCTGGAAACCAACCCCTCCAAATCGACGTTGGCCAGATTCTCCAGGCGGAAACTCAGGGAGAGGGCGTCAAACTTGCGCTCCTGGTAACAGCCGTAGACCGAGGGGATATCCACGGCAATGTGACGTTTTTGATAAATCTCTTCATGAGCCGGAAAAACCTCGTCGCTGAGAATGGTCTGCTTCAAATGCTCCATGGCGTCCAATAACCCGACCAGCCGATCATAGCCGACGACGCCGCTCTCCTGAATCTTCAGCAACGCATCCATGCCGGGAATGCCATCCTCAACCGCCTGACGCAGCGGTTGGCGGATGCCTCGGAAACCCAGATTATATTTTAGCTCCAACAGATGGCAGAGTCGAATCATCAGCAATACCCGCCGCCCCTGCGGTTCTGGCAAATGGCTCAAGGCTTTGATCTTTTCCTCGACTCGACCCAGTGTTTGTTGGATCGGGTCATACTCCAGTTCGATATCATTGAACAGACTGTCAACAATCTCATGGACCGCATCAAAATAGGGACCGCTGGCGGAAATTTCCTCCATAACCTGATCGGAGATCAGACCTGACAGCACGGTTTTATCACCCAATCGCCAATACTCAAGAATACTGAAGGAGAGATCGACAATGCGGTTGGTGCTTTCCACATGGCACTGCTTGCGAAGAAAATGGATCAAACGATCTTTGCGGCGTGAAATTTCATCCAACTCGGTGGAGACGGTTCGCAACTCCCCTTCGGCACCAATTTCATTGTAATAGACCGGTAGTTGGCGACAAAACTGCTTGGTCAGATTATAGACCGGCCGAATGCCGCTGTTTAACAGGTTGGAAATCTCTCTTTGAAAAAGATCGGTATCCCGAATCAACGCTCCGGTCAGCTTCAGATTGATGATCAGCGCTGAAAAAAGCACCGGGCTCCACTGGGGATTGATGGTGATCAGATTCAACCAGACCCGGATATTATAAAGGTGAGCCGGGTTACAGATGGGCTGCCAATCGTTACCGACCCCGGTTACCGAACTGAATTGAAAGCCAAAACGGACCGTCTGCTCTAAAAACGATTCAACCAGTCGGCTGTTGTTGCGTTTAAACACCTCCACTCCCAACACTTCGATACATTGCAAAGCCGTATGGGGATAAGCGGCGACATTGGCTTTTAAAAAAGAGAAGGCCTTGATGAAGGCCTCGTTGATTTCATCATATTGTTGCTGTAGGCGAATCAACCGGACCAAGCTGCGATTGATCTCCCTCAAGGTCTCCTCGTGAATCATGGATAGTCCGTCAATCTCCATGATATGAAATAAAAAACGTAACTTACGACCTTCAATCAGTTGCTCCGAATAGTTGGAGCAATCTCCATCCTGACCCTGTCCGAGCAGGTCTGCGGCTTTTTTGTAATCCCGAATGATGTTCATGAACGAGGGGAGTTCGATCAAACGGCCAATGACTTCCAAGTTGATCGGCTGATGGGCCAACTGTTCGAGTTCCGTCAGATTGTCGGTCAAGGCTTTATGACTGATGCTCCGGCAGGTGTCGGTACCCAACACCGCAAACCACTCCGGATCAGACTGCCTCAGCCAATAGTCGTAGGTGGCCCGCAAGGAACGAACGGCCAACCGGTGAATGACCGACTCCGGCACCAGTAAGGGTTGACTGTCATCGGCCATCTTTTTCATCAACAAGGCCACGGTCCGTTTCAGAGGATGGTGGGTCTGGGAGAGGAGCAACAACCGGGATTCGGACAGATTGGACAGCGTAAAGAAAATCGCTTCGTAAGCCGTTTTGTAGTGGGGCATCTGTTCCGGTTGCAAAAGCTGGGTCTGCCGCTCGATGTAGGCGGTCAACCCCTCCAGAACCGTCCGCACCTCCCCTTCCGTGCGCACTTCGGAGAGTGCGCCGAAGAACAGATCGCTAAAGAGCAGAAAACACTGTGATCCTGTGCTGTGGTAGGAAAAACGCGAGCAATTTTTCAGTACGAAACCGCGCAGCTCCGGCAGAATCAACTTCCAATTTCGAAAAGGGTGGTTCAACTCCAACAACAGACGATCCAGGTTTTTTAAAATACCGGTAAAGTTGACGACAACCTCTCGAAGGGGTTGATAGCGCGGATCAATCGAGACTGTTTCGACAGCGGTTTCTCGTAAATTGGCCTGCAACGCATCGGATTTTGGTTGTTCTGTTAATTTTGTCCGGCTCATGAAAACCTGTTCCCGTATTGAATGGTGACTCGATTAAACCAGGCTCCGGCGCGGGCTGGGTCAACACTGGTGAAACTTTTGATAAGAATCATAGATCATTTGCACTCATCGCCATATGGTTATATAAGCATAGTGCAATTTGCATCGAAAATCGGGATTTTTCCGCCAAACTGTCTTAAGTGACTTCGATTGTTCTCAAAAAAGAGTATTTGATGCCCAAAATCAGAGTAAAAGAGATTCTGCCGTTAACCTGCGAACAAATCTATTCTGTGGTTGTGGATGTGGAGAGTTATCCAAAATTTCTTCCCTGGTGCACAAAAACGCGCACTTGGGATGATCAGGGGACTCAGTTCATGGCGGAGTTGACAGTCAGTTTTAAAGGAATTCGTGAGACGTTTCAAACCTTGGACGTTATTGAGCCGAATAAAAAAATTGAGATCAACCTTAAATCCGGTCCCTTCCAATATCTGGTCAGTACCTGGCAGTTCATACCCTTGGAGGAAAACCGTACTCAGGTTGAATTTTTCATCGATTTCCGATTTTCCAACCGGATGAAAGAGATGATCATGGGACCGGTTTTTACTCAGGTTTCAAAGCAGATGATCGGAGCCTTCAAAAAAAGGGCCTTTGCGATTTATCAATAGGGAGCACTGATTCAATATGGCAAAACGAACATCCTCGACACGCGTACCCTACACGGCACAACAGATGTATGATCTGGTGGTCGATATGGATCGCTACCCCGAATTTATCCCCTGGTTGGCCAAATCAAGAAAATATGACGAAACACCGGACCATTTCATGTCTGAAATGACCATTTCATTCAAGGGGCTTCGGGAAAATTTCAAAACCCGTGACGTGGTCGTTCCCGGCAAGAAAATCACCATCTCCAATGTCTCCGGCCCCTTTCAACATCTGGAGAGCGAGTGGCGTTTTTCCGATGCGCCGAACGGTGGGTGCGACATCGACTTTTTTATTGATTTTCGTTTCAAAAGCCGACTGATCGAACTCGCGTTGGGTCCGGTGTTCGGCGAGGCCTCCAAACGGATGGTCGATGCCTTCAAAACCCGTGCGGATGAGATCTATCAAAACTGATACCGACCCCTTTCCTCCTTCAAATCAAATGGATGACAACATGATCCGATCAATAATGATTACACTGGTGGCACTGTTGGTGATGAGCCAACCCTGGACCGCCCAATCAGAACCCGTAGCGAAAGTCGGGTCCTGGACCCTGGAGAAATCCGCCGTCGATCAGGAGTTGGGCCAGAAACTCTATGAACTGCGCGAAGAACAGATCCAGGAGATGGTTATCGACCATCTCCTGGAATTGGAAGCCGAGGCCAACCAGATCAAGCCCGATGAGGTTCTGGACAAAATGGTCACTGATAAATTGCCGCCTCTGTCCGATGAGGATGTCAAAGCCTTCATTGAGGCCAACGCCGAACGGCTTCCAGAGGGTGGTGTCGGCATGGAGGATAAAATCCGCACGTTCCTGCAAAGCCAGATCAAACAAAATCTACAGTCTGCCTATATTCAAAGTTTGAGCGAAAAATATAAGGTCGAGTTGCTGTTAACCCCCCCCCGTTATGTCGTTTCCGGTCCTCAGGATCTGAGCAGGGGTAAAGCCGATGCGCCCATCACCATCATCGAATTTTCAGATTTCGAATGTCCCTACTGCCGTCGGGCTCAGGAAAGTCTGAAGAAGGTGGCTGAAAAATATGGCGACAAGGTTCGCTTTGTCTTCCGCCATTTTCCCTTGCCTTTTCATCAAAAAGCCCCCAAAGCCTCGGAAGCGGCCCAATGCGCTCAGGATCAAGGTGCTTTCTGGGCTTTCCATGACGCTCTTTTCGAAGAGGGGGTCGAACTGGAGGTGGCCGAGTACAAAAAATTGGCCAAGGAGCAAAAATTGGACCTGGCCAAATTTAATGGCTGCCTGGATGGTGGAGAGCATGCCCCCCGGATTGAAAACGATAAAAAAGAGGGTAAAAAATTGGGAATCACCGGTACGCCAACCTTTTTTGTCAATGGTATCAAACTGGTTGGTGCCGTACCCTTTTCCGATTTTGAGACGATCATTGACGACGAGTTGGACAAATAATTGGTTCGCACCTTCTTCAAGATAAACCTTCAAACTCAACCTGGCGCAGTGCCTCATAAAGAACAATGCTGACACTGACCGCCAGGTTGAGGCTTCGCGCCTCTGAGACCATGGGAATGCGTAATAACCGCCGCGCATGCTCCGTCCGAATGGTCTCCGGCAATCCGCTGCCTTCCGAGCCAAATAAAAGCCGATCGCCCGGTTTGAAGGCCACATCGGTATGGCTCTGTCGTCCATGGGTCGAGAGCACGAAAGTGCGGTTATCCGCCGGCAGTTGTGTCTGATACGCCGACCAATCCGACCACCGTTTGACCTCCGCCAACTCCTGATAGTCCATACCGGCCCGCCGCACCGCCGCTTCGTCCAACCGAAACCCCAACGGGCCGATCAAATGCAGTTGGGTTTTGGTCGCCCCACATAGCCGGATGATGGCTCCGGTATTGGGCGGAATCTCCGGTTGAAACAACACCACATGAAACACCATTTTTCTCCTTCTACAATTATACAAAATAATGATGATATTAACAGTCGTTACTACACTTCAGTGGCGTAGCTTTTGCCTCTATCCTACTCGATTTACTGTTGATATATCGTCCTGAAAAACGAGGTATTTTACGCCAAACTCTCATTATGGCAAATATGACAACGAAACTGAGATTTTTTTGTGATCAACGGCTGAAAATAGGTTGACTCAAGGGGGTATAATTTGAAATATTAGCGTATTCTGATCAATGATGGAATGTGGTCAAAGAAATTCTCCCCCCCAGACCACGTTATCGATGTTCGGTTGGTCATGCCCATTCACTTCGGTGGGTCAGCCTGCCAAAGTTTTTACATGTGTAGCTTCCCCCGCTACCTCACTGGAGGTCAAGAGTCTTTATGGTTATCGAGGCAGAAGAGAACCGCCGGGATTTTCTTATCCTGGCAACTGGAGCCGTTGGTGCAGCAGGAACTGCTGGAGCCATCTGGCCTTTCGTTAGATCCTGGAGTCCGACAGCGGACGTTTTGGCCCAAGCCACCACGGAGGTGGATATCAGCGCGGTGGCTGAGGGACAGATGATCACCGTTCCCTGGCAGGGCAAGCCGATTTTCATTTTGCATCGGAACGCGGAACAGATCGCCATGGCCCAGGAAGCGGACACCGCGAATCTGCCCGATCCGGCATTGGACAAAGATCGGGCGCAGAACCCGGAATATTTGGTATTGCTCGCTTTGTGTACCCATCTTGGTTGTGTTCCACAACCGGTCGGAACCGGCGATTTTGGCGGCTTCCTCTGTCCCTGTCACGGTTCTCACTACGATACATCAGGCCGTATTCGTCAAGGGCCGGCACCCAGAAATCTGCCGGTGCCCTATTATGTCTTCAAAGACGAAACGACACTGGTTATTGGCAAGCCGGTATAATCAACCATCAATCGCCCAAATCTTTCATCGAATTGATGAGCAGGAGGAGAGAACGTGTCTAAAATAATGGAATGGGTTGATGCCCGTCTTCCGGTCTCTGACATGATCAAAAGTCAGGCCACGGAATACCCGACGCCAAAAAATCTAAACTACTGGTGGAACTTCGGTTCCCTGGCTCTGTTTATTCTGATCGTCATGATCGCCACCGGCCTCTTTTTGGCCATGCACTACAAGCCCGACGCAGCCATTGCCTTTGATGTGGTCGAACACATCATGCGGGATGTCAACTATGGTTGGCTGCTGCGTTATCTGCACGCCAACGGTGCCACCTTTTTCTTCATCGTCATTTATGTTCATATTCTCCGGGGCATGTATTATGGCTCTTACCGGGCACCACGAGAGATTCTCTGGTGGATCGGTATCATCATCTTCCTCATGATGATGGGAACCGGATTCTTGGGTTATGTTCTGCCTTGGGGTCAAATGTCCTACTGGGGTGCGGCGGTGATTACCAACCTGATTACGGCCATTCCCGTAGTCGGTGAAGATCTGGTTATTTGGGTCTGGGGCGGTTTTTCGGTGGGAGATGCCACCATCAACCGGTTTTTCGTCCTCCACTTTTTGCTGCCCTTCGTCATTTTCGGCCTGGTCATCCTCCACATGTGGGCACTGCATGCGGTTCACTCCAACAATCCCGATGGTATTGACATCGTTGACGAAAAGAAAGACACCCTTCCGTTCCATCCTTACTTCACCATCAAGGATCTCTACGGTATCGGCGTTCTGCTGATCATCTATTGCTGGTTTGTCTTTTTCGCACCAAACGCCTTCCTGGAGCCAGACAACTATATTCCGGCCAACCCCATGCAGACGCCGGCTCATATTGTTCCAGAGTGGTATTTCCTGCCTTTCTATGCCATTTTGCGCTCCATTGACTTCCTAGGCTCCATGAGTAAATTGGCCGGTGTTATCGCCATGATCGGTGCTATCTGTATCCTCTTTATTCTTCCGTTCCTGGATCGCTCCCCGGTTCGCTCGTTCCGCTACCGTCCGTTGAGCAAATCCCTCTTCTGGATTTTTGTCGCTGACTGCATCATGCTCGGCTGGGTGGGGTACAATCCAGCCGACGCTACGGTATTCGGAGGTTTGCCGCTCATTATCCTGGGTCGTACGGGTACGGCAATCTACTTCGGTTACTTTGTGGTGTTGTGGTTTATTACGGCTTTAAAAATCGAGAAGCCCCTACCTCTACCAAAAAGTCTGTAAGGGGAGTTTAAAAAGATGAAATTTTTAAAAATTGTCCAAGTTGCGGTTTTGGCAGCCGCTTTTCTTCCCCAGACTCTTTTGGCTTCCAGCGGTGCGGTCAAACCACTCTCTCAGGAGTGGGGATTCAAGGGGGCCTTTGGCAAGTTTGACCAATCGGCTCTCAAACGGGGCGCCCAGATCGCTGTTGAGGTTTGCATGGCGTGTCACTCCATCAAGTACATCAAATTCGACTCTCTCGCCCAATTCGGCTTCACTGAAGCCGAAATTGAGGCCATGGCTGAAGGTCAAGGTCGGACCAAAAAGGACAAAATGGTCTCCTCCATGGATAATGAAACGGCCAAGGAGTCTTTTGGTATCGTCCCGCCTGATCTTTCTTTGATGACCAAAGCTCGCAAGGGATACGAAGATTATCTCTACGGAATTTTAACCGGGTATCTCAGCGAGTCCGATACTCAGTTGATCGAAAGAGTGATGGAAGATGACGCCATCTCTGAAACGGAAGCCTTGGAGTTGGCGGTAGCTCTTCATGTTGACGCCCGGCACCCGGAACAGATCAAAGAGGTTTTGGGGCGCATTGACAATGGGGCAAACTTCAATAAATATTTTCCCGGTCAGTTTTTCGCCATGCCAGCCCCGCTGGCCGACGGTGCTGTTGAGTATGCTGATGGCACCGAAAGCTCTCTGAAACAGATGGCCCATGACGTGGTCACCTTTTTGGCCTGGACGGCCGAGCCGACCATGATGGAACGCAAGGCACTGGGCTTCAAGGTTATTCTCTATCTGATCATCCTTACGGTCATGCTCTATGCGGTCAAACGCCGGATCTGGGCCAAAGTTCACTAAGCTCTATTTAGTCAATCAAAAAAACCCCGCTTTTGGCGGGGTTTTTTTTTCCTCCTATTGGCTGATTGGCGCATATAGTTGGTGCAACAGATTGATTTTTCAGATAAAATACAATTGATCATCGTTGGCTGATTGGCGGTGAAATTTTTGATTTTTATCCAGTTAATCAATGGTTTACATAGGCCTTGGGCAGACGGTTGCTGGGCTTTTTTTGAATAATTGTGGTTTAGGAATAGGCAAAATGAGTGGTTTTACGGATCGACTAATAGAACGGGCCAGGAGCAATCAATCGCGGGTTATCGTTGGGCTGGACCCGACCTTGGATCGGTTTCCCGGTTATCTTCAGGCCCGACTTCAGGCCGAACCCACCGAGCAGACCTTGGCCTCTGTGCTGTTTGAGTTCAACCGGGTCATCATCGAGGCGACCCAGGCACAGGCTGTGGCGTACAAACCTCAAGCTGCTTTTTATGAGCAGTATGGGCTGGCTGGGGTGCTGGCATTGCAACAGACCATTACCTTTTTGCGTGAACGGGAACTGCTGACCATCATCGATGCCAAACGCAACGATATCGCCCATACGGCCGGGGCCTATGCCACCGCCTGGATCGGTTCGACTCATCCGGTGTTCAAAACCCAAAATCCTTGGCAATCCGATGCCATTACCATCAACGGTTATTTGGGTCGCGACGGTATCGATCCTTTTCTGGCCACCAACCCGGATGCCGGTCTGTTCATCCTGGCCAAAACCTCCAACCCCTCTTCCGGTGATCTGCAAGATCTGCCTTTGGCAACTGGGGAGACGGTGGCGGAAAAAATGGCTGCTTTGACTCAGCTTTGGGGGGAGTCGGTGATGGGAAGTTACGGTTTTTCCAATATTGGTATGGTGGTGGGGGCCACCTATCCCGAACGTTCGGCCAAACTCCGGGCCATTGCTCCCAACGCTCCGTTTCTAATGCCTGGCATCGGCGCTCAGGGTGGTTCCTTGGATGCCATCTCCGCCGGTTCGGGAAAGGGCGGTGTCGGTGCTTATGCCGCCTCATCCAGAGGGGTGATGTACCCTTTCAGGCCCGAGGCCCTCGCGGAAGAAAACTGGGCTGACATGGCCCGAAGAAAAATTTTCGACGCGGCCACAACCTTACGTCTGGCGATCCAGGAGAAGCTGCCCTGTTAACCGGGATATGGCGTGAGAAAATGGAAAAAAACGACTAAAAAAAGGGTGGGGTCCGGGGCAACGCCCCGAAAAACGCCGACCAACCAATGAAGAACGATTGATCTGAACGCCTCTATCCTAAATCCGTGACTTGAAGTATATCAATCTTTGATGACACCACTCGAAACAAAAGGAAAAAAAATGAACAAACCAATCATTGTGACCCTGCCGGCCGGTTCCCATTATGTCTGTCGTTGTGGAAAAAGCGGTAACAAACCGTACTGCGACGGTTCTCATAAAGGCAGTGGAATCACCCCGGCCAAGGTCGATATGACAGAAACCAAAGAGGTAGCGGTCTGCCGTTGTAATAAAACGGCCACACCTCCTTTTTGTGACGGCAGTCATAAGCAGGCTTGATAGGAATTCGGTTGGTGTTTTCACAGGCTGAGTTTCAACCGATCAAGGAGTAAGATGAACCATCAAACGCGATATAATGGCCCGGCCCGATGGCTGCACTGGCTGATGGCGGTCTTGATATTGGGTCTGGCCGGTTTGGGTTTTTACATGATGACCCTGACCTATTATGATCCCTGGTATCAATCAGCTCCCAATCTCCATCGCTCGGTTGGCGTCGTGGTTTTGTTATTGGCGGGCGTCCGTTGGAGTTGGCGACAGATCAAGCCACCGCCAACTCTCTCTGACAGTTTGAAACCGCTGGAAAAAATAGCGGCTCACGTGGTCCATCGGTTGCTTTACGGATTGATGTTTCTATTGCCCGTCAGCGGTTATTTTATTTCAACCGCCAAGGGTGAGCCGGTCGATGTTTTCGGTCTGATCGAGATTCCGGCCCTGTTGACGTTTTTTTTCGATCAACCGGTTGCCCATTTGGAAGATTGGGCTGGAAATATTCATTGGGGTCTGGCGATGGTTTTGTTGTTTCTGGTGGTAGTGCATGGAGCGGGCGCTCTGAAACATCATTTTATCGATCAGGGCGATTCCCTCTCTCGAATGCTATAGATCGGACGCGGCGGCAGACTGATTTTTTCTACGACAAAAAATAAGGATATTCACATGAAAACAAAATTATTTATCAAAGGTGTTGCCATAACCGGCCTCGCTCTATTCGTCGGTTGGACAGCGCCGGGCCAGGCGCAGGAGTATCAGATTGATCCGACCCACTCCTTTGTCGAATTTAGCATCTCCCATCTGGGTATCAGCCTGCTCAAGGGACGGTTTAACGATATCAGCGGCCATTTCAACTATGAAGAGGAGAACCCGTCCGCCTCGCGGATTTCGGTTCTGGTCAAAACCGCCAGCATCGACAGCAACCATGCCGAACGGGACAAACATCTGCGTGATCCGCGTTTTTTGCATGTTGCCAAATATCCAGACGCCACCTTTACCACCACCTCCTTTGAGGGAGATGGCAAAACCGGCACTCTAATCGGCCAGTTTACCCTGCATGGCACCAGCAAAACCGTTACCATTCCCGTCACCTACATCGGAGCCGGCAAAGACCCCTGGGGCGGGTATCGTCGGGGTTTTGAGGGCCATCTGACCATCAATCGATTGGATTACGGGGTCAGTCAACCGTTGGGTCCGGCTTCGGAAGAGATGCAGTTGGGATTTTTTATCGAGGGAATTCGGAAATAATTTTTTGAAGGTGCGTGGCTGGGGTCTTCTGGCGACGCGCCCTTATTCGACTGTCACCATCGAATCCGGCCCCAAAAACTCCCGCAGGGCTTTTCTGGCTCGAAAGACACGGGTTTTGACGGTGCCGACCGGGATGTCGAGAACATCGGCCGCTTCCTGATAGTCCATCCCCTCCAGGGTGATCAAAATCAGTGCCTGGCGCAGGTCCGGCGTCAGGCTCTCTTCAATCCCACGGCGCAGTTTGTCCATTCGACGCTGTTTTTGCAGCATCTCCTCCGGGTTTTCGTCGGAGCTGGAAAGGGTTGACAGCGCATCGGTCGAGACCGCGTTGAACCGGAATTGTGGAGAGCGGTTGCGATAATTTCGGACCAGATTTTGAGCAATGCCCAGTACCCAGGTGGAAAATCGGGCGGTCTCTTCGAAGGAGGAGAGGCGGCGGTGAGCCTCCATGAAGGTCTCCTGGGTCAAATCCTCGGCATCCTGATTGGAGGCGGACTGGCGAAGAATAAACCGATAGACACGCAGATGCAGTTGATTGATTAATGCGGAAAAAGCGGCGGCATCCCCTCTTTTGGCGGCATGCACGGCGGCAATATCCGGGTCGATACCCGGTAGCCGTTTCATTGGCAGGCAATTTTTTTCAGAGAGCCGGTAACGGTTATCAAGCCGGATTCAGTCGTATCGGTGCGACACTCTGCCTGCCAACCGGGGTGGCTGTTCTGAGAGACCGGCTCATAACCGGAAACGATCAGCAGGGCGGTTTTATCGCGTTTGGGATTGATACATTTCTGACAACATTTTTTTTCTCCAGGCGGAATATCGACCTGAAATTTTCCGGAGTCCAAAGAGCGGGCAAACAGGGAGACCTCGCTGTCATTTTGGACACAAAAGGCCAACCCCTCCGATACCAAGCCAAAACCAGCGACCAAAGTGGCCAACAGAATGCCGATCGATCTCATATTCATCCCCATGATATCCAACCCTCTTTAGTCAATTGAGTGACCAACTCTCGAATTCAGGTTTATTTTATCTCAACCGTGTTTATTTTCAATTTTTTTGTCAAATTCCAGATCAGCCTGGTGGCTCAGCAGACCTGAGTGGATGATTTTTTGCTTACGGTCAATCAATCAACCGCTGTTTTCGGGTTAAACCACTAACTAAACCGGGTTTGCGCATTCCTCTCCATGGATTAGGTTACTATTTGCACCAAACAGTTCAATGTACGGGAAAAAAACTGATTTTTATTCCCTGTGTGCTCAACGCATTGCTCCAACTGTGGGGTTATGGCAGAATGGGTGGATTGTGTGTGTTTTCATTTTTTGAGGAGTTGGAGCGTGAAGTTCCGTACTGTTTTTTTTCTGATTTTTTCTCTGGGCGCGTTGCTGGGGTCGGGTTGTGGCTATAAAGGGGATCTGACCCTGCCGAATCCCGATATGAAAAAGTCTGAAGAAAAGGCCGGTTGATTCCGTCCGTTTTTTCAACCCTTCTCCCCCTTGCCGATCACCCGTCATCCATATCGAGTCGTTCATGGACCATTTTCATTATGTCGAAAACCAGCTTTATTGCGAAGAGGTGCCGTTAAGTCAAATTGCCCGGCAGGTGGGTACGCCGTTTTATTGCTACTCCGAAAAAACCCTGCTGCGTCACCTCTCTCTCTTCCACGAAGCGTTTGCCCCGATTCCCCATCTGATCTGCTATTCTGTCAAGGCCAATAGCAATCTGGCGGTGTTGGACGCGTTGGTTCGGCAGGGGGCTGGTTTCGATATCGTCTCCCAAGGCGAGCTGGAACGGGCCAGGCGGGTCGGCTGTCCCCCGGAAAAGATAGTCTATTCCGGGGTTGGAAAGGGCCGGGATGAGATTCAAGCCGCTTTGGAATATGGTATTTTGATGTTTAACGTCGAAAGCCGTAGTGAACTGCTGAGACTCAACCAGGTGGCGGGTCAAATGGGTCGGAAGGCACCGATCTCCCTGCGGGTCAATCCAGATGTCGATCCTCAAACCCATCCCTATATCTCCACCGGAATGCGCAACAACAAATTCGGTATCGCCTATGATCAGGCCTTTGATCTGTTCAAACAGGCGGCTGAAATGAGCCATATTCAGGTTTTGGGCCTGGATTGTCATATAGGTTCCCAGTTGACCTCTCTCTCGCCGTTCATCGACGCTTTAAAACGGGTGTTGGTTCTGGAAAAACGGCTCACCATGGCCGGAATTCGTCTAACTTATCTGGATCTGGGCGGAGGGTTGGGCATTCCCTACGAGGAAGAGCAGATTCCGCCCCTCCCTGAACACTATGCCGCCGCCTTGATCGCCGAGTTGGCTGATCGGGATTTTACCCTGATTTTGGAGCCGGGACGAATCATTGCCGGAAATGCCGGGGTTTTGGTGACACGGGTGGAATATATCAAGCAAGGGGAGGAGAAACAGTTTATCATCACCGACGCCGGTATGAACGATCTCATGCGCCCGGCCCTCTATCAGGCCTATCACTCGATCATTCCGGTTGAACGGCGGTTTGGTCGGGATGAGTCGGTGGCGGATGTGGTGGGACCGATCTGCGAATCGGGCGACTATTTTGCCCGTGATCGACTGCTGCCGGAGTTTCAGGAGGGAGAGTTGATGGCGGTTCGCTCGGCAGGAGCCTACGGTTTTGTCATGAGCAGCAATTATAACAGCCGGCCACGAGTGGCTGAAGTGATGGTTCGCGGAGATCGGTTTGCCGTGGTTCGGCAGCGGGAGACCCTGGACCAAATGCTGGCGGCTGAGACGCTGTTTGACCCATGACCATCACCAAGCATCTTCAAACGGTCCCGGTCGATATCATCCACTCCCGACAACACAACCTGTTCAGTAGACGGATCAGGGACCGGGTCGGCCAGTAAGCGGCCGGGATCGTCCGATATTTAGATGGATTATACCATGCCCATACAACCACCGGCTGTTTCCAGATTTATTAAAATGCATGGTCTGGGCAACGATTTTGTTATTTTCGACCATCGTTACGACCCGCTGGAGATTACGGCGGAACGGGCCAGTCGGTTGGCGGATCGGCGTCTGGGCGTCGGTTGCGATCAGATCATCCAGATTCTACCTCCGGCTGACGATGGTCCTCCGGCAATGGCTGAAATGCGGATTTTCAATGCCGACGGCTCCCGAGCTGAAATGTGTGGTAATGCCGCCCGGTGTGTGGCACATTATCTCCGTAATAATATGGGTTTGCCCAAAGAGACCTTGACCCTGCAAACCCTGGCCGGTCTGATTCAAATTCAACCGCGGGATAACGGGTTGGAGTCGGTCCAGATGGGACGGCCCGAAACAGGTCAACCAGGGGAGTTCATTACGACGGCTTTGGGGCGGCGTTATCAGTTTACCGAGGTTTCCATGGGAAATCCCCACTGTGTGATTTTTCTACCGGAACTGGCCGGTTTTCCTGTGGAGGAAGAGGGGCCGGCTCTGGAGACTCATCCTCGATTTCCCCATCGAACCAATGTAGAATTTGTTCAGGTCCTCGATTCCAAGACCATTCGCATGCGGGTTTGGGAGCGAGGAGCTGGTGTTACCCCGGCCTGTGGGACGGGTGCTTGTGCGGCGGCTGTTGCGGCTATTCTCAACGGACATACCACCCAACGGCAGGTTCGGG
Organism: Magnetococcales bacterium; assembly: GCA_015232865.1. The sequence goes on from JADFYU010000009.1 coordinate 22,872, forward strand.
TTTGTCTGGATGGGGGGGATTTGGATATTGTCTGGCGACCGGACGATCAGGTAATCATGACCGGACCGGCCACGGAAAGTTTTCATGGTGAAATCATTTTTTGACGGAATAAAAATTCAATGCACTTTATCGATCTACAGACACAATATAAAACCTATAAAAGCGATGTCGATGCTGCGATCCAAAAGGTGTTGGACAGCTCTCAATACATCAACGGACCACAGGTGATGGAACTGGAAGAGCAGCTGGCAGACTTTGTCGGCACCACTTTTGCGGTCGGATTTTCATCCGGGACTGAAAGCCTGAAAGCCACCTTGATGGCCTGGGAGATCGGACCGGGGGACGAGGTGATCACCACCCCTTTTACCTTTATCGCTTCTGCCGAGGTGGTCGCCGTTTTGGGAGCGAAGCCGGTTTTCGTCGATGTTGATCCCAATACGCTCAATATCAATCCAGCCTTGATTGAGGCAGCCATTACGACAAAAACAAAAGCCATTTTACCGGTCAGTCTCTATGGACAGTGTGCCAATATCCTGGCCATCAACGCCATTGCCAAAAAATATAATCTGCCGGTCTTGGAGGATGGCTGCCAATCCTTTGGTGCCAGCTATGACGGCGACCGTTCCTGCGGATTGACCACCGCTGGGGCCACCTCCTTTTTCCCGGCCAAACCCTTGGGCTGTTATGGGGATGGCGGCATGACCTTCACCAACAACGAAAATCTGGCCAATCGGCTGCGCATCATTCGTGAGCATGGTCAAGCCGCCCGATATCGTCACTCCATGCTGGGTGGAAATGGCCGCCTGGACACCATTCAAGCCGCCATTTTATTGGCCAAGCTCCCCTATTTTGAGCAAGAGATTGAAAGTCGGCAGCAGGTGGCTAAATATTATATGACCCATCTGCCAGCCGGCACGCGGCCACCGACCATCCGTCCCGGCAACCAGAGCGTTTTCTCTCAATTTACCGTCCGCATCAAAGAGCGGGATTTGGTGCAAAAGCGGATGACGGAAAAAGGTATTCCCACCGCCGTTCACTATCCTGTTCCTCTGCATCGGCAGCCGGTGTTCAGCTATCTGGGATACCAGGAGGGGAACTTTCCTGTTGCAACCAAAGCGGCCAATGAGGTGCTTTCACTCCCCATGCACCCTTTCATGACTCCCGAACAGCAAGATCGGGTGATTGCGGCTCTCAAAGATTCCCTGGTTGCGTGAGTGAAGCCGAAAAAATAGCGGAACTGGAACAACGCTGTGCCGCCTACCGGGATGTCCTGCTTCGGGTTCCCCACAGTCGAGGCGACCACAGCGATCTCTGTCGCATGAAAAACGAAGGTCAGCCCCCCCCGACCGCTGATCAGTGTCACTGTCATGTCGGGTTGGTGTCGGCGGCGTTGTCGTGGGCTGTCGAAAACCCCGAGTTGAGCGCTGAATCCATTCGCCAGACGGGCCGGAAAACTCAATAAAACACTTCAACAAAAAACGGTGCACTGCCAACGGTAAAATACTGTTTCGTGGATCTCAAAGAGGTGTTGTATTTGTGACTGTTTCCTTCAGCAACCACCGGAGGGGTCAAGCCGATTTCATAAAGCCCGTCAGCGGAAAGTCTCTCTTTGACTGCCCCGGCTATAATGTTTGCCAGTTCTCCAAAAGCGTCCGTTGCCATATCATCTATTTCAAACAACTCTTCCCCTGCCAGCGCACTGGCCAACTTTAAGGTGACATGAGTTGGAGCGGCCAGGTTCATCCCACCGTTGATGTCTCCATTAAAGCCAATGATTGCCGTGAAATCCGCATTTGTCCCTTCATATTTGTCCTGACCTCCAATCATAACGGTCACTCTGGGCACAATGACAAACTCTGGCGGAAAAAACGCGTCGGCCGTCTCTTCCATGACGGCTTTAATGGTCTCTTTTAATATTTCGTGCATGATGGTTACCAATTTTTATGTTAATAGTCTGTTTTAAATTAAAAATTCAAGACATAATCCATTGATTTCACAAAAGTACCACAGGAAAACCCATTACTAACCCGGTGCGTCAGATTTTCCAAAATATACCAAATAAACCAAGGGATTGAGCCAGGTGACGCCTGTTCAACGGTCAACTCTTCGAAAATAAATGCAAGCTTCTGGCGATCATTATAGATGAGCAATTAAAACAAATAAACAGTTATTTATAACATTGATCCAAGAAGCAAAGATTATTAACCTGGAAACGACAATAGGTGGCACCCGATTGGCACCATGTTTTGATTCATCTGTCAAAATAGAAAAATAAATAGTTTTAATAATCTACGTACGGTAAACTGCCAAATTCAGTGGCTCAACAGACCGGAGTTGACGAAGGGCGCTTTATTCAGGGCGTTGCCCCGGACGCCAGCCTTTTCTTGATTGTTTTTTGGCTTTGGTTAACCAGATTCAATGGTTTTGCCGGATTTTTTGAACTTCCAGGGCCATCAATTTTTGTTTGGTTTCCACACCGCCAAACCCGCTATAACCGCCCCAGCCGTTTTGAGACAAAACCCGGTGACAGGGAATCAGAATCGGGATGGGGTTGGCTCCGACCGCCTGGCCGATGGCTCTGGGGCTGGTGTTCAACTGTTTTGCCAGAGTTCCGTATGTGACGGTTTGGGCCAAGGGTATTGTCAGAAGGTGCTGCCAGACCCGTCTTTGGAAGGGGGTTCCGCTGGGATTGAAAAAAAAAGAAAAGGGGGGAGGTTCTCTGTCGAGATTAAAATTGAAATCGCCGTTTGACGGCGTTTGCACAAAACACGGCTTTGCGGCCAGATCGGTTCGGGAATCTGCCGCTTTCAGGTTGAAATAGTCCGTCAACCAGACGCTGGCCCGCTTCCAAACCTCTCGGTCCGCTTTGGTCTGATATCCCGGTCCCGGTTGCCAGGAGAGTGCCACCAGTGCCCGTTGCTCGACGGTTAGCCAAAGATTGCCGACGGGAGTGGAAATCGGGGTAGCGGTGGTCATAAACGAAAAAAAACCAATTGAACCGAGATCCGGCAGTTGTCGGTACGCACCGCCAACCGCCGTTTCCAGGATGAAAATACTTCTAAATATCCAGATTGGCCACGTTCAGAGCATTCTCTTGAATGAAATCCCGACGCGGTTCGACCTGATCCCCCATCAGGGTGGTGAAAACCAGATCCGCTTCGACGGCATCTTGAACCTGAACCTGGAGCAAGGTGCGAACGGCTGGGTCCATGGTGGTCTCCCAGAGCTGCTCCGGGTTCATCTCACCCAAACCTTTGTAGCGTTGAATGCTGGAACCCCGGCGTCCTTCAGCAGTAATCCAGCCGATCAAATCTTCCGGTGAATGGAACACCGTCTCCCGATTGTTTTTGGAAATTTTTGGCGCATCACCCAAGATGGTGTGAATGCTTGTCCATAGCTCCAACATATCCTGATAATCCGGTTTGTTGATCAGCCCGATGTTCAGGGTGGCCGTACTCTGAACACCCCGGATCAGACGGTCAATGGTGATGGATTCGGTCTGGGTTTCCTGATCATGGGTGACCAAAATCGTAATGCGAACATCGTCACCGACACCAAGACGCTCTCGCAACTGTTTGGCTGTGGATTGTGCCGCTTCATTGTTGGCAATACTGGCTTGGGTCACCTGACTGGGACCGGTGGCCTCCAGAAGGATGGAGCGGTCGGTATGCCGGGAGAGTCGGTTTAAACACTCGATATAGCGGCGGGTGTCGTGAATTACCGTCGTAATCTCCTCTTCACTCAACAGTCCGGCCACCCCTTCCAGTGCGATGCCGTCGGACCCTTCACGAATCAGAATTTCGGTCAGGGCGTTTTCGTCTTTCAGATAACGAAAGCTCTTGCCCTTGCTGATGCGGTAAAGGGGCGGTTGGGCGATGTAGAGATACCCCCGTTCGACAATTTCCGGGTATTGACGGAAGAAAAATGTCAGCAGCAGGGTACGAATGTGGGAGCCGTCCACATCGGCGTCGGTCATGATGATAATGCGTTGATAACGCAGTTTGGCAATATCATACTCTTCCTGACCGATTCCCGTTCCCAAAGCTGTGATGAGAGTGCCCACCTCGGCAGAGGAGATCATTTTGTCAAAACGGGCCTTCTCGACGTTGAGAATTTTTCCCTTCAACGGCAAAATGGCCTGATGCTTCCGATCCCGAGCCTGCTTGGCCGAACCGCCGGCGGAATCGCCCTCCACCAGGTAGAGTTCGCACAAAGCCGGATCTTTTTCCTGACAGTCGGCCAGCTTGCCCGGCAGGGAGGAGATGTCCAAGGCGCTCTTGCGCCGGGTCAACTCACGAGCTTTGCGCGCCGCTTCCCGAGCTGAGGCCGCCTCCAGACTTTTTCCGACAATCTGCTTGGCAATCTGGGGGTTCTCCTCCAGGTAGGTGGCCAGTTGAGCCGACACAATGCTCTCTACCGCTGTGCGCACCTCGGAAGAGACCAGTTTTTCCTTGGTTTGAGAAGAAAACTTGGGATCGGGAACCTTGACCGATAAAACAGCCGTCAAACCCTCTCGACAATCCTCCCCACTCAACGCGTTCTTCTCCTTTTTGAGAAGACCGGAAGCGAGGGCATAGTTGTTGAGCGTCCGGGTCAGGGCGGAACGGAAGCCTGCCAAATGGGTGCCGCCATCACGCTGAGGAATGTTGTTGGTATAACAGAAAACGTTCTCTAGGTAGGAGTCGTTCCACTGTAGCGCCATCTCGACATGGGTGTCGTTCCGATCGGAGACAATGTAGATCGGTGGGTCCATGATCGGGGTCTTGGCCTTATTGAGATGCTCGACAAAGGAACGGATTCCACCTTCATATTGAAAATGATGAGATTTTTCCGAAACTTCATCATGGATGTAAATGTTGACCCCGGAGTTGAGAAAAGAGAGTTCCCGCAACCGTTTGGAGAGGATATCGAAGGAGTATTCGGTCTGGGTGAAAATCTGCCGACTGGGTAGAAAGGTCACCTCGGTGCCGGTCCGATCCGTCTCTCCGGTCGTCGCGATGGGAGCTAGAGCATCGCCGTTGGCATATTCCTGCTGCCACCGTTTGCCGTCTCGATGAATCACCAGGGTCAGTTTTTCCGAGAGGGCGTTGACCACCGAAACACCAACGCCATGCAGACCCCCTGAAACCTTATAGGAGTTTTGGTCGAATTTGCCACCAGCATGAAGAACGGTCATGATCACCTCGGCGGCGGAGCGACCCTCCTCTTCATGATGATCGGTGGGAATACCGCGACCGTTATCGGTCACCGTTACCGAGCCGTTGCGATGCATGGTGACATTGATCCGGTTACAATATCCGGCCAGGGATTCGTCGATGGCGTTATCCACCACCTCGAAAACCATGTGGTGAAGGCCGGTGCCGTCGTCGGTATCGCCGATATACATTCCGGGCCGCTTTCGTACCGCCTCCAACCCCTTGAGAACCTTGATGCTATCGGCACCATAGTCTCCGTCAAGATCTTTTTTGAGAACGTTCAGCTTGCTTTCGTCACAGATTGGGTCTTCGTCTGGCATGATGGTCATGAGTCCGTTTGCTCCGTCAATGTTTTAAACAGCCCCTCAGCCACCACAAAGGAGGAGGAGGGTTCTTCTAACCGAGGCAGTTCCCCGGCATTGCAAGCGGTCAAGAAAACCTGCTGCTGTTGTCTGGCCAGCAAGGCAATCAATCGCTCGACACCTTCCCGGTCCAACTCGGCAACCGGGTCATCCAATAAAATCAGTGGAGGTTCCCCCACACTCTGCTCAAGAAGTTTGGCTTCAGTCAGTTTCAGAGCCAGAATAAACCGCTTTTTTTGTCCCCGAGAGCCAAATCGGGCCAACAATCGACCATCGATCTGAAAGGGAATGTCATCCCGATGGGGACCGATGGAGGTGGCCCCGGTACGCTGGTCGGAAGATCGGCTTTTTTCCAGCATTTGCCGATAACGCTCGGCCAACGTCTCCGGGTCGTTTGTCTCGGCAAAACGGTCCAATTGACAGGAGAGCCGCATTTTAAAGCGTTCCGGGTCCAGAGCCAGCGCCTCCAGGTAGGGTGGCAGTTCTCCGACAATTTTTTCGATGATCCGACGCCTGCGCATGGTGATGATGGCACCCAAAACAGCGAGGCGATCCTCCCAGGCGGCCAGTTGCCGCTGGTCCCGACAACCGGTCTTCAGCAGTCGATTGCGTGCCTTCAATGCACCGTTATAATCCCGAACCGTAGCGGCATGTTGGCGATCATCAGAAAAAACCACCCAATCCAGATAATCCCGCCGTTCGCTCGGACCGCCCGGAATAAGGCCCGGTGAGTCGGGCGTAGAGACCACAGCCGCCAATGCCTGACCCAGAGCCGAGGCGACGCCCATGGCCTTGCCATTTAAGCGGGCGGTCTGGCGATTTTTATCGCCGGAAAATTCCAGTCGATGCTGTAACCCCATGGCACGCGTCGATCCGGCCAATCGATATTGAGGTTGACCGTGGCGTCGCATGGCCTCTGGGGTGGCTTTGCGAAAAGAGCGTCCGGTCGCCAAGAGCGCAATGGCCTCCAACAGATTACTCTTTCCCTGACCATTCTCTCCAATAATGATGTTGAACCGAGAATTAAACCGCAAAGCGGCTTCGGATACATTGCGAAAATCTTGGAGCCGTAACCAGTCTAAAACCAACGTTACACACGCATGGGCATCAGGACGAACAAGGCGTTATCCCGATCCGGGTCAAAGACCAGAGAGGGGGCCTCGTCATCCCGGAGTAGAAACCGCACCCGCTCCCCCTCCATCGCTGTCAGGATTTCGCGCAGGTATCGGGCGTTAAAACCAATGGTAATGGGTTTTTCACCCTCAAATACCACCTCCATCTCCTCTTCGCCCGCCTCTTGTTCGGGGTTGTTGGAGGAGATCAGCATGGAGTCGAATTTGACGTTCATCCGCACGCCACGGGATTTTTCATGAGAGAGCACCATCATCCGCTTGACCACCACATCCAGTTGAGCACGATTCATGGTCAGGCGCAGTTTGTTTTGGGCGGGTATCACCCGTCGATAATCGGGAAAATGGCCCTGAACCAGCTTGGAAATCAGGGAGATGCCCGGTCGAATAAACTGAATATGGGCGTCACCGATTACCAACTCAATCTCGGTCTCCTCCTCTTCCAGCAGCTTTTTTACCTCGTACACGGTTTTTTTCGGAATGATGACCTCAATCGGTTCCTTGACCTGCCCCCCCTCCAGTATCTGTTCGATCATGGCCAGACGGTGGGTATCCGTCGCCACCATCCGCGCTTTGGCCGGCTCTCCGGCTTCTGTGCCGGGTGTCATCTGTAAAAAAGCACCGTTGAGAGTATAGCGAGTGTCGTCATAGGACATGGCGAAATGGGTCTTATTGAACATGCCCAACAGAATATCTTGAGCGAAAACATGGCGTTTATCTCCCTTAGCTTCGGGAATTTCCGGGAACTCCTCACCCGAAAAACCGGACAGGGCAAACTTCGCCCGACCCGAACTCAGCCGCAGCCGATTGTTGGCTTCGCCGCGAATGTGAATGGAGCCGTCGGGCAACTCCCGGACAATCTCGAACAATGTGCGCGCACTGACAGCCAAAGTGCCGATATCGGCCACTTCCGCTTCACAGGTGGTGCGTAAGGAGACCTCCAGGTCGGTAGCCGAGAGGGTAATGCCTCCCTCTGAAGCCTCAATCAAGGCATTGCCAAGAATGGGCATGGTGTTGCGCCGCTCAACAACGGTTTGAATCCGGGTAAGCGCCTTTAAAAATGGTTCTTTATTGATATGAAATTCCATAGGAACAGATCCTGATAAATGTAACGTTTAGTTGCTTAACATCTCCGTCAAGGATTGCAACTCACGAGATAAATTTTTATTGCTGCTCTGCTTTTCAGTGACTCGGCCCACCGCATACAAAACGGTGGTATGATCGCGATCACCAAACATTTTTCCGATAATCGGGTAGGAGTTGTCCGTCAACTGCTTGCACAACCACATGGCCACCTGACGAGGATGGCTGAACAGTCGAGATCGTTTGTTGGAGCGTAAATCCTGGGCGCTGACTTTATAATAGGCGGCGACGGTGCGTTGAATCTCGTCGATGGTGACCTGCCTGCGTTCCGGTCCCCGAAGAATATTGCGCAGCGACTCCTTGACCAACGCCATGGTGATGGGCTGATTGGCCATTGAGGAGAGGGCGAACAGACGGATCAAAGCGCCCTCCATCTCTCGAACGTTGGTGTGGATGGCATCGGCCAGAAAAAAAGCCACGTCATCTTTTAAATCGATCCCTTCCGCCATGGCCTTTTTTTTCAGGATGGCCACACGCGTTTCCAGATCCGGTGGATAGATGTCCACCACCAAGCCCTGGGCAAACCGCGAGCGCAACCGTTCCTCAAGAAACTCCATCTCTGAGGGAAGGGAATCGGAGGAGAGGACAATTTGCTTCTCCGCCGCATAGAGGGCATTGAAGGTGTGGAAAAATTCCACCTGTGTTCCCTTTTTGCCGGCAAAAAATTGAATATCATCAACCAGCAGAATGTCTACCGAACGAAATTGCTCCTTGAAATTATGGACCGTCCCTTGTCGGGTTGAATCGACGAACAGGGTCATGAATGTCTCTGAGGAGATCAGGCGTACCTTGCGGTTGGGATAGTTGGTCTGGATTTGATGGCCGATGGCATGAAGAAGATGAGTCTTGCCCAGACCGACGCCGCCGTGAATGTAGAGTGGGTTGTAAAATCTGGCCGGTGTATCGGCAACCTTGGCCGCTGCCGCATGGGCAAAGGAATTGCAATCTCCGACGACAAAGGTGTCGAAGGTGTAGCGATCCAACAGTCCGTTCTCTTCTGGAGTTGACTCGATGACCGGCAGCGGTGGCTCGGGTTCGGGAATCGGTGGCGCCAGAGGGATGGCGTCCGGGTCGGTGCGAAAGGACAATGCCACCGGCTCGCCGCTCAACTCCAGGTAGGCGTCTTCCAACAGCACTCCGTAGTGGGCGCCGACATATTCAGCGGAAAAATCATTTTTCGTTAAAATCTCAAGCTTGCCATTGGGTAACTTTTTACCCGGGCGCAACGGCTTGAGCCACAGATTGAAAATCTGCGGCGTGACTTGATTTTGAAGGTTCGACATGACCTGAGGCCAAATACTGTCCATATGTTCCAATAATCAATTGTGGCTGGCTTTTGCCCAGACTGATCGGAGAAAACCGGTTAAACCCAACGTCAGCGGTCGGACGGGTGTAAATAGTGCAACCGCATGGTTTATCTGGTAAAACATAAAAAAATATCAAAGTAACCCGATGGCTGATGAGATGTTTTTATGTTTGGCCGGTGAATCAATGAGGCCGTTCCAGTGCGCGTGGACAGCTGCCGAATTTGGGTTAAAACAGTCACATTAAAAGTAACGACCAGACTAACATATTATGGGGAGTTAGAACAACGGTGAGTCGGTAAAATAGACCGGTAAATTCAGATTTGCTGAAGTGATGCCAATACCGACTTCCAGGTCCGCTTTAACCCGGATTCGGCGGTTGGCCGTGCGCTAGTGGTGCAACCGTTTGGTTTGTCTGGCAAATCAGAAAAACAGAAACCTCATTGTGACGAAGTTTGTCTCTTGTTTGTCCAGTGACTCAAGTGGTTGTGCCGATTGCGTACAGACAAGTCGTCCGCGACCCGCCAATTCAGGTGAGAGAGTGGGGAGGCAGAACAAAAAAAATGCACCTTATTTTTGCCATGCGTCGAGAAGAAAAACGAAAGGTCTATTTTCCTCGATCCAGTCGCAGTCCGATCCCATTGTTACGCTTGTGAGCAACAAAAGCTGTAAAGCTGGACGGCCGGCCGAACAGTTCGATTTTTAGTTGCACGCTATCGCCGACATTGATTGAGTCCAAATTATAATCCAACTCCAGGAATGCCCCGCCATGGCCCATATCGGTAGCGGTTCCCGGTATCTCCTGCCCACTGGGGAGAACCAAGGTGACGGCATTAAAAAAAATAAGCCGTTCAAACTCGCGGTTTGCCTGTTGATCCTTATCCGGCATCTTCTTCTATCTCCACAACATAAACCCATGATTTTCCGGTAAAAATGCCCATCAGCCGTCAGCCAAGTTCTCTTGGACAGGCGTTTTCCATTCGGAAACAATCACTATCTCAATAATCTGGGATAATAAGCCAAATTGCTCTTCAGGCCAAGTTTTTTGTGCTCTCTTAATCGGACAAACTGAGCGGTATCCCTGGCCGAGAGAACCCGGAGGAAGCCAACTTAAGCAGGTTTTTTTCGAAAAAACTTGTAAAAAAAATCACTTATAAAATCAATATGTTAATCTTGCAAATTCCGGAGTTTTCCAGCAATTTGTCTGTTTATTCGAGCGAAAAGATCATTTTTTTCTAAAGTCGATTTTAGTAACACCGATAAAATGAACAAGGATTATTTTACTAAATTGTTATTAACGATGAATATACGGACCATTTGAAGAGGTAAATGAAATGGTAGCCAACAAAAGCCAAGAAATTTTGGACGATGCTCTGACCCGCCTTCAGGGGATTTGGCGTTCGCCGATTCCCCTGGCGCGATTCGAGTTGGAAATTGTCCGCTTGGAACGGGTGATCAAGGAGTTCAGGCGTCACGAGCCGGTACGGGCCTTTTATCTATTGGGCCTGGCTTCCACCCTGCGCGACGACAGGGAGTCCATGCGTGTTCATTTCAACAACGCTTTGGCTCACAGCGGTAACGACGCGGATGTCCGCCACGGATTTGCGGCGTGCCTATCCCGTCTGGGCTTCTATGCCGAAGCGCGCAAGCAGTATGAAATTCTCTACAACGATGATCAGGAAGATCTGGGCGTATTGGCCGAATTGATCATCTCTTCTCTGGCTTCCGGTCGAATCCAGGACGGGGTCAAGTGGATTGGTCATTGGAGCCAGATCAACCCGGATCGGCCCTTTGAAGAGGCGGAGACCATCGCCAAGAGCGGCGCACTTTTGGAAAAGTTTGGTATCTCCGATGATCATGTGGAACGTCTCCAGTCTCTGGCCATGAACATTCTTGAGAAAGAGTGCAAGGAGATAAAAACCATAAACTATCGGGGCGTACCGGAGGAAGACCCGGAGTGGATCGACGCCAATCTGGTTTTGGATGATTCGGAAGAGGAGGTTGAACGCCTGAACAATCAACTCAACCATCTGATGGCCTGCACCCCGACACCGGACCGATTGGCCGAGTTGCTGGTTTTTAACTTTACAAAAGACGAAGCCGCCGCTATTTAACCCGAAAAACAGTCTCTACCAACTGCCCAGGCGGTCGCCGATTTTCAGGGGTCGTCCGCGTAGCCAATCGGCGGCCGGCATTCTTTTTTTGCCGGGTTTTTGTATCTCGGTAATAATCAGACTACCCTGGCCGCAGGAGATTTCCGGTCCCTCTTCATGCAGGGCGATGACCGTTCCGGGCTGGGTGATCTGACCCTGACCGGGGCTGCATCGAAAGAGTTTGATTGCGTTATTGCCCAATTGGGACATGGCGGCCGGCCACGGATTCAGGGCAAAGATCTGTCGCTGAATCTGCTCGGCCGGTTGGCTCCAATCAATCTCTTCATCGGCACGGGTCAGTTTTTTGGCGTAGGTAACCCCCTGTTCCGGTTGGGCTTGAGCCGGGACTGTTCCGGCTTTCATCTGGCTTAGGGTTTTCAGGAGCAAATCGGCTCCCAGTCGTGCCAGTTGGTCGTGAAGCTCACCGCCGGTCATGGTTTTGGAAAGGGGGGTTCGAACCGAGCTGTAGACCGGGCCGGTATCCAACCCCTTTTCCATCAGCATGATGGAGATACCGCTCTCTTCATCGCCGGCCAGCAATGCCCGCTGAATGGGAGCGGCTCCCCGCCAGCGGGGGAGTAGGGAGGCGTGAATGTTGATGCAGCCTTGAGGCGGGATGGCCAAGACCTCTTCGGACAGAATCTGTCCATAGGCGGTTACCACGACCAGATCCGGTTGCAGGGCTTTCAGTTGTGCCACCGCTTCGGGATCTCGCATTTTCAGCGGCTGAAAAACTGGAATATTCGCCTGTGAAGCGGCTACTTTAACAGGGGTTGCCTGTGTTTTCTGGCCCCGACCGGTTTTTTTGTCCGGCTGGGTAAAAACCCCCACCACCTGCTCTCCCCCATCCAGCAACGCTTGAAGCGGGTAAACAGCAAAATCCGGGGTTCCCATATAGACAATTCGCCACGAACCCATTCGATCAATCCAATCTTTTCTGTTTTTTTAGTTTTTGTAAAATGATGCTGCGTTTTAATCGAGAGATATGGTCGATAAAAAGCAGACCGTCCAGATGGTCGATCTCATGCTGAAGACAGACCGAGAGCAGTCCTGATGCCTCGATGATCACTGGTTGGTTGTTCCGGTCCAGGGCCTGGACTTTGATCTGGTCGGCCCGGATCACATCTTCGTTGAACTCTGGCACCGAAAGGCAGCCCTCCTTCCAACTGATTTCCCCGGTTTTTTCGATGATCTCCGGGTTGGCCAGACAGTAAAGCTGCTCTTCGCCCGGTTCTCGATCATAGCCGGAAACATCGACAACGATGATCCGTTTTAGAACACCGATCTGAGGAGCGGCCAGACCGATACCGGGGGCGGCATACATGGTTTCCACCATGTCATCCATCAGTTTTTGAATCGACTCCGTCACCTTTTCCACCGGTTTGGACCGTTGTTTCAAGCGCCGATCTGGAGCGGTAATGATAGTTCGTTTAGCCATCCAAGATTTTCCTAGAGATAATACCGATCAACGAGTCCATTCTCCGTTGGGCTCTTGCCCAACGTCAGTATATCAGGTCGACCGGATAAAATTGAAGCCACCTGAACTGGTGATGAGATTTTCCCCTGAATCGCCAAATGAATCAATGGATTGTGTCGATCAGCTCTCCTCATCTTACAAAAAAGAGTGGGGATCGACATCCATTTCGATACGTACGCGTGATCCGGCCAACTGTTCGGCCAGAGACATCAAGGGGGTCAAGGCCCGATGTAGGCGGCCGCCGGGATTCTCCTTGATGAGCAACTGCCAGCGGAACCGGTTGCGTAATTTGGACAGGGGAGCCGGGGCCGGTCCCAAATAGGAGACATCCGGCATTGGCTGGAGCTGTTCGCGTAGTTGTTGGCAAAAAAGGTCGCCATTTTTTTCGACTGCGGCGGAAAATCGCAGCAGAGCCATACGGAGATAGGGGGGATATTGGGCCGCCTGCCGAAAGGATTTTTCCATCTCGAAAAAGCCGGCCATATCCTGCTCGATGACGGCGCGAATCGCATAGTGGTTGGGATCATAGGTCTGAATGAAGACCCGGCCGGCGATCTGCTCGCGACCAGCCCGACCCGCCACCTGGGTGATCAGCTGAAAGGTTCTCTCCGCCCCTCTAAAGTCGGGCTGACAGAGGGAGGTTTCGGCTTGGACCACCCCGACCAGGGCCAGGTTGGGAAAATGGTGGCCTTTGGCGATCATCTGGGTGCCCATCAAAATGTCCAGATGATGGTTTTGAAAGCCGGACAATACCGTGGTCAACTCCACCTCGCCGGAGCTGACCGAATCCCGATCGATGCGGGCGATCCTGGCTTGAGGGAAAAGCCGTTTGGTCTCTTTTTCCAACTGTTCGGTGCCTGGCCCAAAATAGAACAGGCTTAACTGACCGCAAGCCGGGCAGAGGTCGATGACCGTTTGCCAAAAATCGCAATAGTGACAGATCAGGCGGCCCTTTTTACGATGAAAGGTGAGAGTAACCGAACAATTGGGACACATCACCGCCTGCCCGCACTGGCGACAGAGCAGGGAGGGGGCATATCCGCGCCGGTTTAAAAACAGGAGCACCTGCTGTTGCTTCTCCAGGGTCTGGGTGATGGCCTCTACCAAGGGGGGACTGAGCAGTGCCATCCGGCTCATGTTGTTTTTCAAGCTCTCTCCACCCAGATGGATGACCGATACGGTCGGTGGAGTGGCACCGGTGGCCCGTTGGGTCAAATGGAGATGGATGTAGCGTCCTTGCTGGGCGTTGACCAAGGACTCCAAAGAGGGGGTGGCACTACCCAATACCAGCACCGCCTGGGCGCGGTTGGCCAGAACCACCGCCATATCCCGCCCTTGATAGGGGACGTTTCCCTCTTGTTTGTAGGAGCCGTCGTGCTCCTCGTCCACCACCACCAGGCCCAGATTGTCGAAGGGGGCAAAAATGGCGCTTCTGGCACCGATCACCACCCTGGCCCGACCACTGCGAATATTGATCCAATGTTCAAAACGCTGCCGATCGCTCTGATTGGAGTGAAAAATGGCCAACTCAACCTGAAAGCGCTGTCGATATCGGGCTTCCAGTTGGGGCGATAGCGCAATTTCCGGCACCAGCAACAGAGCCTGACGCCCCTGGGCCAAACAGCTGTCCACCGCCTGAAAATAGACCTCCGTTTTGCCGCTTCCGGTAATGCCCTGAAGTAAAAAAGGACGATATTCTGAGGCGTTGACGGCATCGACCAAGGCGATGACGCAATCCGTTTGCTCCGTGTTGAGGGTGAGTTCCTGCGGGGTGGATCGTTTTACCTCCGACAAAACCAGATCGGGCAGCGCAGCGGGTGTGTCGGTGTCATAACGGGTGCGCCACTCGTCCTCCAAGGTGATGAGATTGAGACGAACCAGTATTTTCAAGCGGTTTTGCAGGCCGGTTGCGCCAAATTTTTTCTCCAGTGTGGCCAGGGTCAATTTTTTTTTGGGGCTGTTTTGAATCGCCTCGGCCAGCTTTCGCTGCGAAGAAGTCAGCGTGTCAAGGCAACCTTCGCCCAGCCAAAAAGCGTTTTGATGCCGTTTAAAACGCAGATGTCCCGGCATGGCCACCGAGACCACCGAGCCGATGGGACGCAGATAATAACGGGAGATCCAATCCAACAACGCCATCAGGTTTTGATCCAGCAGCGGTGTTGTTGTCAGCCGTTCGCTGATAAAGCGAATCTCCCCTTGGCTCCAGGCCGGTTTTTCCTGAATCTGCCAAAGCACGCCGACCCGTTCACCCCGGCCAACCGGCACCAAAACCAGGCAGCCGGGCTGGACCTCCATCTCATCGGGAATGCGATAGGTAAACAGAGCGCGTTTGGGAATGGGAAGGGCGACTTGGGCGAACATCGAATCAATATACGGCAGAGGGGTGAAACTGCAACCTATTTTTCAGACGCTGATCTGGTTTTGCTCATGGAAAAATAGAACCGGCATCCTTCCCCCGGTCGGCTTTGACAGCGGATGGTTCCGTCCAGGGTCTGGGTGACCAGATTATAGACGATGTGCATGCCGAGGCCGGAGCCACCCTGATTGCGTTTGGTGGTAAAAAATGGGTTGTAGATTTGGTTGAGCTGTTCAGCGCTCATACCGATGCCGTTGTCAGAATATTCAAACGCTATCCGCTCTTCATGGTCGGTGACCAGGAGGGTGATCTGGCCGTTTTTTACCGTTTCGAACCCATGAATCAAGGAGTTGAACACCAGATTGGTGACAATTTGGGCAATGACACTGGGAAAACTTTTGACCATCAGCTTTTCCGGGCATTCAATGGTCACACGGTGGCCGGTCCGCTTGAATTTTGGTTTCAAGCTGCTCATCACCTCATCCAGATAGATCTTCATGTCAAAAACCCGCAGCTCCTCACTGGAGCGGTCGATGGCCACCTGCTTGAAGCTGCGAATCAAATGGGCGGCCCGATTCAGGTTGATATGGATCAAGGAGGCCGACTCTTCGACAACAGCTAAAAATTGTTGCAACTCAGAGCGCTTCAAGGTGTTGCCAGTCAGGTTGTTTAGACATTTTTTAACCTCCTTTTCCAAATAGGAGGAGGCGGTAATGCCAATGCCGACCGGGGTGTTGATCTCATGAGCGACCCCGGCGACCAGTTCGCCCAGAGAGGCCAGCTTTTCTGATTCGATCAGTTGTGACTGGGTTTGTTTGAGTTGCTCGATGGATTGATAAAGCTCCTGTGTCCGTTGGAAAACCCGACGCTCCAACTCCATGTTCAACTTGGAGGCCTCCTCCTCCATCTGTTTATGCACGACCACGGCGGCCAGGGTATTGGCGATTATTTGTAAAAACTCAACCTCTTCCGGTTGCTGCGAATGTTCCGCATCCACATAGAGGCTGATGACGCCATACAGTTCGTTGCCAAACATGAACGGTACACAATAGTGACCATGATCCTCCAAGCCATCATAATGAACCGTATGCCGTGCATCCATTGAGCTGGTAAAGATGATCCTTTCCTCCTTGGCAGCCAAACCACAGAGACAATGATCCTTGGAAATTTCACTGCACAAGGTCAAAATCGGTTTTGGAATCCCCTCCATAGCCATCATGATCAACCGATCGCTTTCTTGATCAAACAAAAAAATGGCTCCTTTGTTTTGGACGGACAACCAGGGAATGGAAAGAATGATGCGCAGCGCCTCTTCCAACAACGCATCCATGGTGTAAGAGGAGATGGTCGCTTGCAAAAGGGCAGCGACGGCGGTTTTTGACTGCTGATCCCGACGACTGCTCTCTTCGGCCTGTTTTCTCTGAAAAATCTCCGCTTGTAACGACTGATTGGCAAAATCCAGCTTCTCCTTTTGAATGAGGAGTTTGTTGGCCTCCCGACGACGATGATTGCTTTGATGGATCACATAAAGAAATAGACTTAAAATCAATAAGGCCGAAACGGTGTATTCCAAAAAGATGGAGTAAAACTCCACTCGGCTCTGTCGCGTGCTTTTGATAAGGGTGATGGTGGCTTGACCGCTGTAGGAGTAGGAGAGATTTTTTTCGAAGGTTTTTGTCTTCGAATCGGTTTTTGGATTGGAATAGGAGCCTAAAACAAAACCGTTTTTGCTGGTGACTCGAACCTCCTGGACATTTTCGACGCCCTTGGCCCACTCTTTTAAAAAATCACCGATGGCTTGATAATTGCCCTGTATCAGATCTTCGGTGACGACGGTATGAATCAGATCCAACTCGGTTTGCGATTGCTTTTTGAAAAAATCCTGTTGATGCAGATTAAAACGGTGGATATTAAAGAGGACAATACCGATCAAAACCAGCAGAAGAAACAGAAAGAACGGCCAGGGACTGTTTTTTAGACGGGAAAAATATAGCGTTGACATCAGAGGATGCCCGCCTTTTTAAGATCGCTCAGAATGGACTGAAGGTTTTGATAATCCGATGGATTGGCTGGCACCAAGGCGGTGATGTTTTTCTTGATTCCAATCAGTATGTTCCGACCCTTTTGGGTTTTGTGCAGGTCTAACAGAGCGGACCTGAGTTGGATGATCAGTTGAGCGGGAAGATCCGGTCTGGCGATAAAGGCGTGTTCGGAAATGTTGGGGGTCGAGGCCAACACCCGCAGTCCTTGGCTGGCAAATTGTTCAAAAACCTCCTCTTTGACCGCGCCGGCATCAAAATCTCCCGATAAAACCCCCATGGCAACGTTGTTATGGTTTTTGAGAAACTGGAATCGTTGCAGTTTATCGGTGGTAATACCGGCTTTCAGCAGCATGTGTCGGGGAATGAGATGGCTCATGGTCGATTGACGATCTCCAAAGGCGAACCGTTTCCCGACCAGATCACTGAGTTGAGCGATGGAGCTCTCCTGGCGAACGATGATCTTTCCCTGAAAAAATGGTCTTCCATCCATCTCCAGGCGGGCCAATATGGGCAGATTTTTACTCTTTTCCAAGAGGGCGATCAGCGAAGCGGGGCCAAAAAAAGCGATATCAACCTGATGATCTTGAACATGCTGAATATGCTCTTCGTAACTCAGTCCCACCCGCACCTGAACCGGACGCCGGACGATGGTCTCCAGGTAACGGGCCAGGGGTTGAAACCGTTCCATAAGCTCGGAAACCGGCAGGTAGGGGTGTACTCCCAATATGAGCGGAGAGGATGCCCGGGCCGACAGGGGGGTGAGAAAAAGAGCTAAGCAAAAAATCAGGCTGGCAATCCGACCGACATTCATGAGAGACCCCCTTTATTCATTAAACCTAGTGAAGAATTTTTAATTTTCAAGTGGTTACTTTCATAATCCTAAATTCGGCTGCAAAAAGACCGGTCGAACCATTGCTGGAATTTTATCGCTCTCCCCGCTCTTTTTTCAAAAAGGCATCAAACATCAGTATAGACCATAAAGCACCGTGATAATCATATTTTCCACTGACATGACGCTCCTCAAGAACCTCCAGGTAATCCATATCGAAAAGCCCGGTTTGAGCCAGACGCTTGTCGGTAAAACAGCTCCGCAACCGTTTGCGCATGGGCTTTCTGAGCCACTCGGCGACCGGAATGTGGAACCCCTGTTTTTTTCGGTTTAAAATGCCGTGGGGGATCAGATCCTTCAGCCCTTTTTTGAACAGATATTTGCCCTCGCCGTCGTTCATTTTGAACTGGGGTGGCAGGTTGGCAATCCAGGAGACCAGGGTGTGATCGAGCAGGGGAACCCGGACTTCCAGACCGTGAGCCATACTGGCCCGATCAACCTTGACCAGCACCCTTCCAGCAAGAAATGTTTTAAAATCAAGGTATTGTATGCGAGATAGGGGGTCTTCCGGGGCATTTTTCTCCAGATCCCTGAAAACCTGCACGGCGTTGAACCCTTGCAGGTCCGACTTCATCTGCGAGTTGAACATTCGGCTGCGAATATCGTTGGAGGAGAGGGATACCCCGTGAAAATATCCGGCGGAGGTATCCATGCTCAACGATTGAAAGGTGGTCTTGGCTCGGAGCATCCGGGGTAAATTATCCGCTTTGGGATAGGCCCAGCCCATGGGACCGAAAAGAGAGGTTCGCATCCACTGTGGCAGGGTGGCCCGAACCTTCTCTTCGGCCATGAAAAATCGATATCGCTCATACCCGGCCAGGGATTCGTCTCCGCCATCACCGGAGAGTATCACCTTGACATGCTTGCTGGCCATCTGACAGACCAACCAGGTGGGCAGGGCGGAGTTGTCGGCAAAAGGCTCGTCGTG
The DNA here is from genome assembly GCA_015232865.1 of Magnetococcales bacterium. The sequence goes on from JADFYU010000009.1 coordinate 41,851, forward strand.
GTGATAGGCGACTTTATCCAACAGATGATAGAGGCTGGTCGGGTCGGCCTGCTCAATCTCATGATTGAGGCCATACCGCTCCGCCAGTTGTCTGGCGTAGGGAGTTTCGTCAAAGTGTTGCTCGTCGAAAGAGACGGTAAAGGCATTGATGGGATCGACGGAGGTTTGTGTCATCAAAGCTGAAACGGCACTGGAGTCGATTCCGCCGGAGAGAAAAGCCCCCAGAGGCACGTCGGAGACCATTTGCGATTGGACCGAATCCCGCAATCGGTCGATGAGAATGGTGCTGGCCTCTTCCAAGGTGATCGAAGGGTCGGGGTTGAAGGCTAAATCCCAATAGGGGCGGGGTTTGCTCTCTCCGACCCCCCGCCGGACCGTCATCAGGTGGCCGGGGGGCAGCTTGTAGGAACCATTGTAGATGGTCCGGGGGTCGGGCACGTAGCCAAAGCCGAAATAGCATTCGATGCTGCGGGGGTCGAGGGTTTTATCCAGGTCCGGGTGGGCGGACAGCCCTTTGAGTTCCGAGGCAAAAATAAACCAGCCATTGGGCAAAAACGCATAGTGGAGGGGCTTGACCCCCAGGTGATCCCGCGCTACAAACAGGACCGATTTTTTTTTGTCCCAAATGGCAAAGGCAAAAATCCCCCGCAGTCGATCGACACACTGCTCGCCCCACTCCTCCCAGGCGTGGACCAACACCTCGGTATCCGAAAGGGTACGAAACAGGTGACCCAGGGATTCCAACTGGGTGGTGAGGGTTTTGTAGTTGTAGATCTCGCCATTGAAGACCACCCCGACCGTACCGTCTTCGTTGAACAACGGCTGGCCGCCGCCAGACAGATCGATGATGGACAGGCGGCGATGGCCCAGCCCGATACCGGCCTGAGCAAACAGACCGTCACCATCCGGCCCTCGATGACGAATGGCGTTGTTCATGTTGGCCAGAGCATCCCGGTTGGGATTGCGTTGGCCGCGTATATCAAACAGTCCGACGATTCCGCACATCGAAACGCCACCTTCTGACCCATTTTCGGGTCAAATGAGAAAAGAGCAATCCAGGCGGCATTCGCAGCCAGTGAGAGCGGATGAACAGTAACAGCCAGGCCACCCAGGAGAGGGGATCTTTTTTTTCCGGATGACCAGGTACCATCATACGTTCCATCAGGCTCTCCATCAGCCAGCCGACCCAAGGGGACGGGGCATCGACCTGGATGGTTTGTTTTACCGATTCAGAGAGTGGAGTAGACACCATTTTCTCCCCCATTCGCAACGCATAATAGAGAGGCCGAGCCAAATTCAAGGTCCGGGCGCGGGGAATCAGTTCCTGCCAGAACGACGGCTGTTGACCAAAATGGCGAAACAGCCCGTCCAGATCGGTCAACCCCCGCAAGCCCTTGTCAAAATCGCTATCGTGAAACAGATGTACCACCGCATGTAGGGTCATGTCGACGGCGGATAGGGTCCAGAGGTTTGTTTCCCCGGCCAGCAAAATCCGATCGGCCAGCAACAGGGAGGAGTCCGGCTTCAATCGTCCGGTCATCGGCAAAATGGCATGGTGGACATCCACCTCGGTCATCCGTTCGGTATGACGCAGGGGGGGAAGCTCATGCATCCAATCCCGATAGTAGCGTTGGTCGTAGGGTTCCAGCTTGACACCACTCCAGCCCTGCTTTACCAGTCGATCCTCGACCGTTTTCAGATCCTCTTTTCGACAGAGAATATCGACGTCCGCCACCAATCGCCCCTGAGCCATGGGCAGATCGGAGAGTAGATAGGCGGCCCCTTTAAGCAGGGTGATCGGAACATCGCTGCCCTTCATGGCCCGCTGAATGCGGTTGACCTCCCAACGCAACATGCGGGCATCCTCTTGGGCGACTATTCTGGCCCCGTCGAGATGATTTTGCACCTTGGTCGTCAACCCGTCGGTCAGCTTTTCATCCGTCAGCCGCCAGGCCAGACGCGACAGAAGCCCGGCCCGACGGGCCATGCGCAGACAGAGATCCTGCTCGTCGATGCTCAGGCTCAAAAAAAGGCGGGGATCTTTCCAGACCGAGAGAAACTTTAAACCGGCTTGTCGGCTGCTGTTCATGGCTGTCTAACTTCCGAATCCGGGGGGGAGAGAGGAGGAGCCAACGGACCCAAGGCCTGGAGCAGGGGTTGCAACGGTCCTTCATAGTGCCGCCAACGACCGATCGAGCTGTTATAGAGGGGTTGGCGAACCTGGACCAGGCTGGCGGTACGGATGGAGCGGGGATTGTTGTAAAATTCCAGGCAACCGGACTCCCAGGGCAGATTGATTTTCTCCAGCAACCCTTTGAGGACCGTCTCCGGTTCTGCAACCAACGACTCATAATCAACCTCGATCAATCGATTCGGCAAGACCGTCCGCCAGTGGTTCATCAAGCCGTCGTAAAGTCGGTAGTAGGCACCCAACTCGCCAAGGTCATAGGCATATTCATGACGACCGGAAAAATCCTGCATATAACAGCTCAGGCAGGTATCCACCGGCTCGCGACGACAATGGATGATGTGGGCGTTTGGGAATAACAGGTGAATCAGGCCGATAAAGAGAAAATTGTGCGGCATTTTGTCGGTAACGTAGCGGGCTTGGGAAAAGGGTGCGACCACGCTCTCTTCATAGGATTGAGCCAAATCCGACCATTCCGATCCCGAAAGATCGCTCACCCCCTCCGGGAAGCCCTTTTTGCTCTCGGTCAGGAGAGAGAATGTGTTGGCCATTCTCCACAGTTCGGACCGCTCCCCAGCCCCGCAGATCTGAGAATGGCTGGAGAGCATCTGTTCGAGCAGGGTGGTCCCGGAACGGGGCATGCCGAGAATGAACAGGGGGCGCTGACTGTCGCTGCCCAGACCTTTTCTTTCATGAAAAAGCTGGGCCGTGAACCCCTGCAAAATCCGAGCGAAAAAAGTGGCATCTTGACTGATGTGGTAGTCGTAACTCACTCGTTTAAGCCGATTGCCCCGTTGCAGATAATCAAATCCCCGTTGTCGTTCTCCCAGCCCCATATAGCCTTTGGCCAGAGAGAAAAGCAGATGAATTTGGTCGGCCTGCTCAAATTGCCCCTCTTCCAGCCACTGCTCCAGATTGAGCAGGTGGGTATCGCTGGGGTCGAAGGATTTGAGCTGAATCAACCGTTGTTTGCCGCCTAAATCCTTGGGATTATGCTGAAGGGCCTGCAACAGCGCCTGTTCCGCCTCCTTAAACCGACCCAGCTCGGTCAATCCCCGACCCAAACCGACGTAGGCGGCGGACAAGGTCGGTCGCAGTCGGATGGCCTGCTCAAAACAGTCGATGGCCGCCTGGGTTTGATTCTCTTCCAGCAAGATATTGCCCAGATTCTGGAAGGCCGGAAAAAAATCCGGCGTCTGTTTGATGAGCTGTCTGAAACAGTCGATGGCCGCCTCTTTTTGATTCAACTGAACCAGTAGATTACCCAGATAAAATCGGGTTTTAGGCAGATTCGGTTGCAGGGCAAGGGCCTGCTTGAACTGGTCAAGCCCATGCTCCAGGCGTTGGCACGCCACCAAAACCTGACCGAGAGAGCTGTGCAGATAGGGGCTGTCGGGGGTCAACGCCAACCCTTGCCGCAAAAGCCGAATAGCCGCCCCGGAGCGCTCGGTTTCCGCCAGAATCAGAGCCAGTTGATGGAGTATTTCCGGGTGCTGCGGCCGGAACCATAGAACAAACCGGCAGTAGCCCTCCGCCAACCTGGTGTATCCCCTGTTTTGCAGCCGTTTGGGCAGAGAGATCAGCAACCGTTTCAGGCGGGAAACAATCATGGGGTTGCCTCGGTCGATTGTCGGCTGCTGGCCAGCAGATTTTCCACGGTTTCGACGGCATCGGCTAAATTGCCGTAGCGAAAATCAAAAAGCTCACACCCCCGAACAATCCGACCAACGGCGTTAAACCCGGCCCCGCCCAGGGTTTCATAATTGAAGGCGTTGGCCGCCACCCGTAAAAAGGCATATTCTGGTGGAACCCGTTCCAGAATTGGCCTCTGACCTTCCTGATAATGGGGAAAGATCACCCAGCCGGGGCGGGCCAGCTCGGACATTTTTTCAACGCTGTCGCCGGGTGGTTTCAGATGGCTGACGGTTCCCTTGCGGGTTTTGGGGAATTCCGGTCCCAACACCGCTTGGGCGTCAAACTCCCGAATGATTTCGATAGATTGATTCTTCAGGGCCACCGGCCTGGGTAGAGGGGCGATTTGACCATCATCGGGTCGAATCAAGGCAAATTCGTCGGAGAGCAGCCGCCAACCGCGCAAGGCCAACGCCGCACAGAGGGTGCTTTTGCCGCTGCCCGGTACACCGGGCAGAATCAAGGCTCGATTCCCCTTAGCCACCACCGCCGTATGCAGAATCAAGAAATGGTTGGCCCGACCGGCAATGACAAAGTTCCACCCCCATTCAAACAGGGGCGGGGCGTGATCCAAGGGAAACGGGGCCAGATGATTGACCCCGTCCATTTGAAAAAATACCTGGGGACGGATCAGTCGCCGATAGCCGTTGTTCTGGTTTAATTGCAGATGAAAATCGGCAATATCAGACCAGGGTGGTTGTAAAACGGGATGGTCGCCATAGAGCTGGTGTAGATAGTCTGAAAATCCCGGCACCGAACTTTTCAAGTGGATATGAAAGGGGCCGGTCGCCCAGCGAAGCCCGGTTCCGGAGAGTTTGCTGGCCAGGTCTTGCCGGGAGAGATCCTTGATTTTCACAGGTTTTCCGGCCAGACCAGTCCGAGTTGGTCCAGATCCTGGAGCAGAGCGGATAGCTGATGGACCACCTGTTCGTCCTCCGATCCCAAATCCAGCCGATCCAGCAGTTCGACCACGGTGGCCGGAGCCGACTGCAACTCGGTGAGAATATCCGGGACCGGATCGTTTAGCAGGTGAGTCGTGCCAGAGCCGGTGTTGAAGAGTAGGCAGCCGTTCTCAAACCGCTGCCAGAGCAGGGGAGAGTCGGCCAGGAGAGTCCAGACGATAATTGAGCCTGAATCTGGTTGTTTATCTGTCGATCGCACTAATAAAAAGAGGTCCAACAGGAGTCGGTGACCGAATAGTAGTTGGCGGCCGGGCCGACGTCACCAGAGGCAGAACCCGAGGCTCCCCATTTGTTGGCCGCATTGCCTTTGGAACCGTTTTGAGTGAGATAGGGGGCGCAGAAGTTGCCGGTGGTGGAGACCTTGCCCGGTCCGTCGCTGCCGGTCCAGAAGCTGTTGTTGTCGGCCAGAAATTTCAGACCGGTTCCCGGGTCGGCCGACTGGCAGCGCCCACCTGCCGGCTGACCATGGGCAGCCGTTCCGATACAGGGGCTGAGACTGGTCGCCGCCAGAGCGGCACCACTTTGCAGGGTGATGACGGCGGGAACACCGGCGGCCAATCCTTTGAGCAGTTTACGACGTCTGGCCCGCAGCTGATTCTCCGGGGTGACTTCCGGTTGTTGAGGCGGTTCTGGGGGCAAATCGGCCATAATGGTTTTCCTTAGGCTTTTTTCAATGAGATGAAAACTTTCAATGAGATGAAAACATTAACCGTGCGACGATACCGCTCGCAGTCTGGTGAGGATAACGGTTCCTAGGCTAAAAATCAAAAGCAGAATTGTAATTTACTTTGTTTTTTGTAACAAACACCCCTCAAAAAGCTTCTGGTACTGGTCAACCATTTTATCCAGGGTAAACAGTTCCAGGTAGCGTTTTCGACCGGCCCGACCCTGCTCGGATGCTTTTTCGGGATTGATAAAATAACCGTTCAGTGCCCTGGCCAGAGCTTGGGGATCAGAAGCCGGAACCAGTTGTCCGGTGACACCATTCTCCACCAGATCGGCAACCCCACCGACCTGGGTGGCCACCACCGGCAGACCGGCGGCCATGGCCTCCAGAATGGTCAACGGCGTGCCTTCGGCCAGAGAGGGCAGGGCAAACAGATCCATGCCCCGCAACAGGGCCGGCACATCGTCCCGCCAGCCACTGATCCAGAGTTGAGCGGATATTTTCAACGCTTGAGCCAGGGCTTCGATCTCCGCCCGTTGCGGGCCGTCACCGATGATGACCAGCCGCAGACGGTGGGCCTGTTCACCAGCCAGGACGAGCAGTTGGGCAAAGGCTCGGAGCAGATTGGCTTGATCCTTGACCGACCAGAGACGGCCAACCGTGCCGATGATAAAAGTGTCGGTGGGTGCATAGTCGGGTGTCAAGCCGGAGCGGAGCCATTTTTTCGGGCGCGGAGGGAGGGGGGCGTCGATACCGTTGACAATGAGTGCGATTTTTTCTGGGCTGACACCGACCCGATTTGCCAGCCAATCGGCCAGATCCTGGGAAACCGGCACGACCCGATCGACCAACGGCAGCAGCAGACGCCGCAACAGCAGATATTTTCGGTTGCTGCCATCCAGGTCATAGCTGTCGCGACCGTGTTCGGCATGGATGGTCACCGGCACACCGGCCAGGGCCGCTGGAACCACCCCCTCCAGAGCGGAGATATTGCAGGTGTGTAGAATATCGGGCTTTTGATCCCGCAAAATCTTCCACAATCGCCACCAGACCGGCAGATCCTTGCCGGCTTTTTTATGCAGTTGAAAAAAAGTGACGTTGGGGTGATCGATTCGATCCTTGAAATCGGTCGAATCGGTGAGGGAGATCACCAGATGTTGAAATTCATCCGAGGGAAGATGGTTGATCAGATTGACCACCACCGTTTCCAGACCCCCGACATCCAGTCGATATAACAAGTGAGCAATCAACATGAATTTAACCTTTCATAACCGATAAAACCCGCTGTAGATTTGTTTGCCAATTATAATGTTCGATCACGCAGCGGCGACCGATAGAACCCAACTGCACCATCTGTTGTTTTGTTACGGGTTGGGATTGATCGGCCAGAATCGCCAAAACCTTGCCGGCAAAGTTGGCTTCATCGTCCGTGATCCACTGTTCCAAACCAGGGCAGAGACGGATGCCCTCCATGGCCTGGGAGGTGGCGACCACCGGGCGGGCCATGGCCAGGGCTTCGAGTACTTTGTTTTGCACACCACGGGCCAAGCGCATCGGTGCGATCGACACTCGACCGTGAGCGATATAGGGGCGCACGTCCGCCACCCGCCCGGTCACGGTGATGCCGGGTCGATTGCCCAGGGCCAGAACCTCCGCTGTCGGTCCGCCACCGACTATGAAAAAATGGGCCTTTTCGACGGCTTGCCGGATGATTGGAAAAATATCCCGAGCAAACCAGACCACCGCATCGACATTGGGCCGATAATCCATGGCCCCGGTAAAAACCAGAGGAATCTGTTGGGCGGTATAGGGGTTCTCGTAGGTTCGATCCGGGGAAAAATAGTCCTGATCGACACCGTTTTCCCAAAAATGGATCTTGTCAGCTGCATCGGGGGCGATGGTTCTAAAGAGCCGGGCTTCGGCTTCGCTGACCAAAAAGGAGGCATCGGCGGCTTGGGCCAGTGCGCGCTCTTTGGCTTGGAGTTTTCTGGCTTCCCGACCGAAGACCCAACCGTTGAGGCCCCCCTGTTCCATCGCATATTGACGCCATTTGTCCGAGTCCACATCAACAAAATCGATAATCAGTCGGGCCGGTTTATGGAGGACGTATTGGGCCAGGGCCGCCGAGAAGACGACGATCTGGTCGATGTCGTGATCGGCGAGGATCTGATCCACCCATTGGGCCATTTGTTGATTTCTATAATAGGGAAATGTCAGGGCCTCTCCGGTCAAAAAACCGCTCAAAGAGCCAATTTTTGACCAGCGGGGATTAAGCCCGACATAACAGCTTTTACCTCCGATCATCTCATCCAGGAACGTTGTATGTTGCCAATCTTCCGGGTTGTCGATAAAGGCGCCCAGATGGATGCGATAGCGGCGCGCCAAAAATTGCAGCAGGTGATAGGAGCGAATCTTATCACCTTTTTTTGGCGGATAGGGAATTCGATGGCAGAGAAACAGGAGATCTTTCATCGTCCTAGTTTGCCTTGGACGACCGCTCTTTAAAAGTCTTTTTTTCAGACTAATGGGCTACCGAAACCGCTGTTTACGGGTTATGATGTGCAGCCATTCATTTTTTGCGACGGGACAGACCATGAAAAAAGGCTATTTCGGCTCCTACGGGGGTGCTTATATTCCAGAAATTCTTCACGAAACATTCCAACAGCTGACCGGCTACTACGAAGCGGCTCGGCGGGACCCGGCGTTTTGGGCGGAATATATCGCGCTGATGGAGAACTACTCCGGACGCCCAACCCCCTTGACCTTTGCCGCCAACCTTTCCGAACAGTTCAACCGGCGCATCTACATCAAGCGCGAAGATCTCAATCAGACCGGGGCCCATAAAGCCAACAATGTCATGGGCCAGGGGTTGCTGGTCAAACGAATGGGCAAAAAACGGGTGATCGCCGAAACCGGTGCCGGTCAACACGGGGTGGCGACGGCCACCATGGCTGCCCGCATGGGGCTGTCGTGCACCATCTACATGGGGGCGGTGGACGTAGAACGGCAGCGTCCCAACGTCTTTTGGATGGAGCAGTTGGGAGCGACCGTCATACCGGTTACCTCCGGTTCCCAAACCCTCAAGGATGCGGTCAACGAAGCCCTGCGCGACTGGGTCGGCAGTATGGACGACACCCATTACGTGTTGGGAACCGCCTGTGGTGCCCACCCCTTCCCGGAGATGGTCTCCTGGTTTCAATCAGTGATTGGCCAGGAGGCCCGTGAGCAGATTCTCAAACTGGAGGGGCGACTTCCCGATCGGGTATATGCCTGTGTCGGCGGTGGTTCCAACGCCATGGGGATTTTTCAGGGATTCCTCGAAGAAGAGGCGGTGGATTTGATTGGTGTCGAGGCCGGAGGGTATGGCATCGAGACCGGCAGGCATGCCGCTCGTCTGGCCTCGCCGGATGGTTCCGACGGCATCGCCCAGGGTTATCGGACGGTCTTTTTGCAGGACGGCGACGGGCAGATGCGTCAGACCCATTCCGTGGCCGCCGGTCTGGATTATGTCGGAGTGTCGCCGATTCTGGCTGATCTGCATCAGCGGGGCCGGGTCCGGTTTATCTCAGCCACCGATGACGAGGTGGTGGCGGCTCTGAAGTTTTTGATGAAAAAAGAGGGGTTGATCGGCGCATTGGAGTCTTGTCACGGCGTCGCCGGCGCCTTCCGGGAGCTGCCGAAAACAGCCGAAGGATCGGTGATCATCATCAATCTATCCGGTCGGGGCGATAAGGATATCTTCACCATTGCCGATGCTCTGGACGACCCGGAATGGCGACGTTTTATCGGCAAGAAAGCCCAGCAGTATGACGCCCTTGACAAGGAGAACCGCTGATGGAAAAGATCATCCGCGCCCAGATACAGAACAAGCCGATTCTGCTCATGTCCCATTTGGTCTTGGGCTATCCGAGTCTGGAGGAAAACCGGCTGGTGATCGACGAAATGGTTGCCGCCGGGGTTGACCTGATGGAGTTGCAGATTCCCTTCTCCGAGCCGATCGCTGACGGGGCCATGATTGCGCGGGCCAATCAGGAGGCGTTGAATCGGGGTTTCAAGGTTCGACAGGGATTGAGCTTTATTGCCGAGATGGTTCAACGTCACTCCATTCCCTTCCTGATCATGACCTACACCAATATTTTGATGGCCTACGGCATTGAAGCCTTTATCAAGGAGGCGGCTCGAATCGGTGTCAAAGGGTTGATCGTTCCCGATTTACCGCCCCAGGAGGCGCAGGAGGCCATGGATTGGTGTCAGCAGTATGGTCAGGGTCAACTGGACTGGATTCAACTCATGACCCCGACCAGCAGCGACGCTCGTTTGCTGGAGATTGGCCGGAAGGCCAGCGGATTCGTCTACTGTGTGGCCCGCAAAGGGGTGACCGGTAAAGAGACCGAATTTGGTCAGGAGTTGGCGACATTCATCCGACGCTGTCGTCAGGCGACGACACGACCATTGGCGGTGGGTTTCGGGGTCCAGTCAAAAGCTGACGTCGCCCAACTGACCGATCTGGTGGAGATCGCCGTCATCGGCACCGCCGCCATAAAAATCCATGAGAGCAGCGGTGCCAAAGCGGTCGGTCAATTTTTCAGCGGACTTGGAAGTCGTAAATAAACCCAAAAACCGCAGCTGTCGACAGCTCCGAAACACTCCCCCCACAAAGGGCGGAGCGTTTCGGGACATTCTCGCTACGGGTTTCATTTTTATTTTTTCACAGGCTCAGAGTCTAATCGGCTGAACCACTAGATTTTATCCAACAAAGCATCCTTGGCCGAGGGGCCTTCTTCGGTTTCCTGGAGCACTTCGGTTAAAATTTGCTGATAACGTTTGGTGGCTTCCGCCGTAGCGGTGCGAACCTCCCCTTCAAATTTGGAGACCTGGAAGAAGGCTCCACCGAGCAATTTGATGGCTTTCATGCCACCCAATTTGTTTTTGATGGCAACGGCGGCCATTTTTTGTCCGATCGGATGGCTTTTCATCCGTGCATAGGTCCGTTCCAACTGGGTCTGGTCTCCCTGTTTGACAATTCCCATGGCCAGAATTTTTCCCGCCATGGAATCTCCCCGCATGAAACCGGCGGCCTTGGCCATTAATTTGGTCCGGCCTTTTGCGCGCAGACTTAACAAAACCACTTTGGCGACCAGGATTTCCGCCGCTTCCGTGTCGTCGGAAACATATTTTTCAAGGAGGGTGATCAACTGGGTCAGGTCGGCCAAACGGGTCAAGGCGACGGCCAGAATCGCACAGGCTTTGGGGTTTTCCTTGGCGGCGGTCAGGGCGCGAACCAGTGGTTCGATAGCCACCTCCTTGCGGTTGACCAGACCGGTCGAGAGAATGACGGTTCCTGGAGATTTGGGGTCCAGAAGCTTGATGGCTTCGAGGATTTGCTCCATGGAGCCTTTGCCGATCACCTCCATGGTCCAGATGATCTCCGCCTCGTTTTGATCGCGAGGAGCGGTAGCCATGGCCCGGATCAGGTGATTGACGGTACCCTGCTCGGCAATTCCCATGGCCAGGGCTTTGATGGCAGCCGGGCTGGCGGTGGCATAGCGCATGGCTTCGATCAGAGGATTGACCCCCTTGCGGGAGGTGATCCCTTCAACCAGGGCGTCGACCAATTCCACATCGGATTTGTTGATTTTGCTCAAAGCTTCAACCAGATGAAAGGCTTTGACCTCCCGGTGATTCAGAATGGCACCGGCTAGCGTTCGGACATCTTCCGGTTTGTCTTTAACGTCGGAGATGGCTGAAATCAGCTTGGTCAGTTTGTCCTCCGTCAGAATGGTTTGCAGGTCTATGCTCTCATCCGGTTGTTTTTTCTGGGCCTTCCCGGCTGATCTGGAACTGGATTTTTCTGGAGTTGGTGTATCTTCCTTGGCTGTGAAGCGGGAATCCAAATTTTCAAGAGCCCCCCCGGAGGCCTCTCCAAGGGTCTGTGCCAGGGTTTCCCGAATTTTCGACAACTGCTCCGATGTGTAGATATCCCGCTCGGCCATGACCTTATCCTTCCTGAAAAAACTGCTTTGGTAAATATCCCAAGTTTATAATATAATTGGTTTTGAATATGAGACTATTCGATGGTACATTTTTGAAAGTTCATAAAGTGACTGTCTGATCTTCCTTTGAGAGTGGATCTGTTGTTATCCGGGTTACCCCGTTGCGATCCACTGGGCGAACTATGCCAGAAAAAGTTCAGCTTTCCAAGAATTAACGGGACCATTTCAGTAAATTTTATTTCAACACAGGTCTGTTGAACCACAAATTATGAGGATAACTTCATGACGATCCAGAACTCAAATTCCATTATCCTTTTGGATGATCTTGATGAAGAGCGTTACAACTGCTACATGAACAGCCGCCATCTGGCTGTTGACACCGAAACACAGGGACTTCAGATAAAACGGGATCGGCTCTGTCTGGTTCAGATGTGCAACGAGGATGGAGTGATCACCCTGGTCCAGATGCGAACCTTCAACGCGCCCCGTTTGAGACAGGTGATGGAATCACCCAAGGTGGAAAAAATATTTCACTTTGCCCGTTTTGATCTGGCCAGCATGCGCCATTGGCTGAACTGCCACGTGGCCCCGGTGTTTTGTACCAAAATCGCCTCTCGGCTGGTTCGCACCTATACCGATGGCCATGGATTGAAGGACATCACCCGCGAGTTGATGGGCATCTCCCTGGACAAACAGCAGCAATCCTCCGACTGGGCCGCTGAAGAGCTTTCAGCCGAACAGATCGACTATGCGGTCTCCGACGTTCTCCACCTCATCGAGATGAAGCACAAACTGATGGCCATGTTGGAACGGGAGGGACGCACCCAGATGGCTCAGGCGTGCATGGACTTTTTGCCGCACCGGGTTACCCTGGATCTAAACGGCTGGGAAGAGGATATTTTTTCTCACTCGACCATTCGCAAATAAATAAACCTGGGAACGGTGGTTAACGGCCGTTCCCAGGTCAATCCTATCAAGGAGGCAATCATGAAACTCCGGGAAGCTCCCGTCTTGGTGACCGGAGGGGGTCGGCGTATCGGTGCCGCTTGCGTGCTGGGTTTGGCGGAGGCCGGGGCGAAGGTGGTGATTCACCATGGTCGTTCCGAACGGGAGGCCGAATCGCTCTGTCGGCAGATTCAGGCGCAGGGCGGAGAGGCGGCCACCGTCGGAGCCGATCTCTCGCAACCGCAACAGGTTCTCGCCCTGATGGAACAGGCGTGCTCTTTTTTTGGTCCCCTGCATCTGTTGGTCAACAGTGCCGCCATTTTCAACCCCGGTCTATTCCAGGATAGCGATCTGTCCCAGTGGCAAGCTCACCTGGATATCAATCTGACCGCCCCATTCATATTGATGCAGCGGTTCTACCGTCAACTACCTCCTGATCAATCAGGACATATCATCAATTTTATCGATCAACGCATCAGCCGGCCCCGACCGGGCCATGTCGCCTATACCACGGCTAAAAGCGCCCTTTGGACCCTGACCCAGATGGCTGCCTTGGAAATGGCACCCCGGATACAGGTCAACGCCATTGCCCCCGGCCCCATTCTGCCGGCCCCGGATCAAAGCCCGGAAGCTTTTGCCTCCATCGCCAAAGCCACTCCCCTGGCCCGTCCCGGCTCCCCTGCCGATATCGTCCGAGCGTTGATTTTTTTGTTGGAACAGCCCTACATTACCGGAGAGATGATTCGTGTAGACGGAGGGGAGCATCTTTAGTCGGGATACAGTGACGAAAAATCAGTTCTTTCAGCGATTAAAGAGGAAAAAATGTCAAAAAATCGGGATAAAATTGAAATTTGTGATCTTCAGCTTCGTTGTATAATCGGTATCCAGGATTGGGAAAGAAAAACCCGCCAGGATGTTTTGATCAACGTCACCCTTTTTACCGATCTTTCGGTTGCTGGAAAAAGTGATCGAATTGAAGATACCATCAACTATAAAAACCTCAGCAAACAGATCATAACCCTGACGGAGGGATCGGCTTTTTATCTGGTCGAGATGTTGGCCGAAGAGATTGCCGGCTTGGCCTTGGCTGATAAACGGGTTGAGTCGGTCTGCGTTCGCGTCGAAAAACCGGGCGCCCTGCGTTTTTCCCGCTCGGTCGGAGTTACCATCGAGAGAGATCAAGCTGCGTGAGGGAGCCGGTACTCATCGCTTTCGGAGCCAATATCGATCCCCTCAACAACCTGTTTCAGGGGCTGACCCACCTGCATAGATTGGTTAAACTGGAGGCTGTCTCCACGGTCTGGCGCACCGACCCGCTACCGGACCCGAAACAGACAGAGGCCTATGATCTAGGCGATCGTTATCTCAACGGGGCGGTCCTGACTTGGTGTCAGATACCGCCGCTTGAGCTACGTTTGGCATTAAAAAAAATAGAGGCCGATTGCCATCGGGTTCGCAGCCCCAATCGGTTTGCACCCCGTTCCCTGGATCTGGATATTGCCCTGATCGGCGGGCAGGTTTTAAACCATCCAGAGTTGACCCTTCCCGACCCGGACATTGTTCATCGCTCCTTTCTGGCCTTGCCGCTGGCCGAACTGATGCCGGAATTGATCCACCCCTCGGAAAAAAAATCGCTGGCCCAACTGGCCGCTGGCTTTCCATCCGGGCCAATGGAAATGGAAAGAGATGATTTGGCAACAAAATTATTGCGCACCCTGATCAATCGCCAAAATTGATCGATCGGATTTTAATTCTATATTTAACTATTTAAAAATATGGTTTTTTCTGATATTCCAGGTCATAGATAAGTCGACCAGAAATCTCGGACGAACGGCTCAAGTGAGGCTGTTTAGCAGAATCAAGAGAGATCCGGGCTTGTTCAGCGGATCTATTTCCGCTATTTTACACCGTACTAAAAGAGAATTTTTTTAGCCGGTTGGCCATCAAGATTTCAATGGTGGTGGGAGTCGTTTTTTTTATTTTCTCCAGGTAACTTAGGTTTTCCCCATGTTTGAAGGCGTCTTTTCAGCACTGATCACCCCGTTTGCCGATGGACAATTTGACCGATCGGCCATGGCGCGGTTGATCGAGTATCAACTTCAACGCGGAATCACCGGCTTTGTCCCTTGCGGAACCACCGGAGAATCGGCCACCCTCACCCACGACGAACACAAAGAGGTGATTAAATTTTGTGTCGAGCTGGTGGCCGGACGGGTTCCCGTTATCGCCGGCACCGGTTCCAACGCAACTCGGGAGTCCATTGAACTGACCCGATTTGCCAAACAGATCGGCGCCGATGGCGCCTTGTTGATCACCCCCTATTATAACAAGCCGACCCAAGAGGGGCTGTACCAACACTATAAAGCGGTCGCTTCATCCGTGGACATGCCCATCGTTCTGTATAATGTTCCGGGCCGGACCGCCGTCAACATGGCTACCGACACCGTTGCCCGACTGGCGGAAATTTCCAACATTGTCGCCATCAAAGAGGCGACTGCCAATCTGGAGCGGGTTTCCATCATCCATAAGCAGTGCGGGGAGAACATCACCCTGATCTCTGGTGACGATGCGACGTTTCTGCCCTTTTTGGCCGTCGGTGGTAAAGGGGTGATTTCGGTTTCTGCCAATATCGCCACCAAAGCCATGGTCGGACTCTGGCAGGCCTGGAGTCGGGGCGATTGGCATCAGGCCCATCGTTTTCACCAAGATCTGCTGGACCTCAACGGTCTGCTTTTTTGTGAGACCAACCCGATTCCCATCAAAGCGGCCATCGAGATGCTCGGTATCTGCGGCCCTGAATTGCGGCTACCCCTGACACCGCTGGCCGGGGAGTGCCGACAATCGTTGCGGGAGGCCATGGTCTCTCTACAGATTATTTGATGGTTTTAAAAAAACCGATGAACTTTTATGGATCATTTGATACTGATAGACAAACAAGTAGGCAGAAACAGTGTTTGACCTCTGTCTAAATTCATAGCCCCTGTTATCATTTTAGCTGAAGGAATCAATTATGAAGAAAATCGGACTCTCTCTTTTCGCCGCTCTGTTCTCCCTCTCGTTTGCCGCAAGTGCCTCTCATGCGGGCGATGTAGATGCCGGTGCCAGTTATGTCAAGAAAAAGTGCACCATGTGTCACAGCTTTGGTGACAAGTTCAATAAGGGCGGAAAAGTTGGTCCTTCTCTGGAAGGTGGAATCATGGACAAAAAAGCCGGACAGATTGAAGGCTTCAAATATTCTTCGGGGATGTCCAAGGCCGGGGAAGAGGGTTTGGTCTGGGATGATGCGACGATGGAAAAATATTTGACCAAGCCTAAAGATGTCGTTCCGAAAACCAAAATGGCTTTCCCCGGCATCAAGAGTGCAGAGGATCTGGCTAACGTTATTGCCTTCTTGAAAACGCTCTAATCGTTTTTATTGTTTAAACGATTTTTTCGAAAATAGGGGGCGACGTCCGTTGCCCTCTATTTTTTTGTATTATAGAAGTTGGCTCCACTCTTAATCAGAGGGGGCTTGCGTTGTGTTTAAGCCATGTCAGATAACGGAAAAAAGGATTTACATGCGATCATCCTAACCTTGGTGGGGGTGGCGGCCCTCGTGGTTTTTTTTCGTTTTTTTTCTGACGATCTAAAAATCGGCACACCACAGCAGGCCGTCTCTGTCGTTGTCAGCCAAGAAGATCGGGGTAAACGGTTTGCAAAAAACTGTACTGCTTGTCATGATTTGACCCGCGCCAAACGGGCCAATCTGGTCGGACCACCCCTTTGGGGCCTGTTTGACCAACCGGCTGGATCTGTTGCTGGCTATAAATATTCCAGAGCCCATATCCAAGCGGCCCAAGCCGGGTTGGTCTGGAATGAAGAAAATCTGGATTTTTATCTGACCAACCCCAAAGCGTTCATTCCTGGAAACCGGATGGCTTTTGCCGGGGTCAAGGTTGATGAGGAGAGGTGGGCATTGTTGGCCTATCTAAAGACTCTTCAAGACAAAGACCCGGTCAGACGGGAACCCCTTCCCCTGATTGAGCAGGCGCAGTTTTTCTTTACGGATGCACAGGATTCCAGTAGCTTTGAGGCTCGTGTCAAAAGAGGCAAGATTGTCGCTGAAAAATGCGCCGCCTGTCACGATCTGAACGAAAGCCGGAAAATTATTGTTGGCCCGCCTCTTTTTGGTATTGTTGGCCGACCGGCTGGTGACGTCGTAACCTTTAAATACTCACCGGCACTCCAAAAAAAATCGACTGACGGCATGGTCTGGACGACCAAAAAACTCAATCAGTTTTTGACCAATCCCCAGGTATATATTCCCGAGACAAAAATGCTCTTTGCCGGAATCAGCAATCCCAAGCAGCGGGCTGACCTGCTTACCTATCTGAGAACACTGAAATAAAGGTGAGTTATGGCGTTCAAATTGATTTCTGATAATCGTAAGGCTCGTTTTAATTATGAGATTCTCGATACGTTCGAGGCGGGGATCATTCTTTTGGGGACTGAGGTAAAATCCATTCGCACAGGCAAGTTTAATCTGGGGGAGTCCTATGCCCAGATTCGTAATGCCGAGTTGTTTCTTCATAACGCCAATATTCCAGTCTACACCCACGGAAATCTGAACAACCACGATCCACTGCGCGTGCGAAAGCTCCTGGCTCATGGACGGGAGATTGGACGGCTGATCGGTGTCACCAAGGAGAAGGGTTTGAGCTTGGTTCCGCTCAAGGCCTATTGGAAAAATGGTCTGGTCAAAGTCGAGTTGGGCATTGGTCGGGGTAAAAAATTGCACGACAAACGAAAAACCATCCAGGATCGGGATTGGAATCGTGATAAAGCCCGGATTTTAAAGGGTGATTAGTTTTTTTTCCGGCGGAACCGTTTTTTATGGTGACAGAGACCCCGCAATCTGTTTTATAGTGTCCCGCGGTTGCTCCTCTTAACACTCGGCAAAACCTGAATTTTCGAAAAGCTCAAACCGTACTGCGAAAGTGATGGAACTGGTAGACGTGCTGGATTTAGGATCCAGTGCCGCAAGGCGTGGGGGTTCGACTCCCCCCTTTCGCACCATTTTAATTTTAAACCTAGATTCGGCAGTTGTCGGCACGCACGCACCGCTGACCTCCGTTTCTAGGATGACGTTTCCATGGGCAGTGCGACGGTGAAGGTACTCCCGCTGCCTGGACTGCTCTCAACATTGATCTGACCATTCAAAAGTTGAACGACCTGCCGCGTCATTGCCAGTCCTTGCCCAGGACGCTGGTATTTTCCAATACGGTTGGTATTTAATTCGGTGAATGGTCCGAAGAGGGTGGCGATATCATCAGCGGACATGCCAATCCCGGTATCTCGGATCAGGAAGAGAAGTTCTACTCTTCTCCCTGTCACCTCCAATACCTCAACATCAAAACAGACCTCCCCTTTTTCCGTAAACTTGACGGCATTTGAAAGAAGGTTGACAAGGATCAGTCTTAACTGTCCGGCATCACCGATAAGAGGGGTAGGAAGATGAGTCGGTATTCCTACCTTGAAGGCGACATTTTTTTTGCGGGCATACTCTCTGAAAAAATTGGCTAATGTATCGATCAGTTCAGAAATATCAAACGGTTCGGATACCACGGATGGGTACTCTTTCGAAGTGTCCGGGAATCCGCTGATGATCTCAACGATATCCAGTATAGCCTTTGCATTGCAACGAATATTCTCTCTTACATTCCGGTTGTGAGACCCCCTTTCCTTTGAAAAACTTTTATCCACCTCGTGGAGAATGCCATCCATGAGCGTATTGATCTCGTCACGAATAATTCCCGACAAAAGATTTCGTGACTCTCGGGTTTTATGTAACTTCTGTTCCGCAGCCAGAATGGTCTCCGGATTAGACTGAGACAAGACATCACGACACAGGGTAGCGTTATCGAATCGGTAGGAGGCCCTATGCCAAGCGTTCGTGATTTTTTGATGATCTGCCAGGGTATTGACCGCTCCGGCCATGGCATCCAACTCGTTTCGTCCACCGAAGAAAGGTAGCCTGTCCGCAGGGTCTTCATGAGAGAGTTGGCCTAGGGTTGCGCCGATTTGATGGAGAGGCCGGGTTATTCTTCGAGTGATGATCCAGGCCAGAATGATGCCGAGCATGGAGGCTACCAGCACGATCCACAACATCAAACGATTGTTGGCAGAGGTGGTCGCGTGTATCTCCTTCACAACCTGTGACATCATCTCTTCTGAATGGATCACATTGCGTTCAACCTGAGGAACGATTTGAGCGACGGTTTTCCTCATCTCACGGGACAAATCGTCAATCTTCTCATTTTGTTTGACAAGGGCCAGAAAATCGGTCTGATAGGCTTGGGTAAGCAAGATCAGTCTGTCCTTGTCGGAGGAAGAGATAGTGGATCTGGTAATGTTTTTTCTAATCGTCTCAAGTTCCCTCAGAGCCCACTGGACATATTTTTCATCCCCCCTGAGGAGATAATCCTTCTCTCGTCTTCTCAACTGTAGGATATCTTTTCCAAGGTCGGGGACCCGATGTAGCAGCAACAAATCCTCAATGCGATGGGCAGCTTGTCGGAAGGGACCCTTGCCACCATCGACATGGTGTTGATCCAATACATCTATCACAAAAATTTTAAAACTTTCCTGATAGAGAGCGGTCTCTTGGTTGAGGCTGTTTTTCATCGAATGATCCAAACCGGAGGCGGCTATCTTCAGCCTGAACTCCTCGATCAGTGCCATGACTTGATCTCGATATTGCGGTTCCAGCCTGAGGCCGAGATCTTTTTCACGCCTGCGGATTTGAAGCAGTTGCAGATAGAGGGAGTCCACCTTGAAAAGGGCCGCCTGGGCCTCCAATTCATGCGCCGTCTCGCGGAATTTTCCCTGTAGACCACTGTTGTGGTCCAGTCCTTTGACTTCCCAAGCTTTTACAATGGAATGAAAATTCTGGAGATAGCGTTTTATTAATTGGTCGATCTGTTTTGCCGAATTTTTCCCCTCTTGATCAACTAAAGAGAGGGCTTCCGACTCCTGCATGATGGCGTTGACACTGGATTCCACCTGCCTGGAGTAGATCGGGATTCTGTGGAGGATGAAATCGGATTCACCACGACGTGCCTGTTCCAGATAAAGGCCAATCTGAAGAGCATGTCCCTTTTTGGCTTCAAAAACCCGATGGACGGTCTGATAACGTTCCAGGGCTTGGTTCAAGGTGGTATGGTACTGAAAAATAACAAGCAGGTAGAGTAGACCGACGATTCCAAAACCGAAGCCGATTTTTTCTCCGATCCGCAGGTTATTGAAAAAAGATTTCATTACTCTCCTTATAAAAGCCAATTTGTTGCTGAGTCCAGAGCTTTCCACCCGTTTCAGTTAGCTATCTTGGTATGGTGTCATCCATAACGGCCTTCGATATAGTCGGAGGTCTCCTTTTTGGCCGGGGAGACGAACATGTCGGTGGTCTCGGTATGTTCGATCACCTTGCCCATGAGCATGAAGATACACTCGTCACTGGCCCGCCGGGCCTGTGCCATGTTGTGAGTGACCAGCAGAATGGAGTATTGCCCACGCAGTTCCCAGATCAACTCCTCTACCGCTTCAGTCCCTTTGGGGTCCAGGGCGGAACAGGGTTCGTCCATCAACAGAACAGCCGGCTTTACCGGTAGCAGTCGGGCGATGCAGAGTTTCTGCTGCTCTTCCAGGGAGAGCCCCAACGTCGCTTTGCTCTTGAGCCTGTCCTTTACCTTGTTCCAGAGCAGAACCTGTTTCAACGCCTCCTCGACGATGCCGTCCTCATCGGCGCGACTGAATTTTTTATCCTGGGTGCGGTGGATACGGTGGCCGAAAATCACGTTGTCGTATATGGAAATGGGCAGGGGGTTGGGCCGCTGGAAGACCATGCCGACATTCTTGCGCAGTTGGGCCAACTCCACATGCTCATCGTAGATATTGTGTCCCAACACGTTGATCCGCCCTTTGATCCGCACGTATCCCAACCGTTCGTTGATCCGGTCGATGCTGCGCAACAGAGTGGATTTACCACAACCGCTGGGGCCGATGAGGGAGGTGATGATCCCCTGCTTGATATCCAGGGAGACATCCTCCAACGCCTTGAACGTGCCGTACCAGAGACTCAGGGTATCGGTCATGATGGCGATGGGGGCGGTTTGATGCGGACTGTTATTGATTGACATGGTTATGCACTCTCTTGTTCGGGATCTAGCCCCGTTTTTTTAATCATTTGTTCTCTTGGTACAAGCTCTTAACCGAAACGCCCTTCGATATAGTCCCGGGTCCGCTGGTCCTTGGTCTCACCGGAGAACAGGGATTCCGTTTCCCCTATTTCCACACACTCCCCGTTGAGAAAGAAGGCGGTCTGTTTGGCAAGACGCTGAGCCTGTTGAACCAAGTTGGTCACCAGGATGATGGTCATCTCGTTTTTTAATTCCTTGAGAACATCCTCGATCCGCATGGTGGTGACCGGGTCCACGGCGATGGAGAATTCGTCGAGCATGAGAATCTCCGGCTCCTGAGAGAGGGCACGAGCGATAGTGAGACGCTGCTGTTGGCCTCCGGAGAGCAGACTGCCCAGAGAGGTCAGACGATCCTTCACTTCATCCCAGAGCGCAGCTCGATACAGGCACCGTTCGACGATCTCGTCCAACCTGTTCTTCCCCTTTATCCCTCGCAGGCGGGGAGACAGGGCCACGTTGTCGTATATGGTCATAGGCAGCCCCACCGGTAGCGGGAATACCACACCGATGCGGCTTCGAAGAGCGTAGACGTTGCGCCAGGCGCTGACATCCACCCCATCCACCAGAACCGCGCCGGTGTAGGACATGTTGATCCGCATGGTGTCCATACGGTTGATACAGTTCAAAAAGGAGGTCTTGCCACTGTTGGCCGGTCCAATAATACCGAAGATCTCCTTTTCCGGAATTTTCAGACTGATACTTTCCAATGCCACCGTCTCTCCATATCGTATTGTCAGATCCCGAATCTCCACTTTGGACCGGTTTGAATTGTTGAAATCCGGACCAACCCTATCGATATTCGGCCCACCATCCGTCACGACCGGGTTTTTCGGGAGGGTTTCGGGATCTGCCCCGTGGTTTTGTGTCGTTACCATTTTTTCAATCCTCTCAAGCGCATCCGCAGAGCGATGGACAGTGCGTTCATGATGAGAACCATACCGATCAGGGTCAGTGCTACACCGTAAGGGAGGGCCTCCGGTATGTGGGGAACCTGGGTGGAGACCACGAACAGGTGGAGGGATAGCGCCATGGTCTGATCAAACACACTCTCCGGCAGGATCGGCAGGAAGAAGGCGGCCCCGGTAAACATGATGGGAGCGGTCTCTCCAGAGGTCCGGGAGACCTCCAGGATCACGCCGGTCAGAATACCGCTGACTGCGTTGGGCAGTACCACCCGACGAATCGTCTGCCAACGGGTGGCCCCCATGTTCCAGCACGCCTCGCGAAAGGCTTGTGGAACCGCTTCCAGGGACTCCTTGGTGGCGACGATCACCACGGGCAGGGTCATCACCGCCAGGGTCAAGCTGGCCGCCATGATCGAGGTTCCGAATTCGAAAAAGATCACGAAAGCCCCGACCCCGAACAGGGCATGTACGATGGAGGGAACACCGGCCAAGTTGATGATGGCCAGATTGATCATCCGGGTGAACCAGGTGTCCGGCGCATACTCGGATAGGTAGATGGCGGCGGCCACCCCTAGCGGAACCGAGGCGATCAACGCTACGGTCACCAACCAGACCGTTCCCAGCAGGGCCGGAAAGATTCCTCCTTCGGTCATGCCGTTGGTGGGGTCGGAGAAGAGAAACTCGAACGACATGATCGGAGCACCCTTGTAGATCAGGGTGCTGAGGATCACCAGCACCGGAATAATCAGGATCATCGCCATGACGCTGAGAGCCGTCTGGAAGATCTTCTCATTTCGCTGATTTGTTTTATTGAGTTTAGTTGCCTGAAACATGAGGCTTCTACCCTTTTTTAATGCCACGCACGATCAAATCGGCGGTCAGGTTGATGATGAAGGTGATCAAGAACAAGAAGATGCCGATGGCAAACAGGGATTGGTAATGTTCCGATCCCACGGCGGTTTCTCCCAACTCCGCTGCGATGGTGGCGGTGAGCGCCCGCACCGAGTCGAAGAGATCAGACGGCATGTTGATGGAGTGGCCGCTGGCCATCAAGACCGCCATTGTCTCTCCGAACCCCCGTCCCACACCCAGCAGTACCGCACCCAGCAGGCCGTTCTTGGCTGCCGGAAGGACCACCTTGTAGATCACCTGCCACTTGGTGGCCCCCATGGCCTCCGCCGCTTCCCGGTAGGAGTCTGGGACTGCTTTCAAGGCGTCCTCGGCAATGGATGTGATGATGGGGGCGGCCATCAGCCCCAGGATCAATCCGGCGTTAAGCACGTTGAGACCGATGGGGACGTCGAACAGATCGATGATCAATTTGTTCATGATGGACAGTCCGATGAATCCCCACACCACCGAAGGAATGGCGGCCAGTAGCTCGATGAGAACCTTCAGGTACTCACGGGTCTTGCCGGTAGCGAACTCGGCGATGTAGATGGCTGCCCCAAGGGAAAAGGGAATGGCAATCAACATGGCCAGCCCCGTGACGCTGGCGGTACCGGCGATCAGGGCCAGAATGCCGTAGGTCGGGTTCCATTCGGAGGTGGGACGCCAACGAGGCGAGGTGAAGAATTCCGACAGATCCATGGTTTCGAAGATGAAACCGAACCCCTCCCGTGAAATGAAGATGAAGATGCCGATGATAAAGATGATGGCTGAAATGCCACCCAGGAACATCAGGGACTGGAAAAAGCGGTCAATCCACCAGTCCAGATTGCGCGCATCCCCGACCGGCTGGGAAGTTTGCGAGGAGCTCATGTTACGCCTCCTCCCCGCCGACGAGAATATCCATCAGTTCCGCCAGTTGCATGGAGAGGGTGCGGTGCATCTCCATGAATTGGCTCCGGGCCGTTCGGAGGTCTCCCCCGTCCTTCGGAACCGCACCCAGATCCCAGGCAAAATAGAAACAGTGGAACGGCAGTTCCATCTTTTGGTTCTGCTCCGTGCTCCGAAGGTCGATCAGGATGGGATCGGTATTGGTCAGGGCCTCCTCCATGACGATGGTTCCCTGAGGTGGATGGTCGGGTACGGGAATGTTCGCCTCGCCCAGATAACTTTTAAGACCACTATGCAGGGAGGGGCAGGGGTTCAGACTGGCGGTGAAAAATTCCGCCATCTGCGGATAACCGTGACGGGCCAACGCCTCGGCCATGGGACCAGAGCAGCTATTGTCGTCATCCAGAAAAATGATGGAGAACCGTTTTTCCGGTTTGACCTCCCCGCTAACCACCCAGAGGGTCTCCTCACAGATGTTCTTGGCTCGGTCGCTGATCCGCTCCAACATGTAGAAGACCGTGTGCATATCCAGCAGGTCGCTGATCTCTTCCGCTCTCTTCTCTCCCTGTGCCACCAGATCTCCAAAAGCTTCCCCCAGATCCATTTCCACCCGTTCGGCCATTCCCATGACCGCTTTGGCCTGTTCGTTGTTTTCGTTCAGGTAGGCTTCCAAAGCATTTTCCAGCATCTGCCTGGCCAACCCGGACATTAACTCCATGTTGCGCCGGAGCGGCCCCTTGGGTGGGTTGGAAAGGTGGATGGTCTCTCGGCAGATGGTCACCGCATAATCCCCGATACGCTCCAACTCATTGACCAGCCGTAGCAAGGAGGAGATTCTTCTCAGGTGCCCGGCTGCCGGAAGGTGACGGGCGGTAAAATTGTGACAGAGGCGGTTGATCTGGATAAGCCGTCTGTTGATGATCTGATCCCGGATGCCGGTCCGGTTCGCCAACTCCTCATCTCCGTTGAGCAGGGCCTGAATCGCAGATTTAACCGACGCGGCCACCTCCTGTCCCATACCGGAAAACTCCTCATGGATTCGGTTTAGATCCTGCTCCAACCTCACCTCATACTTAACCATCTTTTCTCTCCGAAGCTCTTTTTCAATAAACAGCCCGGTGGACGATTGAACGCCACACCGGACCGCAAACGATTAGTTACAAGTGACACTCCGGGCTGGTGCGTATCCTTTTTCCAGAATGATGCACTGGCCCTCGTCGCTCATGATCCAGTCCAGATATTGCTTGACTACACCCTTGGGTTGGCCGTTGGTGTACATGAAGAGGGGGCGGGCGATGGGATAGCTCTTGTCCACTGCCGTAGCCACGCTGGGCATGATAGCCGGTGCGTTTGCATCCTTCTTGATCTTGAGCATCTTCACATGAGAGGTGGCGTAAGCCAGACCGCTGTAACCGATGGCACAAGGAGTATGCTCCACCAGATCCACTACATCCTTGGAGCCGTGCATGTCACGGGTACCCAAGATGAAGTCTCGTTTCTTGCCCAGAACCGTCTTGCGGAAATAGGCGTAAGTACCGGAGTTGTTCTGACGGCTGATTAGGATCATCTCCTGCCCCTGGCAGCCGGGAACATTGACACCCAGTTGTTTCCAATTGTTGGTCTGACCGCCCTCACCGTAGACATCGGCCAGTTGAGGAATGACGACCGAGTCGAGCGGATTGTCCTTGTGGACGAAGACTGCCAGGGCGTCAAAGCCTACCACGTGCGCAACAGGGTTGATGCCACGGGATTGAGCCCGTTTAATCTCTTTGTCTTTGATCATGCGACTGGCATTGGCCAGATCAACCGTGCCGTTGATCAAAGCGGCTATTCCGGTTCCTGAACCACCTCCGGAGACGGCTACTACGACGTTGGAGTCCACCTTCTGAAATTTTTCAGCCCAGGCTTGTGCCACATTTACCAAGGTATCTGACCCCTTGTTTTGAATCATCACTCGTGCTTCGGCCGTGCCGGAAAGAACCACCGTTCCCATTGCCACTACTGCTACAACCAACTTCCTCATCTCACTTCTCCTTATAAACTAAAAATAATTGATTTATTTTGTTCAACCTAGAAACGGCGGTTGGTGGTGCGTTCATGCTGCAATCAATTGATTTGTCTGGTGAAACAGAAGAAGTCGCCGTCACCTTGTTGGTGATCAGACCTTCTTGTGTCTTGCCAGGTGAATCAATGGGTTGTGCCAAGTGCGTGCCGACGACTGCCGTTTCCAGACCACTTTGAATTACCCACTGGCTGCGAAGTGTAAAGAGAGTTTTTGACAACTTGATGACAAAGCAGAGAACTGTTTATGACATTTGCATGACAATGCAAAAATGTAGGGGAAGGAACCGGAAAGGAAATAGGCGGGGTCAGGTTTTTGGTAGGGTGATCCAGAATAGGCAACCGTGGGGTGAAACGGGCTCCATTCCAACCTCTCCTCCCATCTTCTCGGCCAGATGTTTGACCAGAGAGAGTCCCAGGCCGGTACCGCCTATTTTTCGGGATCTGCCGGTATCGACCCGGTAGAAACGTTCAAACAGCCGAGAACGGTTCTCTTCGGGAACCCCGGGGCCGTCGTCGACCACTTCCAGTCTGATCTGTCTTTCCAACCGTCGGACCTTGATCTGTATGCTGGCTCCATACGAGTTGTATTTGATGGCATTGTCCAACAGGTTGTTCATTATTTTATTCAGGGCTCCCTGGTTGGCGGAGATAAACATTTGGTTCGGTATGGAGACCTTGATCTCAAGCTCTTTTTCCCTTATGGCCGGAGCCAGCAGGTCCAGAGAATCCCTGACCACATCTATCAGCTGTAGCTCTTCGGTAATAAGAGGAGTCTGCTTGGCCTCCAGTTGGGAGAGTTCCAGTAGATCAGAGATAATTGAGGTTAAACGCTGGGCGTTTCGTTCGATGGCATCCAGCAGTATCGGGGCATATTTCTCATCCTGGATTGCCCCGTTGATCAATGTCTGAGAGTTGGCCTGGACGACGCTGATGGGTGTTCGTAACTCGTGAGAAACATTGGCTACAAAATCCTGTCGGACCCTTTCCAATCGTCGAAGCTCCGTGACATCCTGTAGAACCAATATCCATCCAGGTTGAGAACGCATGGGAATGAGTTTGGCCATCACCCGTTTTTGTTTGGCCGTTTCCCGCCAATCACACTCAATGATCTGGGGAGTCCGGTTTTTGTTTGAGTTGGCCAACGCCAGCAGCTTTTCCAACTGGGGGGCTTGAATGATCTCCAGAACGTGTTTGCCTCGGTGTTGAATACCCTCGATACTTAGCAGGTTCTGCGCGAATCGATTCATCAGGGTAATGCCCAAATCTCGATCCAATGCCACCACACCGTCATCCATTCCTTCCAATACAGCCTCCAGCCGGGACCGTTCTCCTGCCAGTTCCTCAAGAGTTTTTTCTAACTCCTCCACGATGACCTCAACAGAGCTGATCAGACCGCTGATCTCATCTTCCTCGGCGGGATGCCTCCTGTTTATCCTTATTTCTTCTGCTCTTTTCTTCGCATCTCTGAGCACCCGCCTCAGAGTCCGGGTCGTCAAATGGGCAGAGACACCCGCCATGGAAATGGCTACCAGAAGAGAGATGAAGCCGGAGATCAGAATCACCCAGCGCATGTGGGACTGAATCTCTCGAACATCTTCTATCGACATGGCAGCCCTTACTGTCCCAATATCACCGTTGGAATGGTGATAAGGCATCGCCACATAAAGCATGGAGGTTTTAAGGGTATTTGAAAAACGTTTCGATATCCCTAACCCATCGGCATGGGCTGCGATCACTTCTGGCCTCTGCCCGTGATTGTCAACGTTCAGTTCCTCCCCATCCAAACGGGAGTCTCCCAACACACGGCCATTTTTGGCAATGATGGTAATGCGGCTTTTGGTGTCCCGGCCTAGAAGGTCGGCCACCGGGTCCATGCTGTCGGTGGTAACATTGCCTCGAACAGCCTGGACCATGGAACGACCAGTGGCAGCATGGGTTTCCAGTTGAGTGGCAATACGGGATTCAAGCCACTCCCCCATGGCGGATTCCAAATAGAGCCCGGCTGTAAGAATGACGATGCAAACCAACAAGAGGGAGATCAGAAAGAGTTTTCCCCGTATGCCCAGCTTCATGTCAGTTACCCGGAAATTTCATCGGTGAAACGGTAGCCGATTCCCCGAAGGGTTTCGATATACTTTCCGGCCTTCCCCAGTTTTTCTCGAAGACGTTTGACATGGGCATCAACAGTTCGAGGTAGGACATAGATGTTGGTCCCCCAAACCTTGTCCAGAAGAATTTCCCGGGATTGAACCCGGCCTCGGCTTGCCACAAACGTCATCAAGAGCTTGAATTCAATGGCTGTCAAGTTTACAGCATTGTCGGATACCCAAACCCGGTGTTTTTCACGATCGAAACGCAGGAGACCAAACCTTCCGCTTTCAGCCGTTTTTTTCTGTTCCGGTTTCCCCTGGGATCGGCGAATGATAGCTCGGACCCTCAGGAGTAATTCCCGTACGTTGTAGGGCTTGACCACATAGTCGTCCGCGCCCATCTCAAACCCCACAACCCGATCGATATCCTCTCCTTTGGCAGTCAGAAACAGTATGGGAATCGGCTTGGTAACCGGGTTCTTCTTCAAACAGCGACAAACCTCGATACCAGAGATCCCAGGAAGCATGATATCCAACAAGATCAGATCTGGCGGCAATCCTTTATCAGCCAGTTGTAGACCCTCTTCACCAGTAAGAGCTGTCAGAAGCGTATAGCCTTCTTGTCGAAGGTTGTACTCCAACGTGGTAATCAGATCTTCTTCATCTTCTATGATGAGTATAGTTTTTGGCATTGGATCGTTTTCTTGATAATTTCGATGGGATTATATTTATTTGAGCATTCTGCTCTACAGAATTATCAATAGCGTGATCATATACTATTTGCCAAATTTATCCTGTCCGTTGATGGATCAGCTGTCTCGTTTGATCTGGCTTTCCAAACCGATAATTTTTTCCAGATCCATGGCGAAAACGATGCCGGTTCCTGGTTCGTAGAAACGGCCTGTCTCATTGATGGTATCCATGAGTGTATCCAGAAGATTTTCAGATATAATAAATAAAATCACATCCCTTTGAATCTCCAAAGATAGCCCGAAAAATGTTTTGGCTTCATGGATACCGGTTCCACGGGCCGGAATAATGGTTGCGCCGGTGGTGCCGGCTTTTTTGGCCGCATCAATGATAGAGTCCGTAAGATCGGTTCGAGTCGTCACGACAACCAGCTTGAAAGCCATTAATTATCTCCTTGATTTATAAAAAATAATACTATTCAATCCGCCTTGAAAACCGAAGATCCACGAAGCGGTGGTGAAAGTGTGTTCTGGCATCCGCTGTTTCCAAGATCATTACTCCCTCATATCGGCTCAGGGAAATATTGGAATAACGGCTGTTCTCGGTGCAAAAAAAATCTCATTTATAAAGAGTCGTAGGAGGGGCGACGGCGACGGAAAAGGATGGCGCCAATGATCACGCCCAAAATAAGAACCGCTGCGCCCGCTAGAAAAAAACGGGTATCGGCCTCCCGTTTTAAAGCCATATTCTCCAAGGAGAGTTTCTCCAGCTGAAGGTCAATCCGTTCCTGTTTGGTGCGCATCTCCAAATTTTCCCGATCCAAAATCAAAGCCCGCCCAGAAACTTCGCGAATCTCTTCCAACTCCCGAGTCATTTGTTCTTTATCCTTCAGAGACTCTTTGAGCAACTCGACCTCCTCCTGGAGAGCCTGGCGCTCCAGAAATATCTGTTGGTAGCGATTATCCAATTCAATGATTCGCAATTGCGCCGGAACCTCAGATTTGATAAAACGTCGCAGTACCCAACCCTCTTCCCCAGCGGCGGTCTTGACCCGATCCCATCCTTGAGTGCCTTTTTCCAACAGGGTCAGCTTCATACCGGTACTGAGCATTCGGACGACCTTGAATGTGGCTGCGGGACCCCGGCGCAAGGTAATGCGAAACTCATCGGCCACATAGCGATATTGCGGCTCTTGGGCTTGCAGCTCCAGCGTTGGGTTCAGGCCAAGAAAAAGGAAGACGAAAGAAAGTAAAAGCGTCATCATCCGGCAAGAATTATGATGACGAACACGAATGGGGAAGGTGAAAACGATGTTCCGATTGTGCATCAGGATGCCTCAAGTTAACCTGAAAAAAAAAGACCGTCGGTTCTCTGTCGAAACAAATGGGTTAACGTTGCGTACAGACTGCCCGATTCAGGTTATAGTAATGAAACCAAATAAACTACACAGTTTATGGAAAAAATGCCGTTCGGCAAGGAGTAGAGACACATGACCATCAATAAACGGGTCGAAAGAGCCCGTCTTCTCATCGAATCACTCCCCTACATGCGTCGATTTGAGGGGAAGACCTTTGTGATCAAATATGGTGGAAACGCCATGGTTGATGAAGCGCTGAAGAATGCTTTTGCCCAGGATATCATTCTGCTCCGGCAGGTTGGTATCAATCCGGTCGTCGTCCATGGCGGCGGTCCCCAGATCGGTAAGACCATGGAAAAAATGGGGCTTAAACCGGAATTTATCGATGGCCTGCGCATTACCGACACGGATACCGTCAACGTGGTTGAAATGGTTCTGGCTGGCAAGGTCAACAAGGATATTGTCAATCTGATCAATTTGAATGGTGGGCGTGCTGCGGGAATTTCCGGCAAGGACGGACAGACCATCATCGCCAAAAAACGCAAACATTTCCGTCCTGGAATTGACACGAAAACCCCGGAAATCATTGATCTGGGTTGGGTAGGCGACGTGGAGCGGATTGAGGTCCAACTACTGAGCCTGTTCAAAGAGTCGGACATCATTCCCGTGGTCGCCCCGGTCGGGGTCTCTGAAAAGGGCGAGACCTACAACATCAATGCCGATTCTGTAGCGGGCCAGATCGCCATTGCTTTGAATGCTGAAAAATTGATCTTATTAACCGACGTTCTGGGTGTCAAAAACAAAAATGGTCGGCTCATCAGCAAGCTATCGCTGGATGAAGTGCCGGAGTTGATCCACAGTGGCACCATCGAAGGGGGAATGATTCCCAAAGTTCAAACCTGTGTCGCAGCCCGCAACGGCGGCGTCAACTCGGCCCACATCATCGATGGTCGGATTGAACACGCCCTGCTGTTGGAGGTCTTTACCGATCAGGGTGTGGGAACCGTTCTTGTCTAACAGCCGATGAGGGGGGATCAATAAACCGGGACTCGGCGGTTGTCTGCCCACAATCGGCAGACACCGTCAACCGCCGTTTCCAGGATTATTTCAGGGCATTTTTAAAACGGGCCAGATCGTCCACCTGGCCAAAACAGATGAGAATATCACCGCCTGAAAGTCGAACATCCCCTTTTGGGTTGAAATGGATCTTCTTGATTTTCCCGCAGACCATACCGCCGACGATATGGCCGACGACAATGACATCATCAAATTCCGGGCATTTATAGAGTTCATTCAGCAGTGACCCGTCAAGCCGTGAGTTTCCTGGAATATGCATCTCCTGCATCTCCACCTCATCGTTATCGGACTTGAAGGCCATATCAAAAAATTGGATGGCGGAGGGTCTGAGAACCATATTGGCCATTTGAGCGCCGCCGATCAAAGCCGGGGCAATCACCCGATCGGCCCCCACCCGCAACAGTCGTTTTTCGGAAGATTGAGACTCACCGCAGGCGACGATGAAACAGTCCGGTTTAAGATCCCGAATCAATAGGGTGACATAGACATTATTCACCTCATTGGCAATACTGCTGATGACCCCCTGGGCTCGACTCAACCCGGCCCGCATCCAGAGCTTTTCGTCCTCGGTGGCATCCCCCTGCAGGGCGATCCAGCCGTTTTTTCGGGCCGCCTCCACCTGTCTTTCATTGATATCAATTCCAACGAAGGGTTTTTTCTCAGCCTCCAAGGTTCGGCATACGGCCTGGCCCAGCGTATCCAGACCACAGACAATGACGTGGTCATGGAATCGATCTATCTTACTTTCCATACGAATCTCCGTTAAACTCACGAGGCGTTCGGTAAGAGCGGAAACCACAATTGAGGTCATGAAGACAACCACCCACATTCCGAACAGGGTGCCGATTACCGCAATGATCTGGCCGGTTGGTGTGGTAGGGATGATGTCTCCATAACCGACGGTGGTAATGGTGATAATGGACCAATAAACCGATTCCCAGATGGTCGTGATTTTGGGATTGACCCCGCGTTCCACCACAAAAAAGGCCACGGCAACCATTCCCCAGACGACTACGGCAACGGTAATCAGGGAAAAAATTTCGTAGGATCTCTCTCTGACGATACTGCCAAAAAAGGAGAGCCGGCGAGAGTAGCGGAACAGTTTGAGGACCCGCAAAACCCGCAAAACCCGAAAGAGCCGAAAAATTCGAAAAACCGGCAGAATAGCCAGCAGATCGACAATGGCCAGCGGCTGGGTCATCCAGAAAAATTTAGGGGCTAGCGCTTTGTGCAGGGCATGTAAATTGGATGCCAAAAATTGGGGTTGATGATTGCGACGTAAATAGCGGTTGCGTGCTTGGGTAAAGTCTTGGAAAAAATTGGAACAGACCCATAACCGCAAAACATACTCCAGAACGAAGATGGTAATGAATATATCTTCCAGGCGTTCAAAAAAATACCGCTCTTCCGCCGTCAGCTTTGGATCAACCTCCAAGACCATGGCGGTAATCGAGGAAACCACCACCAGCATCATGGCCAGATTGAAAATGTGTCGTGCATGGCTGTCCGGATCTTCCAGGATGTGGTAGAACAGATTTTTTACGACTTGATATCCGTTTTTGTTCACCAATCACTCCTACAGTTTTTTTAACTGGATTTGCTGGATGATTGCCATTTTTTAATCGGTTGAAAAAACAGGGATTGACACGTTGACCCTCTGCCATTTAGAAAACCGAAGCATGGTACCATGTCCAGTGAGACTGGGAAAAGTCCTCTTGGTCCTGAAGCGGATTCTGTAGTCACTTTCCTTTTATTTAGGCTTACATTATAGTTCCTGATCCATCTTTGAGGGGGAGCTGCGACTCTTCTCTTTTAAGGTCACTCTAAATGCCCGCCGATGTAGACTGATCATTATGCCCAACACCAGTGACATGAAAAACCATCCCATCACCTCTAAAAATGAACTGGTCACCTGGTTTGAGTCCGGCTGCAAACCGCGTAAACAGTGGCGGGTTGGGACGGAACATGAAAAATTTGGTTTTTGTACCAAAGATCTCTCTCCCATCCCCTACGAAGGAGAGTACGGCATCGGCATGGTCATGCGAAAAATGGCTGAGGCTTTCGGTTGGCAGCCTGTGACGGAAAATGGAGTCTTGATCGCTTTGAAAAAAGGGCTGGCCGGGATCACCCTGGAGCCGGGCGGTCAGTTGGAGCTGTCGGGCGCTCCTCTGGAAAATATTCATCAGACCCAGAACGAAATCAATGAACACCTCTCCCAACTGGCTAGCATCTGCCGGAAAATGGAAATCACTTTTCTGGGGATCGGCGTTCAACCCAAATGGGGATATGAAAAAATCCCCTGGATGCCCAAGGGCCGTTATCGGGTCATGCGTCAGTATCTGCCTAAACAAGGCCGGCACAGTCTGGACATGATGACACGAACCGCGACGGTCCAAGCCAATCTGGACTATGAGAGCGAAGGGGACATGGCGCGAAAATTCCGTCTGCTCATGGCGCTGCAACCCATGGCCACCGCCCTGTTCGCCAACTCACCTTTCATTGATGGCCAACCCAACGGCTTTCAATCCTATCGTGCTGAGATATGGCGGTATACCGACCCGGATCGCTGTGGTTGGCTACCCTTTGTATTCGAACAAGATTTTTGCTTCGAGCGCTATGTGGATTATGCTCTGGAGGTGCCCATGCTGTTCCGCTATCAAGACGGCCAGTATAGCGATGGTCAGGGTATTGCGTTCAAACATTTTTTGGCCGGAAAGCTACCCGACCAACCGGGCCGATTGCCAACCCTGGCCGACTGGGAGACCCACCTCTCAACCCTATTCCCGGATGTTCGTCTCAAACAGTATCTGGAGACCCGTGGAGCGGATGCCGGCAACTCCCAATCCCTCTGTGCCTTGCCCGCCTTGTGGAAGGGGCTGCTCTACAACTCCGACTCCACTGCCGGAGCCTGGGATCTGGTCAGTCAGTGGCGACTGGAGGATTGGGCGAAAATTTTTGCTGAAGTTCCTCGTTTGGGATTGAGGACTCCGATTCCGGGCGGTCGAACCCTCCAGGATCTGGCCTTGAATGTCCTCAAATGGTCTCAAGCGGGATTGGCGGCCCAAGCCTGCAGCAATGCCGACGGTTGTGATGAGACAGTCTATCTCAAAAGCCTTTTTCAGATTGCCCAAAGCGGTATTTCACCGGCTGACCGTCTGCTGGATGCCTACCACAATCGCTGGAACAAAACGGTTGATCCGGTTTTCCAGGAAGAGGAGTTTGAATCTTTCTTTGCCAAATGCAAATAGTTGCGGTTATATTCACGTTATGAATAGGAACCAGATCAAAGGCCAGACGGTGATGGATAAACCCACGCAGCAACCCGCAATCGATGAGACGGAGTTTTCCTACCTAAAAGAGGATATGGGGGCGAGAACAGCCAAATTCCTCAGCCTCTACCTGGATAAATTACCGAAATATCTGCAAAATTTTAAAAACCAAATCGCCGAAAACAATTGGTCGGAGCTGCATCGGGAAGCCCATTCCCTGAAGGGAGCCAGCCAATATCTGGGTGCGCTGCCGTTGGGCGAGGCCTGTTATGATCTGGAACAACTGAGCAACCGGACCCCGGTTGATAAACAGGCGGTTGAGCAGGCTCGGTTGATCATCGAAGTTGAAGCAAAACGGGTGGAGCAGGAGCTCGCCCGGTTGATCGATTAGAAACCGGGGAAAAATCAATGGATCGGGTTGTCATACTGGATACGGAAACCACCGGCATTTCACCCACCGAAGGTCATCGCATCGTCGAAGTCGGCTGTATCGAGTTGGTCAACTATCGCAAAGGCGAGTCCCATCAATGGTACATCAACCCGGAGCGGGAAATTCCACGAGAGGCGACCAGAATCCACGGGATCACCAATGAGCAGGTGGCCAATTGCCCACTGTTTTCAGAAATGGCCACTGATTTTTTAAATTTCATCGGACAAGATAAACTGATCATTCACAATGCCAGTTTCGATATGGGTTTTTTGAATATGGAGTTGGCCCGCTGCAACTGTCCGCCTATTCCAAAAGATCAGGCCATTGATACCCTGGCCATGGCCCGAAAAAAATTTCCCGGCTCTCCGGCCAGTCTGGATGCCCTCTGCCGTCGTTTTAAAATCGACAACTCCAACCGTACCTTCCATGGTGCCCTATTGGACTCCGAGCTGTTGGCCGAGGTCTACATTGAGTTGATGGGGGGGAATCAATTCAACCTGGATTTTGGTTTTCCGCCACCACTCCAGGGCCAGGACGATCCAATCGGCGAGGAGCAGGGGGGGGAGAGCCGGAAGTCGGAAACCATACTGAAACCCCTGGATTTTCCAAAACGAAGCTGGACCATCAGTGCCGAAGAGCTGGCCAGTCATCAATCCTTTGTTCAGACCTTGGTCAAAAAGGCCGGTCACTGTTATTGGCCCTCCTGAACCTGAAAGGGGCGGTTGTCCGAACGCCTGGCCGCCAAATCGAGGCGTTTTTGACGGCTCCTCAGATTTCAACCCGCATCTTGTTGCAGCGATCTTTGGCAAAGTTGAGTAGCTCTTCCACGGCTTTAGAACGGAATTTTTGTTTTTGATAGACAAAATTAAGCCGCCGTTTCATGGAGATTCCTTGAATACGATGGGCGGTCAGACTTTTAAGGCGCAGCTCTTTGCGAATAGAGACACTCGAAACAATGCTAAAGCCGACATGCCCCTCCACAGCCGCTTTGACCGACTCAGTCGTTCCCAGCTCCAAAACCATGTTCAGGTCTTCATAATTGAACCCGGCCTTCAGCATATGCTCGGCAATCACCGCTCGTGTTCCTGATCCCTCTTCACGGGAAACAAACGGGTACGGTTTCAAATCCCCGATGGGAATTTCGCTCATATGAGCCAGTGGATGGTTGGGCGGCAAAATCAAGATCAGTTCATCCTCCAGACAGGGGGAGATCTGGATGTTTTTATTTTTGACCGGTCCTTCGACCATGCCCAGATCGATGGTCGCGTCTTCTAGTTTACGCAAAATCAATCGGGTGTTGTCGACTGTCATGCGCACGCGGACACTGGGAAATGATTCATGGTAACTGCTTAGAATCAAGGGTAGAATATATTCACCAATGGTGGTGGATGCGCCCAGCTTGACAATGCCGCGGGTCATGCCGGTCATCTCATTGATGGCTTTTTCAGTCTCCCGGTACAGCTCCAAAATCCGCTCGGCATAGTTGAAAACCATTACTCCGGCTTCGGTCATGGTAATCCGATTGTGGTGTCGATCAAAA
The DNA here is from genome assembly GCA_015232865.1 of Magnetococcales bacterium. The sequence goes on from JADFYU010000009.1 coordinate 77,733, forward strand.
AGACGGGTGTTGAAATGCTCCTCCAGTTGTCGAATCTGGAAGGTCACCGCTGGTTGAGTCAACAACAGCTCTTCGGCTGCCCGGGTAAACGAGAGATGCTTTGCAACGGAATGAAAGACCCGCAACCGGGTATCTGAAAAACTCATGTCGGGTTCCTGAATAGTTCTGATTATTTAGGGAAATGTGTTACCGTCCGTGACGGCCAACTGCAACTCCCGTTTCAAACAAGAGGCAGGCTGTCAGGCAAAAATTATTTCATATACTAAAAAAAAAATTGATCTAAGTACAGGGCAAAATATTAAAACAGCCAATATTTTTTTTCTGTTTTTATTTGTTCATTGAATAACCTTTGCCCTGAATGAAGCGATCGAAATCTTCCCATATTGAGTGAAAAATGGATTATAAGCCAAAAATAACCGATAAAAAACAACTGGTAATGGCAGCTGGTCAAATCAGAAACCGGTTTATCCTCAGCCAGCCGGGGTTGGATGAGCGACTGGTTTCCGCTGCCATGGCCAGGTGTGAATTTTATGAGTTGATTCAGCAATTTGATCTTATTATGTTCGATGCATACGGGGTATTGAACCGGGGCGGGGAAAAAATAGCCGGCTCTCCCGAGGCCGTCAGCCGTTGCCATCAACTGGGTGTGCCGGTATTGGTGGTCTCCAACAATGCTTCCGAGGGGCCACAACAGGTCTGTAAAAAACTGGGGAGAATGGGTTTTGAGTTTAAATCCGAACAGATCATTACCTCCGGGTTGGCGGTCAAGCCGTTTATCCAAAACTCCCCTTTGCACAATCATCCCTACCTGCTGATCGGAACCCGGCAGAGCGCCGACTGCTATGGACCCGACCCACAGACCTTGCTGGTCAATCCGCCCGATGGTCCGGTAAAAAGCGACCTGAAACCGTCCTATGTATTGATCTGTAGCAACCGGGACTATTATGGTGGCCCGCAACAGCAGGAGGTGGAAAAATGGCTGACAAAGCGGGCGCTGCCGCTGGTTGTCGCCAACCCGGATCAGGTGGTTCCAGATGAGCGGGGCCAGCCGGTTGTCGTCGCCGGATATACGGCCAGCCGCCTTGCCGAGCAGTTTGGTGGGGAGATTGTCGGTATCGGTAAACCCTATTCCCCCGTCTATCAACTGGCACTCCAGAACAGCAGCCATATCCCCCGCAGAAAAATATTAATGGTTGGAGATTCGTTGACGACAGATATTCTGGGAGGGGCGGCCCTGGGGATTTCAACCTGTCTGACCCTCTCCGGTCTTCACGGTCAGGAGGTGGAGCCCATTGAAGATCTTTGCCGAAATTGGGCCATTCAACCGGATTATATCGTCCCACAGATCGGGCCATCTTAAATTCAAGTTGGACCTGCGCGGATTGTGCAAACCGATCGGCTTTTCTGAACGGCCAGGCCAACCGCCTGATAGGACAAAAGAACCATGATTGAATTTTTTTCGCCATTGTTTTTCTATGCCATCGCAACCGGCTTATGTGCCGGAATTGTCGCTGGACTCTTTGGGGTTGGTGGCGGGATCATCATTGTGCCCGCCTTGTTGTTTCTGTTTCACTTGATGGATTTTCCTTCGCCCATGGTCATGCAGATGGCCGTGGGAACCTCCCTGGCCACCATAATCTTTACCAACACCGTGGCCACTTGGAACCAGCACCGACGTCAAAGCGTCAACTGGTCGGCTGTTGCTCAGTACACCCCCGGTATTTTAATGGGCGCGTGGTTGGGAGCCTGGCTGGCCATTCGCCTGGATGGCGGTCTGTTGCAAATGGTGTTCGGTCTATTCGAGATTGGAATCGGGTTGCGCATGATCAGCAGTCGGAAAACGGCTGAGACACCGCAACAGGCCCGAACAGTGCACCCTCTGGTCACACCCTGGGTCGGCGTGCTGATCGGGGCCATCAGCGCGCTGTTCGGTATTGGCGGCGGGACTCTTTCGGTCCCGGCCTTGACCCTCATCTCCCGTCTGCCCATCCATCTGGCGGTGGGCAGCTCATCGGCAATCGGAATTTTTCTGGCTATCTCCGGCGCGTTTGGTTTTTTACAAGGCGGATGGAGCCAGATAAACCTACCGGCCGGTTCTTGGGGATATATCATACCGGAAGCCTTTTTCGGCATCGTCACCGGCACCCTGATTACCACTTCTATCGGCGTTAAACTGGCTCACAGCCTCTCGCCGATCCTTCTAAAAAAAAGCTTTGGATTTTTTTTATTGGTGGTCGGCGTCCGGCTGATGATGGGCTGATCGACCCCTCCCTGATCGGGAGGGGAGGTTGGTTGTCATTTTGGGTTCCGGGCATTAGCCCGGCGACTCCGATGTTTCAACAAAAAGCCGATCAACTCATGGATTTCCGTGCTCGGACCCGGTTTGACCATCCGGGCCAGGATCTGATTTTGGCTGCGTTTGATCGCTTTCGTCAAATAGGCGTGGGTTTTTGCAAAAAATTGCTTTTGGCTCGCTTTCCGAGTCGCATGGGGAATGTGGAGTTCCAGCTCTTGCTCGACTATTTTCGGCCATTGACTGGCGGGCCATGCGGAAAACTCCGCCTGGTCGAAATGGAGCAGAAGCCAGAGGAGAAATCCCGGTTCCGTCACCAGCAGGCGCACAATCCGATTTTGAGGCAGATGATTGTTTTTAATCCGCCTAGCAACGGTTTTGATCGGATGAGTGCTATCGGAATCCAGCGGGTCAGATTGGCCGGGATGATCGACCAGGACAAAAATCCGGTGATGGGTCGGAGCCTTTTGACTGATCTCAAACGCTTCATCAACCAACGCGACCGGGTCGGAGCTGCTGGCCACCCGGATGATGATCTCATTGGTTAAATTCAGGTGGTCGGCCAGATCCTGAAAATAGTGCTCGGCATCGGCCGGGCAGACGATCAGAACCCGGTTTCTGGAGCAACGCATCGTCGAGTGGCGTTCCAGAGAGTTCGGACTTCTCTCCCCTTGCAGATGGTCTGAAGTAACCATTTTTAAATGATTTACCAGCCATTAAACTGTTTTAAAATGGGGAGTCCGCCATATTGACCGTCCAAATAGCGTTTTTGCAGTGGCTCCCCTCTCTCAATGTCAAAATCGGAGACCGGATAGAGCTCGCTACACCGATCACCACTTTTTTCGACCATCCAGAACTGATCCCGGCGAAACTGTTCGTTATCCAGCAATGCGGTATCGTGGGTCGTGCTGATCAGTTGGGCTTTGGTGGTATTCATCTCGGGGTTGTTGATCATACCGATTAAAAATTTAACCAGATGATGATGCAGGCTGGTATCCATCTCATCCATGAACAAAACGCGACCTTGGCGCAACAGGTTGATCCAGGGCCAGGCCAGGGCGAAGAGTTTTTGCGTACCGCGCGACTCCGATTCCCAAGGCAGTAAAACCGGCAGGCCGGTATCGGACATGGAACGCTCCAGACGCACCTCCAACACCTCTTGAGCGGACATCTCCTTCATAAAGGCACGTCGTACCTCGTCGGGCAGGTCATCCATGCCCAAGTCTCCCAGATTGCGCGTTTCCAACTTGATATCTTCAATATCCAGATCAGCCTGGTTTAAAAATTTCAAAACCTGGAGTCTACCTTCGTTGTTCTGACAGAGGGTGGCCGAATAATCCTGACTGATTTCGGAGTGGGGGCGAAAAATTCGCAACCGTTTGTCAAACCAATCATAGACCGGACGTAATGGCGCGCTGTTGAGTTGGATGGCCGTCGATAAAAACAGAGCGTTGCTGCGGGTGGCATCTTTCCAGATCTCCCGGTTTCCCGGAAGAAATTTTTTGTGCAAAGTCCAGGTCTCATTTCCCGTTCCCGGATCAAAATACCGTTCAAACCAGCGTTGAGGGCGATTTTTCGGATAGGCAATCAGCCACTCATGATGAACCCGCTCGCGAGAGACCGCAAAACCATATTGATAGCGAACCCCGGCCTCGATAAAAATCATCTCGAAGATGCTGGGTTCCTTGGCATTGCGGCTATTGAGCAGGAACGGATAGACATCGATGGTATCTCCCTCCTGACCTTTGGCCGAGTTGAGAATAAAATCCCACATAAAAAGAGCACCTCGTATCAGGTTGCTCTTTCCCGAGGCGTTGGCACCGTAGATAACGGATGTTCGCAACAATTTCGGCATTTTGGGAACGTCAGTCGAGAAACTGTTATCCGGCAATTCCCGATAGGAACCGCTGGCAGCCATGCTCATGGTCTGTCGTTCACAAAAGGAGAGATAGTTGGATATACTGAATTCGATTAACATTGAGTCTGGGTCCGTATGGCCTTTTGATTTGATAGCATCGGGCACTTGTAAAGTGCCCGATGAACGTCTCACGCCCTCTATTGAATCGTAGAGGGGAGCATGCCCAATGCTTGTCTGTAGAGGAACAGAATCGCCTCTTCTTCGTCAATTTCATGCTGATCTTTTTTGCGAATGCTGACAATCTTGCGCATGATTTTCGGATCGAAGCCGTTCCCCTTGGCCTCCAGATAGAGATCGCGAATATCCTGGCCCAACTCAGCTTTCTCTTCTTCCAACCGTTCAATCCGGTCGATATACTGTTCCAATTGATCTCCGGTAATCCCGCCAACGTCGGCAATTTGACCTGGTTTGATGTCGGTAGCTGTGTTCAATGCTGGCATTTTAAACTCCTTGTTGCTTTATGTTGGACATTTTGAAAAAGTGTCGAAAATTTGTCGATCAGAGGAGAATCGCCCCTCTGATGTACGTTAAAAGCAATATTGATGCCTAAAATATCAAGTAACCCGGTGAGAGTGGGAAGGTCGCAATCTTTCCGTCAGGGCAGTGTTCGCCTGACGCGCCGATTCGATGTTGGCTAGCTGTTTTTGGGGGTATTGCTTTTTAAAATCTCTTCGGCCAACAGTTCGCCGTTGTGGATGCAGTCTCCTACGGAAATACCGCCACTCCAATTGCTTCTGAGGTAGAGACCCGGTTGACCGGTCAAAGCCCGGTCGATGTTTTTCAGTTTGGTCAGATGACCGAGGGTATATTGAGGGATGGATTCCCGATAACGAGTCACTTGAACAAAGTCAGGCTTTCCCTCTATGCCCAAAAGCTGGGAAATCTCATGGGAAACCTCTACGGCCAAACTGCGATCATCGGTGACCTCTACCCCCAAATCCGTTGCTCCGCCGATAAAATTGGTCAGCAATATCTGGCCTTCCGGTGCTCGGCCAGGAAACAGGGTGCTGGAAAAAAGGCTGCCCAGAGTCCGAATCTCTTCACAACGGGGAATCAAGAAACCAAACCCATCCAACGCATGTTCAACCCGCTGCCGGGAATAGGCCAGAGCGATGGAGAGAATGGGCGGATAATAGATGGTGGATAGAAGTCGGGCTGCCGCCGGAAACAAACCTTGAATGATTTGCGCCGTCTGTGGGGCCGGTGTCGATAGAATAACCCGGTCTGCCTGCTCAATACCGGCTGTTCCCCCTTTGCCCTCCCAGTAGACCTGCCAGAGATCTTTGGAACGCTGCAACCCAACCACCCGCTTGCCCAGTTGAATGGTCCCCTCCGGCAGAGCCTGCTCAATGGCTTTGGGTAGAGCAGCCATTCCCGATGGAAAGGAGATCAGACGACCCTTTGGCATGCCGCTCATGTTTTTTTGACGACCAAACAGCGCTCCACGAATCAAAGAGCCGTGATCGGCCTCCAACGCATAGATTTTGGCTACCGCCGCCTGAACGGAAAGTTGATGGACGTTGCCGGCATAAACACCGGAAACAAACGGATCGATGGCATAATCCAAAAACTCCCGACCCAGACGCCGTTCCACAAACTGGGCGATGCTCTCCTCCTGTTTGGCCCGACCGATAAACGGCTCCAGCAGCAGGCGCATTTTGGCCGCTACCGAAAAAGCCGGCGTGGTCAGGAATTCCACTGGAGAGGCCGGTAGAGGGATCAGTTTTTGCTTGCGAACGATAAACCGTTTGCCGGCCTGTTCATTGGCCACGATCGGCGTCAAACCAATCCGCTCCATCAACCGTCCCAGGCCGTCCTCTTCCCGACCCGGCTTATGGAGCGTGGAGTTGGGACCGTGTTCGATCTGATAACCGTTGCTGTTGGAGGTGAGCAGATTGCCCCCCGGTTCCTGACGCGACTCCAAAACTCGAACCGACATGCCGCCCTGACTTAAAAACAGGGCCGTAGAGAGGCCGGAAATTCCGCCGCCGACAATGATGACTTTTTCGTTCATATGGTTTGGGAAAAGTTGTTTTGTGTCGAAGTCGGGCTTAGATAACGGTCAAACGCCGTACAAACGTTGCGTATCAACAGTTTTCCGCCCGGAGTGATCTGGATCACCCGATCTTGGATCGTCAACAGTCCGTCGGCTGCCATGCTCTGCAACGGAATCAGGGCATCGGCAAAATAGGTTTCAAAGGTCAAATCAAAACAGGCTTCAATCTGGGCAAAGGAGAGTCTGAAATCGCACATCAGGGTCATGATCACCTTCTGTCGGATCTGGTCGTCCCGGTTCATGATCAACCCTCGGAAAACAGGCAGATTTCCCTCATTGATCCGGTTTTGATAGAGGTGGACCTTTTTAAGGTTCTGCGCATACATGTGGCCGATCTGACTGATGGACGATACGCCCAGGGCTACCAGATCACACTCGGCATGGGTGGTATAACCTTGAAAGTTTCGGTGCAGTCTTCCCTGCTGTTGGGCCAGGGTCAGTTCGTCATCGGGTTTGCCAAAATGGTCCATGCCGATGTAGACATATCCCCGCTGCTCAAGGATATGGATGGAATCCTCCAGAATCTGAAGTTTTTCATCGGGTTTTGGTAGATGGTCGGCATCAATTTTTCTCTGATTTTTCAGGAGTTCCGGCAGGTGGGCGAAATTGAAAACCGCCAGCCGGTCCGGGTCCAACTCATCCAGGACCGTGGTTAGGGTTTCGGCAAAACTCGCCACCGTCTGATGGGGTAATCCATAGATCAGATCAATGTTGATCGAGCGGAAACCAACTTCGCGTGCCTCGTTGACGACTCGAACGTCCAACGCCAGCGGTTGAACCCGATTGACCGCCTCTTGAACCTGGATATTGATATCCTGCACGCCGAAGGAGATGCGGTTGAACCCCAACGAATAAAGAAGGGCCAGTTTACCCTCCGTCGCCTCCCGGGGGTCCACCTCAATGCCATAATCGCCGCTGCCGTCGCTCAAAAGATGAAAATTTTGACGGATTTTCTCCATCAGGGCCTGCAACTGCAGCCGATCCAGATAGGTCGGAGTGCCGCCGCCAAAATGGAGCTGAACCACCGGCTTTTTCCGATCAAACAGCGCGCCGACCCGATCAATCTCCTGGTAGAGTGCGGCCAGATAGGTATCAGAACGGCTGCGATCCTTGGTGATCATTCGGTTGCAACCGCAGTAAAAACACTCCTCCTGGCAAAAGGGGATGTGGATATAGAGGGAGAGAGGCCGATTTGGGTGTTCAAGGCCCACACGAGCGACCTCCTGCCGATAGATCTGCTCATTCAACAGCTCCTCTTTGAAGTGAGGCGCGGTCGGATAGGAGGTGTAGCGCGGTGCTGCCCGATTGTATTTGTTGATCAATCTCCGATCAACCAGAACCTCTTGAGAAATCTGGCCTTGATATGCCATGAAAAATCCCTAACCCTTTTCCCCATGCTGTTTGATGAGCTGACTGCTCTCTTCCCGGACGATATCAACCAACAGTTGAACCCGATCCGGGTTCATGTCCGGCTCCATGCCGTGACCAAGGTTGAAGATATGACCCGGTTGCGGACCAAAACACTTCAGGGTTTTTCTGACCTGATCGCGAAGGGTCTGTTCCGGGGCATAGAGGACCGCCGGGTCCATGTTTCCCTGAAAAGCCACCTTTTCCCCCAAATTCTTCCGCAGCTTTCTGACGTCAGCCGTCCAATCCAGGCTGATCACGTCACAGCCGGATTTGGCCAGTGACTGACTATAGGGGCCACACCCTTTGGAAAAAAGAATGACGGGCACCTTTTTGCCGGTGGGTCCGGTCCGTTTGAGGTTTTTGACGATATCGCTCATATAGCGCAGGGAAAAGTTTTTATAGTTCTCCCGTCCCAAAATACCGCCCCAGGTGTCAAAGATTTGGATCGCCTGAGCACCATGGTCTATCTGGCCGTTGAGATATTCGGTCACCGTCTCCGTCAGGGCGCTCAGCAGGCCGTGTAAAAATTCCGGGTCGGCAAAAAGAGCGGTTTTGATCTGGGCGAATTTTTTGGTCGTTCCCCCCTCGACCATGTAGGTGGCCAGGGTCCAGGGACTGCCGGCAAAGCCGATCAGCGGAACCGACGACGGCAAGGCCCCGCGCATCTCCTCTATGGCGTTATAGACATAGCCGAGCTTTTTTTCAACGTTGGGTCGCTTGATCCGTTTTAAGTCGCGGGACTCCCGTAGCGGATCGGAAAAAACCGGACCCTCTCCCTCCAAAAAGTCCAGCGACAGACCCATGGCTTCGGGCACAACCAATATGTCCGAAAACAAAATGGCGGCATCCAAACCGAAACGACGTATGGGCTGAAGGGTTACTTCGGTCGCCAAAGCCGGGGTTTTGCATAGATTGAGAAAGCTGCCGGCCTGACTGCGAACCTGAAGATATTCTGGAAGATACCGCCCCGCCTGTCGCATCAACCAAACCGGTACTCTTTCGACCGGCTCCCGGTCACATGCCTTGAGGAACAACTGCTTTTTTGCCATATGCTTTGTCGCCTTTCAAATGATCCTAAGATTCGGTGGAAATTTGCCCGGTTTGAAGCCGCTCTTCAAAGTAGGTGATGGTTCTCATCAACCCCACCTCCAACGGAATCTGCGGCTGCCAACCCAATGCCTTGCGAGCGAAATCGATGTTGGGTTGGCGCTGTTGGGGATCGTCTTCGGATAGTGGTTCGTTTATAATCGTGGATCGGGAGCCGGTCAGCCGGATCACCTGTTCGGCCAAAGCCAGGACCGATGTTTCAACCGGATTGCCCAGGTTCATCGGTCCGGTAATGGCGGCGTCTGACTCCATCAACGCCACCAGAGCGTCGATCAGATCATCGACATAGCAAAAAGAACGGGTTTGCAGGCCGTGTCCAAAGATGGTAATGGGCTTGTTCTGTAGTGCCTGCACGATAAAATTGGAGACAACCCGGCCATCCTGGGGATGCATGTTCGGGCCATAGGTGTTGAACAGTCGGGCCACCTTGATTTCAAGTTTGTGCTGTCGATAATAGTCAAAAAAGAGCGTCTCCGCACAGCGTTTTCCCTCATCATAACAGGCTCTGGGGCCGATGGGGTTGACATTTCCCCAATAGCTCTCCACCTGCGGATGAACGGTCGGGTCTCCATAGACCTCGCTGGTCGATGCCTGCAAAATCCGCGCTCGCAGCCGTTTGGCCAATCCCAACATGTTGATGGCACCATGAACGCTGGTTTTGGTCGTCTGTACCGGGTCATACTTGTAGTGGAACGGAGAGGCGGGACAGGCCAGATTATAGATTTGATCCACCTCGACATAGAGGGGAAATGTGACATCATGGCGCAACAGTTCAAAGTGGGGATTGTCGAGAAATTCGACAATGTTCTTTTTGGTTCCGGTGAAAAAGTTATCCACACACAGAACCTCACAGCCCAAGCCCAACAGACGGCGGCACAGGTGGGTGCCAATAAACCCGGCTCCACCGGAGATCAATACTTGCCTGCCATTCATGGTTGATTCTCAAACTGGGTCGGGTGTTAGAAATAATCCATATAGTTCAACCGTCGAATTTAGGTTTAACGGTAAATCTATCGTTACTTCCCCCTGATGTCAATTCTCCCGACCATAAGGGGCGTGGCTGGTCGGAGCGAAAAAATAAAAATTTTCTGGAAAACACCGCCCACCTCTGTGACAATCGCTTGAATCCAGGTTGAAGCTTGTCTCCAAAGCAGACCAATTCCGACTGGCGAAAAAATGGCCCCAGAACCCAACAATCTGTTTTGTGTCGGTGATCACTGCTCTCTCTCTCCCGACGGTGGAGATTCCGGCTATCACCACGCTCGCGAGCGGATCAAACGGCTGTTGATTCGCGACACCCTGGTGGACTCATTAAGTCGTTTTTCACAACACAAACAGAGCTATCCATTTGTCGTGCCCAGCCATTTGCGCCCCGGTCATGCCTCCAGTTCAAAGGAGTATCATTTACACAATTCGGCCTTGGTGATTTTGCTCAACGGTCATCTGCCCGATAAATTGCGTAAACATTTCCGCTGTCGGGAGGGCAACCGATTGCGCATGAACAATTTGGTCGATGTCGCCCCGGACCTGGCCGCCTTGCGTACCTACAATCCGCAACAGCGCTATTCGACCCACCCCGATTTTGAAACCTTGATCCAACAACTGCTGCCTTTGGATTTTTCCCTGCTTATTCAACAGTCTTTGGATGAGGAGCGTCATGACTCGGTTTATGAGTTGAGCCATTTCCACGTCAAGGTGGAGAGAATTCTCGACAATGCCCTGCGCTCTATGGGAATCTATCTCAACTATCTGGAAAAAAATCTGTATGAACGGGGAGATGAGTTTGCGGATCGATTGGAAAAGAAGTTTTTTGAATATTTCAACTTCTACCATAATTCCGCCGGACGTCGTTCCGCAGCCACGCTTGCCGCTCAACTTCTGGCGCGGGAAAACCAGGAGGGAACCGTCTTCATCACTTCCCAACAAGATCGCCGTCTGACTCTGTTCAGCACCACCAAACATGAGAGCTCCCTGCTGAGAAAGACCCGGATCGAACATTTTACCCTGATTAAACTCAACCCAATTGAGACCAAACGGTTGCGGGAGTGGGGGCAGCAGGTCGGCTTGAAAATCGGCACCGATTTTATGATCACCCGAAAACGGAACGAGGGGGTTTTCGTTCTGCGGACCCAGTTTGAGCATACCCCGGCCGCTCTCCCGGTCACATCCGGGGCGTTGCGATCTGAGATCAATGTCCGTGAAAAATGGGTGAGACTGGTCAGTGAACAGATCGTCTCCCTCAAACCCACTGTTTCAGAGACAATCCATTTTCCTTGCGTCTATCAAAATGAGACCGATTGGAACAAAGTCAAAAAAATCATATCATAGGAATTTGACTGGAATGCGGTTTTGTTGGCAAGGGTTGATCCTGGCTTATTTATCTGTAATATAAAAATATAATATTTTTTTTATGGTGCCGATTCAATTTATTTTACCTGCCTGCCCATCTATCGGTACAGATCTGACCGAATTCAACCGAAAAGGTTTACCATTGCGTCGGAGGTTCGGGTGGACTAAACATCAGAGCCTGACGAGTGGGGATGGGAGATCCGACGATCCGAGCGCGTCCACTTGCGGGTTCTTGACAGAGCTTGAGAATGGCAAAACGCTCTGAAGACCAATGGCAAGTGCGGTTTCGGTTCGACAGTTGATTTGGGTTTATTCAGGGTTGACCGCACCGTTCAGAGACCTTCTGAATGGTATCTGTAGGGTCAATCCGCGTACATGAAAGTATGAAAAAACCACTTTCGAGTTTGACAGGGCTTTCCCTGTTTTTCCCCGTCCTTTCGGGGAGTGGCGGTGAAGGCTGGCTCAGGAACGAAGGGTTGGATATTGGTGGCGCATCCTTATATAAAGAGGATACGCCTTGAATTTCCCTGAAAAAGCGGAATACTATCCTTGATTTCCATCACAGACGACCATTTCCATGACGAGTGTGGCGTTTTCGGAATTAACAACCACTCCGAAGCCTCCAACCTTGTATACCTGGGCTTATACGCCCTCCAACATCGAGGACAAGAATCCGCCGGTATCGTCACAGTCGAGGATCGAATTCTTCACTGTAAGCGGGGTCGGGGTCTGGTTGCCGATGTTTTCAAACGAGCCGATGTCGAACGGCTCCGGGGGAATCAGTCCATCGGTCATGTTCGATACTCCACAGCCGGCGGCAGTTCGACCTCCAGAAATCTCCAGCCCATCGTTGTCGATACTGCCCATGGTGGTATGGCCATGGCTCACAACGGCAACCTGGTCAACGGTGTGGAGATGCGGCGCAGTCTGGAGCGGCGTGGATCGATTTTTCAATCGACCATGGATACCGAAGTCATCGTTCATCTGACGGCTCTTTCCCGGTGCCGAACCTTTCCTGAGCGACTGGTTGAAGCGTTAAGTCAGGTCCAAGGGGCCTATGCGCTATTGGCTATGGACAATCAAACCATGGTCGGCGTCCGCGACCCCAACGGATTCCGGCCTTTGGTGTTGGGCCGACTTGGGAAGAGTTATGTTCTCTCCTCGGAAACTTGTGCCTTGAAACTCATCGATGCCGAGTTTGTTCGCGATATCGAACCCGGAGAGATGGTTGTCATCCAAAAGGAGAAAGTTGAGTCATTTTTTCCGTTTCCCAAAAGAAAACGACATCTTTGTATTTTTGAGTATGTCTATTTTGCCCGCCCGGATTCAACCATCGATGGGGTTAACGTCTATGCCTCCCGGAAGCGCATTGGTGCTCGGTTGGCTCAGGAAAGCGCCGTCGATGCGGATTTGGTGGTTCCGGTTCCAGACTCCGGCGTTCCGGCGGCACTGGGATATTCTCAAGAGGCCGACATTCCGTTTGAGCTGGGGATTATTCGCAACCATTATATCGGTCGGACCTTTATCGAACCACAGCAGGCGATTCGACATTTTGGCGTTAAAATAAAATTGAATGCCAACCCGGCCGTATTTGAGGGAAAACGGGTCATTTTGGTTGACGACTCCATCGTTCGCGGCACCACCAGCCGAAAAATTGTCAAGATGGTTCGAGCCGCCGGAGCCAAAGAGGTGCATATGCGCATCTCCTCCCCTCCCACCACCAACCCCTGCTATTACGGAATCGACACACCAACCCGTAAAGAGTTGCTGGCTGCCAGCCATTCGGTCACGGAGATGAAAAACTACATCACCGCTGATTCTCTGGCATTTCTCTCCGTCGAAGGGCTTTACGAAGCGATCGACGGAAAACCCGGCTGCGGCTATTGCGACGCCTGTTTTTCCAGTAAATACCCTATCCCCTTTCCCATTCAAGAGCCAGACCCACAACTGACACTCTTACATGAAGAGGGGTAGGCGCACCCAATCACGGTGGGGCCGATAGCGTCGGTTGCCTCCGTTTCGGTCATCAACAGGCTCAGATTCTGTATGTCATCAATGAGAGAGGTTGAAAATAATGAGCGATGCTCCGATATCTTTTAAGCGGAAGGTGCAGTTTATCAGCTTTTTGACGGCTGTTGCCATCCTGCTCTCTTTCGGACTGGCTGAGCTGTATATTCGCTGGAAGGTAGAATACCTGACACCGGAAATACTTCGAGATAAATCGGTATTGTACGAACCTGCCCTCTTTTCAAGACATTTTATCAAACAGCGAAACGTGGATATCAATCCAACGTATTATCGCTCTTTAACATATCATATCAACTCATTGGGTTATCGAGGGCCGGAGTTTGATCCAGAAAAACCGGACGGAACTTTTCGCATCATAATTTATGGTGGGTCACAGGTTTTTAATGGAGAAATGACAGAGGGAGAAGATTGGCCGAGACAAATCGAAAAAAAAATTCGTGCTGCCGGTTATGCCAACGTTGAAGTCATCAACGCCGGTATTCCCGGTCATGCCTCGTTTGATTCGGTAGGCCGGTTGTTTATGGAGGGGCACCGATTTAATCCAGACATTGTCGTTCTTTGTAATATATGGAATGATTTAAAATATTTCGATTCTGAGCAATCCTTGTTCCGACATTTCAAGCCCCGGCAAATTGATGACGGCAGACATGTGCGTTATAACTACGTCAATGGGCTTGACCGCTTCATGAGCGAACATTCCCAACTGTATGTTCAACTGAGAGACACGCTTATTTTTTGGTGGTTTGATATTTCAAAGGAAGGGGTGAGAAAAAAGGATAAAAAATCAAAACTCAAAGAAGGGTATTTTTCCGTCGAAAAAATGCAACTCGCTCAATATCAATTGAATTTTGCGACCTTTGTTGACATCGCGCGGAATATTGGTGCGGAACCGGTTTTGATCAAACAGCCACGATTGTCCGATAAATCCAATGGTAAAGAGGAACTTGATCGCATTAATTTTTCTTTTATCGGTGCGAGATCGGCAGAAATATTACCAAATCTTTTTTCCCAGGCGGATCAAGTTATCGATTCAGTCGGGCAAAATAAAAAGGCATTGATATTGGACCCCTCTACGCAAATGTCGGGCCAAATCAAGTATTTTCTGGATCATGTCCACCTGAGCGAAGAGGGGACAAATGAGATGGCTCGTATTCTTTCGGAAGGTTTGCTTTCTGTAATCAAAAAACGAGTGGAAGAAAAATCTTCCGAACAGTGACGCCTCTCTGGTGTGTTGCAGATCGGCTCAACGATTGATTGATCTGAACTGCCGAATCGAGGTTGATTGGAATAGATCTGATAATTCTTGTGAATGGGGCAATATGATCGATATAAAAACGACGGAACACATTGGAACCTCTTCGGACCGCAGCTTCGGATTTGTTTTTACAGTGGTCTTCCTCTTGATTTCCGCCTGGCCTGTTTATGACCGGGGTGAGGCTCCTCACCTTTGGGCTGGGGGAATTGCGCTCGTCTTTTTCCTGCTCTCCCTGCTTCAACCCCGATTGTTGGCACCGCTCAACCGACTCTGGACCCGATTCGGACTATTGCTCAATAGAATAACCTCTCCGATTATTTTGGGCCTGTTTTTCTTTGTCGTCCTGTTTCCCATCGCCCTGATCATGCGTCTGTTTGGTAAGCGACCTTTAGAATTGGCCTTTGATAAAGACAGGGCCAGTTATTGGATTGAAAAAGAGCCGGCCGGCCCCGAACCGGAAAGCATGAAACATCAGTTCTAGCCGGGGAAGGCGTCGATGGCAAAAGAGCTTTGAATGTCAACACACCCCGGCCAAATCGATTCGTTGACTTACCTTAATTTTTTTTCAAAAGTGTCAGTTTTTTGGAACGGTCATCGTTGCTGGACCAATCCGCATCGTGTGTTACTTTTTTTATTGTAATTATCGAATTTAAGAGCAGATTTTGTCAAAAAAATTTAATTTGTTTTAACTGATTGATACCTATGAAAAAAGTCGGTTGTCTTTCAGTCACGCTGAAAATCGGCATCCAAATGACGATTCTCCGGCAAGTTTATTGCTCTATGTTCCTCCAGCCGTGGTTCAACCTAGATTCGACCGTTGGAAGCACGCAATCGGCACAACCTCTTGATTCACCTGGCAAACTGGAAAAAAGTCTCATCACCAATAAGGTGACTTCGATTTTTTCCAGTTCACCAGATAAACCAATATGTTGCATCGCTTACGCACTTCCAACTGCCGAACCTAGGTTCAACATTTCCTGGCTTTTTACGGATATTATAGA